>DLGQ01000105.1:96185-104011 GCA_002482775.1 Flavobacteriales bacterium UBA7690 | reverse complement strand
GAACGTGCAGCAAGCCTACGCCGAAGAAGGCAAGGCGGCGCTGCGCAAATTGCAGGAGGCGGCGATCCGGAATGAGAACATGTTCGCGGTCTTGATGGAAGCGACGAAGTATTGCTCGCTGGGGCAGCTTACGGCGGCGATGTTCGAGGTGGGGGGGCAGTACAGACGGAATATGTAGGTCATTAGGGCGTGCCGGTTCGCAAAGCCTCACCGTCGCGCTTTCCGCTCGTACTCCTCGCTCCTTCGTCGCTGCGGGGTACCCGCTTCAATCGCTCACGCGGAGTTCCGTTTCCGATTGAGGAACACGGATGCCAGCAAGAATATCGCTACGACAACATCCACTATGTTCCAAACTGTGCGGCCCAAGGCCACCTTGACGAACGGCTGAAACAACAAGGCAAGGCAAACATGCACGATCGCCATCCTCTCTTCTTGACGTTTGAACGAGTCGTACGCCAAGACTGCGAACCCAACAAGGCCTGCGAATCGAACAAACTGGTAGTAGCCGTAAGGCATGTCCACAAGGCATGTAAGGAGAAGACCAGCGAGGACAACGCTCAAGATCTTGGTCATCGGGTAACGATGTAGAACTCCCAAGAGTAGGCAGTCCCGGAATCAATCGTCTCGCTGCCAAAGTCAGGAAGTACACCCGGAGCGGAGGCGCGGTAGCTGTATCTCCTCGGTTGAACCTTCAAGGTTGTCCGTTCATGCGGTCTGAACGTGTATGTCTGCTCATCCATCTTCAGAGTGAGGATCAGTTCAGTTCGATTGTAGATCTCCAGTTCGGCCAGGTTGCTACTGGTCTTACCGGTTGGCGTAAAAACTCCTTCTCGGTTTTCTTCAAGGATCCTGATGAGCTTGACGAAGGATCGATGCACGTAACCCTCAACGTTGGATCCAATGTCCACTACGGGGTAGAAGTCATTTTCAGTTTGGTCAACAACCACGAACAACTGGCTTCCTTGTGGAAGTGATCTCAGCACTTGATAATCCGTTCCTGGGCCTTCGCGGAGGTTCACTTGCTTGGTCGTTTGGCCCAAGTACGATTGTGCGCTGCCTGCGTGCGCCAGCGAAAGGCAGATTATCGCTACGATGACCTTATGGACGTTCGATAGGGCTTTCATCAGATGCAGGTCAGCTGATTCCCGTAAAGTGGCGCATGTCCTTTGATTCTTGCTCCCGTTCGGGTAGCAAGCTGAAGAGCCGTCGATTCACCTCAAGTAAGCGGTCGAAATCTTCGCCTTCGATGTGCTGCTTCCCAGCCTCTATGAGGTTCTTGGCTTGCACTTGGTCGTTGAACGTCTCCCGCTTCGTCACCAGACTCCGGAACCAGCCGGTGAGAAAGTCAGGAGATCGCATGAGGATCTGGAACTGCAACCCGCGCAGCTTCGAGATGTGCTCGTCCATTCTCTGAGCGCTGTTCGTGTTGATGAACACATGCTCATGGCTGATGATTTCCTGCAACTGCCGCTTCTCGATGTCGTTTCCACTTTCCTTAACGATCTCGCTAACGCCGTCACGGACCTCAACATACTCCGCGCGGAGCCTCTCGATGCGCTTTGTCGATGTGGCTTGATGTAATTCCTCTGCAATCCTACGCTTGCGATCTTCGAGCTTGTATTTGTTGTCCGTCACATCATCGATCGAGAGAAGCACGGCTTCGCCTTGAAGTTCTTGGACTGGGCCGCTCAGTTTCGTCAGCACATCTACAACTTCGTAGTTCTCATGCTCCAGTGCTTCGGCCTTCTCTTGCTCGATCTTCTCCTCTAGCATACCGATCTCCTCGGCCAATGCCTTGGCGTCAACTTGTCTGAATTGGAGTGAGGAATCAACTGAAAACTCCGGTCCGGAGGGATTGATATAGGCATGCACCGTGAGAGTCCTGGATTCCGAGACTTCGAAAGTCAGGTCGATCTCTGTACCGCGGAGGAGGTCACGCTTTAGGCTCTTTGCTGTGACAGGCAGCACGACAACGGATTTGTTCGACGAGGGATGGTTTGACGAGGGACCCTCAACAACCATGATCCGGATTTCATCCTCGGTTCCGTGCATTAGCGTCCTGCTCACCTCGACAGTCTTCTTGGCCTTTGCCGGAAGGATCGTATTCCTTGTGAAAACCGGATCAAGTATTATGTCGCCATCTTGGAGATTGTCCCTCACCAAGCTGAGGTCGTCCGGAAGCATCTGCCCAGCAACACTGTACTTGCCTTGGGCGATCTGGATCGGCTCGTTCACGACTAGCACCTTGTCATTGTGCTCGTCGAGAATCTTGAGTGTAAAGCAGTTGTAGGTATCCGGGTGGAGCGGCAAGTCTTCCGAAATGCGCGGAGTGAGCTTCTTCAGCCCGCTATCATAGCCACCATCGTCTCTGACAATCCGATAGGATAGTCCGGCGACATCGCCGTCCACCTTAGCAGAAAACATCTCTTCGGTTTCTTGTGAGGCCTTGTTGTATGAGAACTTCAACTTCAACTGGCTCTGGGGCGTGGCCCGGGTTGCGGACTCCGTAAGTTCCAATGGCTTGTTCCCCGCGTAGTACGCGGCACCGATCACAACTGCGTTCGTTGGGTCGATGTCGGTGTTCACTGCAATACCCAAAAGTTCCTTGATCCTGTTTCGGACCAGCGGGATGTATGTGGATCCGCCAACCATCAGAACGAACTTGAGGTCGTTTGGCTGGAGTGAGTTCCTGGTGAGGATGGTCCTGAGCATTTCCGCTGTTGCATCCACAGCCTCCTTGATTACAGCCTCAAAGTCGGAGCGGGTTACGTTGACCACCAAGCTGACTTCCTCATCGGAGTCATCGACAACATCCACTTCTATCTCTGCGGCGGTCTTCGTGGACAGGACTTTCTTGGCGTTCTCAGCAGCATAGAGCAGGACGGGCCATTTCTTGTTCAGCCTCCCGGACGCACTTTTGAGTTGACTGGGTAGGTCGTCAAAACGACCGCGTTTTTCCAGCGCAGGAATAATGATGCGCTCGACGATCAAAGCATCAAAGTCAGAGCCACCGAGGAAGTTGTCTCCTTCATGGTCGATGACTTTTAGTTCACCTTCCGCGATGCGCACAAGTGCGACGTCGAACGTGCCACCACCGAGGTCATAGACGATCCATTGGCTGTTGTTCAGCTCATTTCCAGTGGTCTTGTTCGCATAGGCCAGACTTGCGGCAATAGGTTCTTGAAGGAGCACCACTTGTTTGAAGCCTGCCTGGTGACCGGCTTCCTTAGTGGCGTTGGATTGCACCATATCAAATGATGCCGGGATCGTGATGACTACGGCTTCCGGGGTTTCGCCCGTGTGGATGAACGTCTTAAGTTCTTTGAGCACCAATGCGGAGAGGTCTATCGGCGTCTTCGACTGGTCGAGCGACTTAATCTTGAAGCTCTCCGAAGTGCCCATCTTCCTTTTGAAGGAGCCAATGACATTCTTCGGCTCTCGTTCTAGGTAGGTCATTGCTTGATCTCCTATCAGGATACGGTCGTTCCGGAATCCTACTAACGATGGCAGCGTCTCCTTGAACCCGACCGGGTTCTTGAACACTTCCACAGTCCCCTTGTTGAACTTGGCGATCAACGAATTCGTTGTGCCCAAGTCAATGCCGAAGTTGATGGTCTTGCTCATGGTTCTCAATTCTTGATGCGTGTCTCGACAACGACCACACCGCGTTGAATGACTTTGGTGTACTCACCGCTGCTGTCTCGCATGACATAGCGAATGATAGGCTTGATCACTTCGGTCACCACGAGATCCTCTGTACTGCTTCCTGCTATAGACGCTTCCAAGTCCACTCGTGTCTCATTGTAGCTCTGTCCTTGCGGGTCCTCGATTCGGTAGCCGAGTTCCTCGAACGCATCCTTCATTTTCCCAACATTCCGGTGCAGGGAAGTCAGGTCGTCCCGCTTCAACATCTTTTGCTCTAGGTCATAAAGCTGGGAAAGAGCGGAGAGCAGTGCCTTCGGAGGCTCGATGATCTTGACGTCCATGGTCATGAGGTGCGGTTGTGCTAGGCAGTAGGCTTGGTGAATGACCAGCCCTCTTTGAATCGTTGTGCAAGTAACGGATGCTGAGCCAAGGTGCTATCCGTCGCGTCCTTGATCCCTTCCGCTTTGTAGAAGCTGATAGCCTTGATGACGCCGCCGACAAACCCGACAATTCCACCAATGATAGCTCCCAGAATGAAATGACCGTCTGCAAGCGCGCCAATGGCAAGGCCGACCACGAGCCCACCAACGCCGTAGAGTACTTTGATCTCGTTCCGCTTGGCATGTACCCGATTGCATATCTCGCATCGGGGTAGAGTGACATCGGTGTACGAGAATTCAATTGTCCCCGCGAGCCAATTGCGCTTGGATGGGCCGTAAATCGTCTTCTTGATCCCGGTGGATTCGTTGGGGGGGCGCTTACCACAAAAGAAGCAGATGAGGAAGTCCTTGTACTTCTCGTTGTGGGCGATTAATTCGGCGATCTTGTCGTAGTCCTTCTTGAGTTGTTCGTTCAACTCCGGACTCTTGAAGTGGAACTGCTTGCACAACAGAAGTATGCCCCGTGACATTTCAGTCTGCTGATGCGCATTGTGGCAGTTGATTGCCATTGATCTTAGCGCACCGACCACTTGTGTTTGGTGACCACGAAACTGAACGGGTAGCAGATTGAGCAACGCAGGAATGTCATGCACTGTGAGAGCATTCTGGACTTCGGGCAAGCCCACCAACCGACTTTCGCTTTCAGTAGCCAACTGCTTCATGATCTCAACCAGCTGCCCAGCGCGTTTGTACGCACCCGCGAGGCACTTGTCCAGGTCTTCGACCTCAACCCAGCGGCGCCCATCGAACAGAACTTCAACAACCGCCATTGCACGTTTGTCAATTGCCCTTGTCAACAGCGCATTGTACTGGGCGGCGAAAGGCTTGCTCAGAAAGGCGCGGAACCCATCATCCTCATCCAATAGCGCTAGCGCATCAACGGGGAAATAGTCATCGGCATAGAGGAAGTGGCCAACATCCCCATGCGTTAGGAAGCGGCAAAGGCGTTTGTTCCGGGCAACGGTCAGATGATATGTGCGCTTCGCTTCGTCCAGTAGTTCGTCGTCTATCATGAGGGCCCTTGACTTATCCACAGTCTGATCATCGAGCCAGCCAACTTTCCCCTCGTTCAGTTCAAGCTCTTGTAGCAGTTTCTTCTTGGCACGTTGGATCACTTTGGGGTCAACGCTATCGTAGTCGTCCTCAGGTTCGAGTTGCAGGACATCAAAGGGATTGAGGTAGTGCTGATAGCGATCTTCTTTGCGGACTAGTCCCTCAGCTTGGCTTCGCGCTTGAACCGCCAAGGGGATGAGTTTGGCTTTCGTGGTTTCCAGTTCTGCATTGGCCTTTTGGTATGTGGCGTCTATCAGAAGCGCTCGGCGGTAAGCATCCGCCGCATCAGCGTCCTGGGAAACCTCGGGGTCGTTATAGACCAATCCCATATTGAAGTGGGGTGCCGTCCAGTCTTCCATAACCGCTGAAGCGCGGTAGAATTCTAGCGCCCTGCTGTAGTTCTTGTTGTCATGGTGTATGATGCCAAGCCTGTTGAGGTCTGCCGCACTCGCCTTTTCTAGTTCAACCAACTCTTCCAAGGCTTCTGCCTCGAGTATTGGCTGTTTCCGTGCCTTGTGCAGTTGGGCCAGATAACGCCAAAGCCACTCGGATCCCGGCTCTATCCGCTTTGCTTGGTCCAAGGCTTTCAGCGCTTCATCAAGCCGATCATGTTTGACGAGCATGTTTGCCAATTCGCGCCATAGCCAGGCTGATCGTCCATGGACCTTCAGCGCTGCTTTCGCCGTCTCGACGCCAGCGTCATAGGCTTGGGTATTGCGAAGGCTCATTACCAAACACTGCCAAGCGTTCAGAGCCGCAGGGTCGCTTTCGACTATCCCGCGATACAATGGAATCACCTCGGCATACTTGCCAGCGTTGAACAACTCTCCTGCTTGGTCCTTAGCGCTCATTCGTGTCTCGCTACATTTTCCGTCAGATGACGAAGTTGCAATATAACCGTGATCCGCATTTCGCGTGACGGATTGGAGCGAATGCCCCACAGGCCGGTAATCCGGCCGAGGAGCAGCAGCGGAAAGCCGGACCCGGCTGCATTTGAGCCGGGGCACGTCCTATCCGAAACGACAACTCACCTCACCCCCGCCTCGAACCGCTTGGCCACCATCCAGCACGTTTGTTCGATAGGGCCGCGTAGGGTGTAGAGCTTGGGGCCTGAGCCGAACTCGAACAGCCGGTACAGGTGGTAGTGTTCCGGTTGCGTGGCTGAGAACGCGGCTTCGTTGTCTGTGATCAGGAAGGAGGTGGTCTTGTCGAAGTTGGTGGTCTTCACTTCGATGTACTTCTTCGCTTCTTCGGGCGTGTAGGAAAGGATGTCGTAGCCCGTGCCGTCGCCTTCCGTGCGGCTGATGTGTTCCACGGCCTCGGCCAGATCCGTGCGGCCTGCGGCGGTCAGTTGTTGTCGCTCGAAGGCGAGCACCACTTCTTCACCGGATCGTCCCAAACGTCGGCAGGCGTGCTCCCGCGCGGCGTGGTCGATCTTCGATCCTTTGAAGGTGCGCTTCGGTTCGGGCGGCGCGCTGCCTGCGGGTGGCGCTTCCACCTGTAGCTGCGCTGTGGCTTCGGGGCGTGTCCAGCGCTGGAGCAGACCCTTACCATACGAAAGCACCATCGCGCGTTCGGCGGGATCGTTCTCCAAGCGCTCCAGCAGCATTTCCTCCAAGAGGTTCTGGTAGGCGTCGGCCGGTGTAAGTCCGGTGATGTACGGCAGGTCGTTCAGCGCCAGTACAGCGCTGATGTTCTGCATCTTGAACTCGTAGGCCTTGGCCGAACGGTTGGTGTTCTCTTCGTGCAAGCGCCGGTACTCGTGGGCCTTCACCACTTTCTCACCCGCAACTTCACGGCGCATCATGGTGAGGTAGGTCGTGAGCGCGTGGGTATTCTCTTGCTGGGTCCAGTCTTCGGCCATGTGGTTGTGATCAGGTCGAAGGTCGGGATTGTCGCAAACGTTACCGACTATGTACCGAAGCCAATGTATTTGGACTGGCCGAGGAAGCACCTTCTCCTCTGCTCATGCTTGTTCCTTCCAGGTATCCTCTGAAGTGGTCACACCGGTCGGAGAGGCAAGGAAGGCATTCATCCACCTGGAGCCGTACAGAACGAAGAGGCCAAGTTTGAGTGTGATGATCATGACGGCTGCAATGACCAACGCTATGTTGGGCGATGCAGAGAGGTCGGTGCTGAGGTACCCACGATAAGCGTTGACGATACCGAAGGGAATGCTGGCCAACAAGGTGAACCGGAAGATCGTGATGGCTGTTGGAATACGCTGAGCAGCTTTGAACACGGCCAAGAAAAGCACGAGGTCCGTGATTGAACCCAACGAAGCCGCAGCGAAATTCAGCTCGGCTGGTATTGGTCCAAGTCCAATGGAATAGTGCTCCTTGAATCGGGTGAAGTGTTGGAACTGGGACGTCACTGCTTTGAATGAACCGGAGCCTAGTAGAACGAAGAGCGACATGGCGAGCGCATGTACGACCTTGGGCATCGTGTGGCTCCCCTTGTCTTTTGCGAAATTCGCATAGAGCAGATAGGCCATCAATGCGAGTGAGAGGAAGCTGAACATCATCACGCCGCAAAGTAGATATTGCGACCACTTCGCTCACGCGACCGTAGCCCAGCACTTCCAAGCCTACGAAGGCAAGCCACTGCACCTTCCCGCCGAGGCTGCGGGCCCCAAGCCGGAATACCTCGAGTACCACCGGACCACAATCTTCGAGAAGTACTCACCCG
>DLGQ01000105.1:45050-96170 GCA_002482775.1 Flavobacteriales bacterium UBA7690 | reverse complement strand
CCCGCCATTCCGGTGTAGCTTCACCGCAACACACCATGCGCGCGCCCATGCTGAACATCGATACCTACCTGGACAGCCACTACGTGCACCGGAGCAATTGGCTTAGGGCTGCTGTGCTGGGGGCCAACGACGGGTTGATCTCCATTTCCAGCTTGGCCATCGGCGTTGCGGCGGCGAGTGTGGAGCGGGATCCGATCGTGATCGCTACGATCGCGGGCTTGGTAGCAGGTGCCTTGTCCATGTCGGCCGGTGAATACGTTTCGGTCAGTTCGCAAACGGACACGGAGCAGGCGGACATAGAACGGGAGCGGCAGGAGTTGGCGGCTATGCCGCAGGAAGAACTGGCCATTCTGGCGCAGATCTACGAGCGGCGCGGGTTGAAGCCGGAGACCGCGCGGCAGGTGGCCATTGAGCTGACGGAGAAGGATGCGTTGGGAACGCATATCCGGGATGAGCTGGGGATCAACGAGATCACCAAGGCCAGACCCATACAAGCGGCCATGGCCTCCGGGGCGGCCTTTACGGCGGGCGGTGCGTTGCCGCTGCTGGTCATCCTCTTCGCTCCGGTGCAGGGCCTGGAGTTCTGGCTCTATGGGTCCACCATGGTCTTCTTGATGGTGTTGGGTGCGATCGCCGCGCGTACGGGCGGTTCCGGTGTGTGGAAGGGCATGCTCCGCATCACCGTTTGGGGCACCATCGCCATGTTGGTCTCCGCGCTGGTCGGCTACCTGTTCGGGGTGCGTGTTTGAAACAGATCATCCACAGGTGCATGCGATCGGTCCATCGCGGTGCGGCATGGTGCTCTTCAGTGGTCCGTGCCCAGAAGGAATGTTTCCTGGGTACGAGGGCAGCCCCAGAGCCTGTGTTGGTGGTTGGGACATCCTGCGGCCGTCTAGTACATCCCCGCCACAGTAGCCACCATCATCCGCTGGGGTGTGACTTTCTTCCTGGTCGGGTGTGACCTTCCTCCTGCCTAGGAGCTGACCACTGCCTGCCCGGGTACCGTGTACCTCCCGGTTGGGAGCATATGACCACCCCTGCGGGAGCACAGCACCTCCTAGCCGGGTGTGACCTACCACCTGGAGTGGTACCAGCTACCTCCTGGCCGGGAGCCGACCAGCACCAGCACGGGAGCAAAGGACCACCTACCATGGTGTGACCTACCACCTGCGCGGAAGCAAGGCACCATCCCTGCGGGAGGCACCTACCACCCGAAGGGGTGCTATCTACCACGCCTGCGGGAGCGGCCTACCACCTGCCCGGGAACCACCTAGCAACCCAAGGGGTACCACCAACCACCGCTCTGGGAGAGAGCTACCACCGGGCGGGGTGTGACCTACCACCTGCCCGGGCGGTCGTGCACACCAGGCAGGGTGGGGAGCCATGTGCAACCGTGCGGTAGCGCCTTCCGTACCAAGTGGGTAGAAACCCTCTGGGCACGAACAATACCCCCGCAACCCATGAAAGCGAACATCAAACTGGAATTGAAAACGCTGACCCCTACGCGAGTAGCTGGCTTGATGTCCAATGTGCACCAGTGCATGGACGGCAATGCCCACTTCCCCGCGCCACCGGTGAGCATGGCCGATCTGAAGGTGCAGCGGATGAGTTATGAGGCGGCTATTGCGGCAGCTACGGATGGCAGCCTTGTGGACAGGAAGAGGCGAGATGAGATGACGGAAGCCTGCAAGAACCTATTGCGCCAACTGGCCGACTACGTGCGCATGGTAGCCGTTGGTGATCCGGTGATCCTGTCGCAAAGTGGTTTTCCGATGGCGCGTACGCCACAACGTATCCACGACGTGGGCGTCCCACAAATGGGACCTGCCCGCATGTCGTGGCGCAGCGGCGCGGTGAGCCTGCGGTGGTCCGGCATCCACGGTCGGCGTGGCTACTATCTCTACATGACAGACGTGGATCCAGTATCCGCAGTCGATGTACCATGGACCTTGCAGGCGATCACCGGCAAGGTGTACCATACCGTGCAAGACCTGGTCCCCTTCAAACCCTACTGGTTCTGCGTAAGTGCGATGGGCCCAACGGGCGAAAGTCGCAAGAGCCAGTTCGTTCTGGGCCGCGCGGCGTAAGTGAAGTTGTAGGAGACTGAACCGAAGAATGACCGACCACGAACAACACCCCCGGAGCCGATAGCGAGCCCTTGTGCTGCGCGCTCCACGAACCAGCCAGCCATGATCCTACCCGGCATGACCCCCTTGGAGGTGCTCCGCGAAGCACGGGCGGACCTGCGATCCGTGGAGAACAAGATGCAACGCGCCAAGGAGGTGTTGGCGCGTCGCCATCGCAAAGGCGACCGCAAGGCCGTGTTGGTGGAGATCCACGAATACACATCCCCTGCGCACAACTCGTGGATGGTGGTGCTCCGGTACTGCAAGGCGGGCATCCAGACGTTCCACTATTGCTGGTACCGTGGCAGGGACCGACGCATGCGGGCGCTGTACCTGAATTGGTCCAACGGCACGGCATTCCATTACAGCAAGCACATCTTCGATCAGTATAGCGAGCGTTTCAGTCCGGATGTAAGCGCCGAGGATCGACTGCGTCAATTCTTCCTCGCCAACCACATGTACAGTGCACACACCGTGGACCTGATGGCCGATGAGGTGGAAGACATCATCAGCGTGGGTCAGGGCTGGCTCTTGGGTGTACGCGATGAGGAAGAGCCTTTGACCTACCTGGCCACCTTCGTGGACCAAGGCCACTTCTTCCCCGACCAGCACGAATTGGAGGAGCGCCTGGAGTTCGAACGCTTGCTGGCGGGGATGTCCCTGGGCCAGCGTGCCGAGCTGTTGAAGGAGATGAAGGCCACCGATCTGCCGGACCAGCACCAACGCAAGGTCGGTTGAGGCACGCGTCCGCTGCACGTAGTGGAGCAATACTTCGATCGCTTCAATAGAACTGTCGATGGCTGCACGCGCCTGAAGGAATTCATCCGTGAGAACATGTCCTTCGGTACGGAGCACTGCTTGGACAACAACGACGTGCGGGTGGGCATTCTGCACGGGGATATCATCGTCACCTGGGTGGTGCCCCATCAGGTGGCGCAGCTCATCCTTCGTGGACTACGGCAAGTACTTCACCGAGCAGCTTGTACAGATGGACCGGTTGGACCAGTACTGTGCTGAGGATCTGCGTCCGGCGCATCCCCGGCCATAACATCAAGCCCTGGGACCTGCCGCGGCCGAGGGTGTAGCGCTTCCAACCACAGCGCGTAAAGAACAACAGCCTCCGCCAGAGCGGGGGCTGTTGCATCGATCAGAATGGCCTTGTCCGTCCGGTAATGGATGGCTGCACACCAGCACCCTTTGGCGTCGCTCAAGTCACACGTTCCCTTGTCGCTCCTGAGCGGAGGTTCACGCAGCGCGGGATGAGCAAGGGCGCACCGCCTGACGATCGGTCGTCCATTCACCCCCTCACGCCACCGGCCGCTGGAAGCGTGGCAGGGGCTGCTGCAGGAAGGCCTGCGGGGTGGCGCCGGCGTAGTGCTTGAAGTCGCGGATCAGGTGGGCCTGATCGCTGTAGCCGAGCAGGGTGGCCAGGCCGATCCAGTCCACCCGACAGGCAGCGCGAGAACGGTCGTAGGCCTCGCGGAAGCGCATGAGCTTGAAGTAAGCCTTGGGTGTGAGGCCCAGCCGTGCCTTGAAGAGGCGCTGCATCTGGCGGTCGCCCACGAAGAGCACATCGTTCACGGCGGCCTTGTCCCACGTGTGCCCCTGGGCACGCATACGCAGCAGGGCCTGCACAAAGCGGTCCTCCACGGCGGGCAGCTGCTCCAGCTGTGCGAAGAGCAGCTGGTCGAAGCGCTGCACCGCCTCCTGCGGACCCGCGCTGCAGAGGATGTGGTCCATGGCACGGCGCTCACGTGTATCGAGCAGGGGCCAGGCATCGGCGTACGAATCGCAGATGCCATCGAGCGGCAGGCGGAAGAGGCGCAACATGCCCTCGGGCTTGAGGCGGGCGCCGAGCATGGAGCTGGCACCGTTCATGGTCCACACCAGGGGCTGCAGGGCGATGCCGGTGAAGTAGACGCGCGGGAAGGTGGTCCACCGACCGTGCAACAGGCCGGCGCTGTGCGGGCCGTGCAGGTGCAGCATCAGCTCGGACATGCCCAGCGGGATGCAGCATTGCTCGGGCGTGATGTCGCGCTCGGTGCCTCCGGTGGTGAAGGTCCAAAAGCGGTCCACGAAGGGCGCGAGGGCCGGTGCGGGCGCGTGCTCCTGGTAGGTGATCTCCATGGCCATGGCAAGTTAATATGTCAGAGCTGGTCAGGCGGCACGGGCGCGGGCACCACGTTCTCCACGGGCGTGGTGCTCATCAGGTAAGCGTAGATGGCGCTGATGTCGGGATCGGGCATGCGGGTGAAGTTGGGCCAGGGCATGGGCGGTAGCAGCGGACGCGAGCCTTCGAGGCCCTTCCACCAGCCTTTGCGCATGGCGTTGGCGAACTGCTCTTCGCTCCAGTTGCCGATGCCGGATGCATCGCTGGTGATGTTGGCGGCGTAGCTCACACCCCAGGGCCCTACGGTGGCGGTGTTGCCCATGGCGAAGAGTGCCCAATCCTTGAGCGCCTCTTTGGGCACGGCGGGCAGGGCCTGCGCGGCGGGATGTCCGCTGAGCAGGCGGCCGGGATCGGGGTAGGGTCCGGTGGGGCCCATCAGCTTGGGCGAGTGGCAATCGTTGCAGCCCATGATCTCCACCAGGTAGCGGCCGCGTTCCTGGCGGGCCTCGAGGGTCTCTTCGGGCGCGGTAACGGCTGCGGTGGGTGCGGTGGTGGGCGGTGCGTGCTGTGCATCAGGCGTGTGGCAGGCGGCGAGCAGGCCGAGGAGTGCGGGGAAGAGGAGGGTGCGCATGGCGTGGGGGTTATTGGATGCCCTGGAGGAAGAAGGCGTTGGCGGTGGCGCTGCGGAAGCGGAGGGCCTTGAGGTCGGCGTACTCGGGCGAGCCGTACCACCGTTGGGCCTGCTCCATGCTGGGGAACTCGATCATCACCGGGAAGGTGGGTCGTTGCTCGCCCTCGATCACCTCGAGCGGGCCACCGATGGCCACGTAGCGGCCGCCGTATCGGTCCACGGTGGCCATCACGCGTTCGCGGTACTGTTGCATGCCCTGCTCATCGGTGATGGACAGGATGTCGAAGAATCCGTAGGTCTTCATGGGTGTGTGGTTTGATGGTGCAAAACTGGTGGGGCCGGCAGGCCGCGGCATTGAACGAATGCGACATGTTGTGGCGAGTGATGATCGAACCTGCACGGGGCTGGCGTGTACCGATGTTCGTCGTACAGGCGGCACCGATCATGCGCACCCTCCTTATCCTCATTCCCTTCCTGCTGTGTACGCTGGTCAGTGCGCAACCCGTGGACCCGCCCACGTATTGGCCACAACCGATAAAGCCTGCGATCGTCCACCGGCCCATCCGTTCGGGGAAGCCGGTGCCGGACACCTACTTCGTGACCGACACCATCGTGGTGACCATCACCGGACATGTGAAGTTGGACGGCAGCTGCGGTGGTGGCACACCCCTCTACGGCTTCCAGCGGAAAGAAGGCGATGCGTGGACGGACTACTTGCCGCCCTGCAACGTGCAGCTTTGCTGTGGCATGCCGAGCGCGGAGTGGATGCAGCATACCGTGGCCCTGATACCGGGACACGTCGCCATGCCCGGGCGCGGCCGGCCATGGAAGCCGGGTGAGTACCGCGCGGTGATCCTGCTGGTCGGCGATCAGGAATTGGTCGGGTCCGCCTTCACAGTGGTGGCGCCATGAACCGGGCGGTACCTTCGACCATGCGCTGCCTGGTGCTCCTCGCTTTGTTGATCACACAGGACCTGCTCGCCCAGCGCCCCGATCCGGATCAGCAACCGTACTGGACGCGCTACACCTTTGTGGAGGACAGCAGCGTGTTGGTGCCGTTGTCGGGTGCCTATCAGGTGTACTACATCCAAACAGGTCAGCACTGGACATATTCGCCCTCGCAGTATCCGGTGGTCCCGCAGCCGGAAGAGATGTTGCGCATGCGGCCGTTGTTCAGTGCGCCGTTGCCGGCCTTCACCGCCACCCCCGCGCGCGACAAGGACAAGCCCGATGTGAAGGTGGTGGTGGTGCGCGGGGTGGATACCATGGTGGTGGAGCTCTCGGTGTACTATCCACCGATGAAGGGGTACGATCGGCCTAAGATCAATGACGGTGAGCGACGGCCACCCGTGGTGATCCCGTTCCGCAAGGGCCGTTTCCTTCCCACCGGGATCCGGTATGGCAAGGACTACTTTACCACCGAAGAAGGCCAAAGCACCATTGATGCGCGTACCGTGGATCTGACGAAGCAGTTCGATGCACTGTGGAAGAAGGCCATGAACGAGGAACGCGTGATACCACAGTTGAACACGGATACCTGCCATCAGGAAGTGCTGGTGCCTGCGGATCTTCAGCTACCGGAAACGAAGCACCGCGATGTGTGGCTTCTGCGTTCACTCTATTGCGGAACGCACCTCGTCCACTTTCCGCTGTGGGGTACCAAGACGAGCTACACGATCACCTTCCATCCCTACCAGAGCGATCAGCAGAAGGAACCGGTCATCCTGGATACGGACGAACGCGATGATGTGAACTATTGGTTGGACATCAGCGACTGGCCGGTGGGCGATCATGCGGTGGAACTGGTAGGGGATGGGAACAGCGGCACGTTCGCGTTGAAGTTGCGCTGAGGGTGCTGGAATGGCTCACGTATTTCCGCCGGTACGTGAACGACCGACCACGCGAGATCCCATCGGTGGGTGTGCGATCTCGTTCCTTCGTGCATCATAAGGAAGAGCCCGCGCGCCTTACGCGACCACTTGAAGGACACCTGTAGAAGCCGCCATGCTTATCACTCGGTCCGTGTTGATCGTATCCGCCTGCCTGTTCGCCTGGCAGGTCGTCTCCGCGCAACGCTTGGTGGTACGGGTACACGACGAAGAGGGCAACCCGCTGACGCATGCCAAGGTGAGCCTGCGCGATGCGCGCGACCGCGCCGTGAAACCGGCCAGCAAAGCGAGTGGCGACTTCACCTTCGAGCAGATCCCCGAGGGCTATGATGCGTTGCAGGTGAAAGCCTCCGGCAAAGCGCTGTACGGCTGCCAGTGGTTCGGATCCTTGCCCGACACGATGCGGGTGACGATGCGCAGCGGGCCGTATCATCTGATCGATGAAGGACATCGGCAGGCTCGGCTGGTCTTCGATGAGCGGCGCTTGGAAGTGGACTACCGCGATGGCGTGCGGCAGGACAGCTTGCGACCGTGGTTCGCGGAACACGGTCTGGTCTGTGAGCCCCATACTTGCACCTACCTGCGGCTGAAGAACGGCGGCACTTTCAAGCTGCACCACAATGCGGAGCTTGAAGCGGTGCGGAAGAACCCGACGGTTAAAGCGGCGGGGCTCTATGCCGAGCACCAGAAGCGCCATCTTCACGAGGGGGTTGGTGTAACGCCGCACGCTGGGCTGAGCATGACCGAGCAGCACCAGTACACGGGCATCGTCCGGATCACGTTCTATGGGTCTGCGATGAATGAGCAGGTCGCCTTTGGCTATGTACTGAAGATCAATTGGCTGCTTGATCGCTTCGGCTTCCGGTTGACGGAAACCACTTCCGGCTACGCGGACGAGACGATGCTTTCGGCTGCGTTCAGCGACCACGGTGTGGAAGCGAAGCCGGTCTCGGGGCTGGCCGGCCCTTTCTTGATCGGTCAGCTGGATCAACTGGCACGGCATCCGTATGTGCAGCATTTGGAGCTGGTGGTGCCGATGATGTTGGATTGATCTGACGTGTTCCGCCAAAGCGGATCGTATTGACCTTGGGTCGAGCGATAGGGGCAAAGCGGCCCGATTCGCCGGATGATGTGTTCCTTGCAGTGCTCTTCCGCACCACCCCACACCATGAACGCTCTCCGCCCGACCGCATTCCACCAGGTACGCATGGTCTTGACCATGGCCGCACTCGTGCCCCTCTTGCTGTTCGCCCAAACATCCGGTAAACGCCTCATTACCCCGCAGGACCTGTGGGCCATGAAGCGCCTGAGCAACTTGGAGCTTTCGCCGGACGGAAGCACAGCGGCCTTCGTGGTGCAGGAGTGGGACATCAAGGAGAACAAGAGCACGGCCAACATCTGGTTGGTGCCCACGGCGGGTGGCGAACCCCGCAAATTGACCACTGCACAGGCCAATGATGGTGCACCGGTATGGAGCCCCGATGGCATGCGCATCGCCTTCACCAGCAAACGCGGCGATGATCAAGCTGCCGCGCTGTACGTGATCCGGGTTGACGGCGGTGAAGCGGAGAAGGTCATCGAATTGCCGTTCGCACTTTCCAACGTGAAGTGGATGCCCGATGGCGAGCGTGTGGTCGTGGCCACCACGTGCGTTCCGCGTATGGGCGGTACGTGGAGCAAGACGGACATCAGTGCCATGGAAAAGGAGGTGAAGCGCCGCAAAGAGGTGAAGATGACAGCGAAGATCACCGAGGATCGCACCTACGCCTACTGGGATCACTGGCTCACGGACAGCTTGGCGAACAGGTTGCTCCTGGTGCGTCTCGGTACCAAGGAGATCACCGACCTCACACCGGATTGGGGTCGCTTGTTCCACTACAGCGGCAGCGTGGACTACGACTTGTCGCCCGATGGAGCGCAAGTGGCACTTGCGCTGAACAGCACACCCCCGCCGTACAGCGACTGCCCGAACAGCGACGTGTACATGATCCCGACCGACGGATCCGGCATGATGCGCAACATCACGGTGGAGAATCCCGGCAATGATAGCGGCCCCACGTTCGCGCCGGATGGGAGGTCGCTGCTCTTCACGCGAACGAAAAAGCCGTGCGGAAGCGGTGAGGTCGGGAAATTGTGGCGGCACGATACCACCACGGGCAAGAACACAGTGCTCACCGAGGCGATCGACCTCAGCATACAAGGCGTGAAGCAGGCGGCAGACGCGGGCACGCTCTGGTTCACGGCGGAAGAGAAAGGCCTTGTTCCCATCTTCAAGATGCAAGCGGATGGTCGCGGGCTCACAGCGGTATACAAGGAGGGGACTTCCACCGAACTGCAGGTGAAAGCCGGTCGCATCGTCTTCTTGAACGACAACACGAGCCGACCGAATGAAGTGTTCACGCTCGATGGAACGACCGGTGCGGTGCGGCAACTCACGCATTTCAACCAAGCCTTGGTGGAGCAACTCGACCTGGGCAACGTGGAGAGCTATTGGTTCGACGGCGCGGCAGGCGACAAGGTCCATGGCTGGTTGATCCTACCACCGGGATTTGATGCGGCGAAGCGCTACCCGCTGGTGCAGTTGATGCATGGCGGCCCGCATACCATGGTGCGCGACAGTTGGAGCTACCGTTGGAATGCGCACGCCTTCGCTGCGGCGGGTTACGTGGTCACCTGGGTGAACCGTCACGGCTCCACGGGTTTCGGCCAAGGGTTCGCACAGAGCATTCTGAACGAGTGGGGCGTGAAGCCTTTGGACGACATCCTGCGCAGCACCGACCACTTGCTGAAGCGTTTCCCGAACATCGACCCGAAGCGCATCGCTGCTGCAGGTGCGAGCTATGGCGGTTACATGGCTGCCTGGGCCGAAGGACATACGGATCGTTTCGCCTGCATCGTGAACCATGCTGGTGTCAACGACTTCATCACCCAGTACGGCGCGGATCTCACGGCCTACAGTTTCACGCAGGTGTTGGGCGGCACACCGTGGAAGAACCCCGAGGGCATGCGCAAGAACGACCCCGTCACCTATGCGAAGAACTTCAAGACGCCGATGTTGATCCTGCATGGACAACAGGATTACCGAGTGCCTTATGCCAACGGCACGGCGCTCTACGGCATATTACAGAGCATGGGTGTGCCTTCGCGATTGGTGATCTTCCCGGATGAGAATCACTGGATACTCTCGCCGCAGAATTCCATCCACTGGAACTGGGAGGTGCAGAGCTGGTTGGCGCGCTACATCGGTGGTACGCCCACCTTGGAGAAACCGGTGTTCGAGGGTTCCGATGAGGAATAGCTCCTTCGGGCACGAACCTCTATCCGACTTCGGTGTACCGTAGCCCGATGCGCCACCTCCTCACAGCCCTGCTCCTCACCGTCTCGGCCCAAGCGGGAGCGCAGTTCGACCGTTCATCCTTCCGCTACAACTACGCCTTCCTCGAGGATGGACTCGAGCTCGTTCCGTTGAAGGGCGACTATCGGGTGGAGTCGATCGCCCGCGGGCAATACTGGACCGTGACCGATCCGCGCTGGCCTGTCCATCATCCCGGTCAGCCGCGCACGTGGACCCAATGCATCAAAGTGAATGGCGCTCCGTTGATGGTGGTGGAAATGCCTCGGGTTCTGGGCTACCCGGACAACAAGCTGATCGTGATCCGCGGAGCCGATACCATGATCGTGGACCTGAACCTGGACGGGCGCATGGAGACGCTCATGTTGGAGCGCACCGCCAAGCTGGGTGTGCCGCCGCGCCCACCTGTGCTGCTGCCGTTCCGCAAGGGTTGGTTCACCAATATCGATCTTGTGCAGGAGCCGAGCATCATTGCGCTTACGGAGCGCTTCGACGCACTCTGGGCGGAACAGCGCTCCGAGGTACTCGCGGTCTACGACACCGCCCGCCATTCGTTCACGCTTGAGATGGACGGGTTGCGTACCGGACCCTTGTCCATCAACATCGATCGTGACCCCAACTATGGGCATCACCTACTGGAATTCCCCACCAGCGGCCCAGGCACGCGCTTCGAGCTGTACCTACAGGACAGCATCGGTGTGGCGAGCGAGGCGATGAGCTTGCGCGTGGACATGCCCGTTGATGGGGTGACCAGCAAGTGGGTGGACATCACCGAACTGCCGTATGGTCGATACACCGCCTACCTGGAGTGGGGTGCGCATGAGAGCCTGTTCTACTTGACGTTCGGGTGGTGATCGTTGGCGTAGGGGCGTCGTGTGTAAGCGACCATGAGGGCTTGTTGACCATCGGAGTGTTCCACCTCAGTTGGTCACGAGACCCACTTGAATGTGGAGCGCGTGGAACTGGTGGTGCCGATGCTGTTGGACTGATCGATCTGCGATCGCTCACCGCATCAACACCACGCGTTGCGTCTTCCGATCATCCGTGCGCAGGATGTAGCTGCCAGCAGGTAGCCCGTGAAGATCCAACGCATTACTTCCGGGTTGAAGCAGGAAGGTGTTCAGTGATCGACCGATCGAAGAGAAAAGCGTTGCACGGATCGGTGCTTGTCCGTCCCATTCCACGCCGAGCATTCCTTGTGCGGGATTGGGCCATATGCGGAAGGAGGTTCCATCCTCTTGCGCATCCATTCCGGTACACACTTCAACGAGTAGAGCACTTTCATCGGTCGAAGCATCCGTGCCGCCTGCGTTGGAGACGGTGAGCGTTACGGCGTAAGTACCGGGCTCGGTGTAGCAGACGGTGACCACGCTGTCCGTGCTCGTGGCCGGCGTGCCGCCGGGGAATTGCCAGAGGCGCGAAGCCACACCGTTCGGTGATAGGTCGGTGAAGGTGTTGCACTCGCCAACGCAGGTCGTCGTGTTCTGTGCATCGAATGTTGCAACAGGTCGTGCAGGAAGATGCCACTTCGCGATGCGGCTTGCCGCGATACCCCCTGCCATGGTGAACTCACCGCCGACGAAGAGCGTGTCGTTGTACACATCCATGGTGATCACCCGATCGTTGCAGCCGGTGCCAACGGGGACCCATGAGTTGCCTTCGAGGCGTGCGATGCGGCTGGGGTTGGTGAAGTCGCCGCCGATGTAGAGTTGATCATGATAAACGGCCATGCCGGTCACGTAGTTGTTCAACGTACCGCCAACGCGCACCCATTGGCTGCCGTTCCATTTGGCGACACGGCTGGCCGGTTGACCATTGGCCATGGTGAAACGCCCACCGATGTACAGGGTGTCCTGGAAGAAACAATGCACGAAGACATCATCGTTGACACCCGCGCCCATGCGGTTCCATTCCTGACCGTTCCACAGCGCGGTGCGGTTCACCAAGGAATCACCGGCTAGTTGGAAATTCCCGGCTACGAAAAGCTGGTCTTCAAAGGGCGTAAGTACACCGACCTGCGCGTTGCACCCGGAAGTGAGCGACTCGTAGTTGGTGCCGTTCCACTTGGCCACGCGCGCGAAAGGCGAAGAGAAGAAGCCGCCGCAGTACAACGTGTCCTGATAATGCGTGATGGCGTACGCCGTGCTGTTGAACGACGAACTGTTGTTCCCTGTCAGGTTGAACAGTCCCGTGCCATTCCAATAGCGCACGCGACCACCATCGCCGATGAAGAGCGCCGTGTCGTTGGCATGAAGACCATCGGCAGCCATGAACGAGATGAGGTTGGCCACAGGCCCCCAAGCGCTGCCGTTCCAACGTGCGAGGTAGCTCGCGTTGATCCCGCCGATCTCGGTGAAAACCCCGCCCGCGTAGAGCTCACCGTTGAACACCTCCAAGGCGTACACGGAGGAACTGGCGCCCGTGCCTACGGGTTGCCAAGTCTGGGCGTGCAGGTATGCGGTACAACCAACTAGCCAGAGGAACGAAAGGATTCGCATTGCACAAAGGAACGGCCAGCACCGATGTGGGCGACATCGGCGCGCGGAACATCCCATCGGGCGGGAACTGCCCAATAACGGCAAGCGACACCCGAATGCTGGTGACCATCCACTCGAAGTACCACCGACCCCGCTGAATGTGTACAAGTGGCCCGCGCCACGGGAGACTAGTGCAGCCGATGTTGCGCACACCTGCCTACGCTCGTGTTCGCGCACTTCCTACAACGTGGACAGGATCTTGAACAATAGGCAACGCCAAGGATCTTTCCCGGCATCACCAACACAACTCACATGCGTTCAACCCGAACATTCGCCTTTCTTCTCATCCTCTGTGCCGCTGCGGTAGGCACACTTCAAGCCCAAGAGATCCGCCTCGGTGGCGGCTACTCTGGCAGCAAGGTGGATGCCGACGGCAGCGACAATTGGAAAGGTCGCGCCGGTTACCAGTACGGCATCGAGCTGTTGCTGGGTAACCGTTTCTTCATCAAGCCCGGCATCTACATGCAGATCCGCAACCTGGATTACACCACCGTAGGCGTCGGTCAGGATGGAACGCCCAATGGCATCGAAACGGAATCTCGCTACACCAGCAAAGCTTTGCGTATCCCGTTGATGGGTGGTATCCGCTTGTTCGAACCCGTGGATGGGAAGGACTTCAATCTGTACGTGACCGGCGGTCCTACAGCGCTGATCGGCCTCAGGACGGAGTCGGACAACAATTCGCTCAGCTTCACCACGCGCAGCACCCAGTGGTACCTCGGTTTTGGTGCCGGTGCTGAATACCGTTTCCTCTTCATCGATGCCGGATACGATGTGGGCATGACGAACATGTTCAACGGCGATGGCATCAACACCAATCCGCGCATCAACAACTCGTATATCACGGCCGGGTTGCGGTTCGTGTTGAACAAGTAGATCATCCCTCTCTCCGTGCAGCGCAGGTCCCGAGAAGGCCTGCGTTGTGCGTTGGAGAAGGACAATACCACTGCGCAGGGGATCCGAAGGACCAACGCCCTTTTGGAAAGAAGTGGTTACCGTTCAGGGGCTCAATGCACTAGCACCAGCCTCTACGTTCCCAAGATGTTCCCCTGTACATCCGCCAAGCGCACAAGAAGGAATGAAGCTTCCACGGACGATAGGTCGATCACGGTTCGCTGCTCGAGCTTATCCACGCGCATCACCTCACGGCCGGTCGGGTCCATGATCGAGATGACGCCACCTGTGTCCTTTCCGGATGAATGCACCTGCACCATTCCATTGGCAGGATTGGGGAAGACCACGAAGCGATCTTCCCGTGCTGGCTCGTTCGTCCCCGTGATGATGCCCGCACAACTGGGCCATTCACCGGTGAGCACGTTCGCGATGTAGCTGTTCAAGCTGTCGATGTCCGCGCCGATGTTGGTGCCATCGGAAGCCGCACCGTAGTAAGGGCTGGTGGGCAGCAGCGCGTAGTCGTTGTTGGCGGCATCCACGAAGCCCACGGGCGTCAACCCTGCGGGGAACCAGTGGTCGGGCGGATATTACGAAGGGTTTCCATTGGGGCCGCCTTGTGCACCGATAAGTACGTTGTGCGAGAACGTGGAACCCGGGAAGTAGGTGTTGATGGTGCCGTTCCCACAGCCTGCACCCGTGCCGCACACACCGTAGTTGCCAAAGCCGCAGATGTTGTCCTGGAAGGTGAGGAAGAGCGTGGGGTCGCCAGCAGCGCTGGTGGTGGTACCCGCATTCAGGCTGGTGTTGTGGCGGATGGTGAGGTGCTCTGTGCCGTTGAGGAACTGGTACATCTTGTTCACATTGCTGATGTCGTAAGCCAGGTTATGCTCCATCAGGATGCGTGTGCTCACCGGGTTATCCAACTGGTCATCGTGCCCGCTGAAGTTGTAGCCGCCGTCGCTGCCCAACAGGATATTGTAACGCCATGTGACGTCGGTGACCCTGCTCCACATCGAGGCTCCGCTCTGCGTGCGCGGCGTGATCAGCACTGCGAAGCCGCTCTGGCAATCGGCCCAGTTGTTCTGCAGGATGTTACCCTCCACCAGCACACGCTGTGCGTTCTTGAGCTCGAAGATGTTCTTCACGCACCAAGGTGTTCCTGCATAGTCAGGATGGCCTTCCTTCCAACTCAGCGGCTTGAAGAAGTGGTTGTTGCGCACTTCGATGTCCGAGGGTACAAGGTCCTGGATATCGGGGTTGGCGCCGCCGAACATCACGTTCTCACCGCTGCCTTCGAGGTAATTGTTCACGATCTTGAACGGGCCGGGGCCGTTCCACCCACAGATGGCTTGCGTGTCCTGTCCTTCGCCCTTGCAATCGCTGATGTGGCAGTTGACCACCGCGGTGCGTGCGCTATTGAGCGCGATGCCCCGCTTGGTGCCCAGTGTGGGGTGGCCGTGGATGTATATGCGATCGAAGACGATATCGTGCGGCAACGATTCCAAGGTGTTCTGTGTGCCGTCACCCGCGCGGATCAGGTCGAACGAATACCCCGTTGTGGTCACCTCCAAACCCATAAGGTAATAGTGGTGTGCGCCGCTGAGGAAGGTGAGCGCGGTCTGCCCGGCCGGTGCTTCAATGCGGGGCAACAGCGATGAGAAAGCGGGCGTCATGCGTTGGTCGGCGGCGGGCAGCTGGGCATCTGTCGTATTGCTGCGGATCACGATCCAGCCGTTGCCGGTCTTGGCGGGCAGTGTGTAGGTTCCCGAGTAGGTGTGACCAGCTTGTAGCAGGATGGTACTGTTCGGTTGCGCCGCGTTGATCGCCTGTTGCAGTTGCCCGTTCGCATAGTCGCAACCCGAACCGCATACGGTGATGGTGTTCTCCGTGGTGGGGAAGCATACCTCCAAGTATTCCTGCGGCAGTTCAGGCAGGACTTGTGCGTTCAGGGCGCAAGCAAGGCAACAAGCAAGAGAAAGAACTACCGGTCTCATGGTCTGGAACAGGGCTATTGAAGCAGCCAAATTAGCCGTTCGATGGGTGTTGTGCCCCGCCATCCACCGGCTTGATCGCCATCCGATCGCCCTTCTACTTCAGGCGAAGTTCTGGGCGGATCACGCTGAGCGGATCGTTCAACAGGGCGCGGACACTGGCCAAGTGGTGGTCATCGTGTTCGGCGATCCAGTACAGCATGTCCATGGGGCGCATGGTTCGGTCTTGGCAGGGATGGTAGGCCACATGTTCCAGCGATCGGCGATGGAGGCGTTCCACGCGTTTGGCGAACTCCAGACGTTTCAACCGGAATTCCTCCAGTACATCACCGAGCATGCGCGAACGATGCCCTTGTACGATGGGTTCCTGGTCGTGGAGACTGATGTTGCAAAGTCTGGTGCGGCGTTGTTGAAAGTCATCGACGCGTGGGTCGAACCGATCCTGAAGGGTCAAAAGGTGGCCCAGATGTTCCATGGCGCTCCATTTCCCATTCAACCGGTGAAGCAGTCTTTCCGAGGGTTGGTGCGCCAGCAAGGTGCTTAGGCGTGCTGCGGTTCCTTGCACGCGCTCCAGTAACACCGGCAGTTCGTCGAGCGATCGACCATATTCCATGGTCCGTTGGCTCCAGGGTACGGGGTTCATGGTTCAGTGGGTTGAACGGGGTGGTAGACCCCGTTCGTTCCCCCAAAGATGAAGCGGCAGCGTTTACGATGGGTTGCTCCTTGGGTTGGCCGGGCCTACTGTTACGTTTTCATGACGAAGCCGCTGTCCAAGACAGCGCAGGTTGCCTGAACCAGGAGCAAGGCATGGGGCGTTGGCTGAAAGCGCTGAAGGCGGGTTGTGAGAAGTGGACCGGGCAACGTCATTCGTCAAGTGCTGACCGCCATGGTCCTGCGGATCACGCTTCCAGTTGCCTTATCATTTCCTGCAATCGATCCACTTGGTTGCCGAACGCGTGCTGGAACATCCATCGGGCCAGCCAGGCACACACCGGGCTCATGATCAAGGCGAGCAGACCAAGGACGACCAGTAGTGAGGTCTTCTGCAAGACGATGTGGACCGGTGCATCGGCACCAACCACTGCGCCCCATAGCCCGCCGCCGAACGCGCTGATCGGATAGAAGAACCAGCCTGCGCGTTGTTGGGCACGCATCCACCGTACGAATGCACCGTGGTGCCGACGCAATTCCGTGAGTGTCGCTTGTTCTGCGGAGACGTTCGGGTCCAAGCTCGTGAGCAATCGCCAAGTACCGAACACGGCCCAAAGACAGAAGGTGGTGACCAGCGTGAACGCAAGGCGCAAGGGCCATCCCTCGGCTTTGATGAGCAGCAGGCACATGGCGGCCGACACCACCAGGCCATAGCCGATATTCAGGATCAATGCGCGTCGTAAGCGAGCAAGCGGATGATGCGACCCACCCATGTCCACGCGCAGTGGAAGCGGTCCGTCATCCCGTGGGTCTTGTTGGTTCCAGATCTGTTGCAGGTCCATGTTCAAAGCGGTTTCAGGATCTCGGTGAGCCGTGCCTTGATACGGTGGAGTTTCACACCCACATTGTTCGCGGTCAGTCCGAGCATACCCGCTATTTCGTTGTGATCGAATCCATCCAAATGCAGGGCGAGCAGTGCGCGGTCCGTTTCGGGAAGGAGCAGCATGGCGGCGTGCAACCGTTGCCGTTCATCAGCGTGTGCGATCGGGGAAGCATCACCCGGCTCGGGCACTTCGCGGTCGCCCATCCGTTGCACGATCCGTGATCGACGGGTCCAACTGAGCGCGGTGTTCAGCGCGATGCGGTAGAGCCACGTGCTGAACTTGGCATCACCCCGGAACATGGGCCAACCACGCCAGGCTTGCAAGAGCGTTTCTTGCTCCAGGTCCTTCCGGTCGTCGGGATCAGTAGCGTACAGGCCCGCGATGCGGTGTACGATCCGCCGATGCTCGTGTACCAATGCGAGGAACCGCGCCTGTTCTTCCGCCATGGATCATGTTCGGTCCATCAGGCCCATCCAGTATCCGAACGCTGCTGCGGTAAGCCCGAGGTGGAGGATCAGCCAGGCCCGTTGCCACAGCGGCCGTTCGCCCCAGGGTTGCGACTGGTCGAACGGGTCGGCCACCAAGGCGATGCCCAGGAACGTGACGGCCAATGATCGGTCCTCGCTCACCAACCAGAAGACGATACCGGCAAGTGTGAAGGTGCCGTAGAGCACTTTGTTCCAGTTCTGTGCGCGTTGCTTGATGGTTTGAGAGGGGTCCATGATCGGGTTGCTTTACCTATTGGTAGCACAAGGGGTGGCGATCATTACAGATGGGGCACGGTTCTCTCCTGGATGCCCCTGCTCAGTTCCCTCCCGAACGATCGAACCTGCCGGATCGTTCTCTTCTCCGGGAAAAGAAGACCCGTTGTCGAAATGAGCTGATCGTCTTCGACATGGGTATGGTACGGGGCTGTTCCCGATCCACTCAACACATTCACTCCATGAAGTATGTGATCTTGATCCACGAGTCCGAAGCGGAGTTCGCGCAACGCAATGATCCAGCCAAAGCAGGCACTTACTGGGGCGCTTACACGGCGTATGGCGAAGCCCTTGTCAAGGCTGGGGTGATGGCCTGCGGTGCCGGACTACAACCGCCGCACACCTCCACCAAGTGGGCCAGCGCGAGGCATCTTAAAGCGCTTACACCCGCGCACTGGGTATGAGCGAAGGCACGGCAGTGCGGCGATACCTAGGAGGGTAGGAGGGATGCGGTGGGCGGCACTTCGATGTGAACGCAAGGAGATCCTTAGCACCATGGCCTTCAAGCCGTCCATCAGGTGTTCCACCGACAGCAGCTGGGTGTTCAAAGCGCTTTTGGCGGAACGAAGCCCGGCACCAACGGCTTCAGTAGCATGGCGAGATGCAACAGTTCTTCTTCGGAATGCAACGGCCCCACCACTTGCAGTCCGATCGGCATGCCATCCGCGTTCAAGCCCATCGGTACCGAAAGCGTAGGATGACCAGTTGCGTTGACCACGCCACCGAACGGCACGTATTCCATGTAGCGCACGGGACCGTTGTCGCCCTGTAATAGTGATCCGGTTTCACATTTGGTGAATGCAGCGCCGTAGGTGATGGGCATGATCAGGAAGTCGTGTTCCCGGAAGAAGCCTTCCCAGATCGCGGTGAGCCGTTCGCGTTCCGCACTGACACGTTCCCAGTGGGCATCGGAGTTGTCGTCCATCGCATCCTCGTACCCCGCGAATGAACCGTTGCCGGGATCGAGTGCGCGCATTTGCATCGTCATCAGTTTCCGCAGTAACCAAGGTTTGTCTTCGCCATGCACCAAGGCGAAGGTGGCGAAGAAGTTGTGCTGCAGCTCAGCGTGTATAGTTGGAATGTCGTTGGTGAGCATAGCGCCTTGCTTGCCCAATGTGCCCAATAAAGTCTGCAGTTTGTCGCGTACATCGGCACCAACCTTCGCCGTGTAGTGTTCATCGCCCCACTCTTCCGCCCAAGCGAACCGGTAGTTGCTCAAGGTGCGAGCAGTGGCAGCTGGACGGTCGATCGGTCGCTGGAAACGCGGATCGATCGGCATATGTTTCAAGGCATCCCAGAACAGCGTCAGGTCTTCGGGCGCACGTGCCAACGGACCAGGTTGTGCCATGGCCAGGCGTCGTTGAACGCGTGTGGTATCTGGCCATCCACCATGCGTTTGGTTCAGTGCACCATAGGTCGGCTTCAATCCCCACAGTCCACAGAACGCGGAAGGCACCCGCACACTGCCACCCATGTCGCTGCCCAGCTCGCCTGCGGTGAATCCAGCAGCCACGGCTGCTGCGCCACCGCCCGAACTGCCGCCCGGTGTGCGCGTGGTATCGTACGGGTTGCTGGCCGTGGGGTAGAGCTCGCCGTGCGTTTGGTAATCGCTGAGCATGAAGGGCACGTTGGTGGTGCCGAGGATCACCGCTCCTGCGCGCTTGAGACTTGCTGCCAAGGCACCATCTTCCGGGGCGATCAACCCGAACATCTTCGCATTCAAGGTCGCTGGTGAACCCTTCACCCAGAATTGTTCCTTGATGGTGATGGGCACGCCGTGCAGTGGACCGAGCGCAGTGTCGCCGTTGGCGATCGCGGCGTCGGCGCGGGCGGCATCGACCAGGGCTTCCTCTTCGCGCAACCAGATCAATGCGTTGTAACGGTGGTTGTGGTTCTTGATGCGTGCGATGAAGTGGCGCGTGATCTCCGTGGAAGTGGCCTCACCGGATCGGATCATCGCGGCGAGTTCCGTTGCTGATTTGTACAGGAACCGCGGATCTTCCGGAAGCGTTTGTTCAGGCGGTGCGAAGAGTTCCTGCTGCAAGGCAACGGGTCGGCCTTGTTGCGCGGGGATCACCGACCAGACCCAGAGGCCCAGGATGCAGGCGCTGACAAGTAGGAAGCAAAGAACGATGCCGGTCCAATACAGCATGGTGCGTTTGCGGCGTTCCGGTGTTCCGGTGTGAACGAATGCGCTGGTGGCGCTGGTCGTTGGTTGAAGGATGGTGGACATGATCGAAGTGTGTTGGTCGCCTGTTCAGTGTATTTCAGCGCACGATCAGCGGAACGGTGGAGCGTTGGCCATCCGTGGTGATCACGGTGAGCTGGTACATGCCGGAGAAGAGCGAGCTCACATCGAGGCGCGTGCTGCGCATGTTGGTCCCGGGGAGCATCTTGTTCAACACGGTGCGCCCGGCCATGTCCACGATGGTGATGTGCGATGGTGTGTTGAAACCGTCCGGCAGGGTGATGTTCACCTCATCGCTCGCCGGGTTCGGGTATACGCTGATCGGCTCTTTGCGCAGCTCTTGAATAGAGGTGCTGATATCCCCGCTCCATCGGCTGAACTGGTTCACGATGGGTCCACCGCCGACATCTGTTGAAGCCGTGACCAGTTCCACGATCGGGTGCGACTGTCCGGCCACGAAGTAGGCGTAGCTGTCGTAGATGTAACTAATGGTGAAGAAGTCCAGCGCATCCTGCAGGGTGTGCGTCCAATGCACGCGCAACACGTTGGGGATGGTGGCACCGGGCATCACCAAGGTGCCATAGCCGTCGGCATGACCGCTGAAGGTGCCGGTACGTGTCACCGGCATTCCCTCATAGGCGAACGAGGCGTTCTGTGGCGTGCTCCAGCTGGTGCCGAAGGTGCAGGGGAAGGCGAGGAACTTTCCTTGTGGTGCATGCACGATCACGCTGGTGCCGTCGTCGCTGCCGGCGAAGTGGATGCCATCGGCCGCAACGCGGTAGTACTGGGTCACCAGCGCGCTCATCTCCGCCACGGTGGCCGTTGGGAATTGCGCCGCACTGGGCGTGCTTGCGGGTGCGACGAATTGCACGGCGAGGCTGCTGTCCGTAGCGAGCGCCGAAAGGTTCCAGGTCTGGTTCGCACCCGGCATTCCGGGCGGAACGTAGGGTCCGTAGTTGATGGTGTAGGTGTCGCCCGGCGCTGGGCTGTTGGTGGCCTGCGTCAGGACAGGTTGCGCGAACACACTGAGGTTGAGCGCACAGAAGGTGAGGAGTACGGTGGAACGTTTCATGGGTGTTGTGTTTTCTTGAATGGGTTGTTGTTGTGTGGAAGCTCTCAGCGACGGATATCGAGTGCGACACCGAAGCGGAAGCTCACGTTGCTGTTGAGGTAGGGGTTGGCCATCACCCAGCCGTCGGTCTTCCCTTCGGCCTCGGCGTAGGCGTTCACCACACGGCCGAGTGGAAGGCTTCCACGCACGGTGAGCAGTCCGCCGAACTTGCCTTGTTGATCGTAGAAGCCACCGTGCTCCGGCTGGGTCCACGCCATGGCGCGCAGGTCCAGTGAGCAGGGATGTTCGCCGCGGCTCATGCGCAGGCCTTTGCGCGCTACTTCGATGCCGGTGAAGACGTGGTCACGATTGTGGTAGGTGTGGACACCGAGCATCCATTGGCGCCCCTTGTGATCAAGGAGCAGATCACCGCCCAGGTCGTAGCCGAAGGAGGTGAGGATGTGGCGTGCGCCGAAGTTGAAGCGTGTGTTCTTGCCCACCCGGAAGCCGTGGAACCCGAACATGTCCGGCGAGAGGAAGTTGATGTATTGCAGGTCGCCCATGCGCACCAGGTAGGCATCCTCTTCCGGGGTGAGCTTGCTGCGTTTGATCGCGCGGTCGATGCCGTCGCCGAAGGGATGTGCGCCGCGATCCTCGTAGGACTCATCGGGCCGGTGCAGGTCGTAGACCCATGCGGTGAAGTCCCAGCCCACGTAATCGCGTTCGGCCATTTCTTCGCCGTAGAAGTTCATGGTGTCGATGCTCTGGTCGTAGTCCGCGGCGCGGAACTGGCGCACATAGCCCACGGCCTGGTTGGTGATCAGGATGTTCATCGCCACGTTCGGGTACTGCGTGCGCTGGAAGAAGTGGTCCTGCTGCATGTTGCGCACAAGGGCGTACTGTGCCTCGATCCCCGATGCGAAACTTCGGATCAGCTCGTTGGGCGCTTCCTGCTTGAACCGCACCATGTCCGCATCGCTCACATGCGATACCGACGCGCTGGGTATGCCACCGCCGAACCGGTAGTACGTCTCGTTGAAGGTGGGTATGCCGCGTAACGTGGTGCCGCTGCGGTGGAACTCCTCATGCATCCACGCCGGACCGAAGACCATGAGGTTGTAGGCGAGCACGTAGTCGACAATGCCGGCCTGTGCATTCGCCACGACACGGTTCAGGAGGTAGCTCTTCTTGTTCTTCGGCTTGATGATCCCGTTCCACAGCTTGTTGGTGAAGTAGTAGTTGGTGGCGTGCAGGTTCTTCGTTACGGCCAGTGCTTGCTGCATAGAAGGGTTCTCATAACCGCGCAACAGGTCGCCCGCGTTCATGGTCGCGTTGGTGCCGTCGGTCAACTCCATCCGCTTGTTGGCGGACATCTGGGCGGCTTTCCATCCATAGGGTGCATCCAGCAGTGGAAGGTCCAACAACAAGCGTGGCGTGATGGTGTAGGTGCTATCCTGCGCCCTGACGATAAAGGGCAGCAAGAGCAACAGCAATACAGCGAAGAGGAGGGTGATGAACGTGCGCATGGGTGGTGTTCGTTGATGGCACAAAAGTCCCCGGACACCGCCCCCTGGGTCATGGCGGTTCGCGACAATAGACTGTCACTTCATGCCATGTATCTTCGGCCTGTTCGACACTCTCCCATGTCCAAACCATTTGCAACAACAGCAACTCCAGCGCTTTGGGTAGGCATGCCCATTGTGCGCAACACGGTGCTTTACGCCAGCAGCAACCCGAAAGAAGTAGCGGAGATCTGCGCGGAGATCGGCATCGGCGTGGATGAACTCGAATTGGCGGATCGGCGTGTCACCTTGGAGCAGTGTTGCGCCGGTATCGTGGCCTCCCTGCGTGTTTCCGGTGATCCGTTCCTGGGTCTTCATTTGGGGGAGCACACCAACCTTTCCGCGCTCGGGTTGGCGGGCCTTATGATGGGCAGCAGCCGGCATGCGGTTGATGTGCTGCACTGTTCGCAGGAGTTCAGTCAGGCCTTCACCAACATGCAAACGTTCCGGTTGGAACTGGTGGAGGGAGAAGCACACCTGTATTCCGAGATGGTGCAGGTCTGGGTGGACCGTTCACCACGAACGGCGAGCTACGTCATCGAGACCTCCTTCTCATCCGTTGTTAACCAATTGGAACTGCTGACGCGCAAACACATCCGTCCCATCCGATTGTACTTCCGCCATGAGCGCCCCGCCGACATCAGCGAGTTCGAGCGCATCTTCCGGTGCAGGCCGCTGTTCGGTCAGGAGGTGAACCGTATGGTCTTCTCCGCAGCGGATCTGCAAGCACCGATCATCGGTCACAACCAGCCGTTGAACGACATGCTCAAGAGCCTCTACGCCGAGCAGGTGCGCAAGAACAGCGAGGGTGCGGCCTTCACCGAAAAGGTGAAACAGGTGATGCTGGGCAATATGCAGGTGACCTTTCCGCCACTGGAAGTGATCGCCGAAGTGCTACACATGACGCCGCGCACCTTGCAACGCAAACTGAGTTCGGAGGGCACCACCTTCCGCGCGCTCACCGATACCGTGAAACAGGAACTGGCCGAAACGTTGCTAGCCAATCAAGACCTTACGATCACGGACATTGCTTACAAGCTGGGCTATTTCGAACCCACTTCATTCCAGCGCGCGTTCCGGCAATGGACGGGTTGTACGCCGATGGAGTACCGCAAGAACAAGCCGTAGCCGGAGCAACGCAGATAGCTCCGGCTACGGCCTTCGGTCGCTCGTGATGATCAGCTACGGGGTGTCACGTTCAACAATGGCGCCGGAACGGTGAGCACCATCAGGAAGAATGAAGCGATGATATTGAGGAAGGCCAGGCGCACCAGGCTTAGTGCTTCCCAGTTGGCTGCACGAGCTTGGAGGCCTGCATCGATCATCTCGGAATAGGGTGTTGTGGTGATCGCGATCAGCTCTGGAACGAAGTGCGCGAAGGTGATCACCAGCACGAGTACATAACCCGCCAAGCATAGCGCAATGGGCTTGCGGCGCTCGCTGCGTCAGTTGGCAATGAGCGCTGCGCCCATCAGGATCAACGTCACGGGGTGTATCGGTATCCAGAAGTTCTGTGCCTGTAGGCCGTAGGTTCCTTGGAACATGGCGAGCGAGGCGGGAGGCGCGGCGGTCCATTGTGGCACCACGGCAAGGTGCTCGTAAGTGGCGCCGCCGATCACGATGATGTAGCTGAGTATGGCGAGGGAAAGCAGGAGGTTTGCGGGTCGGAACATGGTGTTGTTTGTTGATGGCACAAAAGTCTCGGGCCACCGGACGCACGGTAATGGCCGGAAGCGACAAAGGGCTGTCACTTTGTGCCACCCGGACCGATGACCTTTGTCACCTCAGATCGCTGCGGCAAGATCATCCGGTAGCTGCTGAAAAGTCGCCCTACCTTCAACCGCCATGCCCGCCAACCCCTTCCCCTTCGCGGGCCTCACCGACGCCGAAGTCACCGCCGCGCGGGCGAAGCACGGCCGCAACACCATCGCCGAAAAGAGCGGCGGCGCCTTCTGGCCCGCGGTGAAAGGCGCGGTGCTGGAGCCGATGTTCCTGCTGCTGCTCGCCACCAGCATCATCTACTTCGTGTTGGGCGAACGCACCGAAGCCTACTTCATGGCAGGCGCCATCGTACTGGTCTCCACCATCTCCATCTACCAGGATTCGCGTAGCCGAAAAGCGCTCGATGCACTGAGGGCCTTCAGTGAAGCACAGGCCACGGTGATCCGCAACAACACGGTCGTGAAAGTGCCCATGGAAGATGTCGTCGTGGGCGACCACGCCGTGGCCGAAGAAGGCACCTTACTCGCCGCCGATGGCGTGATCGTGCAGAGCAACGACTTCAGCGTCAACGAATCCATCCTCACCGGCGAAGCGTTCGCCGTGGCGCGCAATACGGATGCGGCGCTCGCCACCGTGAGCAAAGGCACGCAAGTGGTTTCTGGCTTGGCGGTCTATCGCGTCACCGCTGTCGGCAAAGGCACACAGCTAGGCAAGATCAGCACCTCGCTCGCCGCGATCGACGTGCCGCCCACTCCGCTACAACAACAGATCACACGCTTCGTGCGCAACATGGCCATCGTGGGCGTGGTCGTCTTTCTCGCCGTGTGGGCCGTTGCCTACATCCGCAGTGGCTCCTTGTTGGACAGTTTGCTCACCGGACTCACCCTGGCCATGTCCATCCTGCCGGAAGAGATCCCCGTGGCCTTCGCGACGTTCCTTGCGCTCGGTGCGTGGCGCTTGGCCAAACAAGGCGTCATCGTGAAACGCTCCACCACCGTGGAAACGCTCGGTTCCGCCACCGTCATCTGCACCGACAAGACCGGCACCATCACCGAGAACCGCATGACGTTGGCGCAACTCTTCGTGCAAGCCAACGGCGCAACACTCGCACCCGATGAATGGTCAATCCCCGAAGCGCGCCGCGTGATCGAAGTCGCCATGTGGGCCAGCGAACCCGTGCCCTTCGACCCCATGGAAACGGCGTTGCACGAAGCGTACAAGAAGAACACTGAAGTCGACCGCCGTCCGGAGTTCACCATGGCGCACGAGTATCCGCTCGGCGGCAAACCACCGATGATGACGCACGTCTTCGCCAACGCGAATGGCGAACGCATCATCGCCTGCAAAGGCGCGCCGGAACGTGTGCTCCGGCAATCGTCACTCTCCGCTGCGGAGAAGTCCGCCGTACTCGCACAAGTGGAAACGCTGGCTGGTCAAGGGCTGCGGGTCTTGGGTGTAGCCGAAGCACAATTCACCGGCGACAACTATCCCAAAGACCAGGAAGAATTCACCCTCCACTTCCTCGGCCTCGTCGCCTTCCACGATCCGCCGACAGCCAACATCGCCGACGTCTTCCAACAGTTCTACGCGGCGGGCATCCAGGTCAAGATCATCACCGGCGACAACGCGCTCACCATCGCCGCCATTGCCAAGCAGACCGGCTTCCGCGGCTCCGAAAAGACCATCAACGGCGACGACATGATGAAGCTGGACGACGCTGCGCTCCGCATCGCCGTCAACGACACCAACATCTTCACACGCATGTTCCCCGAAGCGAAACTGCGCATCATCAACGCGCTGCAAGCCGAAGGGCACGTCGTAGCCATGACCGGCGACGGCGTCAACGATGGCCCCGCGTTGAAGGCCGCGCACATCGGTATCGCCATGGGCAAACGCGGCAGCGAACTCGCCAAAGAAGCCGCATCGCTCATCCTCGTCAACGACGATCTCGGCAACATGGTGGATGCCGTCGCGATGGGCCGCAAGATCTACGGCAACCTCAAAAAGGCCATCCAGTACATCATCTCTATCCACATCCCCATCATCCTCACCGTCGCGCTGCCGCTCTTCCTCGGCTGGGTGTACCCCAACATCTTCACGCCGCTGCACGTCATCTTCCTCGAGCTCATCATGGGCCCAACGTGCAGCATCGTCTACGAGAACGAACCGCTCGAAGCCGACGGCATGCGTCGTCCACCGCGCCCGCTCAGCCTCACCTTCCTCACGTGGAAAGAGCTTTCCATCAGCATCTGGCAAGGCCTCGTCATCACCCTCGGCACCTTGGGGAGCTACCAGCTCGCCGTGCAGCAAGGGCTCCCCGAAGCAGGCGTCCGCGCCATGGTCTTCAGCACCCTCGTCATCGCCAACATCGGCCTCACGCTCGTCAACCGCTCCTTCACCGCATCGGTCCTCAGCACCTTCCGCAACCGCAACAACCTGCTGCGCATCGTGCTGTTCCTCACCATCGCCCTGCTCGCCGCCGTGCTCTACATCCCGCTCTTCCGCGACTTCTTCCGGCTGGCCTCACCCACAGGGCTACAACTCGGCACAGCAGCGGTCATCGGCCTCGCGTCGGTGGCCTGGTTCGAAGTGTACAAATGGGCGAAACGGCGGAAGGGGGTGGTGGGGTGAGGGGAGCAGGTGTCACACTGAGGTGAAGTGCGTGGTTGAGGTTTGGGCGTTCCGGCGCTCAAATGCAGCGCCGTCGGGCTTTCCCCTCCAAGTCCGCGCTCGTTCCTCGCTTGCGGGCTTTCCGGTCCAATCCTTAACGCGAAATACGCCATGAGTTAAGCCGCAATAATCTACTACGCGGCTAACGGTTCAGACTTGGCGGATGTGTGGTTCGTGCCTCCTCCATTCCATGTCCCCGTACCCACCCATATTTCGTAGTGCATCAGCCATTCAACAGCCCATGGCAGAGTCGTATGCACATGGAACATATCGGCGCTCCATTCCTGCTCAACCGGATCATACAAGCACAAGCGTTGTTCAGCGTGCGAGTAAACGTGTGGTAATGAAGTCCTTTCGGGATGCAGAGCAAGTGTTTTGGGTGCCAGGACATAGACCTTGGGTGATTCGCCACGGTTATGGACGAGCTGCACTTGGTACCGGATACTGAGCGGGGTAGGCTGGACCCAATGAGTAAAGGTGAGCTGATGTACGCTCGGAGCAGAGAATGCAGCGTCCGGGAAGTACGACTTCAGTGCACCCCGCTGCTCGAGAAGACTCAGGTTATTCTTCAGTGCCATGAAACTTGTGGTCTGGGACAACCGCTCGGCCCATCGATCCAAGGGTGGCTGTGTTCTGCGCCATTTTCAGCAAGCCCGCCTTTCGCCGTGCTTCGAGCAGGATGCCGTAGCTATTCTGGGCCTTCATTACTTCCACTTCACCGAATGGTTTCTTCAGTGACTCCATGATCGCAGGAACGCCGATGCTGCGAGCGTCGACAAACTTGGCCACATCGGCTTCCACAGCGTCGAGCCAAGTGTAGAAACTCTTCTGCCTTTCAGGCTCGGTCACCCAGCGGTCCGCGAAGTTCTCGTCGTCGTCAACAGGGTTGGCGATCCACTTGATGTTCCGTCCCAATTCCGGGATATACTTCTCCTTTATGTGCGCCCTCATGCCGGCAATGACATTCTGTAGCGCGATCAGGATGTTCGTCTCCTTTCCATACGCCCTCGCAGCCAAAGTCGTTATGATGACGGAGATGGGCCTATGCTCGCTTCCCTGTGACTGTATGTCGCGATGGCGCTTGAGTATCTGGACCACCCGTTGAAGTGGAAGCTTCTTTTCATTGTATTTCCTGACCGGTTGAACCGCTTCCGCGAGCAGGTCACCTTTCTGGAGATCGAGCGAAGCGCGTTCAAAGAACCAGTGCGCATAACCAAACGGATTGCTTCTTAACCAACTCAAGTGGTTGGTCTCAAAAGGATAGTCCTTTCGGGCCGTATCCGTTATACGCATGGCCAAGCCCGCGACATCTGCGGAAGCCATCGTGGAGAAGGCCTTCTCCAAAAGGATCCTAAAGCCGGAATTTACGATAGATGGAAGTATGTCCATGTGGTACTTGGTCTCACCGGCATACACAAGCGTCCAACACCGGCGACCTTCCGGACTCTTGATCATGCTCTTGTACGTCTCATGAGCACGCAGTTGATCACCGACCTTCGTCTTCAAGTCTTTCTGCGTCCAATCAGCGGCTTTGCCGGTAAGCTGGCATACAAGGTCAAGATCAAGTTCATCCTTCGGTCCAACTGGTTTGACCATCGTTCCCAGCATGAACGATCCCTGTGGAGCGATATCGGGATTGTAGGGGGCCAACAATGAACCGGCCTTGGAAAGGTGTTCACCTACGGCCTGATAGCTTCGCACTGCGGCGTCGTACTGCGTCTTGGTGATGTCGAGGTTGCTGCCAAGTTCCTCGAGGATGTCGCTGAACTGTTCTGCCTGATCTTGTGTAAGCTGGGCTGTCATTGGCGTTCGATGGTCAGTGCGTGGTGGAAACCATTGTATTCGTCGTAAACGATTAAGCTAGGATCGGCTTTCGGCATGCGCACCCTGCCGAACTCGACAGCGGTCGACAAGGGCATTGCTGGAAAGACATGAATCTCTTGCGGCTCCGGGCTGAGCGCCTTTATTTGCTTCATCACAGTGCGGAAAACGGTCCGGAGATCTTCGAGATGCAATCGCTTGCGGATATAGTCGTTGCCCGGATTGGGATGGGTTACCGACCAGATAGAACAATCTTCTCCGAGGACGTCGATAACGCGCTGATCTGAAATAGTCGCCGAGAGTTCGAGCTTAAGAGCAACCTTGCCAGATGAGCGTGAGGGAGCCCGAATCTCGTGTCGTACGTCATCCCCTGTCTCATCCCACTTCCACGAGGTCGGTTCACGTCTCAGTTGGAATACGTCGGCTGGATAGACATCGCCCAGTAACACCCCAAGTTTTACAAGAAGTGGAATTGGCGCAAACCCGAACACCGAATAGTGCTGCACTTGATCGCCGCTTTTCAAGACGGCCACCTTTTCCGCAAACTGTCGTACCAAATGCTGGGGTTCAACATCCCAGAAAGCACGGTCCCTATCACGGAATGAAGCATTCTTGAGACCTAGCTCGATAGCCTGACCGCTCGGGTAGCGTTCTGGGAACATCGCGTTAGCCGCTTCCTTGAACAGCAATGGGCTGTCGTGCTCACCCACCTTTGCGCCGAACAGAAGGACGTGGCTCCGTTTTTCGGGAGCAATGCCGGTTACCAACTCAATGCGCTCTTCATGCGAGCGCTTCATACTCAACAGCAGCTCAGGCGTGTAATGCCCGACCAAGCCCTTGTTGTCGAAAGTTGGATGACACTTGCCACAAACCAGCATCAAATTGGTGAAGTCGGTCTCCAGCTTCGGCGACAAAACCGCGTCATAGCGCGGCCCTTCTGGCGAATAGGCATAAATGTGTGCCCGGGTGGCTAAGTTCAATTCCTCCATCGTCAAGTCATTTCTCCAAAGCGTCGCATTGCAGCCGTCGAATTGGCAGCGGCCTCCAGCGGCGATCCACAGCCTTGTGGTGACCTGAGTGGGGATGCTTGGCCGAGAAGCAGATTTCTTTGGAGGGGCTGGTGTTGTGCTCATTATTGTCTACGCTGAGGTGGAACTGGAGCCGCTATTGCTCGATTCGAACAAGGCAGCGATAACGAAGACCAGGGCAAAGAGTGCAAACACTACCGCCCACGGACTTAGGCCTGAGCGACCCGGTGGCTGTTCCTGTGCGTGGGCGCGAGCACGTGCCTGCTTGTCAGCCTCAGCCTTCGCCTTCTTCGCGGCCTCGGCCTGATCTTGATACTTACGCTTCGCATCCGCAGCAGCGCGCTTGATGGGATCGACCAGACAGTCATATGCCGCCTTCACATTGCGGAACATCTCCGCCGCATCGAGGCTACCACCGTTCTTGTCGGGGTGCCACTTCTTGGCCAACTTGCGGTAGGCCTTCTTGATCTCTTCTAAGGTCGCGGTATGTGGAACTTCAAGGGTAGAATATGGATCCATGCGCTCATTGGTTAGTGGTTAGCCGCAGGGATCCGGAGGGTCGATGCGAATGCGTGAGTCCGATCTACGGCCGTGCCACGAAATGGAGGCTGACAAAAAAGGGGGGGGGTGCTGTTGCACATGCGCTGATCGTCACATTAAGCCTGCCAGAAAGGCGATTGATGATCAGCGGTCATTACCATTTGGATGCATAGCGTGGGTCGTTCTTCGCGATGTAGGTGCTCAATCCACGCGAGGCGAGTGCATGGCGTTGCATGGCCTGTACATGCCGCTGGCCGCAGCTACCATGCGTGTACTTGTAGCAGCCGCCTGGGAAAGCAACGATGATGAAGTCATCACCCAACTCATATCCGACGGCCCCAGAGGGCTTCCCGCTTGTGCTTCTGTAATGCTCCATTGCGAAGTTGGACAGATAGGGTTAAAGGTTTCGGACAACGACCACCGCTAGCACGAGGGCTGCAAGGCCGCCGAATACTTCGACCTGGTTACTCTTCCGTCGGCCGTAGAGGACGTCATTCACAAAGTGCTCGCAGTTGTATGACAAGGCATCATACGGCATACCAATGCGAGCGAGGGCTTGGTTCACTACCGCTGTTCGCTGGTACTCCGTGCCGCAGTATCGCTCTATGCTGGTGATATGACCGTTCCGCTGGATGAGTTCATCCAGGCGTGTCCATCGCACACCTTCGCCAGCCACGTTCTCGATCACCCAAGCGTTCCATTCGGTATCCATACCGACATAGAGGGAGTGATGCTTGACGATACCGAAGAAGCTCTTGTGCGTGAGCACTCGGTCGCCCGGTTGCAGGCCGTGGTGAACGGCCAATGAGTACGAGTTGTTCATGATATCAGCCCTGTGGTGGATAGGGGTCGTTGCCGAAGCTGTCGCGTTCCCTGATGCGACCATCGCGTCCATGGATCAACAGCTCCGAGTTGTTGTTCTTGGCGATCTCGCGTGCGATCTCGATCGCCTCACGCTGCGTGGGCACAACGGTAGTCGCCCGATCTGAGCCCTCACGTTTCACTGCCCAATCGTTGCCGCGTGGTACTACATGTTGGTTCTTCTTTGCCATCTTCATAGCGTGTTTCTGCTCGCAAACCTATCTCGCTCTGGGCGCGGATTTCAGACTGATCGACACTTTGCAGGCGTTGATCGACGATCTCCGGTGATCGATCGATAAGGTTGACGAACGATGCAAATGTAAGTACATTTGTCAACCAAGCTCTAAACTCTCAAATCCCCTTATGTCCGCACCAAGCACCTTCGGCACCCGCCTTCAACTGGCGCGCAAGATGGCTGGGCTTTCTTACCAAGGTCTGGCCGATAAGCTGCAAGGCCTCGTGACCAAACAGGCGTTGCACAAGTACGAGCAAGGCACCATGCACCCCGATAGCGAGAAGCTGGTGGCCTTCGCCAACGCACTGAACGTGACGGTGGACTTCTTCTACCGCGAAGAGGCCGTACAGATCGACAAGGTCGACTTCCGCAAACGCAAGGCACTTACCGCCACGCACGAGGTGGCCATCAAGAGCACCGTGCGCGACCGCCTGGGCCGCTACATCGAGTTGGAGAAGCTCATGAGCGATGAGCAGCGTTTCACGGATCCGCTGGCCGGCCGTGCATGCAAGACGGGCGAGGATGCGGAGAAGCTTGCGGCTCTTGTGCGCAAGGACTGGGGCCTGGGTCGTCAACCGATCATCAGCGTGTACGAACTGATGGAGGAGCACGGGATCAAGGTGATCGACTGGGAAGGCCCGGAGAAGTTCTTCGGCCTGCACGCCAAGGTGGACGGACATGTGGTGGTGGTGGTGAACAGCATCCACAACAACGTGATGCGGCGTTTCACGGCGGCGCACGAGTTGGGGCATGCGCTGCTTCGACCACCCGCCGATATGCCCGAGAAGGAGCAGGAAAGTCTCTGCCACCGTTTCGCGGCTGCCTTGTTGATCCCTGCGGATGAGTTCACGCGCGAGATCGGCGAGAAGCGCAAGAAGCTCTGGCTGGAGGAACTGGTGATCCTGAAGGAGTATTGGGGCATTTCGCTCGCGGCACTGATGCGGCGCGCGCTGGATCTGGAAGTGATCACGCCCAGCTTGTACAAGTGGCTGTGCATCCAATACAGCCGCCAACACATGCGCGAGAAGGAACCCGGCGAGTTCGCGTACACCGAGCGCACGGCGCGTTTCAAGCAATTGCTGTTGCATGCGTTGGCACAGGAAGCGCTTTCGCTCGGGCAGGCGGCCAGCTTGATGAACATGAAGATGGGCGTGTTCCGTCGCTACATCCTGGAGTCCGATCAGCGATGAGGATCGTTGTCACTGATGCCAACATCTTCTTCGACCTGATCGGCATCGGGGCGCTCGACCTTTTCTTTCACTTGGATCATGAGGTCCACACCACGGAGCTGGTGCTGTTCGAGTGTGACGCGGTGGACCTGGACCAACTTCAAGCGTTCATTGCTTCCGGCCAGTTGCGCGTTCGGAACTTCACGGTAGAGGAGGTGAAAGTGGTGGAAACGACCGGTCGCCGGAAGGGTCTACGTCCAGCTGACCGGAGCGTGCTTTTCCACGCCTTGGAACTGAAGGGCTTGGTAGTGAGCGGTGATGGCGACATGCGCAAGGAGTGCGGCGAAATGAAGTTGGAGTGCCACGGCATCCTGTGGTGCATCGCCGAACTACATCGGAACGGGCATTACGATGCGCCGCAATGCTTGGCCTTGCTTGATGTCTTGGAGGGCATCAACAAGTGGCTGCCGAAGGACGAGATGGAGAAGATGCGGAAGGAGTTGGGCGGGTGAGCATTCGCGGCATCATTCGCGAGGTGTTTTCATGGTCAGCTTTCCTGGTGGAGCAGGAACACCAGCGCCGCAAGTACAACCGCCGCTACGAGGAGAACCGGAAGCCCTGAAAAGCTGGAGCCGCCCTTTCGGACGGCCCCGTAACTCCTTCTACCTGGCTTGCGCCATGTGGCAGATAAGCTGTTGCAATATTACACTCTCAACCTTCTATCGAGCAAACCGGAAGACTCGTCGATCTTGGACGTCTATCCACCCGGTTGCCAACAATTCCGCCGATCGGTAAACGCCAAGAAAGTGAAGTTTCTGATACGGACAAGTTTCAGACCCATTTCGCGTGACGGATTGGAGTGGCACCCCGCAGCGAGGAACGAGCGAGGAGTAAAGGCCCGGTTCAAGACCGGGCTAAACTCCAAGCCGGACCCCGGCCGCATTTGGGACGGGGGCACGCCCAAACACTCCCACTAAAACCACCTTATTCCTCCCCCTCATACACCCGCAACCGCTCCCTCAACACCCGCGCCTCTTGCTGCGCGGCATCCATCCGGTCCAGCATGTGGCAGATGGCTTCCAACCCTTCGAGGTTGATGTCGAGGTCATAGTGCATGCGGGCCAGCTGTTCGATGCGCGAAAGTTGCTCGGGCTCCAGAAAGTACTGCTCCTGCACCACGGTGATCTGGATCAGCCCGCGATCGTGGAGCGCATGGACGAAGGTGGTCTCCAGCCCTTGGTGCGTGGCGAATACATCAACGGCGATCAGGTGTTCGGTGCTCATGCGGATGCGGTGTTGCGGAGGGCGGCCAGTTCGCGGAAGAGTTCCTTCTCGCGGTCGCTGAGGGCGGTGGGCAGTTTCACGGTGTAGGTGACGAAGAGGTCGCCGAACTGGCCTTCCTGTTTGTACACGGGGAAGCCCTTTCCTTTCAGTTTCACCTTGGTTCCTGGTTGCGTTTCGGGCGCGACCTTCAGTTTCACTTTGCCGTCCATGGTGTCCACGGTGATCTCGCCACCGAGCATGGCGGTGGACAGGTCGAGCTCTTGCGTGAGGTACAGATCCTTGCCCACGCGCTTGAAGCGTGGATGCGGTGCGACGAAGAAGGTGAGGTAGAGATCGCCGTTCGGTCCGCCGTTCACGCCGGGGCCGCCTTGACCGGGAATGCGGATGGACTGTTCGTTCTCCACGCCAGCAGGCACCGTGATGCGGATGGACTTACCATTGACATTGAGCGTTTGTTTGTGCGTGGTGTATGCGGCTTCTGCATCCAAGCGCAGTTCGGTCTGGTAGTCCTGTCCACGGAATTTCACTTGCCTACCGCGACCGCCGAACATGGAACTGAATAGATCCTCTTCATCCATACCTCCTGCACCGAAAGGGCTACCTCCTTGACCGCTGGCCTGCTGTCGCGACCCCTGCTCGCGCTTGGCTTGCTCGAACTGCTCGGCGTGTTTCCACTGATCGCCGTACTGGTCGTACTTCTTGCGGCTCTCGGGATCGCTGAGCACTTCATTGGCTTCGTTGATCTCCTGGAACTTCTTCTTCGCGTCAGCGTTGTTCGGATTCAGGTCCGGGTGGTGCTTGCGCGCGAGCTTGCGGTAGGCCTTCTTGATGTCCTCCGCTGAAGCCGTGCGGGGAATGCCGAGTACAGTGTAATGGTCCGTGGGCATGTGAATGATGGCCGAATTCTGCCGCATGGAAGGTACGTCGAGGGAGCCGACCTTGCTATGACGATCTTTGATGCATGTCCGATGAACTGGTGGAGTTGCTGCAAGGCGTGCTGATCGCGATGGCGCTTGGCTTCCTCATCGGTCTGGAGCGCGAGTACGCCAAGCGCGTGGTGGACAAGGAGGAGCAGTTCGCCGGTGTGCGCACCCACACGTTCGCGGCCTTGTTCGGTTTCCTGTGCGCCTACCTTGCCCAGATCCACGGTGCGTGGGTGCTCGTTGGCGGCTTGATGGGCTTCATCGCCCTCGTCATTGCCACCTATGTCATGCTCGCGAAGTCGGGCAGTTACGGCATCACCACGGAGTTGTCCAGCATCCTCTCCTTCGTCATTGGTGCCGTGGTGTTCCAAGGTGAAGTGCTCTTCGCCGTGATCGCTGCGGTGACGATAACGGCCCTGCTTTCGTTGAAGTTGAAGCTGCACAGTTTCATCGAAACGCTCACCCCGATGGACATCCGCGCGTTCATCCAGTTCACGATCATCTCCGCGGTGGTGCTGCCCTTCCTGCCCAACGAGCAGTTCGGTCCCAACGGGGTTTGGAACCTGCACGAGATCTGGATCATGGTGATCCTGGTCACGGGCATCAGCCTGGCGGGTTACCTGCTCGCCAAGTTGTTCGGCACCAGAAAGGGAACATTTCTCGCCGGTATCGTGGGCGGACTGGTCTCGAGCACGGCGGTTACGTTGAGCATGTCCAAGCGATCACGCGAACAGCCCAATGGACAGCATGTGTTAGCGGCCGCGAGCATCCTGGTGGCCACGGCGGTGCTCTACCCGCGCATCTGGTTGGAGACCTGGGTGGTGAACAAAGACTTGGCGATGCAGCTGGCCATCCCTATCGGCTTCATCACGCTGGTGTCGTTCGGTGTGGCCTATGCTATCCAGCGGAAGGGCAGCTCGGCGGCTATCGCCCCTATCGCTCCCACGAATCCGCTTAACTTCAGTGTGGCCATCCAGTTCGCGCTGATCTACATGGCCGTGCTGTGGCTGATGGATCTGGCCTCAGCCAACTACAGTGCGCAAGGCCTCTATGCCGCCAGCGTCGTTTTCGGTGCCACGGACATGGATGCGATAACGCTGTCCATCGCCAAGGGCACGCAAGACGATGGCGTGTTGAACGGCATGACGGCCGTGTTGCTGGCCACGCTCTCCAATACCGTGATGAAGTACCTGATCGTGGTGTTCTTCGGTGACAAGTCGCTGCGGAAATGGGTCGGCTTGGGCTTCGGTTCCGTCTTTGTAGCCACGGTGTTGGCGATCTTGGTCATGCGGTCGCTTTGATGTTCGCGCAGCATTTAGAAGGTAGAACGCAGGGGCCACTGAGGAAATAGCGCCCTTATTCGGGTTACTCTTCCCCGAGGCGCTTCTGGACGAAGGCGCACAATGGTCCGGTAGGGCGCGGCACGCGGACGATGTGGATTTCCGCACGGATCCGGAGCGGCGATTGAGGGTGTGCAGTGCGTAGTTCGCCGATCACCCCTTGGCGTTTCTGTAGCAAAGCAATGGACGAAACGAAGAACACCGTGGCGGTAACCCGTCATGGCGTTGTGTTGGACAAGACCGACCTCGGCTTCGAGAACGCTGGTGCGTTGAACCCGGCGTGCATCCGCGTGGGCGAGAAGGTCCACATCTTTTATCGGGCGGTGCGGCATGGCAATTATTCCACCATCGGGCATTGTTTGTTGAACGGGCCGTTGGAGGTGGAGTGCCGCGCGGATCGGCCAGTGCTGATGCCGGAGCACGCGTATGAATCGCAAGGCATGGAGGATCCTCGGGTCGTGAAGATCGAGGACACCTACTACATGACCTATACGGGGTATGATCGCACGAACGCGCTGGGTGCCTACGCAACATCGAAGGACCTGCAGACATGGACCAAACATGGTGTGATCACACCGCAGTTCACGTACCGCGAGTTCAAGAAGCTCATCGACTGTTGCGATGGGCTGAACCAGAAGTACCTCTTCCACTACAAGATGTTGAAGGAGCACGGGCTGGGGGAAGAGCTCGCGGACAAGCTGCTGGCCTGGGACAAGAACCTGATGTTCTTCCCGAAGAAGATCAACGGGAAGTTCGCGCTGTTGCACCGGATCCATCCAGGGATACAGATCGTGTACTTCAATGATTTCGCGGAGCTGGATCGGTCCTTTTGGGAACATTACCTGATGGACCTCAAAAGCCACATCGTGCTGGACCCGGCGCTACCGCATGAGAGCAGCCACATCGGCGGTGGTGCACCACCGATAGAAACGCCGGACGGCTGGTTGCTGATCTACCACGCTGCGGAAGACACGCCGCACGGTTTCGTCTACCACGCCTGCGCGGCCTTGCTGGATCTGAAGGATCCATCGAAGCTCATCGCGCGGTTGGACCATCCACTGATCACACCGCAGGAAGACTACGAGAAGACCGGCTACGTGAAGAACATCGTTTTCCCGTCCGGTGCGGTGGTCTTTGACGATGACCTCTACATCTACTACGGCGCTGCCGATGAGCGCGTGGCCGTGGCTTCGGTGAAGCTCTCCGCATTGTTGGCCCGCTTGAAACAGAACGCATCATGACACAACGAGCAACGGATCGCGTGTTGATCCTCACATCCTATCCTCCGCGTGTGTGCGGCATCGCCACGTATACGCAAGACCTGGTGACCGCGCTGAACCGCACGTTCAACGGGCCGTTCCGCTATACCGTGTGTGCCTTGGAAGACGGTAAGGTTTCGCGCGACTATCCAACGGAAGTGACGCACACCTTGGATACGAAGGATGCCGCTGATCACATCCGCTTGGCGCTGGAAGTGGACCAGGACCCGCGCATCGATCGGGTGTGGATCCAACATGAATTCGGTCTGTACCAAGGTGGTGAAGGCCAGTTCCTGTTGCAGTTCTTGAGCGCGGTTGAGAAACCCGTGGTGGTGACATTCCACACGGTATTGCCCTCGCCTTCAGCGGAGCGCATCGCCATGATCCGCGCCTTGGCCGAACGCGCCTCGGATGTGGTGGTGCTCACGGAACGCTCGGCGCGGATCCTGCGCGAAGAGTACGACATCGACGAAGACAAGATCACCGTGGTTCCGCACGGCACGCACGTGGTAGCGTGGCACGACAAGGACAAGATGAAGAAGAAGTACGGCCTTACCGGTCGTCGCGTGCTTTCCACCTTCGGGCTGCTCAGCTCCAACAAGAGCATCGAAACGGCGCTGGATGCGTTGGTCGCGATCAAGAAGGAAGTGCCCGATGTGCTGTACCTCATCCTCGGAAGAACGCATCCGGAAGTGGTGCGGCACGAAGGCGAGCGCTACCGCGAGGGGTTGATCGAAAAGGTGAACACCCTCGGCTTGAACGATCACGTCCGTTTTGTGGATCGTTACTTGGAGCTGGATGAACTGCTGGAACAGTTGCAGCTCACGGACATCTACCTCTTCACGTCGAAAGACCCAGAGCAAGCGGTGAGCGGCACGTTCGCGTACGCCATGGGCTGCGGTTGTCCGGTGATCAGCACGCGCATACCGCACGCGCAGGAAGTGCTGGATGATGGCACCGGCGTGTTGATCGACTTCAACAGTCCAACGCAGCTCGCCGATGCGGCGATAGCGCTGCTTATGGATCCTGAACGCATGGATCGCCTCGGCCGGAACGCATTGCAACGGATGCGTGCTACGGCGTGGGACAATGTGGCCATCGCGCATGCGCGCACATTCGCACGCCGTACACAGTCCACGGAACAGCTCAGTTTCCAGCGACCGCCCATCTCGCTCCAGCATATGTACCACATGACCGATCAGCTCGGCATGGTGCAGTTCTGCGACATCAGCGAGCCCGATGTGAAGTCGGGCCATACACTGGATGACAATGCGCGTGCGCTGATCGCCCTGTGCCTTCATGCGGAGAACGAAGGTGGTATCGGCCACGATCGCGCCTTGGCCACACGTTACATCAACTACATCCAGCATTGCCAACAGAGCGATGGCCGATTCTTGAATTACGCTGATAGCGATGGTGCGTTCACATCACAGAACCGAGGCGAGAACCTGGAGGACAGCAATGGTCGCGCGGTGTGGGCTTTAGGCAAGTGTGTGGCGCATGAAGCGGTGCTATCTCCGGACCTCGCGAGTGCGGCCGAGCTGTCGTTGAAGACGACGTTGCCTTGGGTTGGAACACTCACCTCACCACGTGCGATCGCCTTCAGCATCAAAGGGCTGTGCGCCTACAATTCGGTACGGCATAGTGCGCGTATCACTGCACTGGTGGATCAACTGGCCACGCGCCTGCTGAACACCTACAACGCCACGGCCACCCCGGCATGGAACTGGTTCGAGCCCATCCTCACCTACGGGAACGCGGTGCTTCCAGAGGCCATGTTGCTCGCCCACTTGGAAACAAAGAGGAGCACCTATCGCGAAGCCGCGAACTCCACGTTCAGCTTCCTGTTGAACCACTTGTTCGATGGGGACATGTTGCGCGTGATCTCCAACCGCACCTGGAAGGAACCCGGGATCCAACACGATCTGTTCGGTGAGCAACCCATCGATGTGGCGTACACGATATCGGCGCTGTCCTTGTTCCACGAGAACTTCGGGGATCCGGAGCATGTGCGCAGGATGCACTTGGCTTTCGAATGGTTCCTCGGTCGCAACCACCTGGCGCAGGTGATGTACAACAGCGCATCGGGCGGCTGCTACGATGGATTGGAAGAGCACAGCGTGAACCTGAACCAAGGGGCGGAAAGCACGGTGTGTTACCTGATCGCGCGGTGCATCATCGAACGTAGCGAACGGAGGAAGAAACGCCGTGTGCTGGATAGCAGGATCACCGATCTGCATCGGGTTGTCCGATGCACATCGATTTCGCTGATGGAGTGGACCACACGGCCATACGCGGCGTAGGTCGATAGGTATGCCCACCCTACGGCGATCGCTAGGCCTTGGCCATGTCATCTTCTTCGGCATCGGTTCCATCCTTGGTGCGGGGATCTACACGTTGATCGGCAAGGTCGCCGGTGAAGCGGGGAATCTCACGTGGTTGGCCTTCCTCATCGCGTCGTTCACAGCCTTCCTTACGGCGTTCTCCTATGCGGAACTGAGCTCCGCTTTCCCACGTTCAGGTGGTGAATACGTCTATGCGCAGAAGGCCTTCGGGCAACGCACAGGAACGGCTGTGGGGGTGTTGATCGCGTTGAACGGCATCATCAGTGCGGCCACGGTCTCATTGGGTTTCGCAGGCTACTTCATCGAACTGGTGGAGTTGCCGCTGCTGCCTGTGGCGCTGGCCATCATCGCCCTGTTGGTGGGGGTGAACATCCTCGGCATCCAAGGGTCCAGCACCGTGAATATCGTGCTCACCGCCATCGAGATACTCGGACTGGTCGCGGTCGGTATCGCGGCCTTCCCGCATGTGGGCAGCGTGGACCTGCTTGCTTTGCCCGACGGTAACATCAACGGTCTCTTCTTCGCCGCCGCGCTGAGCTTCTTCGCCTACATGGGTTTCGAGGACATCGTGAAGCTCGCCGAGGAAACACGATCGCCGGAGCGCAACATCCCGCGAGCGCTCTTCATCGCGAACGGCGTGGTGCTGGTCATCTATGTGGGGCTGGCAGTGCTGGTCGTCAGCGCTATGCCTTGGCAACAACTGGCCGAGGAAACAGCGCCACTGGCTGCCATAGTTGAAAGTACGTGGGGCCGGACGGGCGTGATCATGATCGGCGTGGCCGCGTTGTTCTCCACCAGCAACACCTTGCTATCGAACTTGATGGGCAGTTCACGCGTGCTCTCATACATGGGTCGGGAACTGGGTCCGATGCGCTGGTTGGGTGCGGTTACCCAGCGCAAGACACCCTTGAATGCACTTGTCCTCATCGCTGCAATCGTTTACGCCTTGGCCTTGATCGGCGACATCGCCATCGTGGCGCGCATCGCCACGGTGAGCATCTTCCTCACTTTTCTCGTGGTGAACGTTTCCACGATCGTGCTGCGTTGGCGCGAACCGGAGTTGGTACGGCCGTACAAGATGCCATTCCACATGGGCAAGGTTCCGGTGATCCCCGTAGTTGCCATCGTGTGTACGCTGGTGCTGTTCGGCTTCACTGTGGCTGCGCTCCTGGGTGGGGCATCCCAAGGGGAAGAGATCGGGCTGTTGCGGGGTGAGATGGCCTCACCGGATGAATTGCCGCTGACCGTTGCCGGGATCGGAGATGGCTCCATTGGTCAGTACTAGCGCGAGATCCACGGAGCTCGGGCCATAGCCGGTCAGTACGGACGATCATTTGCTGAAGAGTGTACAAGGTTGGTGGAAGTACCGAAAGCGGACCTGCCAGCCACTCACGAAATACCTACTGTATCATGCAAAAGCACGAAGACAAGAACACGGCCAAGAGCGCCGATCAGCCTAACAGTGCAGGCCAACCAGCAACGCCTGGAACGAACGACAAGAAGGGAAGCCACATGCCTACCGACAAGACCACGGAGCACAAGGAGAAGCCCGGCACGACGAACACCAAAGCGGAGATCAAGGAGCAACCCGAAGGGAAGCGCTCGAAGTGATCCCGCCGTGGACCAACGATCCGCATTGCCCGCAATGGATAGCTCATATCGCTGCGGGTATATGGGTGCATCCCCGGGAGTGTGCACTGGTGTCCGGCGGTATTCCTGGTGAATGTCAGCTCGGAACGGTACATAGGTAGCCTACCTTACAACGATGTCCAACAAGAAGACCCCTCCGCCCACTATCCGTACACCTATGTACATGGATGGTATGCCCATACCTGACGCGGTGATGCATGGGGTCGTATTCATGGATGCGGATCTGCGTGTTTTGGCCGCCGATAGTTTGTTCTACGCTAGTTTCCAGGTAACACCGGAACAGATCGAGGGGCACTTGTTGCAGGATCTTGCCAACGGTCCTTGGAGCGATCCTGCGCTGCGTGACCTGTTGCAACAGGCCATCAGCGATGACCATTCCTTCACCGGCCACGAAGTCGCGTACGATCTACCCAGCGGTGTAGGTCGAAAGAACTTGGTGCTGCACGGCGGACGTACCTGTACCCCGAGCCATCCGGACGCACAGGTGATGCTCGGCTTTGATGACAATACCGCACGGCGTGCGGCGCAAGAGGCCATGCGCCATGCAGAAGTGCGTTATCGTCGCTTGTTCCAGACCGCGAAGGACGGGATCCTGATCCTGGACGCGCATACCGGGGAAGTGATCGACGCCAACGCGTTCATGGAAGGGCTGGTAGGGCTGGAGTCCGGCGAGCTGCTCGGCAAGCAGCTGTATGAGATCGGCATGTTCAAAGACACCGAGGAGAACAAGGCGGCGTTCCGCGAGCTGCAGCGTACACGCTATGTCCGTTACGAGCATTTGCCGGTGCGCAACGTGCGCGGCGGAATGGTGCAGGTGGAGTTCATCGCCAATGTCTACTTGGAAGGCGATCGACTAGTGGCCCAATGCAACGTACGGGATATCTCCGATCGTGTGCGGTTGGAGAAGCAGGTGGCATTACAAGCATTGAGCCTCGCCGATGAAGCGCGCGGAAAGGACCAGTTCCTGGCGATGCTCTCGCATGAGTTGCGGAACCCGCTCGCACCGATCCGTTCGGCGGTACAATTGCTCAAGCTGCAACGGGGCACTGATATGGACAAGGTGGAACATGAAGCGCTGGAGATCATCGACCGTCAGGTGGGGAACATGACCGCACTGGTGAGCGAGCTCTTGGAGGTGTCGCGTGTCATCAACGGCCGCATCCACCTCAACATGCAGACCGTGGAGATCCACCAAGTTTTGGAACATGCCATACAGACCGTTATGCCGTTGCTCGTCAAGCAGCATCACACACACGAGTTGCTTTCGTGCCCCGATCCACTTTGGGTCCTGGGTGATCCACGGCGGTTGGAAGAGGTGTTCGTGAATCTGCTGAACAATGCGGCCAAGTACACACCTGAAGGCGGGCACATCGCCGTAAGGTGCTCTTCCGGCCATGGCCGCGTTGCGGTAGCGGTCGTAGACAACGGCATCGGGATGCAAGCGGAGATGTTGCCGCACGTCTTTGACCTTTTCACCCAAGCTGATCGTTCGTTGCATCGTTCCTCGGGCGGTCTCGGCATCGGCCTTTCGTTGGCACACCGGCTCATCGTCTTGCACGGCGGCACCATCAGCGCGCACAGCGATGGACTTGGCTTGGGCAGCACGTTCACGGTGGATCTGCAGATGGTGACCGCGCCGCTCGATGTTCCGGTCGGTACCCCTGTACCGCTCGAACCCAACGACAACGGAACCCGCGTCCTTGTTGTTGATGACAATGTGGACATGGCCACGGTCCTCACCAGCATGTTGCGGCTTAAAGGTTACTTCGTGCGTACTTGTTTTTCTGGTACCGATGGCTTGCGGATCGCCCAGGAATGGAACCCCGAGATAGTCTTGTTGGACATCGGACTTCCTGGTCTGGATGGCTACGAAGTCGCTCGACGTATTCGTATCGACCCGGCGAACAGCGACAAACGGCTGATCGCCCTGACCGGGTATGGGCAACTGTCGGACATCGCCCTTACCCGCGAGGCCGGGTTCGACGCCCACTTGGTGAAGCCCTATGCCTTCGATGAGCTGGAGAAGCTCATGCAGTTGTCCTGACCGTTCCCGCTGTTCGCCCCTGTTGCCGCTGAGAAGTGGGTGCCTGCAGCCACGTGCTTGATGCATTTCCTTGGTGGTCGGTACACGGCCCGTCCATGGCCCAACCGTTCATGGATCCCGCTTGCATCCTCCCCGATGTTGCCATTAGCTTTGCATGACAAAGTACTTTGTATTCAATACGGCAAGCACTATTTCGCCGATCCGACCATTACGAACCAACACACGAGACCATGACAACGATAACGGAAAATGATCCCCGCATGATGCACAATAGCTACAACCCCGATGCGGGCACCTGGCGTGTCCTACGTGTTGTGGGTTGGTCCGGCGCAGTGCTCATATTATTGGCACCGCTTGTGGCGATGCTCTTCACCCAAGAGGTCAACTGGACCATCAGCGACTTCCTTTTCGCCGCCTTGATGCTCGGTGGGGCTGGCCTGGTGTTCGAAGCCGTGTTGCGCCATAGCGCCGACACCTCGTACCGCACCGGCGCACTGGTCGCGATCGCTGCGGCTTTCCTACTGTTGTGGTGCAACGCCGCTGTGGGCTTCATCGGCTCCGGGGTCAACTCGGCCAACGTACTCTACTTCGCCATTCCACTTGTTCCGATCATCGGCGGCTTCACTTCCGGATTCCGGGCCCACGGCATGTTCCGCACGCTGCTCGCCACCGCCGCCGTGCAAACTGGTGTCACCGCGTTCGCCTTCGCAACAGGCACAGTACAGGAAGAAAGCCACGCCATCATCATTGCTGTCAACGTCATCTTGCTACTCATGTGGGTCGCTTCCGCAGTCCTGTTCCATCAAGAAGCTGTGCGCGAAACAGCGGCTAGCTCAGCTATCTCCGGAAGTACGTCACGCACGATGAGATTCGAGGTCCAGTCCGTGCTCTCACTCCTGCTCTTTGCCATCGGTGCCGTCATGGTCACCTACATGGTCATTGCTGAAAGCGCACCGGGAGCATTGCCGCTGTTGATGACCATTGTGGGGCTCGTATGGTTCGGTGTCACGTTGTGGCGAAGCCGACGCGGGTAGCCTTGATGGCGATGTTGGACCGGAATTCACTGGAAGCGGTGTCGGAGGTCGATCGATAGGTGCGGCACCGGTCCAGGCCATGCTCGGCGGGTTGAGCCGACGTATACCAACCGACCCACCCTTTGCCGAACACTGTAGGACCGGAGCCCGGTAAGAATAGGAAAGGCTGCCCGTGATGGACAGCCTTTCCGAATAGACCGTGGCTCAGAAATTCTTGTCCACCTTCTTCGCCAGTTTCGGCATCTTCTCCTGCATGTCCTTCATCAAGTTCGCCGCAGCTTCTTCACACAGCGGCTTGATCTTGTCCAGGTCCAGGACGGGTACACCCGCCACCATGGGTATGGACTTCTTCGCCGGAGCGTACTCCACGAAGTTGAATACCTTCTCGCCTTCGGCATTGAAGAGCATGATGTTCATGACCGCCGCAACGCCGGCGGTTCCCATTCCACCCACGGCCACTTTGGGTTGGAACTTGAAACCAAGGTTGATGAACATGACACCGTCCGCCTTGCCCTTGAAGATGTTGAGCATCTTCATCTTGTTGCTGTTCTCCTTCTTCAGCGCGTTCGGGATCAGGATCTTGTAGCCGGGGTATGGGATAGCACCATCCGACCAGCGTGTACCGTCCTGATCCGATTCGCCGGACCTGCTGTCGAAAGCCTTGTACGCTTCGTTGCCCAGCACATCCGCCTCGGGAAGGATGTCGAAGGTGAATTCTTTTGAATAGACGTTGAAGAATTCATCGTGGAACTTAGCGAGTACGGAGGTCAGGTCGAAGCGTTCGTCCTTGGCAAGCGTGGCGATCCCGGCGGCAAAGGCCGCATCTCCGTTCAGGTCCGACGTGTCCAGGTATTTGTCCACGTAGCAGGTGACTACGGCGACGTTCTTTTTCTGTGCGAGCAGAAGCGTACTGGCTCCCACAGCGATGGAGAGCAGGGTCAGGCGTGCGAATTGGTTCATGGTAGGGTGGGTCACGTATTTGGTCGTGGATCGTCCGTACACGCGATCATCATGCCACGTTCGATCCGAGCGGCCATATGACCCAAGGCCCCATACCGTTGTTGGTCGATCCTTGAATTACTGTACGGGGGGCCAGATCGTTCACCGCCTCAGCGCTGCTTCACCGCCCAGCTCCTTAACGATGGTGACGAGTTCCTTCGTTCGAGCCGTGACTCACTCCACGCGCTTCAGCTGGAATTCCATCCGCTTGCCGTTGTCCGCCCCGTCATCGATGTAGGCGTTCAGTGCATCGCCTTGGATGGTATAGCCTATGCGTTTGGGGAAATCGTGTTCGTTGTTCTGGAAGATCCAGGTGCCGTTGTTTTCGGAGGCGCGTACGAAGCACGTGGTGCCGTGGCCGGTGGCGGCGATGTAGAGCCAGTTTCCGGCGAACCAGGTAAGGCGGGTGTTCTCCGTGCTCACCGTCCTGCCGTTCTGGTGCATGGTGGCCACGCCCTCGTAGGTGCCATCGCTCACCTTGCGCCATTCTTCAGCGTAGGTACCATCGCCCATGGCGCCTTGCCAACGGCCCACGAGTTGGTCGGGCCAGGGATCCGCAGGTGGCTTTTGTGCGAACGTTACGGTGCAGAGGATGAGTCCACTGCAAAGGGCGAACAGGTGTTTCATGTGTTTGATGTGTGGGCGCAAAGCAAGGGCGTGTGCAGCGTGCGCACTTGTACGGAACCGGCGATCAGCGCACCCCGCTGAAATAGTCAGGGAGCACGAGTTCCTGCCTGAAGTATGCGCGCGGTGCCATGCCGGTGAAGGCCTTCAGATCGCGGTTGAAGTGGGGTTGGTCGAAGTACCCGGCAGCATGGGCCAGTGCAGCGAAGCCTTTGGTATCTCCAGCATGCAGCAGGTCTATCAGACGGCGCAAGCGGATGATGCGTACGAAGAGTTTAGGGCGCAAGCCCACCACCGCGAGGAAGCGGCGTTCCAGCTGCCGTTCGCTTAGGGCGGCATCGGCTTTCAAGGCATCGAGCTGACCGGTCTCGATCGCCTGCAAGGCTTGGATGAAACGGAGCAGCGCGGCTTCGACTGGCTTCATTGATCGCGCCTCCAGTGCTTGGATGAGTTGCGGTAGTAGTTCGATGGGTCCGTGTTTCCGGAATTCGTCCTCCAGATGTCGGTCCAATGCGGCATCGATCTCTGCCAACGCCGAACGTTCATCGGCACGCACGGCTTGCGGACCGAACACATGGTACACGCCCCACGGCTGGAAACGCACGCCCACTATGGCCGTGGCAGCGGTGGGCCGCAGTTGAATGGCCTTGGTGAGTTGTCCGTAGAGGAAGCGCGCGGGCTGCTGTTGCCACTCGCCGTCTCGCAATTCCTCGAACGGGGCGCCGCCATTGAGGATCAGTTCTGCACAGCCGTCGGGCAGGACGGGCTGTGGTTCAGCCGGTGCTTCAAAAGCATCGCCTTGAAGCGTCCATAGGCTACGGATGGCACCGGAAAGCGCGGCTGGTACCGGGTGTTCGGCGTATTCCATCTTGCTCGTTGCGGTGGAAAAATACGTGCGTCAACGGCATCACCCGTTGTTGAGGCGACCGCGCCCCACCGGCCCAGCAGTTCCCGGCGCCATATCCCCGGATGAAGGCCGGTTCCCGCTTGCCATGGTTCGGGCACGCGATCCGCGTAGCGAGTGGAAACACTATTGCGATGAGCGATCAGAAACAACTCAACGGTCCGGAAGCAGTGAAGCAGTTGCAAGAGCTGGTGGACCATCAGGCGGTGTGCATGATGATCACACGGCCGAAATTATCATCACCACACACGCGCCCGATGGCGGTGGCACAGGTGGATGATGATGGCGCCTTCTGGTTCATCACACTTTTGCACAGCGACAAATGCGTGGATCTGAAGGACGATGCCCATGTACACCTGCACTTCGCCAACCCGAAGGCACAGGAATACCTCAGCATTTACGGCACAGGTGAAGTGGTGAACGACCCGGTCCGGGTGAAAGAGCTCTGGAGCCCGATAGCGCGTGCCTGGGTGCCCGACGGATCCGACAATCCCGATCTGCGCCTGTTGAAGGTGACACCGGACGATGGTTACTACTGGGATACGAAGGATGGCACCGTGATCGCTGCGGTGAAGATCATGGTGGCAGCGCTGGGCATGGCCACGATGGATGGTGGCATCGAAGGGAAGATCAGGGTGTGAGCGCTGTCTTTGGTGGAGTTGCCTTGAGCGACAGCCGTTGTACGATGCCAAAGAAGGCATTTGACAACAGCGTTGATGCCGGCCCGGCCTATCGTTTCAGTTTCGCAACGATGCGCTTCTTGATCAGCCTCGTGAAGCCATCCTTCGTGGGATACTTGCGGTCCGGTGTCATGTTGTTGAAGAGCAGTGCGGTGACCAGGAGGATCACACAACCGCTGAGCACCGGTGAAAGCACGAAGGCATACCCGAGATCCTTCACCTTCTCGGAACCGATCACGGCGATGAGTGCCGTGGCGCCGCCGGGTGGGTGCAACGTGCGCGTGATCTGCATGGCCACGATGGAGAGCGAGACGGCCAGCGGTGCTGTGATCCAGATGATGTCCGGCAACACACGCGCCACGGTAACTCCCAACAACGCCGAGATCACGTGACCGCCCACGAGGTTTCGCGGTTGTGCCAACGGGCTTTGGATCACACCATACACCAACACGCTGGACGCACCGAACGAGCCGATGAGGAATAGGTTGTCGTTCGCGCTGAGCAGATGGCTTTGCAGGTATGCGATGATGCCGATGCCAACGAACGATCCGATGAACGCCCAGAAATGTTCGCGCGCATCAACCAGTGTTTCGCGGTAGATCACATAGCGCGAAATGCGCACGCCACGGATGATGTGTTGTTTCACCATGCGGCAAAGGTGGTAACAGCAACGACTTCGGCCCGTGCTGGATGCCGCAGCTTGGCCTCAACGCACCAGCGTGACGTGGCCCATCTTGTTGATGGTGCGGTCCTGGACGAGCGCTTGTAGCCGCCAGACGTAGACACCGATCGGCAGTTCGGTCCCTGAACTGGTGCCGTCCCAAGGCAGGTTGCGGTCCGTACTTACGAATACCTGCCGGCCCCAGCGGTCCGCGATGATCAGTTCGAACTGCGATGGTTCGCTTCCCGCCCACGCGATGTAGAACCCATCGTTGAAGGTATCGGCGTTGGGTGTGAACGCATTGGGCACATATACGGAAGGCTCAACGGGGCGTGCGAACACGGTGCATGTCGTATCACTGCATCCCCATGCATTGAACGCCGCGAGGCAGATCACGACGGGAGCATCGGCACCGATAGTGGAAGAGGAGAGCGTGAGATCTTCCTGGTCCCCGCTGAACACATCGTTCACCCACCAACGATAGTTGGTGGCGGCGATGCTGATGTTCTGTACCACGAGGCCATCATCCAGCGGGAGGACGAAACGAGCTTGGGGAAGAGCGGCGACCTCCACCGTGAGGTTGGTCGGTGCGGCACAGTTCAACGAGTAGGTCAACACATGAACAGCCGGACCTGCGATCATCGGGTCGAACACACCATCCACGGAAACACCCGGTCCGCTCCACGTTCCTCCCGCAGGTGTCGCGGTAAGTAGAACAGCATCAGCATCGGCGCACAAGGACGTGGGGCCGCTGAGCACGGGGCTGACCGATCCCGCTCCAGGATCGACCGTTACAGTGGTGTTGCGTTCGCAGCCCTGCGCATCCTGGACGGTCAGTACGTACGTTCCAGCGCAGAGGTCCTCTATCTCATCACCGACAGGAAGGACATCGAGCACGATGGCCCACGGCTGCACACCACCTTGCACATCCACAAGGATGGATCCATCGCACAGGTCGGCACAACTCGTAGCGGTGGAAGTAGCTGAAACAACCATCGGTCCCGGTTCATCCACGAATTCAGTACCGTTCACCGAGCAGCCGTTGACATCGCTCACCACGAACGAATAGTCTCCGCTGAAGAGGTCTTCGATCGTCATGCCTTCCGCTTCAAACCCTCCGGGGCCGTTCCACTGTACCGCATAGTCCGCTGGTGGGTCGATCTGTAGTGTGATGCGCCCGTCCGATCCACCTGCACAACGCACATCATCGATGGTGGCGGAAACGGTGATGGCCGAAGATGTACCCGCAATGATCACATCAACGCTGGCTGTACATCCGTTCGCATCGCTGATCGTAGCGGTGTAGGTTCCCGCTTCCAGTGCGGTGGCGCAATCCGTGTCCTGCGCTGTTGGGTCGTTCCACGAAACGGTATAGGGCGCAACACCGCCGTTCACCGTAACGCACGCCGAACCGTTCGCTGTGCCGCAGGTGGCTGGTGTGCTGGTGGAAGAGATCGTGAGTTCGCTCCCGGCTTCCACCACGGCATTGATCGCCGCGCTACATCCGCCAGGTCCCGTCACGGTCGCGGTGTAGTTGCCTGCGGTAACGTCTTGTTGTGAGGGACCATCCGGCAGACCGCCGTTCCAGGTGATCGTATAGTTCCCGGCGGGAAGCACCATGAGTTCGATGCTTCCACCCGCACCGTCGCAGAGTTCATCCTGGACGGTCACGGTTGGCACAGGCACCGCATCCACTTGGATGTCGAGGGTCGCTTCTGCGGGTGTGCAACCCGGCGCTCCGGACACGGTGTAGGTGTATGGTCCGGAAGGATCGGTCGATGGATCGAAGACAGCCCCACCGGGCAGCGTAGGCGACCATGTGCCACCAGCATCGGGCGTGCCGGTGAGCAAGGTGAAGAGGTCGATAGCACCTTCATCCGAGCAGAACGATGCGCTACCACCAGTGCCGGCATCCGGTGCGGACAACGCGTTCACCACCACCGTCGCGGTATCGATGCAGCCTGTGGCGGAGGTGACGATCACGTGGTAGGTGCCGTCGCAGAGATCCGTTGCAATGGCTTGGTCCTGTCCGATGGAGGCCCATGCTGCATCGTACCAAACGAACGCATACGGCGCTGTGGATCCAGAAGCGACCGCCGTGGCCGTACCGTTGCAGGAACAGGACCCTGTGGCGGTCGCCGAAACGGTCACGGGATCCACCGTGGTGGTCGTGCATCCGTTGTTGAACTGGGCCATCCACGCGGCATTGGCGGCATCGTTCGGTGCGCCGGGTGTCTGGTCATCGGCCCCGCAGGTCGCGATGTCGCCAGCGCATCCTTGTATCCAGGCGGCAGCGCTGAAGGGATCCCCGGTAGTGAACGACCACACGCGGTCCGCACCGTTACCGGGGAAGTGGACGCTGGCGTTCTGGCTCACGTTGCCGTAGCACAACGAGAAAACCTCACATCCTCCCGTGTCGGCAAGGCGGATACAATCTCCGGTGTTCGCGAGGGCCAGGTTGCTTTGCCATGTCGGTGCTGGATCATTTCCCCAACCACCCGGGTAGTCGCACAGCACGGGGGCTGGTGTGGTATTGGTGTATTCGAAGTACGCGGCATTTCCGCTCGGCACAACGATGCTGCAATTGCCATCGGAGAGGGAAGCATCGATAGGCAGCAACGATGTGTTCGGATCTCCGTCGTTGTAGATCACGATCAACGTTCCCACCGGTACACAGCTCCACAGTGCGTTGGATGCGAA
>DLGQ01000105.1:37495-45000 GCA_002482775.1 Flavobacteriales bacterium UBA7690 | reverse complement strand
CCCCGCCACTGCCGTGGTAGCCGTTGTTGTCATCGAACATCCAGCCGCGCAGGTCCAGGCAGGTGGGCGGTGTGCAAGGTTCCACGGGGCCATCCGGCACTACCAGCAGTTCCAAGTACTCCATACTTCCCGAAGGCCCGTTGGTCACTTCGTTCAATACGATGGTCTGGGCCTGTGTTCTCGGCAACGCGAGCGCAAGGCACGAACACGCGGCCAGAAGCTGGAGTGGGAGAGACCTCAGCATGGAGCTGCAAGATTACCACCTTCCGGTAACGCGATCCTCTCCACAAGGTTAGTTCCATGGTCAGGGTGCGTACCGTTCTCGGTATCCCGAACCTTATCACCCAGCTAACATCCACGGAACGATCGAACAGGACTTTTGCGGCCGATATGCTTCTGCACCACCTCCTTCGTATCGTCCTCTTCGTCCTGCTTCCTATTTCAGGGATATCGCAAACGGTGATATCCTTCCAGGGATTCGAGGCCACGGCGCCGTGTACCAACTGGGGCTACACGGGTGGGGTGGTGGCTACCGAAACACGCCGCACGGGGACCAACGCGTTACGCATCGGTAGGCAAGGGGAGTCCAACACGGCCACCTTCAACACGGTGAACGTGACCGGTCTCGCAGGATTGCAACTGACCGTGTATCATTCCGTTCGTTCGGGATCGGGGCCGGGCATGGACGTACGCGAAGGCGCGGTGATGCAGGTGTCCATCAACGGTGTATGGACCACCATCGGCAGGGTAGGAGGGTTGAGCGACCATGCCTATGCGTGGAGCAATCCGCTCGCCGGTTCCGGATCCACCACCTGTTCACCCGCGATCCTCTACCAATGCCCGAACCCGCTCGTGTACGCTGTTCCGGCGGGTACCAATACCATCGCCTTCCGGGCGTTCTCGGTCAGCGGCGGAAGCAACTGCAACACCTTCAACACGTTGATGAACGGCAACGTGGGCAGCAACTACGACCGCACGGACGAAGGCATCTTCCTGGATGATGTTTCGCTCTCGACCACCACCACACCGCTGCCGTTCATCTGGTCCGGCGCGGTCGATACCGATTGGCATAAGTGCGGCAACTGGCGCTACGGCGTGGTGCCCGGGCTTACCAGCGCGGTGACGATCGATCAGACGGCGGTGAACCACTGCGAGGTGTACACGGCGAACGCACAATGCGCATCGTTGGCCCTTTCCTCCAACACCGCATCGGCATGGAACCTCACGGTGCGTGCGGCGCGGCAGTTGGCCGTCACCAATGGTGTCACGGTAACACGTAGCGGCACGGGCGCGGCCATCGGCATCACCTTGGGCAGCACGGGACCTGCCACCACCGGCACGTTCTCGTGTGGCAACCTCACGCTCACCGGCAGCGCGGCAGGCAATGCCACGGCGTTTTTCCGCAACGAAGCTGGCACCAATTCCATGTTGGTCCGGGGTGATCTCCTGATCAGTGCAGGTGGGCATTTGGATCTCTCCGCAGGAGCCACGGGCGGGCTTATGCAGTTGCAAGGGAACTACACGAACAACGATGGCGAAGCGGCCTTCAGCGAGCAGTCCTCGTTGGTGTGGTTCTCCGGAACGCTCACACGCGCCATCAACACCACCGGGTTCCAAGAGCGTTTCGGATCCATCCGCATGGCGAAGACCGCAGGCGACCTGTTGCTGAACCGTTCGATCAGTGTGCGCGGTACCATCGCTTTCGCATACGCCGCTCCGGGCGGAAGGATCCTGTCCAACACCGCTGCGCTCTTGTCCTTGGAGAACACGGCCACCACCACCGGCGCCAGCGATGGCAGCCATGTGGACGGTCCCATGCAGCGTTTCGGCAATACCGCCTTCATCTACCCCGTGGGTGAGGCGGGGCTCTATCGCCCGGTGCAGCTCTCGGATATCTCCGGTACCGCCACCGATGCGTTCACCGTGCGCTACCGCCGTGTGAGCGCGAACACCGCGTACGGCCCCAACACCGATGCCTTCCTGTTGCACGTGAGCGATTGTGAGCACTGGACGGTGGTGGCCAGCAGCGGGGTGCCTAACGCGCGTGTGATCCCCAGTTGGCACAACGTGCATAGTTGTGGTGTCACCGACCCCGATGACCTGCGCGTGGCGTGGTGGGATGCGAGTGCGATGGTGCCGCTGTGGCGCGATCGTGGCAACGATGGTGTGACCACCACACCGTGGGGCGGTTGGGTGCCGAGCGGCGAAGTGCAGAACCAGTTGGGTGCGTTCACCTTGGGTTCGGTCTCCAGCGCCAACCCGCTGCCCATCGAGCTGTTGTACTTCGGTGCCAACGCGCAAGGGTCCGGTGTGCAATGCGATTGGATCACGGCGACGGAATGGAACAACGACTTCTTCACCGTGGAACGCAGTGCGGATGGGATCCACTTCGAACCTGTGGGTAATGTGGATGCGGCCGGCGATACCTGGAGCACCACGGCGTATTCGTTCTTCGATCCGGAACCACTGCCGGGTGTTTCCTACTACCGGTTGCGGCAGACCGATGTGGACGGCACATCCACCGTTTCCGATGTCGTTGCCGTGACGTTCGAACGCGATGCGGAGACCCGCGCATGGGCCACGGGTGATGCGTTGCAGGTGAGCACATCGTTCCCGGTCGGCGCCTCGTATCGTTTGTTCGACCCTGCAGGCCGGTTGGTCGCAGCAGGGCAGGTCAGTAGCAACACCTTCGGGATCCGTGTCGTGAACGGCACGGGTGTACACATCCTGGAAGTGGCCGATGGCGTGCGCGCTGAGCGGCTGCGCGTGGTGCTTTAGTCTCTCTCATCCTGAGAAGTCTTCGTGTGCGCATGTGCTGAACAGCATGTGTGTTGTGAATCCACGCGTGTTACCGCAGTGTGCGATACGCCCGGGAATGAACCACGGAATTGACCCAATCGTAGATCCCAAGCCGATCCCAGTTAACGTGGGCACGGAAACCTTGCGGCTCCCAATTGAAGCCCTCGACCTAACGGAACGAACGATGAGAAACTCACCCTACGGCATCACTCTCCGATGTCTTTTCGCAGCGACGCTTTTGCTGCTCACGACGATCACGACAGCGCAAGCGCTGCTTACGGGATCCAGCTATACCCAGAACTTCAACGCCCTGGGCAGCAGCGGAACGGCCGCGCTACCCGCCGGTTTCCGAATCGGCACCGAATGGGGTGCGGGCACCACGGCCACCACGCAAGCCGCTGGTACCACGGGCACCGGGGTGCTCACGGGATCCAACAGCGGTGGTGCGTACAACTTCGCCAACGGTGTCACCGCGTCCAGCACGGAGCGCGCCATCGGTTTCCTCAACAGCGGTTCGTACACCTCGCCACGTTCCATCATCCTGCGGATAGATAACAACACGGGCGCCACCATCACCGCGCTCACCGTCGCTTTCGACTACGAGAAGTACCGCTCCGGCTCGCGTGCATGGAACTGGAACTTCTTCCATGGAAGCACCTCCACCGCCAGCACGGCGGCCGCGGCCGGTGATCAAGCCTTCGCTGCGGATGCGAACAACACCGTGATCTTCAACCCGCCCACCACAACGTCGAAGAGCGTCTCGCTCACCGGCCTCTCCATCGCCAACGGCGGCAGCTACTACCTGCGCTGGGCCTTGACCGGCAACGGTGGAAGCACCAACGGCCANNCGGCATCGACAACGTGAGCATCACCATGCCACCTCCGCCCTTGCCCGTACCGCTCGCCACCTTCACGCAGCTCACCACGGGCATCGCCGTTCCGCCGCTCTCCGCGAACAGCACGGATCATGTGCTGCTCGGTTTCTCCGCTTCCACCAATGCATCGGTCGCCACCAACCCGGCCACACAGGTGCTCAACGCCCTTTCCATCTCCACCAGCACCAACACCAACGGCGTGCTCTCCACGGTACGCTTGATCGGTTCCACGGATGCCGATCCCAACACCACGGGCGACAACACCATCATCGGCACCTTCACGCAGAACGCAGGAACGATACAACTCACCGGCCTTGCACAAACGCTGAGCGCCACCGCGAAGAACTATTTCGTCGTGGCCGATGTGGCCAGCGGTGTCACCCCTTCCACACCGGCGTTGACCTTCACCTTCGCTACCGCAGGCGCAACGCTCAACGGGGGCAACAAGAACAGCTTCTCGTTCGTGAGCGGTCCGTTCGACTTCGTCAGTTCCGGTTCGCCGTTGTTGGCTGCCACGGCTGTGGATGCGTTCGGCGAGGTGTGCATCAACACCATCTTCCCTCCGGTGGGATCCTTCGTGCTCACGGGCAGTGACCTCACCGCAGGCGACATCGTGGTGGGTCCGTTGGATGGTTTCGCGTTCTACGATGCCAACGCATTCGACTATGTGCCCACATTGACGTTGACGCATGACGGTACCATCTCCTTCGAGGTCTCGGTGCGTTTCCTGCCCACGACCGCGGTGGCCTACGCCGGTGACATTCCAGTGGCAGGCGGCGGTGCCAACACCTCCGTAGCCGTGAGCGGTACCGGGGTGGATACCCCACCTGTCGCCGTTACCGGTGCGGCCAGCAACATCGGCTTGAACAGCGCGCAGCTCACCGGCACGCTGGCCAGTGCGGGTTGCACGGATCCCTCGGTGGTCGGCATCGAATACAGTACGGTGGATGGGTTCGCTCCCGGAAGCGGTACGTCGATCAACGCGGCATCCGTTGGCGATCTGTGGACGGTGGATGCGGAACTGCTCGCGCCCTGTGCCACGTATTATTTCCGCGCCTTCGCCACCAACACCGGTGGAACGCACTACGGATCACAAGCCTCCTTCACCACCTTGTCGCCTCCTGCGCCGAACGTGGCTGCGGCATCGGGCATCTTCAGCACGGGCTTCACCGCGAACTGGGAAGACGTGCCCGGCGCTTCGGGATACCGGATCGATGTGAGCACCGAACCGAACTTCGCCGTGGAAGAACTCGCCACCGATCTTTTCATCTCCGAATACGCCGAGGGCACCTCGTTCAACAAGTACATCGAGATCTACAACGGCACGGGCGTTCCGGTGAACCTCGCCAACTACAGCCTGCGCCTCTACTCCAACGGAGCAACATCCTTCTCGCAACAGCTGGTGCTGAACGGTACGCTCGCTTCCGGCGCCACCGCCATGTACAAACACGGCAGCGCGGCCTGGCCGGGTGATGCCACCACCAACAACACGGTGATCAACTTCAACGGCGATGATGCGGTCGCTCTCGCAAAGGCTGGCGTCAACATCGATCTGGTCGGTACCACCACGGGAACGGCGGTCGTCTTCGGCCAGGATGTGAACCTGGTGCGCAAGGCGAACATCGTGCAAGGCTCCACCAGCTACGTCGCGAGCGAGTGGGATAGCTATCCGGTGAACACCACCAGCACCTTGGGCAACCATACGAGCGATGTGCCTGCGGCCACGCCATCATTCGTGGCGGGCTACGAGAACCTGCTGGCGAACACCACGAGTGTTGATGTCGCCGGTCTGGTCCTGGGCGAGACCTACTACTACCGTGTGCGCGCCATCATCGGCAGCTGCACCAGTGCGAATTCGAGCGTGGAAGAAGTGACCACCGCGTGCGACGCCGTGCAGATCGACGACCTCGTGAGCACCAGTCCCGTGTGTTCCACCGATACCTTGGAACTCGCTGTCACCGTGGCTTCCGGTGAAGGTGTGTACACCTACACGTGGCAAGGTGCGGGAACCTTCCTGCCCGATGCCAGCAGCGCTTCCGTGAGCGTGGTAGGCCCACAGAGCGGAGCGTATTCCGTTACCGTGAGCAACGGCTGCAGCACGGATGAAAGCAGTACCCAAGTGGACCTGGCAGCGGACGGTGACAATGATGGTGTATGCGACCAGCTCGACGGTTGCCCCACCGATCCGAACAAGACGGAGCCGGGTGCCTGCGGATGTGGCGTGGCCGATGTGGACACGGACAATGATGGGCTCGCCGACTGCATCGACAACTGCGCTGCACTGCCCAACGCCGGACAAGAAGATGCCGACGACGATGGTGAAGGTGACGTGTGCGACGTATGTCCCAACGATGCCGACAACGATGTGGATGCCGACGGCTTCTGTGCCGATGTGGACCCGTGCCCCACGTTCTTCGGCCTGCCCGGCGATGCGTGCGATGCTTCACCCGCACCCGGTTTCCAGCCCGGCAACATCAGCGTGGGTTGCCAGTGCGTGCCGGTAGCGTGCAGCGAGAACGTCACCTTGGAACTGCGCACCGATGCGAACAGCAGCCAGGTGTCATGGCAGATCATCTCCGTGAACGAAGCGGATGTGGTGTGCCAAGGAAGCGGCTTCCCCAACGGCGTCACCACCCCCATCACCGAGAACTGCTGCTTGCCACAAGGCTGCTACCGCCTGCGTGTGAGCGATAGCGGGGGAGATGGCTTCGTGAACGGTGGTTACCAACTGCGCGAGAGCGGCATGAACGGGCGCCGCATCATCGACAACTTCGGCAACTTCAGCAACGGTAACGAAAGCAGCTTGCCTACCACGTACGACAACGGTGCGTTCTGCGTACCGCTCGGCAACGACCGTCCGATCTTCACCAGTTGCGACAAGCTGGATTGGGTGCCGAACCAGTTCATCGTGGCCACGGAGAATGCGACGGTGAGCGGTCAGTACAACGTGAGCAATGCCAACAGCGGCTACGAGTTCTGGTTCTTCGACCCGAACGGCGCGTACAGTTTCCGCAGGTTCCGCAGCCATGCTACCACGGATGGTACAGGCACCGGTGCGCTGCGTGCGAACCACTTCCGCCTCAACGGATGGTCCAACACGGTAGCCACGCCGCACCTGCCTGCGAACGTGTTGCTCAACGTGCGCATCCGCGGCCGAGTAGCGGGCAACAACCTGCCCTTCGGTCCAGCGTGCCTGTTCAAGATCGATGCGACGCGTGCGGCGTGCCCATTGGTGAAGTTGCAAGACAACCCGCTGAGCTCCGACTTCAGCTGCGGCATCGCGCGCACCTTCGGTGGTGCCAACAACGCAACGAACAAGCTGGTGGCAGCGGCACCGCAGATCACGCCGACGGTGGCCAGCACCAGCGTGCGTTACCAGTTCCGTTTCCGCCTGCCGGGCGAATACCCCAACGCCGGTAGCTGCATCGTGCGCCCACCGCAGACCAGCCCAACGCTCTACCTCAACTGGACCAGCGGCGACAAGCTGAAGTGCAACACGCAGTACCAAGTGGATGTGCGTGTGAGCAAGGATGGTGGCGCTACGTGGTGCATCGCAGGCGGCGAAGCCACATGCAGCCAAACGCCTACGGCGTGGGGCAAGGTGTGCAACGTGAGCATCACCACCAGCACGTATTGCCCGAGCGCGGCTCAAGGTGCAACAAGCAACGTGGTTGCTGAAGGTGGCCAGAACGAACCAAGCCTGGTGCTTTACCCGAACCCGAACCGGGGCGACGATCTCCGCATCAGCCTCACGGGCATCGCACCGGACGTGGAGACGGCGAACATCACCTTCGTGGACCTGACCGGCAAGACCGTGCTCATGCGCACCAC
>DLGQ01000105.1:25386-37463 GCA_002482775.1 Flavobacteriales bacterium UBA7690 | reverse complement strand
ACAAGCCGGTACGCTCAACGGTCGCTTCCAACTGGACGAACTGGCCGCCGGGATCTACCTGGTGCAGGTCGTGGCAGGCGAGCAACGCAAGACCGAGCGGTTGGTGTTGCAGCGGTGAACGTGATCAATGCTTACAGAAGCGGCGCCGCGAGGCGCCGCTTTTTTGTTGGGGGTGGGTAGGGCAGGGGTCGCCTCCATCGTGCAACGGGCCCGCAACGTCCAGCGCGAACCACGACCTCCGATCCATGGACGGAACGCGCGAAGCCGAGGAACGTACCCGCATCGAGGCATTACCCGTGATGCACTTCCAGCCGTTGCTGGCGCTACTGCCCACGTTGCGTGCGCCCTTGCCAGCCGCCATGGACCCGTTAACGAAGGAAGCCGATGGTACCTATACGTACGCACCGGTGCATAGCACACCCGTGCAGGAGCTCATCGACCTGTGCTACGCGTTGGACCTGGTGTTGAAGGTCGACTGGATCGCATTCGCGAAGGAGCGACCCTTCCACGAAAGGCCACACCTCATCGATGCCTTCGATCGCTTCCAATGTTGCCAAGCACTTACCGCACTGGTGCGCGGCGAGCGATTCAACGATGGTCTAGTGGACCAGGAATGGCGCAAGGGAACGCTGGCCCGTATCGTAGCGCAGTTGGCAACGGTAGGGTGATGCTTCGGCGCCGCGAGGCGCCGCTTTTTTGTTGGTCACCAACACCGGGTTCGTTCGCAGGGAAGCCGCGCCGTTGTACCTCGTGCACCGTATGTGGAACGTCCCTTTCCCAACCGTTATCCACCTGCAGTGACGAAGCGTGTGCACGGCGCGTGCAACTTCGAGCGACCCCTCGCCCTCAACCCCAAGGCCCTTGCCATGCATACACCCTACACCGCCTGTTGCGCCGCCGCGCTAGCCGTACTGCACAGCGGAACACCGAACCTGCTGCACGCCCAAGTGAGCTACACCTTCCAAGCCACCACCGCCGCATACGAACCACTGGCCGACTTCACGGCGTGCAACTTCGATCTGGAGGGCTTCGATCGCATCAACGAACTGGATGGTAAACTGTTCCACTTCTTCGGTGTGCCGTTCCCGGTGGGCGACGACCATCCGATCCACATCGGCGACTTCGGCTTCGTGCGGGTGGACAACGACAGCTCGTTGATCATCGTGGACGGGCTCTTCACCACCCTGGAGCCGCACGACCAGAACAGCGAAGTGCGGTACACCGTTGCCGGATCCCCCGGCGCGCGCACCTTCACCGTGGAGTGGCACCGCTGGCAGTTGAGCAACGGAGCGGAGATCAACTTCGCCAGCGGGCAGGTGCGGGTGGAACAGGCCACCGGTGCCATCAGCATCCACATCGGCCCCAACAGCGGCGGCACGGCCGTCTTCAACAACATCAGCGGACCCAACTGCGGCATCTTCTATTCGCCGGTGGACTTCTCCGGCTGCTACGAGAAGATCTGGGTGGAAGGCGCGCCCGATGCCATCGCAGTGGACAGCGCCGCCACCTACGACTTCGATGCGCTCTTCGGTTTTCCGGAGGCCAACACGCTGTACCGCTTCACGCCGCGTGCCACCACCACCGGCCTACCTGCCGCACCCACCGTGGGCCAGGCACAGCTGGTGGTGAACGGCACGCAGTTGAACCTGCAATGGCCCGCTGCACCTGCACACCTGTTCCTGGCCGAATAGGGGGCGGACGTTCCTGTTCGGGAGCGGATCGCATGCCCCCCGTTGGGGGCGTGGTGCTTCGGGCGGAAGAAAAGACCTCCAGACCAACACCGGCATGAGCCGTTGCATGGACCACTTCGGTCTCTTCTTCAACGACCTCGTGGCCCGACCGGATCAGCAGCAGACCCGGACCCGAAGATCCGGCCGTGCAGGGGTGATCGCCTCGGCAGGCTACGCTTCTTCTTCGTTGCACCGGCGAACGAAGTACATGGCCATCTCGCCCTTGCCCTTCGCCTGCACCTTGCCGCGTGGTGTGAATGCGAGCGTGGGGTCCGCGGCCACCAGTGCGTAGGTTGCCTCGCTGATGTTCACATGCGCCACCGCGCCGGATGATTCCATGCGGCTCGCCGTGTTCACCGTATCGCCCCAGATGTCGTACTGGAACTTCTTCACGCCAACGATACCGGCGACGACAGGGCCGGTGTGGATGCCGATGCGGATCTCGAAGTAGGGAAGTCCTGCGGCGATCTTGCGCGCCTTGCCTTCGGCGATGAAGTCGCGCATGGCCAGTGCAACTTTGATGGCATCGCTGGCATGGGTGGCGTTCTCCACCGGCAGGCCGCCCACCGCCATGTACGCATCGCCGATGGTCTTGATCTTCTCCAGCCCGTACTGCCCGCAGATCTTGTCGAAATAGCTGAAGCATTCGTGCAGGTCGCGCACCAATTGCTGCGGGCTCACCAGCTCGCTCATGGCCGTGAAACCCTTGAAGTCGGTGAACAGCACGGTGACATGATCGATTAGCTTCGCCTCGGCTTCTCCCTTGGCCTTCAATTCCTCGGCAACTTCCTTGGGCAGGATGTTCAACAACAGCTGCTCGCTGCGCTCCTTCTCTTGCGAGATGATCTTGTTGGTGCGCTTGGTGTAGCGGTAGCGGTTGTACATGCCGCCGGCCATCACAAGGAAGAGTACGCCCAGGGCGATGGTGGCGTTGCGGATGGCCTTCTGCCGCTTCAGTTCCACATCGCGCAATTCCTGGTCTTTTTCCAGCAGGGAGATCTGCCCTTCCTTCTTCTCGATCTCGTAGCTCAAGGTCTGCGCCTGCAGCTTCTTGTCCATCTCGGCGTTGTAAAGGGTGTCCTTGATGTCCGAAGATAGGTTCAGGTAGGTGTACGCCTGCTTGTAGTCGGCGGTGCGCGAATAGCTCAGTGCCAGCCCATCGAACGCGGATTTCATCTCGTACTGCGCGCCGATCTCCACCGCAATGGCCTTCGCCTCTTCGTACTTGGCGATGGCCTGGTCGATCTCGCCCTTGCTCTCGTACGTGTCCGCCAGGCTCAGCAGCGACTGCGCCATCTCCAGCGGCGCATCGTTGGCCAGGGCGATGCGGTACGCTTCGGTCTGGTACTGGATGGCGCGGTTGAAGTCCTTGCGGATGGTGTACACGCGGCCGATGCTCTTGAGCGCGAACGGCACGTTGCCCGTGGCGGAACTGCGGGCCGCTTCCAGCGCCGCCTCGAAATAGAAGAGGGCTGAGTCGGGGTTGTAGTAGCCCGCTGAATCGGTCTTGCTCTCGGCGCGCAGGAAGAGCTCGCCGAGGTTGACCGCACAGGTGCCGTACGCGTCGTAGTTGCCCACGGCCTTGCTCAGCGGAAGGGCGCGTTTGTAGTACTTGAAGGCGAGGCGCGTGCTGGCATCCTTGTTCAGGTACACGGTGCCGATGTTCACCAACGCCGTCACCGTGCGCAGCGAGTCCTTGCTGGCTTCGGCCACACGCAGCGATTCCAGGTAGTAGTCCAGCGCGGCCTTGTCATCGCCTTCGTTGAAGTACACCGCGCCCAGGTTGTTCAACATGTTGGACTCGCCATTGAGGTCGTTGATGGATTTGAAGGTCTCCAGTGCGAGCCTCCAGTGGAGCAGGGCATCCACCCAGTTGTTCTGGAAGTAGTAGCACATGCCGATGGCCTTGTAGGCGCGCGCCAGACCGCTCGTGTAGCCGATGCGTTCGGACAGTTCTTTGGCGTCCACGGCGAAGCGCAGGGCGCCTTTGGGCGAGGTGCGTGAGAGCTGGCTGCTCAGTTCCACCAGCGTGGACACCCGTGTGGAATCGGCGATGGTGGACCGTAGTACCGCGTTCAAACTATCGATGGCCCCGCCCTGGCCGCGAGCGGAGAGCAGACCAACGAACAGGAAGAGCACGCATGGGAGAATGCGCATACGGGCCAAGATAGGCCGCACATGCGAAAGGGCCGCTCACCGAACGTTGGTGAGCGGCCCTTCCAGTGGTTCCATCATTCGATGATGACCTGGCGTGTCTCCGTTCCGCTCTCGTGCGTAATGCGGATGATGAACAGTCCTGTGCCCTGTGCGGAGAGGTCCAGAACCAGGCGCTCACCGGAGCTGGGTGCTGCATGCACCGGGCAGCGGGCACCCAATGCGTTGTAGACTTCCACCAATGCACCGGCGCCACCGTGCTGTGCGAAGTCCACGAACACCTTGCCTGATGAGGGGTTGGGGTATATGCGCACATCGTTGGTGGGCAGGGCGGGTTCCTCGATCACCGGACGGCTCTTCACCCCCGGGCTGGTACACACCACGTTGGAGTTGTTCGCCGGTATGGAGCCGGTGGTGCCGTTGTTCTTGTTGCTGGTGATCTGCCAGGTGATGGCACCGCCCATGTACGGCACCGCGATGGGAGCACTGATACCGGGCAGGAACAGCGTGGGTTGCAACGAGGCATCGCGCGCCGAACCCGAGAACGCGTTTTTCGGCCCCACCGGGATGTAGACCGGTGCGGAGTTCGGGTTGTCGTAGTTGAAATACCCCACGTGCGTATAGCCGTTCACCGGTGGGTTCTGCACCTGGTAGCAGATGAAGGTTGGCTTCACCTGCTTGGTGCCCGGTCCCGAGGGGTTCACGTACAACGTGCCGTTCACCGAGGTGAAGGTGTAGTTGGCGGCCGTTGCGTTCACTATGATCTGGTACACACCTGCCTGGCCCGTGTAGTTGGGGCTGATGGAGAACGACACAGCTGTCACCACCGAAGCCGTTTGCCCATTGAGGAAACCGCTGTAGGTGGCCGTGAAGCCGGGCAGCGGAGCACCCTTGTTGATCACGTACACACCCGTGGTGGCCGTTGCCGGAGCCTTCTGCACCACCAGTGTGCTACTGAGCGTGCCCGCGTAGTTGGAGGTGTTCACCGTGGCCACCACGGTATAGGTTCCCGCGTTCACCGGCGCCGTGGCGCTGCCGTTGTAGGTGATGGTGATGGCCAGACCTGCGGGCACGGTGGTGGCGGTCACCGTGCGAGCGGTGCCGCTGTATGTCTGTGCCAACCCGGCGAGCGATAGCTGCGGGTTCGCCTTCTGCACCACCAGTGTGGCGGACGTGCTGCCCACGTAGTTGGGGTCGTTCACCGTTACCACCACCGCGTAGCTACCCGCGTTCACCGGCGGCGTGGTGCTGCCATTATAGGTCACGGTATAAGGCACATCGGCGGGGACCACCGTCACGCCCACCGCACGCGGCGTACCATCGTAGGTCTGCTGCAAGGTGTTGGTCTGGATGGTGAACTGCGCCGGGGCTGGCGTTACGGTGATGTGGCCCAGGCCGTAGGTGACGTTGAAGTTGTTTGAGAGGTAGGTGCCGGGCATGATCAGGTGCGTGCCTACGGTGTTGCCCGTTACCAGGTTCACGGAGCGCATCTCCACTTGCCCGGTGGCCGCCCCGGTGAGGATGGCGATGTCCTCATCACCCAGGATGGCGAGCGTTTGCGTGTTGCTGTTGAGGGTGATGGTGGTGGAGTTGACGCCGCCCGTGGTGTTCACCAGGCTGTTGGCGTTCACCAAGGCACTGGTGCTGGTGATGTTGCCCTGCTCGTCGATGGTGTTCACCAAGGCGGTTCCGCGCACCAGGGGATAGCCGTTCACCAGGGCCGTGCCGCGCACCAGACGCGATACCGCATTGGCGAAGGCCGTGGCCTGGTACAGTTCAGCCGGGTCGATGAGCTCGCCGTTCACCAAGGCCGTGCCGCGCGTGGTGCTCACGCGCTGTGTGGTGGTGGCGCTGTAGTTGTTCAACACCGCTTCGGTCAGCAGCAGTTCACCGGCGCCGTTCACCAGCGCTGTGCCGCGCACGAGGCCCACCTGGCCGTTCACCAGGGCGGTGCCGTGGGCGCTTTTCACACCGGTGGTGATGGTGGTGCGGTCCGTGGAGGTGATGGTGGCGCCATTGCTAAGCGCATAGTTGAGGCCCAGGTAGGTGAGCGGCACGTTGTACACCACGGTGGTGTCGCGCGGAGTGATGTGCAGGCCCACAGGGTCGATGGTGAGCAGGCCATCATCCACCAAGAAGTTGTAGCGCTCCAGCAAGGAGATGTCCAAGGTACTTGTGGCCGCCACAGTGCTGTTCGGGCTCAAGGGGTCGCTGGCATCGGTGGTGATGGCCCAGAGGCCCACGTTGCTCAGCGGTGTGGCGATGGTGGTGAGGTCCAAGCCGAGGATGCGGTCCACCTCTGCCTGGGTGAGGCCGGCAGATGCCAGCGGTGTGCTGCCATTCACGCTTTCCACCGAGTACTGGGCCGTGAACACGGGCAGCATTTCACCGTACTTCTTGGTGGCATCGCCCACGCGCACCAGCACGGTCTCCTTGGTGGTGAAGTAGAGCGGGTTGCTGAGGCCGCCATCGTTGCCGTTGGTGCCGGCCATGGGCGGGTTGTACACCTGGATCTGCGGATAGAGCCCGGTGAAGGGTTGCACCAGGGTGATGATGGCGGTGTCTCCCTGGATGACCACGCCGCTGGTGAGCGGTGCGCCATCCAACCACACGGTGGACTGGTCGTTGAGGTATTCGCCATACACGGTAAGCAGCAGGGTGTCCACCCCGGGCGTCAGCGTGGTGTCGTATGAGATACCGTGGATGTACGGTGTGGGACTGGCCATACCCATCAAGGCCGAATCGGCCAGGATAAGGCCCGCGCCCGAAGCCACATCGTAACCTGGCGTGCCCATGTCCGTGGCCGTGTTCTGCAACAGGCCTTTCAGCAGGTCCGGCGAGAGCGTGGTGCCGTAGTATTTGTTGCGCCCATGCTGGATCAGGGCGGCCACACCGGCGGCGTGCGGTGCAGCGGCGCTGGTGCCGAAGAAGTTGGGGAAGGCATCGCCATCGTAGTTCACCCCGCCCAGGTCCACCGAAGTGTTCACGCCGTTGGGTGCGCACAGGTCGGGTTTGTTGCGGTCCACGCCGTTCACCAGCGTACCGCCGCGTGAGGAGAAGGAGGCCGCACCGGGTACGCCGCCGTATTCCGGTGTGTTGGTGTAGAGCACCGCGCCCACCGCGATGGCACCGGCCGCGTTGGCCTGGCCGGTGATGGTGCTGCTGGTGAGCCCGCCGTACTCGTTGATCTTCACCGTACCGCGGTACACGATGTACTTCAGCGTGGCGGCCGCCGTGCCGCTCTCGCGCACGATCACGATGTTGGACTGCACGGAATCCGCCGTTACCACGAAGGGCAGCACCTCCAGTGGGTCGCCGCCCACGTTCATGCGGTTGAAGCCGAAGAGCGTGCTACCGTTGGTGTTGGCCAGGTAGATGTCGAAGTCCGAGCTGGTGGTGGTGCCGGGGGTGCCATCGTCCCACTGCATCACCAGGGTGTATTCGCCTTCGTAGAGCGTGATGCCTTGGAGGATGTCCGTTCCCGTGCCGAAGCCACTGCGGAAGTTGTGAGCTTGGCCCACCAGCCCTGCGGGCGCCGCCACGGGAGCGAAGGTGCCCTGCCAGGACTTGGTGCCGAAGTTGCCTGCGGCCGAGAAATAGGTCACACCCAGGGCTTTCACGGCATCCACCGCCTGGGCGATAACGCCATCGCGGAAGCACGGCTCGGAGATGTACGACACGTCGTCCACGATCACATCACAGCCGGCCTGCTCTAGCGCGCGGATGCCCGCTGCCATGTCCAGTGCGCCGGTGAAGCCCGTGTGGAAGGCCAGCTCGGCGCCGGGGGCCACATCGTGTATGATCTGCAGCATGGCGCGGCCCTCATCGGTGCGCGTGCCGAAAGGGAATTCCTGTATCACTTGTACCGGATCAGGGTGCGCCGCGTTGGCGAGGCCCGGTAGGTCGCCACGCAACACATCGTCCGCGGCCTGGTCGCCCAGCTTGGTGTTGTAGCTGTCGCTGATCACGCCCACCTTGATGCCCGTGCCGTCCACACCGAATACCTGGCGTGCGCGGAACGAACGCAGGGCCGTATCCCCCTGGCTGGTGATGAGGCCAGCGTTGCTCAGCGCCGCATAAATGGGGCGCGCGCTCACGAGCAGGGTGGGCAGCTGGTTCAGCAGCAGTAGCTTGTTGATGGGGTAGGTGCCGTTCACCTGGTTATTGGCCGGGTCGTTCAGTTCCTGTACCAGGCCGTAGGTGGATGTGGCCAGCAGGCTCACCGCTGCCTCGTGCTGCCCAGGCTTGGTGCGGATAGCGATCCGCACACTGTTGCCCAGGATCTGGAAGATGTCGTCGGAGATGTAAGTGCCTGTGCTCTGGTAGATGGTGTAGAGTGAGGTGAGCTCCACGCCGATGATGTCGTACGACTTGTTCACCGTGGGGTTGAAGTAAGGGAAGATGACCGCGGGTGCCGGTGCCAGGCAATCCTTCACTGCTTGGAAGTTCGCGGCCGTGAAGTTGCTCGCGAGGATGGTGTTCTGCGTACCGGCCTTGATCTCCGTGCGCTGGGCCTGCAACGGACCGGACAAGGTGTAGGTGATGGAGAAGGCCGCCGCCTGCCCATTGCCCATACCGTTGGAGTTGTTGATGCGGAACCCCGTGAGCGTTGTGCCCGACAGGTTGGGCCCCATGCTGAGGTTGGCGTACGTGAAGGCGCCCGAGATCAGTTGCACACTCACGTTACTGTAGGTGCCCGGTGCCGCCTGCACGGTGAAGCTGTTCAGCTTCTTGCAGCCCGAGCAGCCGTTGTTCACCACCTGTAACACGATGGTGTGCGTGCCGTTCGGGTTCTCCACCACGGACTGGATGGAGACGGTGTACCCCTGCGCCAGTATAGAGGTGAAGGCGCAATTGGTCTGGGCACGGACGTGCACGACCAGTGCGATGAACGCGAACAGCAGTGCGCTGAGGCGTCGGTGGGTGGAGGTCGGGAACATGATGCGGGAGAGTGAGGGGTTGGGTTGGTAGTGTTCGTTGGGCCGCTCAGGTGGCGGCATCGGGCAATGTGTGCGGTGGGGTGCGGCTGGCGGTGCGCAAGGGATGCACCATGGTCCGGTACATGTCACCTGCATGGCTCAAGGCGCAGGTTCGCGGCAGCGGCAGCGTTGGCGCACCGGTAGAACTACGGGTTCGCACCGGCCAGCCTGCCAAACAGGTGATCGCCACGGGGCAGCCGGAAGGTGCACCGCTACGCTGTGCACTGGAACGCGCTAATACATGCAGCATGGGCTTGCGTGCATGCCGCCAAGCCCGTTGCGAAAAGGGTACGAGACCATCGGTGGTGGTGGTGGCTGATGGGAGAGAGGAACCGAACGAAAGCCGTGGGCAACACGGGCTTACGCCACGCGAACATACAGGGTTGAGGCCCGCGATGCAATACCCACTTCCAGTATTGGATGAGATGCCCGTCCAGTGCTAGCCTTCCCCCGCACAGGCGTTCACGCGCGGGCTACACCACGGACCATCGACGTCTTCTCCAGCATAGCCTGCCTATCGCGGCCCAAGGATGTGGTGAGCGGCGATTTCATTTGGCATCACGAGACCACCGAACACGTGTTTCTGGCCGTCGCGGATTGTACAGGGCATGGCGTTCCCGGTGCCATGATGTCCATGTTGGGCAACAGCCTGCTGAACCAGATGGTGTTGGACCGCCGCCTGCTCTCGCCGCAGCGGATCCTCACCGAAGTGGACCGCGCTCTCAGTGGACTGTTCGATCAGCACCGAGCCGAGAACCCGGTGCACGACGGTATGGATATCGGTTTGCTGATGCTGGACAGGAACAACCTGGAACTGACCTTCGCCGGAGCGTTGATGCGGTGCTTGATCCTGCGCGATGGGGAACTGATCCGCCTGGAATGTTCGCGGCACGCGCTCGGTGGATGTATGGAGCCGGAGGAGAAAGTGTTCAAGCAGGTCCGTTACCAATTGCGACCCGGTGATCGGTTGGTGCTTTCAACGGACGGGTACCAGTCCCAATTCGGCGGGCAGCTGGGGAAGAAGATGAAGGCCGATCAGTTCCGCTCGTTGATCAAGCGCACCGCACTCCTGTCAGCGCCCGAAGGGGTCGCCTTCCTGCGCCGCGAATTCGATCAGTGGAAAGGGGAAGAAGAGCAAGTGGACGATGTGCTGATCGTGATGTTGGACCTGTAGTGGACGCTGGGGGATGCTCCTGAACGGACTTGCACGCGCCACCATCGGCCGAACGGGCTATCGGGTAACACTGTGCGGGGTTACAACGGACCCACTGTCACGCCCACCCTCAGAACGACATCACGATCACCTCCCGATCCCTTTTCGGGTTCAGCGTAGGTGCCGTGGTGCTCAGGCCCAGGTGGTCGTTCAGGGCATCGCCGACCAGTCCGATGTACTCCTTGGTGGCCAGCGGTTCTCCGGAGGCATTCCAGCGCACCCATTGGCCGGACTTCACGCCGTTGACGAATACGCCGGTCGATTCCTTGCGGCCGTTCGCGTGGAAGTAGCTGAATTCGCCGTGTGCCACGGTAAGCGCACTATCCAAGTACCGCCCCGTCATCCGCACCACCTTCATGGGGTCGTTGGCGACGATACAGACGTGGTAGGTACCATCTTCACCCGCCAGCACCAGGCGCAGGTAGGCGCTCTCCGCCGTGTTGGGTGTTACGTGTTCCATATCGGCCATCAACCCTTCTACGCGCGTGTAGCGGTCTACGGGTGGTGTTGTCGCTAACGCGTGCAGCGGAAGGGCGATGGCGATGGCGAGTGCGGGGAGGAGGTGTGAACGCATGGCTGTGGGTGTTCAAGTTTCCTGTGTGGGTACATGGCAATGCCGTGCCAAAGGGTTCCCTAGGCTGGAAGTGGGCAACGTGTGTGATCCACTGCGCCCATTTCCTCGGGATAGTGTGGTGGTGCCTCCACAATTTCCCATTCGTGGCCCACACCGCCCGTCCGTCGGGCTACCGAACGCGCTGGTCGAAGAATGCGCGAACCGCCGGAGCGTCAGGCGAAAGCAGTGGAAGTGTCTCCCGGACAAGCGTTCGCGAACGGCCACCAGCGTGGCTTTTTGTTGGTCCGGCACGGCGCTTGGCCCTCTGGACATAGTTCCATTCCCATGCGTTCATTCCATGCGCTCCTTATCGCCGGTCTCGTCGGCCTGCCGGGTATGCTGCGCGCCGATGTGGTCCACATCGATGGTATCGTGCGGGTGAAAGCCGGTTCCTGGAAAGGTGTGAAACTGACCGTGGTGCCCGAGTACAGCGCCCCGTTCCAAGTGGACCTCAGCTCCAGCCGGTTCGATCTGGAACTTCCCCTCCATTCCACCTACCTGTTGCGCGCCGAGCATGCGGGCTGCCCCACCAAGGAGGTCTTGTTCGACTGCACCGTGCCCCCGGCGTTCGGGCGCAAGGCGTACGAGTTCCCCGTGCTGATCGAACTGGCCGTGGAACAGCACGGCACCCCCTTCCAATACGCCGGACCCGTGGGCCTGGTCACCTTCGAAGAGGATCGGGCCGACTTCACCTACACCACGGACTATACCCGCATCGAACTCGTTGGACCCCTGCCCCGGCTGCACGCGCGGATGCCCGCCAGCGCACTCGGCAACAGCGCCGGTGCAGACCCGCTCGCAGCGGCCTTCGCTTCGCTCCTTGCACAAGCCTCCACAAGCGCCGCCACATCACCCGCAGCAGCACCGGAACCAACCCCCACACCTGTACCAGCAGAACCCGTGGACGTGGTGGAAGAAGCACCACTACCGGCGCCCTTGGACGTGGCACCTGTTGCAGTGGCCCCGGCCGTCAGCATCTCGCCGCCCGCGCCGGTCGTTGCCAAGTCCGCCACTCCCGTGGCCCGCACGCAACCCGCCATCCTGCGCACCACACCAACGCACGCCACGCCCGAACCTCCCGCTACCGACAGCCGCCCTTGCGGTACGCACGACATCGAAGCGCACCCGCGTTTCGTGATCCGTACCGACCGCATCGCCACCGCCGATGGGTGCAGCGAACTGCGGAAAGTGGTACACGCCTATGGGGCGGTGTTCTTCTTCCACGATGGAAGGGCGGTGACGGAGCCGGTTTACCAGCTAGCATTGGGGGCGCAGGAATAGCCGCGGTCGGGGCCTGGAATGTTTACCGGATCAAGCGCACCGCACTCCTGTCAGCGCCCGAAGGGGTCGCCTTCCTGCGCCGCGAATTCGATCAGTGGAAAGGGGAA
>DLGQ01000105.1:0-25333 GCA_002482775.1 Flavobacteriales bacterium UBA7690 | reverse complement strand
GTGGACGATGTGCTGATCGTGATGCTGGAACTGTAGTGGACGATGGTGCATCCACGCATGGGTGCAGCAGCAGTCCACCGCACCGCTGTACTTCAACAGCGCCGCGCTACCCAGCGGCCTCCACTTCCTGCAGGCGCGCACGGGCGAAGCGTATTCCATCGCCCGCTTCGTTCAGCCGAGGCGTTCACCGCGTGAACTCCACCACCTGGCCGCTCACCGTAACGGTGCGTTTGAAGAACAGCGGGATCACACCGCCCACGTGCTCTTCCGTCACCACGTTCACCACGGCGCGTGCGCCGCTGCCCAGTTCCGCTTTGTCCAACATGTTGGCGTAGGCCTTCTGGTACATCTGCTTCTTCTTCATGCCACCGAAGAGCAGCACGTAGCTCACGCTATCGGTACCCATCACCTTGCCCACGTTGCGGAAGTTGGCCTGGCCCAGCTGCACCTGCGTGGCGTTCTGGTTGGTGTTGAGCACGAAGGCCTGGTTCACGCCGCAGGAGGTGAGCAACGGCAGCGCGAGTACGAAGAGGGGGAGGAACTTCACGTGTTTCATGGGGGGATGTTGATGCCCCGAAACTAACGCGCGCCACACGCGGGACCATGACCACCACCAGTGCCGGAACTGATGGTCAGCAGTTCGCACACCGGGACCGCGCAGCAACTTCGGGCATGCCTTCCATCCTGCTCCCACGCACCAACGTCCACACGGCCGACCACCGGACCTTGCTGTGGTGCGGCATCGTTTCCGCCGGGCTGTACGCCGCGCTCAACGTGTTCGTCGCATTGCAGTGGCCGGGGTACAGCTCCCTGTCGCAGACGGTGAGCGAGCTCTCCGCCGTGGATGCGCCCACCCGCTGGCTGTGGGTGCCCTTCGCCACGGTGTACACGCTGCTCACCGCCGCCTTCGGCTGGGGCGTGCGCCATGCCGCGGTGGAGAACCCGCCCTTGCGTGTGGCCGGTGGTTTCCTGGTGGCCTACGGCATCTCCGGCCTGCTCTGGCCCCTGTTCCCAATGCACCTGCGCGAAGTGCTCGCCGCCGGTGGCGCCACGTGGACGGATACCGCGCACCTCACCTTCACCGCCTTCACCGTGCTGCTGATGCTGCTCGCCATGGCCTTCGGCGCCGCCGCCATCGGCCCCGGCTTCCGCCTCTACACCGTGGTCACCATCGCGCTGCTCGCCACCTTCGGCGCCCTCACCGGCAGCCAGGCCGCCGCCGTGGAGACCAATACACCCACGCCTTGGATCGGCCTGTACGAACGGCTCAACATCGGCGTGTTCCTCGTGTGGACCGTGGTGCTGGCGGGCAGGCTGCTGCGCGGGGAGGGGAGCGCACCCACCCGAACGCAGGAGGCTCCGTGAGCGTTGGGTGTTACCGATCATGCGCACACGGCCGGTGCGCAATAGCCGCTTCCGGCCCTACTGGCGCGCAAGCTTCACACGCAGCGTCTGGTCGCCCGCGTGCGCAACAAGCGTGTACCATCCGCTGGCGAGCGGCGCAAGATCCAGCAGCAAGGTGCCGGGCTGGTGTATGCCTTGCTGCTGCACGCGTCCCTGTGCATCCAGCAACTCCCAACGGCCTGTGCGGGTAAGGCCCGCGATGCGTACCTGGTCGGTGGTGGGGTTGGGCCATGCGGTAAGCGATGCACCGGATCCCTGTTCCTCCACCGCGGCTTGTATCCGGCTGAAGGCGACCATCTCCCCGTCATCCTCCATGTGCAGGAGGAATTCCACCGGGTTGCTGCGGTACAGGTCGATGACCCCGCTGCTGCTCACCACCTTCACCACATCGGTGTAGGTGCCCGTGGGCAGGATCAGCGTGCCATGGCCGGTGTAGGTGCGCGTGCGGCTGTAGGCCGTGCCGCCCAAGGTGTAGTCGTCGTTGATGGCATCGCCGTAAGCGAGCGGGAACACCAGCGGCGTCTTGGGATCGGTGAACACGTCCGGATCGGCGCCACCCACACCCTGGGCCAGCAGGTCCAACTGCGCGGTGCCGAGGGTGAAGTAGGCATACGTGGTGCCGCTGGGCATGGTCACGCTTTGGGCCAGGTTGCTCGTGGGGTAGCTGGTACCCTGCGGCGCGTCCGCCGGGTCCACGAAGCTGGTGCTGCCCGCGTTCAACTGCAAGGTGGCGGAGCTGAGGTCCCACACCACATCCTCCCCATCGGTGGTCAGGTCGCCGCTGCCCGCATCGGTGACCACATGCACGGCGAAGGTGCTACCGATCAGGTTGATGTTGGCGTGTTCGATCACCGGCCCCTGGGCTGCGGCGATAACAGGAGAAAGAAGCGAGAGGAGGAGAGCTGAACGCATGAGAGGTTATTTCGGCCAAAGGTGGTTGCTGGGTGTGGCCTGCGCAAATCGGGGGGCATTGGTGGGGACGAATGAGGTGTACACCTTCCGCATCCCGAGTCCAACGGGAGAAGCAGCGCGCGAGAATGGCATCAGCGCGGTGAAGCAGGGGGCGGGAAGAGTGAGGTGAAAGAACTGTTCAGCGCGGTACAGCTTGAAGTGGAACAGATGAGTCCACAACATGGGTAGGTTTCCTTGAGCGCACCACCCTAGAATGAAGGTGCCAACTGCTGTAAAGTGAGAACACCAACATACCGCCAAAAAATGCGGTTATCAGCCAGTCCACAAAATGGGTGGAGTTGACACCCATATAAACAGGAACCAACAAACCGAGTAAGAACCAGCGTGCTTCCTTCCAGTACCACTTCATGTTGAAGTAGAGCAGTTCCTTGCGCATGCCGAATTTGAAGAGCACTTCTTTGGAGCGTCGGCGAAAGCTGTGCTCCAACGTGCCGAGGTTCTCTGGAAAGAGATACACGCAAGGGATACCATTCCTGTAATATGTCCGCATCTTCTCCTTGTAGCCATTGCGATACTCCACACTCGTGTTCCAGTTCCCAAGGAACTCGACATACAGACCATATTTAGGAAGGTAGAAGTCGGCACGGCAATAAGATTTGGTGTCACCCCGAAGGCCTTTGATCTCCTGTTCCTGAACGAATTTGAAGTCATGCTCTTCGAAGAAATCCCGGATGAACTCCTCACCCTCCGACATCTCTTCCTCCATGGGCAACAGCAATCCCTTGATCGCCTCCAATGACAGCTTCTTCATCCTTATTTATTCAAGTCCGAAGCGATCATTTTGAACTGCTCTAACGCTGCCTCCAGGTCCTCGACAATGGAAGCAGCCAGCACCCCCGGCTCCGGCAGGTTCGCGCTATCCTCCAAGCTATCGTCCTTGAGCCAGAAGATGTCCAAACTGGCTTTGTCGCGGGCCACGATCTCGTCGTAGCTGTACTTGCGCCAACGCCCTTCGGGTGACTTCTCACTCCATGTCGCTTTGCGCTTGTGACGGTCGGCGGGGTTGTAGCATTTGATGAAGTCCGCCAGGTCATCGAACTGGAGCGGGTCGGTCTTCAGCGTGTGCTTGATGTTGGTGCGGTAATCGTAGATCCACACGTCCTTGGTCCAGGGCGTCTTAGCGCCGGGCTTGTTTTCGAAAAAGATCACGTTCGCCTTTACACCTTGCGCATAAAAGAGGCCTGTGGGCAGGCGCAGGATGGTGTGCAGCTCTGTTGTCTTCAATAGCTGCTTGCGCACGGTCTCGCCGGCGCCGCCTTCGAAGAGCACATTGTCCGGCAGCACCACGGCGGCGGTGCCGCCGGGTTTGAGGATGCTGCAGATGTGCTGCACGAAGTTGAGCTGCTTGTTGCTCGTGGTGGCCCAGAAGTCCTGACGGTTGTAGGTTAGGGCTTCGCGCTTCTCCTCGCCCTCGTCGTTGGTCACCGTCACGCTGCTCTTCTTACCGAAGGGCGGGTTGGCGAGCACGTAATCGAACTTTTTCGTGGGTGCGGCGCGCAAGCTGTCGTCGCGGGTGATGTCCGCCTTGCGGTCCATGTCGCCCACGTTGTGCAGGAAGAGGTTCATCAGGCACATACGCGCCGTGCTGGTCACGATCTCCCAGCCATGGAAGGTCTCGTACTTCAGGAACTTCAGTTGCTCTTTGTTCAGCTTGTGTTGCTTGGTCAGGTGGTCGTAGGCTGCGAGGAAGAAACCGCCGGTGCCGCAGGACGGGTCCGCGATGGTCTTTTCCGGTAGGGGACGCACACACTCCACCATGGCCTGGATAAGCGCGCGCGGCGTGAAGTATTGCCCTGCGCCGCTCTTGGTGTCTTCGGCGTTCTTCTGCAACAGGCCCTCGTAGATGTCGCCCTTCACATCGGCACCGAGCACCACCCAATCCTCGCTGTCGATGAGGTTGATGAGCTTGTGTAGTTTGGCCGGGTCGCTGATCTTGTTCTGGGCCTTCACGAAGATGTCGCCGAGCATGCCGGTCTTCTTACCCAGTTCGTCCAGCAGCTTCACGTAGTGGCTCTCCAGCTCGGCGCCGCTCTTGCCGCGCAGGCTCGTCCAGTCGAAGCCGGTGGGCACCTTGGTGTCGCGCCTGTAGGGTGGCTTGCTGTACTCATCGGCCATCTTCAGGAACAGCAAATAGGTGAGCTGCTCCAGATAGTCGCCGTAGCCCACGCCATCATCGCGCAGGGTGTGGCAGAAGTTCCAGACTTTGTTGACGATGGCGGTGGAGGTCATAAGACAAGGTTCGAGCGACAAGATCGGCACAACAAACCGAAGATGGCCGGTATCTTGCTCACATGTCCACCATTCAGGAGGAAGCACTGCACTTGTTGCGGAAGTCGGTCGGTACACCTGCCGCCGAATTCCGTGATGGCCAACTGGAGGCGATCGTCACGCTTGTGCGCGATCGCAAGCGCCTGCTCGTTGTGCAGCGTACGGGTTGGGGCAAGAGCTCGGTCTATTTCATCGGGGCGAAACTGTTGCGGGAGAAAGGCGCTGGACCCACGCTGATCATCAGCCCGCTACTTTCGCTGATGCGCAACCAGTTGCTTGCTGCTGAGCGCATGGGGATCAAGGCCGTTACGATCAACAGCGCCAATAAGGAAGAGCATGCTACCGTGATCGCCGCAATGCTTGCGAACGAGGTGGACGCCATTTTGATCAGTCCCGAACGCTTGGCCAACCAGCGCTTCGTGGAAGAAGTTCTGCTGCCGATCGCTGCGCGCATCGGCATGCTCGTGGTGGACGAGGCGCATTGCATCAGCGATTGGGGGCATGACTTCCGACCTGATTACCGGCGCATCGTTTCCATCCTCAAACGATTGCCCGGCAACCTGCCCGTTCTGGGTACCACCGCCACGGCCAATGAACGTGTGATCAAGGACCTGCAAGACCAACTCGGTGATATCACCATCGAGCGCGGCAGCTTGGTGCGAACAAGCCTCGGACTTGATGCACTCCGCCTGCCGGACCAAGCTTCGCGATTGGCGTGGCTCGCGCACTACCTGCCCAAGCTCCCCGGCTCCGGCATCATCTACACGCTTACCACCAAGGATGCTGAACGTGTTGCGCAGTGGTTGCAACAGTGCGGCATCACAGCCGAAGCCTACCATGCAGGCATCGCCGGTACGGAGGATGCGGATACCAACACGCGCCGGGCACAGCTGGAGGACGCGCTCCTGAACGGGACGCTCAAAGCGCTGGTGGCTACCACGGCTTTGGGCATGGGCTTCGACAAACCCGACCTCGGTTTCGTCATCCACTACCAAGCACCCTCATCCATCATCACCTACTACCAGCAGGTGGGCCGCGCCGGGCGAGCCATTGACAAGGCCTACGGGATACTGCTGGCCGGTGACGAGGATGAAGAGATACACGCCTACTTCCAGGAGAACGCCTTTCCGGCCGCCAGCACCGTTGCGCGAATTCTCGCCCTACTGGAGAAGGTCGACGCCATGGCCCAATGGCAGATCGAACAGGTAATCAACTTGCGTTACGGCCAGATCGAACGTGCGCTGAAGTTCCTCGCGATGGAGCAGCCCGCACCAGTGGTGCAGGAAGGCTTCAACTGGAAACGCACCGCCGTTCCGTTCAAGCTGGATACCGAACGAATCGAACGGCTCACCGCACAACGCAAGCGCGAATGGGAACAGGTCCACTTGTACCTGGAACACAAGGGCTGCTTGATGAACTTTCTGCAAGCCGCGCTGGACGATGCTGTCGTGACCTCGTGCGGCCGCTGCTCCAATTGCCTCAGCAAGCATTTCCGGACCGAGCTTGATGCCACCACCATTTCCAAGGCCGCCTTGTTCCTGAAGCATGCTGAGTTCGAGTTGAAATGCCCGACCCGTGTGCCGCCCGGCACCTTGACCGGGCTATCGGAGAAGGGCAAACTCCTGCCGCACCTGCGACCAGAGTTGGGCCGTGTGCTCTGTCGCTGGGGCGACGCCGGCTGGGGAAAGCTGGTGGCCGCACAGAAGCACGCCAACCGGTTTGAGGACGACCTCGTGGATGCTATGACCGAGATGATCACCCAGCGTTGGCGACCAGAGCCGTTTCCGGAATGGCTCACCTGTGTGCCTTCATTGAACCACCCGCACTTGGTGCCCGACTTCGCCCAACGACTTGCCGTACGCCTCGGCATCCCATTCAGGCAGGTCGTGTCGAAGACCAAGCCCAACGAGCCGCAGAAGCTTATGCAGAACAAGCATCACCAATGCACCAATTTGGAAGGCGCCTTCGCCATCAACACGCCTTTGCCGGAAGGTCCTGTGCTCCTGGTGGACGATGCCGTCGATTCCGGTTGGACCTTTGCCATCATCGCCGCGCAGCTGCGCCAAGCCGGAAGTAACTTGGTGTATCCCGTGGCGCTTGCCAGTACTTCGCACGCCTGACCCATGGACCTACGACCGGACGACCATGTGACCCTGCTGCTCACCGCGCACCTGCCCGGTGGGGGATCCGTGCATCCGCTCGCACCGGGCGAGTGGTCGCGCTTGGCTGCATGGTTGAGCGCGCAAGGCATGAAGGCCAGCGACCTGCTCGTGGGCGATCCCAAGCATACGCTCGCAACGTTCCAGGACAAGGCCGTTACGTTGGAACGGCTCCTTCCCTTGCTCGACCGGGGTTTCCAAGTGGGCCTGCTTCTGGAGAAATGGCAGCGTGCGGGTCTATGGGTCATCACGCGCTCATCGGCTGATTACCCCAAGCTGCTACATGAACGATTAGGCGACCAGTCGCCGCCAATCTTCTATGGCGCAGGCGACCGCAAGAAGCTCGACACGAAAGCCCTCGCGGTGATCGGCTCGCGCAATGCGGCGGAAGATGATCTCCACTTCGCTCGGCAATTGGGCCATTCAGCCGCGCAACAAGGTTGGACCATCGTATCGGGCGGTGCCCGTGGCGTGGACGAAGCTTCCATGCGCGGTGCTATCGAAGCGAACGGCACCGTGATCGGCGTGGTGGCCGACAGCTTGTTGAAGACCGCCACCAGCCACAAGTACCGCGATGCCATCCAACGCAGCGATATCGTGCTGCTCTGCCCCTTCCATCCGGAGAGCGGCTTCAGTGGCCCCAACGCCATGTCGCGCAACAAGCATGTGTATTGCCTAAGCCGCGCCGCAGTGGTCGTCTGCTCCGATACCGGCAAGGGCGGCACATGGGCCGGTGCCACCGAAGACCTGAAGAAGAAATGGGTTCCCGTGTGGGTGAAACATCAAGCCGATGCCCGTTCAGGCAACCGGGCACTGGTTGAACGAGGTGCATTGGTGCTGCCCGATGCCGACCCGCATGCCCTGCGCATGGAGGAGTTGGAACGCGGCTCGCTCACTTCACACGAATTGTTCACTGGTCAACCGGCCGAGGTGCATGAACCATCGGTGGCTTACGAGAAGCCGAAGCGAGCAGCGACTGTGAAGAGCAATGGAATAGTCACGGTACATTCCGAAACTGATGATATGGAAGCCGTGCTCAAGGCGCTCACCACACCTATGACGGACAAGGCCCTCGCCAAGCACTTGGGAATGACCACGGAGCGCATTGACAAGCTGCTCGAGAACTTGATACACCTGCACAAGGTGGAACCGCCTGTGGGCCGGAAAAAGAGCTACAAGTTGGCGGCACCGGATCTGTTTAGTTAGGCGCTGCGCCCATGCATCTTCGTATTCAGTGGATGACGCCGTAGCCCACGCCATCATCGCGCATGGTGTGGCAGAAGTTCCAGACTTTGTTGACGATCGCGTTGGAGGTCATTCGGCTATCTTAGGCACTATGCCGCTGACGGGAAAATCGACGATCCAATGGCTTGCTTCGACGAACGGCAATGTTGTACGTTTGTACCCAAGAAATCCACCTAAAGGTGAAATCGTCTTGCAGAACGATCCACTTCTGGGGCCAAATTTGGGCTTTAGATGAACTATCGGATCGTCAAGTACGTTCAACTTTCGGGGCGAAGAGCAACTGTGTACAGTCTGGTGAAAGCCGATGAACCACAAACCCTCTTCGACACCCTTTTACAGGAATGCGCAGCCCACTACCCAGCCGAAACCAAGAACCTCTTGGCCAAACTGCGCGCTATGGGGCAGCAGACCGGTTTGCGCAAGGACCTTTTTCGCTTGGACGAAGGACTACCCGGAGACATGGTCGTTGCCGTCTCCGATGATGTGACCGCCACCTTACGCGCCTATGGCATACGCTACGGAAATTCGATACTCCTGCTCGGGGCAGGTGGCCCGAAATTCGTGCGTGCCTGGCAGGACGACCCGAAATTGAAACAAGCCGCCGAAGAGATGATCGCTGTCTCGGAGGCTATGAAACAGAAAGTACAGAACCGTGAGATCACTTGGACACCGGATGAGATGGAATGGACCGGTGACCTCACCATAGAGTTAGAAGATGATGAAGACGCCTGAGCCCTACCGCAGTGCCATCCTGGACGAACTGCTTGCGCAGATCACGCCCATGGAACAGGAGAAGGTGGCGATCAAGATGCGCATTGCCGTGCGCATCGCTGAACGCCTCGAAGAATTGCGGATGCAGAAGAAGGACCTCGCATCGGCCTGTGATCTGAAGGGATCGTCCATGATCACCAAGTGGCTTTCGGGCGGGCACAACTTCACCGTTGATACGCTGGTGGACATCGGCTTCGCATTGGGCGTAAGCGTAGCCGATCTGCTGCGCGCCACGGAAGAGAAGGTGGTGTTCTCTACCACGGTCATCGTGCAAGCACCTGCACTCTCACAAGAACGCCGTACCGTGGCCATGGGTTATACGGCCTTCGTGGGCCGCTCCTCCAATGTCGCGAGCAGCGCCCCGATGGTAAGTGAGCCAGTGTATAACTACGGTCGACAGCCAACCTGCCTTGCCTGATGAGCGACACGAACAAGCCATCTTACAAGTTCAGCCTACAGGGTATCGAACTCCACGAGTCCCAGATCTTGCCGGTACCGACGCCTGAAGAATCGGCCAGCGGATTGAACTTCAATCTGAACCTGGAGAACATGGTGCACGAACAGAATGAGTGGATCCTGTGCAGGGTCACCGTTTCGATCGCCACGCAGCGGAGCATGCAACTGGTTGGGAAATTGGTCACCATGACCGTGTTCAAGTTGGCTGACTACAACACGGTAATGGAGAAGGTAGAGAACGGTCAGCCCAATATTCCTGCTGAGCTGCAGGCCATACTCAACGGCATCGCCATCTCCACCACGCGCGGCATCATGTTCGTGGTGTTTAAGGGAACGCCCTTGCACGGGGCGCTGCTACCTCTGATGGACGTGAAGGCCTTTGCGCCGGAGCTGCCATTGGAGGGGAAGTGAGTCCCCTCACAACCCCTCATAATACCCCCTGATCTTCTTCGCCATCAGCACCTTCCGCTCCTCCAGGAAGTCGTCGTAGTCCTTCACGTCGTAGCCGAAGATGCCATCGGGGATGCAGTTCTCGCGCAAGCTCTTCTTCAGGTCCGCCGCGTTGCGCAGGCCGCGAACACCACTATCACCGTCAGCCCGGGCCTCGACCCGGGCCACCTTCTCCGCCACAGCTGTGAAGTAGGCGGCGGGTGTGCGGTCGCCGATCTTGATGTTGCCGGGCTGATCCATGAAGGTCAGATTGCTCAGGCGGTTGTATTGTGTGCGGCCCATGCCGTGCTTCTTCAGCAGCGCCTTCGGGAATATGTGGTGGATGTCCCCGCGTGTAAGCAGCATATCATGTACAGTGAGATGACGGCTGAATAGGCCGTGATCCTTCTGGTTTACTTGCGCGGCCAAGTACACGCCGTAGAACGGACTGCTCATGATCGGACTGTCCAAATGAGTGCCGATGGCCGAGGTCCAGAACGCATCACTCAGGTCACCCGCTTCGATCTCGCCGAGGTAGTCACTTGCATTCTTCTCGTTCAAGCGCTTGATGTCGCGGTCGAAGCGGCTCTCGAAGCTGCCCGTAGCGCGCTCAGTGAGAATGCTCATCACATACCAGCGGCGCACAAGGCTTTGCAGCTTATCACCGCGGTCCATGCCCTGGCGGCGTAGGTGCAGGTAGAGCAGGTAGGCGAAGTTTACCGCGTTCTGGCTGCGCATCAGTTTGGCGTGTATAAAGCCCGCCGAGCGAAGGATGAGCGTGAAGAATTTGAAGTCGTTCTCGTTGATGAAACGCTTTACGCCCGCGTTGAGGCGCTTGAACGATTCCTCCACCACGCTCTCTTCGAAGGTGCGCTTCTCGAAATCGCGGCCGCTCAGCAGACTCACCAGGTCGCTCATCTTGCCCCGGCCGAATTCCACGCCGCTGGCCACGCGCAGCATGTCGGTATAGTCCGGGTCGTAGAGGTCCTCGGTCTCGTGGCGGAGCCATTTCATGGCCTTGAAGTGGTCCGTGGCGGCGAACTCCGCGTCGTGCTCCAAGGGTGCCTCGAAGGATCTCGAACGGATGGCACGCGTGGCTATCGTGTGGTCAGCCAAGGCGCGACGAAGGCGGATACTGGAACGAAGTCTCCAACTGAGGAGCAACGCCGGATGGCCGCACGAGAGCCATGCGCCCGAAGGGTCGGCGCGAAGCGACGATGCCGCCGGATCGAGGTCCTTCGTGGCACCCTCCAGTGGTCGTAGTACTGCGGCTCCTTGCACAGGTGGCAGAAGTAATCGATGGCCTTGCGGAGCAACGGGCCACCGTGTGTTTCGTTGCTGGCGATCTTGCTCATGGCGAAATCCGCCTGGCTCAGCACCACGCCCTTGCTGTTGATGCGGATGAAGATCTCCGTCACCGTCTCGATGTCCAGGTCGGCGTTCAGCTCGATCACGCCGATCTGCCGCTTGGCTAGATTGGCCAGCTGGCCCAAACTGCGTTCCACCACCTCCGGGTCAGCGCCGGGGTTGGCGGCGGTGTACTCCTTGTTCAGCTTGATCAGCGAAAAGCCACTGCCGAAGAACACGCTGATGTCCGGCAGCCAGAGCTTGTCCTTCTGGATGATGGGCGTTTGCACCTCGAAGCGCTCCTCCAGCGGATGGAAGGCGATCTTGATCTTGATGCGGGCATAGTCCTGGTCCACCACGTACTCGTCCATCAGCGCGGCGCGCAGGGCGGTGATGCGCTGCTGCCCATCGATCAGGATCTTCTTGCCTTCACCGAGGTTGCCGTTCTTCAACCGGATCGTTGGGTTCTTCCACGTGATGATGTAACCCACTGGATAGCCCCGGTAGATGCTGTCCATCAGGTCGCGCACCTTGCTCTTGTCCCATACGAAGGGCCGCTGGATCTCCGGTATGGCGATCTCGCCCTCCTTCACCCACGAGAGCAGGCTTTCGATCAGGGGTTGTTGGATGGAGTATTTCTGGGTTTGCATCTGATGATCGATCCTAGTTCGTTACGACAAAGCGCGGCACGGTGCTGATTCCCAGTTGCGCGGCGGTCTCCGGCTTCAACCGATGAATGTGGGACATGACCCATTCTGAAAGTGCCTTGCCGTCCATGGTCTGAATTCCTTTCAGGTCCGCTTCGGATTTTACTTCTTCAGGAATGACCGCCGTTGTGATGAGCACTAGGATCGCATCTGGATCAACCCTGCTTTTCTGAATGTCCATCAGTTGCTCTAAGCCCCAGCCGTTGGTTACTCCAGCGTGGTGCTTTACCTGTGCAAGAACTCGAGTGCGCTTGAACAGGTCTGATCTCTCTGCCTCTACATCCGCATCACCGCTCTTAAAGTGGCGCTTATCCAGCACCCGCGCTTCGTAGCCTTCGTGCGTGAACAGCTCTTTGACCAAATGCTCCAAGCCTATGCCTCCAGTGCGAAGGTTCGTGGTGCCCACTTGTATGCGCGTAAGGAGTTCATCGCGGAACTGCTGCCTGACCGACTCTTCCTGTTTGGCCTGTTGACTCGTCCACGAGTAGTCGAGGTCATGGAACATGCGGTCGATCTCATCGCTGAACTCGGCCAGATCCGAAAGCGTTGAGCCACGCACACGCAGGCGCCGCTGAAGTGCTTCGGAAAGCGAGTTGCGCGGGATCACACGTGGCTGACCCGTTGATGGATCGAGTTGATAGTCAACAGCGATCTGGTTGCACAGGTCGGTGAGCTTCGCTGCCTCACTGTATCGACGCGGTCCAGTCACGGTTGCGAGGCATACACCGTCGTAGTAAGGAACAACAACACGGTCGCCCGGTGCGAAGGCCATGAACCTTCGGATCTGATTCAATTGCCGACCGACCGAGGGTGCCCATAGATCGGGTGCGTCATACTCGTACTCCTTCGTAACGCGCTCGATCAGTTCATCGACCCGGTCGTGGTAGTCCATGAAGTTCACGCGGCTCCAACCGAGCGCAACGACCGACCCTTCGAAGAAGACTTTGAAGTCAGCCTCCTGCGAGGCCATGGCGCGCACCATCCAGGTGGGCGGATATGATCGTGTTTCGTCACTCATTTCATTCCCCTTTGATCTCCACGCGCTGCTGGTTGCCGCACTTATGGCACTTGAAATTGTTGGTGTACTTCTGCCGTGGGCCGGGCACGCTCACCGTGTGCGCACTGCGGCTCGTGTCGCCACACTTCTCGCATTTGTTGTTGTAGCTCATCTGGCTACCGTTCTGGTTGGCGATCAAGGCGCCTTGGATGGGGACTCCCTTCTTCATTCACTATGGTTTGGATGGTCAGGCTAGTGCGTGCCGAATTGCATGGATCAACTGCTCGTAGTTACCAGCACCTTCCAGATAGGCGGTCCTTCCAAGCTTCACGCGCACAGCGCCCAAGAGTTGGATATCCAGTTCCTCCCCTTCTTGCACCTCTTCAAACTTGGCGTAGGCGACATTGCCCATGGCGAGATCATGTGCCAGACCTGTCCGTGTCAGTAGGTGTTCCTTCACATAGGCCACGGTGACCGGCTCCTTGGTCTTACTACGCTCGATGAGGCATAGTGCCCTATTCATCACATCGGTCTTCCATTCCCGTGCTTGAGAAGGAGCAAGCTTCAGCGCATCGGTCGAGCCTTGTGCCGTTGACTTCAGTTCGATGTAAAAGGACTTGCCATTGGCCGGGTTGGTGACAGAGATGTCATAGTCTCCGATTCCTTGAACCGAGGTGTTGAAGCCCTCCGAATCCAAAGCCTCCTTCAGCAGTTGTTCCATTCGCTCGCCGAGTTCCTTCTTGTACTCGAAGTCCTGCTTCTCCTCGAGCATCTCCTTTGCCTTACTGATCACTGTATCCAACGTGCCAAGTGCTCCGGTTATCTCCAAGAGCTCGTTCACCTTATCTGCATTCAACCCCTTACGGTGAATCGTATTCAGGACTTCTCCGTAGCGCTTGTCGCCGAGTAGACCGATCACCCCGTTCGCTAGGTTCGGCTTGATGATCAGATCGAATGACAGCTTGTCCTTGATCTGCATGAAGCTGGGCAAGTACTTGATGGCATCACCATCGTGATCGTTGCACCAGTCGATCAGCAGCACGAGGGTCACCTGCCTACTTTGCAGTAGCGCTGGTGTTACTGCTGCCTGTCCCCAGATCTTGGAAACTTGCTCGTCGATGGCTTTTCCAAGCTGCAACATGATCCTGCTTTTCTGCGCAGCGATCCCGATGCCATCCCCGATCAGTTCCGCGTTCCAATCCTGGGATGGATCAAGTTCGTGGAGTATGTTGATCAAGCCCGCATCCAGAGGTGTATCCTCAGAACCATAGTTGTACAGGTCCGCGTAGCCTATGAAGTAACCATAGCGGTTGGGAACGATGTTCCCCTTATCTAGGTAAGGCCTGTGTAGACTGCTCGTGTCCAGTAAGCGCAGATGCTTGTCCAGCCATATGGTGGCTTGATCAATACTTGCAACCATGGCCCTGGCGAGCGCCTCCAGGCTCTCCAGTTCAGTAAGCAGGCCATGCATCCGTTCCAAGAGAAGCCGGATGGCTGGTTCGAAGTTGAATTCCGCGCAGTCTGGGGTTTCACGAAGCGCGTCTTGGCGCTGCCAAAGGCGCTTGGCATTCTGGAACAGCTCGACCCGGAAGCCTTGCCTGCCATTAGGCGGGACGATCGAGAGCAACTCGAACAGCACGTCGAGGGCATCGGTTCGGGCAAGGAACGATTTCGCAATGCCGTTTTCAATGCGTCCATCACCAAGGAGTTCGGCCATTCTCTTGGACGCATCAGCCAGGCCCCATCGCTTATGGCTCGTTGCACCCAGGTCCAAACCACGATGGATGAGCTCCGTCCGCCAATCAACGCCCAACTTCTTCAGGACATCAAGGATCGCATCAGGTATCCGCGCAACCGGATCTTCCAAGTACAGCTCATTCAGCCTGTGAAAGTCACCGTGCTGGTCCGGCACTACAGCGTACTTGTCGAGCAGTTCACCTTCCTTCTGCTCGTATGCGAAGCGGAACAGTCGTTCAAGCCAACGCAATGCTGATGGTGAAGGCCCGCCCGCAATGTCGTCCAGCACGAGGTTCGACAATGATCCTTTTTCGTGTACGAGCTTGAACAGATCCTCCAATCCTTGGATCAAGTCGACGCCTTGGTCCCATGATGAACTTTCATCCATAGGGCCGATCGCACGCAGCCAATGATGTAGCAGGTCCTTGCGTGGCACTTTCCCGTACCCCACAAGTGCAGCATGAAGCTCCCAGAAGGCCTCCTGTGCATCACGGGCGTTCCCGTGCTTGGGTATCACCGCTTCCTTCAGGCGAGTGGTGGTTCCATTCGCGCATTCCACCAACGGCAATTCGAGCAATTTGGCGCGCCATGCACGCTGCTGATCACGGTACCATTGCTTGGCGCCTTCCTTAAGGTCATCTTCTGGTAGCCGACTGTAAGCGATCACATATAGGTCCTTCGCGCCGTTCTCCACCAACCACGTCCCGAACTCGATAGCGGTATTCATGGCACGGGCAAGGACATCCCTGTTCTTGCTCACTTGTGCGCTCTTCTCATCGTTGAGAAAGATCCCGTTCCGCTCCTCCTTGGGATAGAACGACGAACTGTTCAGAATGAAAGGGAAGTGGAAACGCTCGGTTCCGATAAGTGGAAAGTCACGGTACAAAGTCGGCTGATCGCCGAAGTTCGGCTTGAGCTTGGGTGCGCCCAATCCATCCACTTCCACGGTCAAGGTGATGTCGCCGCTGCGATAGGAGATGAAGTAGACGGGTTCTCCTTGCCCACCGGTCATCTTCAATTTCCGGACGGCCCCATTGTCCTCCACTACTTCGCAGTGATACTCCAGTAGCTGTCCTTCTACTTGATCGTCCACCACCAGTCGCTTGATCTTGCCCAGATTGCCCAGCGTATGCGGCAGGGTGTTCGTTAAATCGGCTAGTCCAAAGCGGACCGTATCCTGCGCCTCCTCATCCTCCAGCGGGTAGATGAACTCCGTGTCGAAATGTGCTTCCGACCGCCGACCTTCATAGTCTTCGATATCCGAGAAGGACGCATCCTCATCAATGTGCTCCACCAACCGTTGTGCAGCCTTGATCTTCGGGATGAGATCTTCCGATCGCGTACCTGCGCGGTCCAAGAGCAGCGTCATTCGCTTCGCGGGTCGGCCCTGGCGTTGCACCACGCCCTTAACTGTGATCCGTGTATTTAGCAGGTGTGTGCTGATAAAGCCGGTGCCGTACTTGCCGGTGATCTCGAGGTCCACACTATCCGAGGGTTTGGCGCTCACTTGATTGATCAAGGCGGTCACATTCCAAGTGTGGAAGGGATCGCCATTGTGTGCAAAGACGAGCCTGTCAGGATACCGGGTGATCTTGACGGACACTTGACCGAACCTGTTCCGAACGTCCTTCGCATTCTGCACCAACTCCCAGATCCAGCGGCGGCAGTTGATCTCCTTATGGTCGCGGACTTTCTCGAGGCCCTGCATCACCTTATCCGCAGTGTTCTTCAACGCATCATAAGCGTTATTCACTACGGGGTCGTCGGACCTATTTAGGAGTTCGTCACTCATTGCTGGTTCCCCGATCCACCCGGCTGTTCATCACACCAACCTCCCTTCGAACGCTCGCTTCAACACCGCCTGCCGCAACCGCGTGCTCTGCATCAGTTGAGCGTCGAGGGTGGTGTCGATGTCTCGGATGCGTTCCATCGACTGTTCGACGGCTGCGACAATCCGAACTTGCTCGCGCATTGGTGGCAAAGGCACGTCAAGCTCGGCCAGAAGGTTCGTGTTGAAGCCGGCACGTGTGGAGCCAATCGATGCGTCTTTGGTTTGTCGGAGAATGTGGGGGGCACCTTCGAAAACGGTTCGCAAGTAATCGGGCAAGCACTTCTTGGGGTTTGTTCTGGCTCTGAGCAAGTGGAAAGTCATCAGCCAGCCGTCTTGGTGTGCTTGTGCTACCGCACAACGGCCGACTGTGCCCGACCGTGTAAAGAGCACATCACCTGGCTTGATACGGTAGCGTTCAAACTCGCGCGCCTTTGCTTCGGGTAGGTAGTTCAGTTTGGTCTCGTCGAATTCACCCCACTTCACACAGCCGACATTCAGCACAGGTGTTCCATCGTCTCTAAAGTCCTCTGACTTCATCGACATCGGGCCAACCTGCACCGCATCCTCCGGGCTGTAGCCAAGCGCTCGGACCTTGGTCCATGCCCAGCCTTCGGGCAATCGGTCGCGCTCTTCATCAGTAAGGACCGGAACGTGTCCACTTCCCCACATCCGCCCAGCGCGCCGCTTCTGACCTTCACTGTTGTCATCCTTGATCTTCAGCAGCTCACTCGCGTGTTCGAACTTGGAGCCACGGCTCAACCGAACTTCGAGTTCGACAAGTTCACCCTCCACCGCTGCCTTCAACACCGCCTGCTTGTACCGCTTCAACTTGGCTTTGGCCACGTGCAGCCGCGCCGCCGCCGCATCCAGCCGACCCAGCTGCGTTTCGATCGCCGACACGATCCGCCGCTGTTCCGGAAGGGGGGCGAGAGGGATCTGCAAATCTTCCAGATCACCGCGACGCAGGTTGTTGATGTTCACACCAAGTGCCTTGTCCCGGATCAAGTCCTTGTATTCTGGTGAACCTAGGAAGTGAACGAGGTACAGTGGGTGTATCTCTTTCCTCGGCCGCACAACCGCACAGAAAGCACCGAATGACCCGTGCCAGTCTTCGCGCATGGGTGCCGCTTTGCCAACAAGATCCTTGCTGCCGCTCGAGGTGGCGATGACGATATCGCCCTTGCGCAAGACCTGTTCATCGCTCACCAGATCACGAGGGACGTAGACGAGATCACCATCCAGTTCAAGTGTACCGTCCTGAATGTTGTTTGCTCGCAGGATCGGGATGAGCCCTTTCGTTGGCTTCTCCGTGGCATCGTCCTTCTTGTAGGTGACGCCGCGCACAACATCGGCGACATCGGCCAACCGCACACGCTCGAAGCCATCCATGGTATCGAGCTCTTCAACTATCTCCCTCTTCGTTCCCATCACGCAGCTAGCACTTCGTTCAACTCATCAATGATCCCATCCATGCCTTCGCCAAAGAGCTGGTGCATGCGCGCCAATCCGCCCTGCTGGCCCATGGTGCCCAGCTCCAGATCGTCGCGGTCCAGGTGTACGCTCTCGGCGATGAAGTCGCGCAGCAGCCGCAGCCATTCCATCTGCGCCTCGGTGAACTTGATGTGCCCCGCCTGCTTGCGGAACACCCATTCCTGGAAGTTCTTCTTCACCGTTTCGGCATAGGGCCGTAGCTCGCTGTCCATGCCCAGTTCGAAACGCAGCAAGCTCACCAGGTCGGTGAGCAGGCGCTGCAAGTTGCCGTTCAGCTTCAAGTCCAATGAGCGCTCGTAGGCGGCCCACACGCGCTCGTTCGTGAGGTTGAAGGGCGGCTGTTGCAAGGCCTCCGCCACCTCTTGCACCATTTGGAAAGTCACATCTTTCCGCCGGTAGGGCTGGCTGTAGTAGATGCGCAGGGCGGTGAGCTCGTCGCGTCTCGCAGCCAGGAAATCGCGGAAGGTCTTCACCACCGCATCGGCCTTCTCCTTCGCCTGCGCGCTGGCACCGGCGTAGGTCACCTCGTCCAGGTTCACCACGTCGATGGTCTGCTCGTACTTCTTGCGCACGTTGTCCACGTATTCGCGGAAGGCGCCATCGTCGAACACGGCCGTGGCCGTTTTCGGTAGGTCAACGGTGGGCGCTGCCGCCGCAACATCCGGGTCGTAGGCGTTCAGCAGTTCGCTCACCACCTTTTGGATGCTGCGGCCACCGGCGCGCGTGGCGAACTCCTCCTTCTCCTTCGGGCTGATCTGCTTCTCCATCCGCGTGAGGCGGTTGGCGAGGCTGGTGAGCGTATCGGCATCGCGCTGGCCCATCACCACCTGCATCATCAGGTCCTTCAGCGCCACACCGGGCTTGCGCTCCAGCGGACGGCTGTCGGTCTTGCAGCTTTTGGTCACACCCACGGCGTCCACCAGCACGAAGTGCGTTTTGTTGGTGGTGGCGCTGGGGCTCACCTTCTTCAGGCTGTCGGCATCCAGGGTGCGGGTGCCGCGGCCCTTCATCTGCTCGAAGTAGTTGCGGCTCTTCACGTCGCGCATGAAGAGCAGGCACTCCAGCGGCTTCACGTCGGTGCCGGTGGCGATCATGTCCACCGTTACGGCGATGCGCGGGTTGTACTGGTTGCGGAAGCGCGCCAGCAGGCCCTTGGGATCCTCCTCGGTGCTGTAGGTGATCTTCTTGCAGAAATCGTTGCCCTCACCATACTCCTCGCGTACGATCTGGATGATGTCGTCCGCGTGGCTGTCGGTCTTGGCGAAGATGAGCGTCTTGGGCACCTCCGTGCGGTGCGGGAAGATCTCCGTTTCCACCGCGCGCTTGAAGGCTTTGATGATGGTGCGGATCTGGCTGGGGTTCACCACATCGCGGTCCAGCTGCGTGCCGGTGTAGGTGATGTCCTCATCGGCCTGCTCCCAGCGGCGCTTGCGCGTAAGGCGGTCGCGCTTGTCCACCTGCTGTTGCGCTTTGATCTCGGCACCCTTCTGCGTAATGCGCGTTTCGATCAGGTACTCGTCGTAGCCCACGTTCACGCCGTCGGCCACGGCCTGCTCATGCGTGTACTCGCTCACCACGTTCTCGTTGAAGAAGGCATAGGTGCGGCTGTCCGGCGTGGCGGTGAGTCCCACGAGGTAGGCATCGAAGTACTCCAGCACCTGCCGCCACAGGTTGTAGATGCTGCGGTGGCACTCGTCGATGATGATGAGGTCGAAGAACTCCGGCGGGTAGCTCGCATTGTACTGGAGCGGTGGCGGTGGCTTCTTGCCGAGCAATCGTTCGACATCAGCACCGGTGTATTCCTCTGCACCCGCGTCCAACGGCTCGCCCCCTTGCAGGATGGAATACATGCGCTGGATGGTGCTGATGCATACCTGCGCGCCGGCATCGATGAAGCTGCTGCTGAGCCGCTGCACGGTGTACAGCTCGGTGAATTTGCGGCGGTCGTCGTTGGGCGTGTAGCTCTGGAACTCCTGCTCGGCCTGCTCGCCCAGGTTCTTGGTGTCCACCAGGAAGAGGATGCGCCGCATGCGCACGGGCGCCTTCAGCAGGCGGTAGATGCTGGTGATGGCGGTGAAGGTCTTGCCGCTGCCGGTGGCCATCTGCACTAGTGCGCGCGGTTTGTTCAGCGCAAAGCTTTTCTCGAGGTTGGTGATGGCATTGACCTGGCAGTCGCGGAGCTTCTCGGGGTCCAATGCACCGAACTGCTTGAGGCGCGAACGCAGCGGTTCTGTCTTCAGTAGCTCCTGAAGCGTCTCCGGCTTGTGGAAGCTGAAGACCTCCCGGGCGCGGGGCTTGGGGTCACGCTGGTCCCAGTGCGTGGTCTTCTCGCCAGTGCTTATGTAGCAGAAGGGCAAGGCCCCTTGGCCGATGGTCCAGCGGAGCTTGGCTTTAGCATAGCCCTCGGCTTGGTCTTCATGCACGGTGATGCGCTCACCCTCATGCTCGGGTTTGGCTTCGACTACACCCACGGGTAAACGGTCCACAAATAGGATGTAGTCGGCGGGGCCGGTATCGGTGTCGTACTCGCGTACGGCAACGCCGAGTGAGGCCGAGGGGTTCAGCGCCTTCTTGTCCTGAACGGTCCAGCCGGAAGCGAGCAGCATCTGATCGATGCGCTCGCGGGCTTGTTGTTCGGGGGTAAGTGGTGCCATGGTGGAGCCCGCCAAGATACCCGCCTCCCCCATACCGCCACAGGTGAAAAAGACGTGCCTCCAAGTAGAACCATTCCCGTAAATGGGCCACCCTGGGTATGGCACTAACACACCTGGCAGGGGCGCACCCAGCCAAGCAGCCCGCACCAAGCCTCGCCCTTCCGGCTGTCGCCTCAATGTTCTATCACCAGTTTCACCACATGGGAAGATCCACGTTGTACCAGGTGTATGGTGTACACCCCAACGGCCATATCGCTGAGGTCGATGGTGTGGCGCGCGTTGTTTGCGTAGTGCAGTTCACGCACCAGGTTGCCGGTACTGTTGATCACGCGCAGCTGCACGGTACCCTGGCCCTTCGTTTCCAATTGGACGCGACCGGTGGTGGGATTGGGGAAGAGTTGGACGTCGGTGTTCACCGGAGCTGTGCCCATTCCTGTTGTGATGTCCAACCAGGTGGTATCGCTTGTTCCACAGCCGTTCACGGCAACCACACCCAGGTTCCATCCCGGGTTGAGGTCGCCCACCTCCACGGTGATCGAGGGCCCGGATGAATTCCCGGTCCATCCCGACGGCAGGATCCAGATGTACGCACCAGCGTCGGGTGCCAACGTGGTAGCGTAGGTCTGCGTTGAGTTGAACGGTGGGTTGCTAGGTCCGGCGGTGGGTAGAGGTTCGGCGGGTGGTGCGGCCACCACATCCACTGTGTAGCTCTCCGTGATCACCGAACTCCACTGCCCGTGGTTGTCCTTCAGTTGGAAATACACATCCGTTGTCCCCTCAGCGCTCCAGTTGCAGAAGAGCACGTCATCGATGATGTCGAGGTATTGCACCGCGGGGGTGATGGGTACCTCGGTGAGGTCGCTCGGGTCGAGTGTGGCTTGCTCGCTCCAGTAGCGTAAGAGCACCAGCTGGAAAGGTTCACCCGGGTTCAGGTTGAAGGGCTTGCTCAACACGCTGCTCCATCGGCCATGGTTGTCCACCAAGCGATAGTGCGCTGTGTGACTGCCTTGCGCCAGCCCGCTTGCATCGGGATCCAGGGTGGTGCTCACCACTTGCCCCGGGGTAAGGCTGAAGGTTGTTCGGGCACCATCAAGGGTGTCGAACCAATATTCGCCCCCGACCAGTTCGTTGGGGCCGCCAACGAGCCTGGTGAATGGTTTGCTGATGACGCTGCTCCAGCGGGCGTTGCTGTCGCGCAGCCTATAGTGTATGGTATGCTGGCCGGGGGCGATGTCCGCCACATCCAGGTCCGCCAGCAGGCTCAGTGTTGGTACCACCGGCGTGGCCACCAAGGTGCGGTCGTCGCCGCCCTGGTCCACCCAGTATTCATAGCCCGTTATGTTCTGTGCGCCGCCATGGCATGCTGCCATGATCGCAAGCGCGGCAAGTAGCTCGCGCATGGCTCAGTGGGTTTGCGCACTGCCGCGAATGGTCACGTTCTGCAACGTGCCGTTGGTGGTAGCACCGGGCCCGTTCAGTTCGGTCCAATGGGGGTTGAAGGGGATGCTACCATCCTTCCACGGCCAGGCGCCGCCATACAGGCCCACGTCCTCACCATCTGACCCAGCATCTTGGTAGGGGGCGCTCACATTGTAGTCGAAGGTGAAGTCGTATGCCAATACGTTCGAGACGTTCACGAACCCGCCGTTGACCCCCGACAGGATGGTCTCAGCGGGCAGGTTGTTCAATGCCGTGGCGTTGGCGCCGAAGGTGACACTGAAGCCACCCCCGTTGCCAATGAAGAGGTTGTTGACGTAAGTGCTGGCCTCATTGACGGTGACGGCACCAGGACTGGTGGTGGCGAACACGCAGTTCTCGTAGAGCACGCCCGCATTACCGTTGGGTATGGCGCCGAGCAGAATGCTATTGCGCACCTGGGTGTTGGCCGTTGCGTTGCTGACGTTGAGACTTTCGATGACCGAGTTGCTCACGTAGGTGCCTGGTGCATTGCTCACGTTCAAGAACTCGATGATGCACTCGATGATCTGCGTGTTGTTCGCCAGTGAACCGTTCCCACCGTTGCCTAGCTGTAGTCCCTCGAAGTGGCAACGCACGAAACGGCAATCGTTCACATCCGTGCCTTCCAAGGTGGATCCGTCCCCGAACCGGATGATGCCGAAGTTCTCCGTAGCGATACCGTGGAACTCTGTACCGTCGGCTGCCTCCTTGATGAGGATGTCGGTGTTCCCGTTGCCGGTGATCGCTGTTCGTGTACCATAGGCGGCCGAACTGTCCGGCCGGATGCCGGTACCAATGACGATCACCTTGGTGAAGATCTCCACATCGGTCGCGATGGGGTATTGCCCACCACCCAGGATGATGGTATCTCCGGGCTCGGCTATATCGAAGATGGGCTGCAACTGCCCGTCGTAGTAGAAATAGTGTTCACCACCGCTGATGCGGGTGATCACTTCTTGTGCCGTTGTTGTGGAGATCCACAGCATTCCAGCGATGATCAGGGAGAGTGGTTTCATTGTAAGGTGAGGTTTTACGTTTGGTGATCGAGGTCTTAGGTAGGTGAGAAGCCCATCGCTGCCCAGCTTGGCCAAGGTGCGATAGCAGCCCAGGTAGTGTTGTGCGCACGCGGGTGGTCCGGGTTGGTGGTAGAGCACTACGAAGTGAACACCCCCACGCATCCCCCACAAGGTGAATAGGAGGTGCCCCCTCCACGTATTTTTCACCTTGCACGGTAATTCCAGCTTTTCGCCCTTCGTTCAGCACCGCCGTGTCTACCTCTCCCGGCCGCGGATGAACTGCTTGCGCATGACCGGGAAGAGCCAGTACCGTGTGGCCGTGGTGGTCCACGCCCCGGTGTACCAGGAGGGGGTCGCCCTTGTGTTGGAGAAGGACGCACGGTTGCGCATCACGGCTGATCATGCTATGCTGGATGTCTTGACCATGGCGGTGCGGGTTGGCGTGGTGGAGCTGTCCGATACGGGCCTGACCACATGACGGGAACGGTGCTACTGCTTCACCACCCGTTGTGCGGCCCGCGAACCATCGGCGAAGGAGATCTCCAACAGGTAGCAACCGGCGTCGTGTTGGGCCATATCCAACGTGAGCACCGGCAAGGCGTTCTTGTGCGAACGTTCCNNGTTCCCACACCACCCGTCCGGCGGCATCGCGCAGGTGGACGGCCTGCACTGCACGCGCACGATCGGTGGCGATGGTGAGCAGGTCCGATGTGGGGTTGGGGCGTACGGAGAAAGCAGCCGGTCCCTTCTCAGTGATCCCCACGGATAGGTCCAACTTCACCAGCCACGCTTCGCTACCCCCGTGGCTCCCGGTAACGTCGCCGGTTGTTGAAAAGCTCTCGCCACCGAGCAGCACGGAACCGTCTGCGGTCAGGGTGGCGCCATATAGGATGTCATCTTCCGGCCCACCGAATACGGCCGCATCCAACACCACGCCGTCGGGCGAAAGCAAGGTGGCCGTGTAATCCACATCGCCCAATGCTTGGCCGCTGAAATCGCCCGTGTTGCTCTCGGTCCCCCCGGCCAGAACCATGTGGTCCCCGACCAGGACGATGTTGTTGGCGTAGTCGTCGTTGCTGCCGCCCACGCCCCGCTGCCATACCGCTTGCAGGGCCGCATCCACCCGCACTACCCACTGGTCCGCACCGCCATGGTTGCCGGTCGCTTGCCCATTCGTGGACGAGGTGTATCCGCTGATGAGCAGATCGCCGTTCGCATCGATCTTGGCATCGGAGAATTCCTCGTTGGCGGTGCCCCCGAAAGCCATCTGATCGATCAAGGTGCCGTCCGGTTGTATGCGCGCCACCCACCCATCATAGGCACCATGTGCGCCGGGTATGGTGGGGGAGTTGGAATAGCCGATCAAGTTGATCGTACCATCGGCAGCGATGAGGATCCGCTGGATGCCATCATCACCGGTACCGCCGTAGCGCCGCGTCCATTGAACGGTACCGGTAGCACTGAATTTCCAGAGTACGCCATCATAGGAGCCAAGGCCGGTGCCCATGGATCCACCAGTGCTCAACATGGGGCCTCCGACCAGGAATCCACCATCCGGTGTGCGGGCGCAGGCCCGCACATAGTCGATCGAGGAACCGCCGATACACTGCGACCAGGCGACCGTACCGCTCGCATCCAAACGGGCGGCCCACCCATCGAAGCTGCCGGTGTTGCAAAGGCCATCACTGTAGGACGTGGTGTTGCCGATGATGAAGAACCCGCCATCATCCAGGGCCACGAGATCGAACCCATACTCGGAGAGCCCTCCGCCGAAACAATACTGTTGCAGCAGTTCGCCATCCGCACCGGTGACCACCAACCAGATGTCGCTGAGGCCATGGTTGCTGCCGTCCACATCGCCGTCCAGCGAAAGGGTGTATCCAATGAAGGCCGCTCCGTCCGGTGTTGCAACAAGTTCGTTCGCGCTCTCGTTGCTCCCGCCACCGTAACAGCGTTGCCAGTCGATACCTGTGATCTGGGCCTTTACTACGACAGGCGCGTTAAGCGCAAGGACCAGGGAGAGTAGGGTGGTTCTTTTCATGGATCGGATCTTGTGGGACCTTGGGGATCGGACCGGTCGACGTGTTGTTGTTCGTGATCACCGCGTGTACGCCGTTCCCCGAGGCCTATCGTGTCGGAAGCTCCACGGAACTGATCAAAGGATGGGCAGGAACCGGGATCCCACAATACCGATTTATAGGTAGCGGAGCGTATTGCCCTTGTGTTGGAGAAGGAAGAACGGCTGCGCATCACGGCTATGCATGCTTCGCTGGATGCCTTGGCGGTGGCGGTGCAGCGCGGAGAGGTGGAGAAACCCGATGTGGTGGAGTTGCTCCGGATGCTGGTCCATCGCAGGTGTGGTTGAAAACGATCGGAACTACGATGACGGAC
>DLGQ01000021.1 GCA_002482775.1 Flavobacteriales bacterium UBA7690 | reverse complement strand
TCGCAAGATGGTGGTTCCGGTAAGTCCTTGTAGTGGACCGTCCACAAAGGAGCAGGTATCTACGCGGGCAAGGGTAGGGCCCTTTTGCGCCCAAGCGGTGAAGGTCTCAACATCCGCTCGCACTCCTTCGATGTGGATCTCTACCGCGCCGGTCGGAAGGTTACGCGCCCTGGCGGCCAAGCCCAGCCTGCGCGCTTCGGTGATGGCGCTCTGCCGGAAGCTGACGCCTTGCACGCGACCGGTCACGGAAATACAGCGATGAAGATGGCACATTCGAACTTGCCCCGCATCTACCACGGGCGATAATTTCGTTGTGCCAATCTACCGCCGCACGCTGCCACGTGCACACGACTTATGGATCTTCTATTCACGCGCTGTACGGCGTGTCGTTGCGTGTTGCACGTAGCGCTGCTGTTCTCTTGTCTTGTTCCATCGATCCGGTCCCATTGCCAGTCATTGGAGCCGGGCTTCGTGCAGTCCACCTTACCGGGAGGCACCTTCAACCAACCTGTTGGTGTGGCCTGGGATGCGAACGGCCGGCAATACGTATGGGAGAAAGGTGGCAAGGTGTGGATCGTCAACAACGGGGTGCGCCAAGCGGAAGCCTTGTTGGACATCAGCGAAGAGGTGGGCAACTGGCGTGATCAAGGTATGCTCGGTTTCGCCCTGGACCCGGATTTCCTCAGCAACGGCCGCATCTACGTGATGTATACGGTTGACCGACATCACCTGATGAATTTCGGCACGGCCAACTATAGCGAGAGCAGCAACGAGTACTATGCCGCCACCATCATGCGGATAACGCGCTATACGGCGACCGGCCCGGACTTCTCCACGGTGAACTACGGAAGCCGCTTCGTTCTGCTGGGCGAAACGCGACAGACCGGTGTTGCGTTGTTGCACGAATCGCACGGGTCAGGTTCGCTCATGTTCGGCACGGATGGCACGTTGATGGCCTCTGTGGGCGACGGTGCGAGCTACAACTATGTGGACGTTGGCAATGCGCCGGACACCTACGATAATGTCGGGTTGGGCGATGGCATCATTCGCGCCGCTGAAGATGTGGGGGCCATGCGTTCCCAGTTGCTCAACTGCCATAACGGGAAGTTGCTGCGCATCGATCCCAATACGGGCAACGGTGTGCCGAGCAATCCGTTCTACGACCCGATGGCGCCCCGCTCGCCGAAGTCACGCGTATGGGCCTTGGGTTTGCGGAATCCGTACCGCATGACCTACAAGCCGGGCAGTGGAAGTACGGATCCCGCAGCGGGCGACCCCGGTACCTTCTTCATTGGTGATGTGGGTTGGACAGCCTGGGAAGAGTTGAACGTATGCGATGAAGGAGGGCTCAATTTCGGATGGCCGCTTTTCGAAGGGCTGTGGCCGTGTACAGCTTACATGACAGTAGCAACACCGAACCAGGATGTGCCGAACCCGGGATACGATGGCGTGAATTGCACGCAGCAGTTCCTCACCTTCCAGAACCTACTGAAGCAGGCGACGCTGCAGGTGATCAATACGCACCCGAGCCCGTGCGCTCCTTCGGTGCCGTTGCCTGCCAGCGTGCGCACTTTCCTCCACGAGCGCCCCAGCGTGGATTGGGCGCATGGCGACAACTCGCGTACGGGAAGCTACCTGAACGGTAACGCCTATTCCTACGACCTCGATTCACCGCTTTCGCCTATCCCCGGGCCGCGTTTCGGTGGATACGCCGCGTTGGCAGGGCCTTACATCGCCACACCGAACATGCCCATCGCATACCACAATTCGGCATTCCACGGAGACTACGCGGCGGGGTGGATCCGCCGTTTCAAATACGATGCACAGGGCGATCTCACGAGCGTTCACGACTTCGCCTCAGGTCTTGGTCCCATCACCTGGATCGGTGCAGGGCCCGATGGTTGTATCAGCTACATCAAGTACGACGCGAACGAGGTGCGCCGGATCTGTTACGCCAGCGCGGTGAACTTGCCGCCCGTGGTCGTGGCCACGCAATCCGTGCAATACGGGCCGGGCCCCTTGTCCGTATCCTTCAATGCCAGCGGCAGCAGCGATCCGGAGAACGGGCAGTTGGCCTATGCGTGGAACTTCGGCAATGGAACAAGTAGTTCGGCCACGCCCACACAACTATTCACTTCACCTGCGGGCGTTGTAACCAGCTACACGGTGGTGCTCACCGTCACTGATCCGGCCGGGAACAGCGCGACGAAGACCATGCTGGTATCGGTGAACAACACACCGCCGCAGGTGAACATCACGAGCATTGCGAACGGTGCGTTCTATCCCGTGGGCGTGGATACCACCTTTCAACTCCAAGCTGCCGTCTCCGATGCACAGCACGGTGCCGCACAACTGACCTACGCGTGGCGTACCACCTTGTTCCATAACACGCACGATCATCCGGAGCCGATCGATGCGAACGTGACGAGCTCGACCGTGATCAGCGGCGCAGGCTGCAATGGCGAAACGTTCAGCTACAAGGTGGCGCTCACAGTCACCGACGCCGGTGGTTTACAAGCGACTTCGGAACGGATGCTTTATCCGCGCTGCCAAGCCATCGCACCCTCCGCGGTGATCGACGCTGATGTGGTCGCTGGGTTCGGTCCGTTGTTGGTACACCTGGATGGTGGTGCCTCGTTCGACCCCGGCACCATCGTGGGCTACCAGTGGGACTTCGGTGATGGCACCTCGAGCACCAGCATCAACCCGGTAAAGACCTTCAGCGAAACCGGTGATCATCAAGTGACGCTCACTGTAACTGACGATGATGGTTTGACAGGTCAGGCCGTGCGCGTGATCAGCGTGTTGACGCTTGCACCCCCGCAGTGCTTGGGTGCGGCAGGAACGGTGCTCCGCGAAGTGTGGACCAACGTTTCCGGGTCCTCCGTGGTGGATCTCTACAACACCCCGAACTACCCGAACTCACCTACGAGCACTTCGGCGATGACCTCGCTCGGGTCGCTGTTGAACGCTGGTGACAATTACGGATCGCGCATTCGTGGTTATATCATTCCACCGACCACCGGTACTTACACGTTCACCGTTACGGGTGATGACAATGCCGTGGTGTACCTCGGACTGAACGCGGAGCCGGCCTTCAAACGTGTGATCTGCTCCACACCAGCGTTCACGTTACAGAACGAGTTCACCAAATACCCCGACCAGATCAGTGCGCCCATCGTTCTTCAAGCAGGCAAGTATTATTACGTGGAGATCATCCATAAGGAAGCGCAGAGCAATGATCACGTTTCGCTGTGGTGGCAGACCCCCACGAACAGCACCCGTACCGTGGTTCCCGGAACCGCTTTGGCGGCGTGGCAGAACTGCTTGCCGAGTGTGCGCCTGCGGATGAATCTGCAGGGCGCATGGAACAACCAAACGCATTTGATGAACGATGCCCTGCGGACAGCGGGGCTGATCCCCATGGCGGAACCGTATCAGATGCTCGGGTACGAAAGAGCAGGCAGTGGAGGAGAGAACGCCCAAGCGTCCGCCTTCGCAGTGGCCGGAAAGAACGCGGTGGTGGATTGGGTGTTGGTGGAATTGCGCAATAAGTTGAACCCTTCGCAGATCGTGGCCACCAAGAGCGCACTACTGGAGCGTGATGGCGATGTGATCGGAACGGACGGATACTCCAGGTTGCTCTTCAATGTGGCTGCCAACGAATACTACATCGCTGTGCGGCACAGGAACCACAACGGCGTGATGACATTTTCGCCGAAAGCACTGGGAACCTTAGAGGCGGGTATCGATCTCACGCGAGGTACCCAGACCACCCATGGAACGGAAGCCCGGTGCGAATTCGGCAATGGGGAGTTCGGACTTTGGGCCGGCAATGTGAACAGTGATGACAGGATCCTCTATACGGGTGCGAACAATGATCGCGATCCGATCCTGGAACTGATAGGAGGAGTGGTGCCCACGAACACCACCACCGGATATAGCCGACGCGATGTGAACCTGGACGGGGTGATCAAATACACGGGAACAGCCAACGACCGTGACATCATCCTCCAGAACATCGGAGGTATCGTGCCCACGGCGGTCCGGTTCCAGCAGTTGCCGTAAGGTTTCACGGTCTGGTCGTCGCCAAGGTGCGCAGGTACGCATCCAGTGCTTTTCCTTTCGGTTCGCTGCTGATCGCGTTCAGCACAGCGCGTGTCCTTTGATCGAGGAGGCGAGGCATCGTGTTGGTATCCTTGGTCCGCGCCGCGTACTTCTTGCCGGTAGTCATGGCTGTAGGGTTTGATGCGAAGCAACATCCACGAACGGTACATCGCCATCCCCCGATCGGGTGGATCAACCAAGGAAGGATCAACGATCCATGGTTGACTAGAAACCGTCGTAGTTGCGCCGTATGATCAGCACTTGCCGCCCAAAGGGGCCGAAACTCCATCCGGTGAAGACCAAGCCATCCGTGAGCGGCAGGATATGGGTGAGCCGCTCTTCTTTCCCCGTGTCGATAACGCGTTCCCAAACGAGTGTTCCCGTTGTGGTCACACGCATCAGGTCTGCATCGTTCAATGTGGAAGCACCGCGCGACCCACCGATGAAAAGATCACCCATGGGGCCTTTCTCCAGTGCGAAAGCCTTGCGGTCGTATAGCGTATCCCCAAGCGCTTTCGTCCACAGTGTGTCACCATCCAGATCGAACGCGATGAGGTAGTTGTGGCGCGGGATACGTTGGGATGTCACATCGAACATGCCGTAGCTCTCGGTCCATCCGGCGCTGACGAAGACACCACTGCCGATGCCCACCACCGCACGGCCTTCATCTTCATTGGAACCGCCACGCGTCTGGCTCCAAACAACTGTTCCATCCAGGGACATCCGCATCAGGAGCATATCGCTATCCCCGCTGGGGTTCACCGTCCGGCCGGTGATGATAAGATCATTGCCTTCCACCACGATGCCGTGGGCTTCCGCTTCCGTGGCACCCACTTCGGTATGGCTCCAGAGCAGGCCGCCGTCCGCCGTGAAACGGACCACCAGCACATCATGCCCATCCCCGGTGTGCTCCACGCCACAAACCACGATGCTTCCATCGGGAGCCATGGTGCCCCCGAAGTACTGCTGCGATCCGGGCTGATCGGGCATCGTGGTCCAAAGAGGGACGCCGCTCGCATTGAGCTTCACGATAAGTCCGTCGTGGTCCGCATCATCAGGGGTGAGCACACTACCGACAAGGATCGCAGAGCCATCATTCGCGTTCACCACATCCTGTAGGAAGGTGCTGGTGGGGGTGTCTATCGGGTATGATGCCGACAGCGACCCCGAATTGTTCGTGGCATGCAACACCGCGTTATAGCGCAACTGTTCCGGAAAGAACTCGCGCGCGGCTACCTGGAGACCATTGGAGGTGCTCATGGTGCCAACGCCGTCTTGCGCATACTGGCCTCCGAAAGTTTGTGTGAAGCTCTGGCCGGATGCCATATGCCACACCAGCAGGAATGCACCAAGGATCGGGGCCGCACGCAAGCACATTATGCATCGAAGATAGCGAGCGTTATCGGCTAGCTTCGCGCCATGCGGATGAGGCATGCGACGCAGGGCTTTTTCGTGGTATGGATGGTCTACACCGTGGCACTGGGCATCGCCGTGCTCATCACGGAACCGTTGGAGTTACACCGGTCCATGCATCCTGTCAACGGCACATACCTGGATCTCTTCTTCACCTACATCACGCATGTGGGCGATGGTCTTGTCCCCACTGCACTGGCACTTGTGATCCTGTTATTCCGTGATGTGCGTTCTTTCCTGATGATGGGTATCAGTTGTGCTGCCAGCGCGATCGTGGTGCAGGTATCCAAACATTTCTTCGCACACGACCGACCGTTCATGTTCAAGGCCGAGCTGGGTGACCTGCATTGGGTGGGCGATGTGGAACTGCACCACCATTTCAGTTTCCCGAGCGGTCATGCCACCGCTGCGTTCAGCATGTGCTATGCCTTGGCGGTGTTGGTCGGCGGTAGGTTCGCTGGGATAGTGTTCGCGGCCCTAGCCGTATTGATCGCATACTCGCGCGTGTACCTCTCCCAGCATTTCACAGAGGATATACTGGCCGGAGCGGCTATAGGTGTGGTCACGGCCTGGCTGGTACAACGCTGGGTCTATGGTCCGGGCATGCTGGCCAAGCGCTGGCCGGAAAAGCGACTGCTCGGTCACTTGAACCAGTAGCGCAGGCCGATACCTGCATCGAAGTCCACGGAGGTTGATGGGACAAGATCCAACGTAGGAGCCACCTCCAAGAACACATCCACCGGAGCTCCATCGAAGAGGTAGGCCAACCCCACGGGGAAGCGGATACCAAGGTCCATGCGTCTTCCGTCATGGTCATGGTACCGCCCGCGATTCCAGTAACGGCCGTTGTTCCACGACCGAATGCGCAGACCGGGGCCGTAATACAGCGGGAGGCGGCCTTTACCGACACTGATCAGGTCCATGTTGTGGAACAAGTAGTCGCCATGGAGGTGAAGGTATCCGCCATGGCCGAGACCCCAAGCCACGCCGAAATCCAAAGCTCGGTCTCCACCGATCCAATATTTTCCGCTGATGCCGGTGGGTTCGCCCAGGATCAACCCAAGGCCGAACCCTGAGTCTTGTGCTTTCGCTCCGATGGTGGATAGCGCGAAGAGTAACGGCAATGCATATTTCATACGTGCAAAGTTGGGTTGGTCCCAGGGCTAGGATCTGGAGGGACCATGGTGGATCTTCATGATCCTTGGTCAAGGGAGGTGCCAAAAAGCAAGAAGCGCCGTGAGGCGCTTCTAGGACTAACAGGACTTGGACTCTCCCTTCCTCACCCCGTCTGTCGGTATTAGGACGAAATGGGCGGGTTGGGTCACACCTGGACGGCAACTATTTTTCCGGACCGGCTGTATCCGGCTGCTGTTCAGACTATTGCGAATTGTCATTTTCCCACATAGCGGATGCGGTAGATCTTGTCCGCGGCATCATCGCTCACCAAGATGCTGCCATCCGGTGCATTGATCACGTCCACGGGCCTACCTGTTGTGCGTGAGCCATTGAGCCAGCCTTCGGCGAAGATCTCCGTGGTGGCAGTGCCATCGGGCTGTGGAAAGGCAACGGCCAGCCGGTAGCCTATCGGCGCCGCACGGTTCCAGCTTCCGTGCTCGGCGATGAAGAGGGCGTTGTGGTACTTCTCCGGGAACACTTTGCCCGTGTAGAAACGAACACCGAGAGGAGCCACATGGGGACCGAGTTTCGCAGCGGGGGTAACGAATTCCCCACATGACCGTTGTTTCCCGAATTCAGGATCTGCGACCGAGCCGGCATGACAGAACGGATACCCGAAATGTTGTCCGGGGCTGGTCACGTGGTTCAGTTCACAGTCGGGGCTGTCATCGCCTAACCAATCGCGGCCGTTCTCCGAGAACCAGAGCTCACCCGTCAGCGGGTGCCAATCGAACCCCACGGAGTTGCGTACGCCGTGTGCTACGATCCTGAGGTCGCCACCATCCTTATCGATCTTGGTGATCGTAGCGAAGATGCTGTCTTCGCTAAGGCAGATGTTGCAAGGCGCACCGACAGGAACGTAAAGATCCCCATCGGGTCCGAAAGCGATGTACTTCCAGCCGTGATGCTCCTTGTCCGGGAACCGATCGGTGACGACCACCGGTGGCGGAGGAACTGCCAGGTGATCTTCGATACCCACGAGCTTCACGATGCGATCCACCGCGCTTATATAGAGGTCTCCATCGCGGAAGGCGACACCCACGGGCATGTTCAACCCCTTGGCCACGATGTACCGCTCATCCGCAGTGCCATCGCCGTCGGTGTCCTTCAGGGCATGCACAACGCCTTCATCGCGGGTACCTACGAAAAGAGTTCCCTTGGTGCCCCAGCACATCGCCCTGGCATTGGTCACACTATCTGCGAAGAGTTCGATCCTGAACCCCTCGGGAAGTTGGATATTCTTCAGTTCCGGGTCCGTGTCGCGCACAGGTGGTACGCACACGGACCCGGTAAGGCCAAAGCAAAAGGTGATCGAAAGTACCGAGGTTGCTGAGCGCATGGGCGTTGTGTAACAGGGTCAAAGTACACAACTACTCCGTGCCCGTCAGCACTTCACTCCTTTTCCGGTGCGATCTTATCCAAGTGTTGTTGGCGCAAAGCCCCGCTGCTGGCGAAGAACCATTCCTTCAGGCCATAGTGGTATCCACGGCGCAGGCCCGTGCGGTGCGTTCCCAGAAGGCCACGCGAACCGCTGAGTTTTTGCAACACACGTGTGATCTTGGCCTCTACCTCGGGGCCGGTCATCTTCTTGGCGTTCGTCTTGGCCCAAGCCTTAGCACGATCCACGATCATCTGCTTCGGCAACAGGCCTTCTTTGGTAATGGTGGTGATCACCATTTCATCCCAAGGACTCAGTCTATAGCCACCAGTCTTGGCGCGCTTTCTTTTCCGGCGCAGCCCCGGTGCTGTGGGATCATCTTTGCGGGGGCGACCTGGACCACGTTTTGGCAGCAGTTCGGGGGAGGCGTCTTTGCGAGGTCTGCCGGGTCCTCGTTTAATTCCTTCTGGAGGGGTTGTCTTCGCTTCTTTCGTTCGTGCCGCCTTCAGTTGAATGATCGTTTCACGAACTTTCCCCAACTGGAATATCAGTCGTTTTCGTTCGGATCGATATTGGTTCAGGAGCAGTTCGATGTTCTTGGTACCCAGTCTTTCGTTGGCCATTGTTTAACGTATGGTTTACGTGGAGCATAATGACGGCATTCACCGCCGGTGCGAATTTCGGACGAATAAGGGCGCAAGTGGTCACTTCACTTCCACCGTGGTGGGACTCCTGTGTGCGGAGAATCGACCGATGAACGTAGCAATTGGCCCAACCGAGGCAAGTACATCCTCAATTCTTCCCTGCTCATTGGGGTCCACGGCGATCAGCAATCCACCGCTAGTCTGAGGATCGGAGAGCATGAACATGCGCTCCATCGAACTGGCTCCTTCCACCCGGTGTGCATAGCTTTTCCAGTTGCGCAAAGCACCGTCCGGGTAACACCCTTGGGCTATAAAGGCCTGCGCTGCGGCGAACTTGGGGATAGCATCGTACTGTAGTTCTGCCCCGAGGCGATCGCCGCACATTTCCAACAAGTGACCCAGCAGGCCGAAACCCGTAACATCCGTCAAGGCATGTACACCATCGACCCGGCCCAGTTGCATCCCGACCGTGTTCAACGTGGTCATGCTTTCGCGCATCATTTCTGCATCCGCAGGTTCCAGGATGCCCCGCTTTTGCGCCGTGCTAAGGATGCCCACACCGAGGGGTTTGGTCAAATAGATCAGATCTCCCTCCTGTGCGGTATCGTTCCGTTTCAGGTGTGCCTGCTGCACTTCACCGGTAACGGCCAGGCCGAAGAAGGGCTCTGTTGAATCGATACTATGGCCACCGGCTAGCGGGATGCCGGCATCGTGGCAGGCTTTTCGGGCACCTTCCAGCACTTGTTGGGCGAGCTCGGGTGGCAGTTTCTCGATTGGCCAACCGAGGATCGCCACGGCCAGCAGCGGTTTCCCGCCCATGGCATACACATCGCTCAGGGCATTGGTAGCAGCGATGCGGCCGAAATCGAACGCATCGTCCACGATCGGGGTGAAGAAATCGGTGGTGCTGATGATGCAACGACCGTCGCCGATGGAATACACGGCAGCATCGTCGCGCGAGCCATAACCAACGAGTGGCGCTGGATCGGGGAACGTGCCAAGATCACTTTTCAGGATGGTCTCCAAAACCGCCGGCGCGATCTTGCAACCACAGCCAGCACCACGACTGAACTGGGAGAGGCGGATGGGAGCGGGGGAAGATGTGCTCATGTGGATGCGATCAAACGTTCTGCGAGGCCCGTCAGATCGCTGGCGGTGACCGGTAATGAGAGGATGCGATGTGGGTCTCGCTGCGAAGACCCGTAGCGGTAAGACTTGTCGTAGTAACGCAGCGTGATCAACGCCACCTGCTTGAGGTCGCCGGCTTCCAGCGCAGCGAGTGCCGCTTTGCAGTGCTGCGGCCCGACGCGTTTGCCGATCCGCTGCACGGCTTCGGCCAACTGGTCGGTCGGGAATCGTCCGTAGTCCTTCACGAGGCGGTCTGCACGATCCTCCACGGGCATCTCGGCGAAGTACAGGACCGCAGAACGCATCTGCGCGAAGAAACTCGGAGGGATACAGACCCGACCGATCAACGCGCTTTCGTCTTCCACCCAGATCTGGCGAGAAGGATCGATACGTTGAAGGCGGTGCCAAAGAAGGTTCTCGAACTGTTCGGTGGTGGGCTGTGGTTCTTCGCCGAGCGCGCCGAAGGCAGAGCCCTTGTGTTTGGCTAGCGCTTCCAGGTCCACGGTCTGTTCACCCAAGGCTGCCAGCTCTTTCAAGGTTTCCGTTTTCCCGGTTCCTGTGTAACCGCCGATCACTTTCAGTAGGAGCGGAGCCGTGAACGATGCCTGCACATGTCCGCGAAATCCTTTGTAGCCCCGCTTCAACGTGAGCACCTCATCGAACCCCGCTTTGTCCAGCAACCAAGCCACACTGGCACTGCGTTCACCACCACGCCAGCAATGCACACGGATCCTTCCGTCAGGTGCCAACGCCTGTGCCTGTTCAACGATCCACGCCAGTTTCGGCCCCACGATGCGTAAGCCTTCCAGCACAGCAGTATCACGGCCCTGTTGTTTATAGATGGTACCTACGACCGCGCGCTCCTCATTGGTGAAGAGCGGAAGGTTGTGCGCGCCGGGTATATGCCCTCGGGCGAATTCCCCCGGAGAGCGGACATCGATGATCGGCATGCTTGCTACCAACCATTCGGCAACAGGCAACGCGCGTAACATGCTCGTTATCGGCTTGCGACCGGCGCTAGGCCAAGACAGCGGCCATGGTGATGGGCACGCTCTTGAGCAATTGGCTGATGGGGCAGTTGGCCTTCGCACCTTCTGCAACGGTCTGGAACTCTTCGGCAGAGATCGCAGGAACGGTCCCTTTCAGATCCAAGTGGATCCCGACCACGCCCATGCCTTCGCCCACTTTATCCATCTTCACGGTAGCAGTGCATTCGAGCGTATCAGCGGTGAACCCCGCTTTGTTCAACCCGAAGCTCATGGCCATGGTGAAACAGCTTGCGTGTGCCGCAGCGATCAGTTCCTCCGGATTGGTGCCTGCTTTTCCATCCTCGCTCACGAAGCGGGTGAGGAAGGAGTGGGGCGTATTGCTCAACACGCCGCTCGTGGTGGATACCGTGCCGGAACCTTCTTTACCGGTGCCTTTCCAATTCGCGGTCGCTTTGCGGTTAATGGCCATGATCTGTCTTTAGGTTAGGGTGCGAAGGTAGCCCGCGTGGTATCGCAACCGACCGTGGTATTCGTTGTGTCCAATGATCAGAAATTGACGAACGTTTGTATTTAACCAACTGGTTTAATACGTTTGCCTCGTCAAAAACCATGGACCGCCTCTCGCTCACCTTCTCCGCCCTCGCCGACCCGACACGGCGGGCCATTCTTGCGCGACTTGCCACGGGAGCTGCCTCGGTGAACGAGATCGCTGCGCCGTTCGCGATGAGTTTGCCGGCGATCAGCAAACACTTGAAGGTGTTGGAGCGTGCGCAGCTGATCGCACGCAGTAAGGAGGCCCAATGGCGCCCCTGTGAACTGAAGGCCGAACCGCTCCGCGAAGCCGATGCCTGGATCGAACAATACCGCCAGATGTGGGAAGAGCGCTTCGATCGGCTGGACGCCTACTTGATGGAACTGCAGGCCAAGTCGATTGCCGCGAAGGCCGCTCCCGTGAAGACAACGAAGACCAAGAAGAAGAAGTCATGAGGACGATGCCGGAAACCGAACGCGAGGTCATCATCACTCGTACTGTGAAGGCGCCGCGAGCGCTGGTCTTCGAGGCATGGAGCGATCCCGTTCACCTCGAACAGTGGTACGGTCCGGACGGCTTTGTGACCAAGACCATTTCGATGGACTTCCGCGTCGGAGGTACATGGAAATTCACCATGACCGGTCCGGACGGTACCGTGTTCCCGAATCTGGTGGTGTACAAAGAGATCACCCCGGTGGAGCGCATCGTACACGACCACGGCGAATGGGAGGACAACGTGATGTTCGAAGCAACCATCACCTTCGTTGAGACCGATGGCGGAACGCTGATCACCATGCGCTCCCTCTTCCTCACCAAAGAAGCGCGCGACCTGGTTGTGGAGAAGTTCGGTGCGATCGAAGGCGGTAAGCAGACGCTCGCTCGCCTGTCCGCATACTTGGAAGCGCCACGAAATCGCTGAACCATGACGGATACACCCATCTATTACCACGGCACCAAGGTTGATCTAGCGACGGACACGCTCATCGAGCCCGGCTTCAACTCGAACTACGGCCAACGCAACAAAGCGAAGTATGTCTACTTCTCCGCCACATTGGACGCTGCGACCTGGGGTGCTGAACTGGCCGTTGGGGAAGGACGTGGACACATCTACATCGTGGAACCGACAGGCGCTTTCGAGGACGACCCGAACCTGACTGACAAGAAGTTCCCGGGCAATCCCACCAAGTCGTATCGCACAAAAGAGGCGTTGCGCGTCGTGGGCGAAGTGAAGGATTGGAAAGGCCACGCGCCCGAGCAACTCCAAGCCATGAAGGACAATTTGCAACGGCTGAAAGAGCAAGGCATCGAAGCCATTGAAGACTAGTACGGGCGCAATCCCGGGTCAGGCCCGGGATGACACGCGCCCCAACAAATCACACAATACCATGAGCACCCGCATCACGATCTCAATACTGGTGAACAAACCAGTTGCTCACGTCTGGAACATCTGGACGGAGCCCGCGCACATCATGCAATGGAACGCCGCCAGCGATGATTGGCATTGCCCCAAGGCGACCAATGACCTGAGGACCGGTGGTAAATTCAGCAGCACCATGGCCGCGCGCGACGGCAGCTTCAGCTTCGACTTCGAGGGCGTGTACGACGATGTGCAACCGCACAAGCGCATCGCCTACACCATGGCCGATGGCCGAAGCTGTGAGATCATCTTCGAGAAAAAGGCTGGTGGCACATTGGTTACCGAAGCCTTCGATGCGGAGGCGCAGAACCCTGTTGAGATGCAACGCGGCGGCTGGCAGGCCATACTCGATCGGTTCAAGGCACACGCTGAAGCACAATGATCCTGATGGACCGTTTCGACCCCGCCACCACCGCAGTCCTCGATGCGCACAAGCATCCATTGCGCAATGAGTTGGACGCTTTGCGTGCGATCATCCTCAGCGTTGATCCATCGATCGAAGAAGGGGTGAAGTGGAACACCTCCAGCTTCCGCACCAACGATTGGTTCGCCACGCTGAACGGACCGAAACACGTGAAGGAGGCGATGATCATCCTGCACGCCGGTGCCAAAGCCAAAGGCATCGTGGTGAAGGACCGCATACCAGATCCAGAAGGCCTGATCAGTTGGCTCGGCAACGACCGTGGGCAGATCGTTTTCGAGGACATGGCCGACATCAAGTCCAAACAAGGTGCGCTCAAGGCGATCGTGGGCGTATGGATAGAACTCATCTGACCGGCTCCTGTCCATTATCTGATCAATTGACCATCTGATCTCCAACCCCATGATAACAACACCAGAACTTATCACCACCAAAGAGATCATCACGGCTGCCATCCCGCTCGTGATCCCCGGCAGCGACATGCCGAAGTACATGGATCCTGCGATCCAGGAGATCATCAAGACGCTCGCCGATCAGGGCATGCGACCCGCCGGACCGATGTTCTCCTATCACCATCGCCGACCGGCAGACACCTTCGACTTCGAGATCGGATTCCCGGTGGAAAAGGCGATCACCGGAACAGGTCGCGTCAAGAACTCGAAATTGCCGGCTGAGCGTGTTGCACGCTGTGTATATCAAGGGCCATACGAAGGGCTGTCGCAAGCGTGGCCTGCACTTCAGAATTGGGTACGCGAGCAGAAGCTTCCCGAGACCGGCCGGTTCTTCGAGCGTTACCTGAACAACCCGGATGATGTGAAGGATCCGAGGGACTACCGCACGGAATTGAATTGGGTGATCGGCGAATGATATTGGCCAAGAAAGCACTACCGAAGAATGTCACAACTGCCGGTCGCGTGGCGGATGTGAAGGCCGCACTGGACTGGTTGAAGGCGCATGGCACGGTGCGCTACCGTGATCAACTCGCGACCCGATTCGCCATTCACACCGACAAGGCTTTCGGCACCACGATGGTCGATGTGAAGAAGCTGGCGAAGACCATCGGCAAAGACCACGAACTCGCGGAAGTGCTTTGGAAGACCGGCTGGCACGAAGCCAAGGCTCTGGCCACCTTCGTCGCTGATCCGAACCTGACGACACCGGCATTAATGGATGCTTGGTGCGCGGACTTCAGCAATTGGGCCGATTGCGACACCGCATGTTTCGTGCTCTTCGACAAAACACAGCATGCATTGGCGAAGGTGAAGCAATGGGCCAAGCGCGAACCAGAATTCGAGAGACGTGCGGCCTTCGCACTGCTTGCCAGTTGTGCGCTCCACGATAAGAAAGGCCCGGATGAACCATACATCGCGCTGCTCCCGCTGTGCGAACGTGCTGCGAGCGATGAGCGCAACTTCGTGAAGAAGGCCGTGAGTTGGGCGTTGCGTTCGTTGGGTGGCCGCAGCGCTGTGCTGAATGGTCATGTCGTCGCACTTTCCACACGTCTCGCTGCCTCGGGTGTGAGTTCCGAGCGCTGGATCGGAAGGGATGTGCTGCGCGACATCACCCGACCGTTGATCGCAACGCGTGTGAAGAAACGGGATTTGAGGCGGAAGGCAGTCGTTGCTAAGGCGAAGGCAAAAGCAGAACGCCAATGAACTGGTCGCTGCCAACCCTCATCCGAACGGACGCCATCGCAGGTATCGCGGCGGGACTGGTCCTGTACTTCGGCCGGGAGTTCTGGTCGCCGCTTTCGGGACTTTCGGTGGCGTGGTTCGCGCGATTGGGGATAGTTGGACTGTGCTATGGCATGTTCGCCGGGTCCATCATATTGCTAGGAGCCTATCGTCCGATCCCGGTTCGTACACTCATCATCGCGAACTCATTGTACGCCCTTTTCTGCTTGGGCTTGCTGATCAACAAGGCAAGCGATCTGAGCATGCTGGGCGTTGTGCATTTGTTGGCGGAAGTGCTCTTCGTGGGTGGCTTGGCCTTCTTGGAAGCACGCAGCGCAAAAGGATTGAGATCGTTGACCATTCATCCATAGACCATGAACTCCCTCACGGCGACTGACGAACGCACATTGGTGCTAATACGAACACTGCATGCTTCGCGCGAGCTGGTCTTCAACGCTTGGAGCGATCCGAAGCACTTGGTGCGTTGGTGGGGGCCGAACGATTTCACCTTACCGCATTGCGAGCAGGATTTCCGCGTGGGCGGTACATACCGCTTCTGCATGCGTGCACCGGATGGCAGCGACCATTGGGTGCGCGGACGGTATCTGGAGATCAGCGAGCCGGATCTCCTGGTGTTCACATGGCTGCGGGAGGATGTACCCGGCGATATCTGGTGCGATACCGTTGTGCGCATCACCCTGCGCCAACAAGGATCACGCACCGAAATGGAATTGGAGCAGACCACGTTCGCGACCAAGGACCACTGCGATGAACACCGTGAAGGTTGGAGCGAATGCTTCGATCGCCTGGCGTATTTCCTCGACCCGAAAACTACATCGAACTAACACCAGCCCCTAATGCCCACACAGATCTTCGTCAACATGCAAGTGGCAGACCTTGCGAACAGCATGACCTTCTTCAAGAAGCTCGGATGGAGTTTCAACATGCGATTCACCAACGAGGACGCCGCTTGCCTGGTGATCAGCGATACCATCTACTGTATGCTGCACACCTCTTCGAGCATCCAGCGATTCCTGCCGAAGGGGAAGACCGTAGCCGATCCCACCAAGAGCACCGAAGTCCTGCTCGCCTTCTCCGTGGATAGTCGCGAAGCGGTGGATGTGATGTACAACAAGGCCCTTGCCGGTGGCGCCACCGAATGCCGTCCAGCTGAGGATCACGGGTTCATGTTCGCCCGCAGCTTCAACGACCTGGACGGCCACATCTGGGAGGTGTTCTGGATGGATGAGAAGCAAGCGAATGGCTGATCAGCTGGTCAGAGAATGAGATGATCAGATGATGAAGAAGCGGCGCACTTGTCCCAACGGTCATCACTTCGTGAAGACCAGCGATTGCCCCACTTGTCCGCAGTGCGAGGCTGATCGCGCACCAAAGGACGGTTGGATGGTGAACCTAGCTGCACCGGCGCGCAGGGCGTTGGAGCATGCTCGCATCAGCACGCTGACGGAATTGGCACAACGCAGCGAGAAGGAATTGCTTGACCTGCATGGCTTCGGCCCCGCGACAGTGCCCATACTTCGTAAGGAGTTGAAAGCGGCCGGACTACAGCTCTCCACAACCACCAAGACGATGAAAGACACTTCCAAGAAGCCAACGAACACCGACGAGTACCTAAAGCGAATTCCCGCTGACCAACGCAGGGCACTGGAGGCACTTCGCAAGCAGATCCTCGCTGCCGCACCCGGTTGCGAGGAGCACTTCGGCTACGGGCTGCCTGGCTTCAAACACAACGGGCATCCGATGCTCTACCTCGGAGCCGCGAAGAACCATGTCGCGCTCTACGGCTCTGTCCCGATCGGTTTCAAGGATCGGCTGAAGGACTTCACCGTGAGCAAGGGCACCATCCAATTCACCCCGGAGAAACCGTTGCCAGCTGCATTGGTGAAGGACATCGTGAAAGCGAAAGTGGCGGAGATCGAGGTTCGTTGGCCGGAGATGGTGAAGAAGGCTGCACCGAAGAAGATGGCCACCAAGAAAGCAGCTAAGAAGAAATAGGTACCACAACAGCCCAACAAGTCCCATGAAAAGAATAAACCTCGCCTACTGGATCATCACCGCGCTCTTCAGCGCTTTCATGATCTTCTCCAGCATGGGAGGCTTCACCCTGCAAGAAGAGGCCGTGGCCGTGCTGCACACCAAGCTGGGCTATCCGCTGTACTTCATCCAATTCCTATCGGTGTGCAAGGTGCTTGGTGCCATTGCCATCCTGCTGCCGATGGTACCTGCGCGCGTGAAGGAGTGGGCCTACTTCGGCTTCTTCCTCGATTTGTTCGTGGGAATGTACTCGTTCATCGCTGTGGGCGATCCGGCCAGCCAGTGGGCGGGTATGGTGATCTTCATCGGTATACTCCTCGTAGCGTACTGGCTACATCACAAGCGGCTTGCGACACACAACGAGAAGTTCTAATCAGGAGCTCACTAACCCAAACACCCATGGCACACTACGTTGATGGTTTCATGATCGCCGTTCCGGAGAAGGACCTAGCGCGATACAAGAAGTTGGCGACCGCCGCAGGCAAAGTGTGGATCGAGCACGGCGCGCTTCAATACTGGGAATGTGCCGGCGATGACCTGGGAGGTGAAGGCATCCACTATCCCTTCCCGAAAGCGGCCAAGTGCAAGCCGGGGGATACGGTGGTCTTCTCTTGGATCGTGTACCGCAACCGCAAGCACCGCGATCAGGTGAACAAGAAGGTTCTGGCTGATCCACGCATGGACAAGATGTACCGCGAGCAGATGAAGACGCCGATCTTCGACCACAAGCGCATGGCGTATGGTGGATTCATGACGATCGTGGAGAAGGGGGAGTGATCCGATACCTGCTATCGGACCACCTCCGCCAAGTTCTCGTCGAGGAGTTCTTACTTCTTCGCAGCCTTGGCAGGTACCTTCTTCGCGGCCTTTTTCGGTTGGGCAGCGGGTGAAGCCGCCTTCTTGGTGGCCGCTTCAGCAACTGCAGCGCGTGCCATCTTCGTAGCGGTAACGGCTTTGCGTTTAGCGCGTGTATTACTGGACTTCGCAACGGTCTTTCCCGTTCCGGCGGCGCCTTTGCGCAACTTCGATCGTTTGGTCGTCATGTCTTCTTGATATTTCGCACAAGCTAGGACCATTCCTGGTGGAACGGTGTTCGGGTGTTGCACCGCTTCGTTATCAGCGTTGATCTTCGCACACGTTCACTGATCTGGATCGGGTTCGCAAGCACGAAGCTCCGGTAACTTTGCGCGTATGGAGACGCTTACCGCCCAACACGTCCGCAACAACGTTTCAACACCTGCTGCGGACGAGATCCGTATCATCCGCGTGTTCCATGCGCCGCGCGAATTGGTGTGGAAGGCTTGGACCACACCGGCCATGTTGGTGCATTGGTTCGGCTGTGCCGCGTTCACCACGGACGATGCCGCCGTGGACCTACGCGAAGGCGGTAATTGGCGTGTGGTGTTGCGCAACCCGGATGGGGAGGATATCCCGACCTATGGGGTCTACACGGCGGTACGGCCGATCGGACACCTGGCCTTCACGCATCAATGGGAGAAGCCGCCTGTGGAGGTCAACCCGGCACACCACCGCACACAGGTGACCGTTGATCTACACGAAGAAGGCAGTGGCACGCGCGTGGAATTCAAGCAGACGGGTCTTGTTTCCGAGGCTTCGCGCGACAGCCACATCGGTGGTTGGTGCGATAGTATGGATGCGCTGGCGGTGGTCCTTACTACAGGTCGCTAGTTCTCCATGTGTAGGTCATCCAGTGACCGATCGTGCAAGACGCGATGGTATCGCCAGCTTTCGTTGGCAATACTTCCATCTATATTCGCGCCGCTGTTGATCTCCGCGTAACGAACGGGGTTAAAAGGGAACCGGGTGCGAATCCTGGGCTTTTCCTGAAGCTGTAAGTCTGAGAACCGACCGGCACAACGCCACTGCCCCGCACTGCGGAGTGGGAAGGCGCCGCGAAGGCAGACGAGCCAGAAGACCTGTCACCAGCGCTATAGGAAGTTCGCTTTCAGGAAAAAGGCGGGTCCCGTGTTGCGCATTCCTGCGCGTCCGTGGCTTGTCTCGTCCTGGGAGCTGTGTGCAACAGTGATCAACTCCCAACCAACCACACGGATGTCAACACGTTTTACCTCTTCTCTCGCGCTCTCCTTCTTCACCGCTGCCGCATTGCACGCCCAATTCACCGCCGCCGACATCCAGTACTGGGTCGGTACCGGCCAGGATACCGCCGTGCTGGTGGTGGACTTTCAAGATGGCTCTCCTGATCCCGCCTATGCGTGGGGCTACTTGCACAACGGCGGCACCGCTGCTGACATGCTCGACGCCATTGTTGCTGCGGATGATGAACTGGACGTGAGCCTCGTGAGCGGCTTCCTCAACGACCTAATGTACGGAACGCACGCCGGCCTTGGTGGCGCGCCCGACTACTGGAGCACGTGGACCGGCACCAGCATCGCGGACATGGCGATGAACGATGGCCTCAGCGAACCCTTGGTGAACGGCCTTTGGTTCGGCTGTTCGTATACCGACTTCGATCCCGCGCTGCCACCAACCGAACCTGTGGCCGCACCGGCACCAACGTTCACCGAAGACGATGTCGACTTCTGGGTGGGTACGGGAACCAACAGCGCCATCCTCGTGATCGACTTCCTGGACGGCTCGGCCACTTCTTCCTACGCGTGGGGCTTCCGGTTCAACGGCAGCACCACCGGCGAGGCCATGTTGAACGCGATAGACGCTGCGGATGCTGACCTGGCAACGGTGTGGAGCGGTGGATTCCTTTCCGACATCACCTACCACGACCACGCGGGCGTCGGCGGTGATCCCGACTACTGGGGAACGTGGAGCGCTACTGATATCGCGGACTGGACATCGAACCTGGGCGCAGCAACCGCTGTTCACGATGGTGAACTCTTCGGTTGCAGCTACATGAATTTCGACCCGATGATCGCTCCCGGTACACCTGTGGCGGCGACGGTGCCAACGGCTGTGGAAGAGGTGAACGCGATGCAACTGAGCATCTACCCGCAGCCCGCCACGGATGTCATCCACGTGCATACGGGCAATGTCGCAACAAGCATCCAGGTGTACGACCTAGCTGGCAAGCGTGTGTACGAAGCGCCTGTTGGTGCAGCCATACGAACCATCGACGTAGGCGCATGGCCCGCTGGAATGTACCTGCTCCAAGGCGGTACGGTGAAGCGCACCATCGCTGTACAGTAGCGCATCACTGTCATGCCCTTGCGCTGCGCATTCACTGTTCGTTCCTGGGATACCTGCTCGGAAAAGAGCGGGTATCCGTGGCGGAGCGTGCTGGTCGTTTGCGTGCTTTTCGGCATTAAGCTGGCCGGGCAAGGCCTGACCGATACACTCGAACTACGGCCCTTCGAGGTGATCGCGCCGCGCCTGTCGCAGTTCTCCGCAGGCACCAGGTTGCAGCCCATGGATAGTGCTACGATGGCACAACACCGGCTGCTGAATTTGGGCGACCTGCTCGCCAGCAGAACACCGGTGTTCGTGAAGAGCTATGGATTGGGAAGCCTTGCTACCACCAGCTTTCGTGGCGGCAGCGCGTACCACACGGCCATCTTGTGGAACGGCTTCAATATCGGCAGTCCCATGAATGGTCAGCTGGATCTCTCGTTGGTGCCCATGGCCGCCGTGGGCGATGTCAGTATACAATACGGCGGTACCAGTGCGCTTTGGGGGAGCGGTGCCATCGGCGGCGCCATCCACCTTTCCAATACGCCGCGCTTTGGGCGCGGACTATTGGTGGATGCGGCACTGGGAGCGGGCAGCTACGGTGATCTGCGTCAACAGGCACGCATCGAATTCTCCGGTGAAAGATCCATCACTTCCATCGCGTTGTTCAATGCCGATGCACGCAACGATCTGCGCTACACCGTACGGCAAGGCGCAGGAACGGAAGAGCGCCAACAGACCAACGCGGAGTTGCATCAACAAGGCTTCATCGCGGAACAGCATTACCGGATCAATGCACAGCAACGGGTGAACGCCCGCGTGTGGTACCAGCGAACAACGCGAGAGATACCGCCTTCGCGGCTGCAACCCACCAGCACCGCGCAGCAAGATGATGCCACGCTACGCGCCACGGCGGAATGGTCGCGCACAGCGGAGAAGGTGAACCTTGCCGTGCGAGGTGCCTACTTCGATGAGCAGTTGGATTGGTCCGCCGCAACCGATGAACCGGTGGTGCCCAGCCGTTCGCGCACGATGATCTCGGAAGCCGAAATGCGCATACGTCTCGCTCCGCGCCACACGTGGGAAGTGGGCGTGAACAATACCTACACCGAAGCAACTACGGAAGGTTATCCCGACAAGCCGCGCCAGGATCGGGCAGCGCTTTTCGGAGCGTATCGCTTCCAGAGCACCAATGGAAGAACGGTGGCCTCGCTTTCGGCGCGCCAGGAATTGTTGGATGGCGACCCCATGCCGCTCACCGCCTCCATTGGTGCAGAACACGGTCTTGCTTCTTGGTTGAAGGTGAAAGCGCAGGGCGCTCGCGTGTATCGCGTTCCCACTTTCAACGAACTGTATTGGCGACCGGGTGGTGATCCGGGCCTTCAGCCCGAACACGGCTACAGTGGCGATGCCGGTCTGGTGGTGCAGCGGCGCAAAGGCCGTGTTGGTTTCCGCAGTGAGGTCACAGCCTTCAGCCGGTCCATCACCAACTGGATCATCTGGCTTCCGGGGCCTTCGTACTGGACACCGCGCAACGTGTTGGAGGTGTGGAGCCGTGGTGTGGAAACGGATTCGGAACTCGCTTGGCAATTTCTACGCAGCACCATCAAGTTGGGTGTGGTCACCAACCACGTGGTCTCCACCAATGAGGTGCCCAGCGGTGTGAACGATGCTTCCGTGGACAAGCAGTTGATCTACGTGCCCATGTACAGCGGCCAAGCTCGGCTGGCGTTGGAACACGGGAAACTCGTATTGAACATCTCCGCGCTATACACCGGTTACCGCTACACCAGCACGGACAACCGCGCCTATCTGGAACCGTATTGGATGTGCAACAGCAACGCGAGCTACCGTCTGGTCGGCCGGTCGCGTTGGTGGGCCACGGTCTTCGTATCGGCGAACAACCTGTTCGATGCGGACTACGAGGTGATGCTGAACAGACCGATGCCCCTGCGCAACTATCAAGCGGGCATCAGCTTCCATTTCGAGAAGCCCAACAAGTAAAAGGAGTGATGATGAAGAACGACGGAATACGTCAATGGTCATGGCAGTTGTGGCACAAGCGATCAGCCAGCATCCACCTGCTGCTCGCTGCAACGATCTTCTTTGTCGCCTGCCGGAAAGACAAGCCCGAAGACCCTACGACCCCGCCGGTGCAGATGGGGCAGGAGGGAGGTGTGTACATCACCAACGAAGGCAACTTCCAGTGGGGAAATGCCACGGTGAGCTACTACGACAATGCCAGCGGTGCGGTGACCGAAGACCTCTACCTGCCTGCCAACGGCACTGCATTGGGTGACGTGTGCCAATACATGACGCTATTCAACGGCAAGGGATACGTGGTGCTAAACAACTCCGACAAGGTGGTGGTGGTGGATCCGAACACATTCCTACAACAAGCCGAGATCACGGGCTTCACCTCGCCGCGTTACCTGCTGCCCGTGAGCAATGCCAAGGCCTACGTCACCGACGNNACCGACCTCAGCAGCGATGCCATCACCATCGTGGACCTCACCGCCAACACCATCAGCGGAAGCATTCCCTGTAACGGCGCCACCGAAGAACTGGTGTTGGCCTACGGCAAAGCCTTCGTCACCAATACCAGCAGCCCATACCTCTATGTGATCGATAGCGCCACCGACGCCATCACCGACAGCATCAACGTAGGACGTGGAGCCAACTCCATCGTGCAGGATGCCAACGGCAAGCTGTGGGTGCTCTGCAGCGGTTACATGGGCCAAGGCATCAGCCCCACGTTGCAACGTGTGGATCCCGTGAGCTTGGAAGTGGAAGCCACCTTCACGTTCGCCAACACCAGCGACAGTCCATGGCGGTTGTGCATCAATGGAGACCACGACCAGTTGTACTTCCTCAACGATGCCGTCTACCGCATGCACATCGCTGATGCCGGTCTGCCCAGCACGCCGTTCATAGTTGCCGCCGACCGCAACTTCTACAGCCTTGGCGTGGATCCGGAGAGCGACGTGATCTACGTGGCCGATGCCGTGGACTACGTGCAACGCGGCGTTGTGTACCGCTACGCAGCCAGCGGCACGGAGATCAACCAATTCCACGCCGGCATCATCCCCGGTGGCTTCTGTTTCCGGTGAACTTTGCCATGCCCGAACACGAAGAGAAACGCTGCCCACGTTGCGGCGGACCCTTCCTCTGCAAGCAAGGCAACATACAGGAATGCCATTGCGCTGTGGTGAAGTTGGATGCGGGCCAGCGCCTGCGTCTCGCCGAGCGGTATGCGGACTGTTTGTGCGGGAAGTGCTTGGCTGAGGCAGCTATAAAGATCGAGGAGCGTTCGCTGGGCTATCCCGGTGATCGGAACGCGAAGTATTAGGTTCGTGTAGCTATGCGCCCCGCATTCCTGCACGTGATACTGCTGCTTGTATGTTGCAGAGCCGATGGTCCGGGTCCTGTTCCTGCGAAGGAGTTCCGTAAAGTGTTTGCCATGGACCCTCGCTATCCACTTCGTTCCTTCCAGCCGAGCGGAACGGAGTTGGCCGCCTTCGAGGACCAGCTACTTCGGCATCTGGAAATGTTGACCGCCAAAGGCATCGGATATGAAAGGAAGGTGCTTGATCGAACCCATCCACTGGAATACAGTTTAGGATGGTTCAAACGGCGGTACTTCGGTCACGTGGATGCGACGGGTGACCGAAAGATCCTTGCCGAACTGGTCTTCGTGCGATGCGCAGGGAATGTTGAGTGGGATGTGATCGACTATTCGTCGGAGGCGCACCCCGATTGTTGGTGGAGCGTGATGTATGATATTGGAACACACCGCATCGAACAAGTGAATTACCCTTAGTGATCCCTGAGGTTCGAACATTACCGACATAGCTCGAAAGGAAGATGTGAAATGGGCCTCTGGGTTGACCAAGCGCACGAGCCACTACCCGAAGCTGAACAAGAACGCGCTCTGATAATGGTGCGCCTTGTCCCCCTCACTCGCACACCACCGTATCCGTATACACGCCCCAGCCGGCCCAGATGCCCAGCCCACCTTGGATGTTGGATGTGGCGTTCTGCGGTGTGCCCAGCAGGTCGCCGCCGCTGGCCACGTTGGCTTCGTAGCTGCGGTAGAAGCGGTATTCCGTTTCGCCGATGCTGATGAAGCGCACCACCACCGTATCGCCCGGGAAGCGGAAGCCGTTCACGTTGAACTGGTAGGTGCCGCCATCGAAATACCGATCGATGAAGGTGTTGTTCGCGCCGCTGCCGTACACCACCTGGTCGTCTTCGCCCGAGCGGGTGGAGATGCGCCGGTCGTACCAGCGGTAGGCATTACCCAGCCCTACGGGATCTTCGATGCGCCCCCAGAGGAAACCCACGGAATCATCGTCCGCGGTAAGCCTGCGCCGTTCGAACCACAGCGAATCCAGCGGCACCGGTGCGGGTATGCGGGTGGTACTGGTCAACACCTCGGTGCCGCTCTCGATGCGCAGGCGGTACGTGCGGCCCACCTCGCCGAACAGCGCTGTGTTGGCCGTGGTGTAGATGCAGATATCAATCAGCGCTACCAGGTCAGGATCCAAGCCCGTGATGGTGACGATCAGCGCGCGTTGCTCTTCCGACAAAGAGGCGGTACACAACTGATCCAGCACCACGGGCCCATCGCCGCGGTCCACGGACACCAACGCATCGCGCACGTAAACGCCGGCCAACGTGGCGGGATCCAACCCCTCGAAGTAGCCCTGGGTGCGCGTAAGCATCACGAACGGCGGAAGGCCCGGTTCGATGAAGCCTTCCACCACCAGCTGCGGTGGCTCCACGGGAAGTTCCACCGTGATCTCCTTCTCGCATGCCGAGAGTGCGGTTGCCAGCAAGAGGAGAGGAAGTGCGGTGCGGAGCATGCGTGGAACAGGGTGTGACAAAGATCTGCCATCACCGTAGGGTTCAACGCAGCACATACATGCAAAGTCTTGGCTGCGGTATCCACCTACCACACTTCGCATAGCCTGTGCCTACGTGCAACAAGCCACACCCGGGTCAGCCCAAGGCTACCCACCCAAGGTGCATCTGGTCGAAGCCCCGGGCTACGGACCTGGTGGTAGCACTGCCTCCGTGAACTGTGGAATGACCATGGACTAGAGCCCGCTGCGGGGCTGGGGGCTCATGCACATCACGGACCGTATGGGCCTGCGAGTGCGCGCCCGGTCGTACAGCCCCATCGAAGCGCTGGGCGGCGGCGCAACGGGTACGTGCGGCAGGGTGCGGACGTACCGCCCCATCTGCCGGTTCGGCTTCATGCGCGGCCTCAGCCTCTCGCCCTTACCGGACAGCCCTACCGGATGTCCTTCACCACCTCGCCGTTCTTGATGATCACCGTGAGGTTGCGCTCGGGATCGGCCAGTAGCTCCAGGTTACTAAGCGGGTCGCCGTTCACCAGCAGCAGATCGGCCCAGGCGCCGGGCTCTATCACGCCCAGCTTGCCGGGGTAGGGGTCGCGCTCGCCGGAGAGCTTCATCAATTCGCCGTTGTCCGCCGTGGCCATCTTCAGCACCTCGAAGGGGGTGTACCAGCGTGTCATCTTCACCAGATGTGCACCCTGGCTCGCGCCGCCGTTCGGGCTGTGCAACACATCGGTGCCCCAGCCGGTCTTCACCTTGTACTTCTTCGCCAGCGCATAGGCGCGGTCGGTGCCTTCGGCCACCAGCAACTGCTTCTTGCGCGACTCGCCCGTCTTGGGGTTGGCGTACTCATCGTCCAGGAAGGGCTGCAGGCTCCACCACACGCCCTTGGCCGCCATCAACTTCACCACCTCCTCATCGGCCAGCTGCCCGTGCTCGATGCACTTCACCCCGTTCTCGATGGCGAAGCGGATGGCCCGTGGCGTGTAGGCATGCACGGTCACGTAGGTGCCCCAGTTCTCGGCCGCTTCCACCGCCACCTTGAATTCCTCTGGGCTGTACTGCGTCACATCGATCGGGTCGTACATGGATGAGACGCCCCCACCGGCCATCAGCTTGATCTGCGCCGCCCCCAGCGCCAGTTGCTCGCGCACGCGCTGCCGCACGGCATCGGGCCCATCGGCGATCATGGCGATGCCCTCCTTCTCCACCAGCGCAGGCGAGGCGCAGCAACCATCCACGATCTCGTGCGGCATGCGGAAGTCGCCGTGCCCACCTGTCTGCGACACCATGGCCCCGCTGGCGTAGATGCGTGGCCCCTTCAGCAGGCCCTGGTCCACGGCCATCTTCAGCCCCAGCGTGGGTCCACCCGCATCGCGCACCGTGGTGAAGCCGCGCATCAGGGTGCGTTCGGCTTCCTGCGCCGCGACCAGATGGACATAGGGAACGTCGGCGGTGAGAGCGACCATTTCGGGGATCGCGCACATCAGCGCGTGCCAGTGCGCGTCGATCAGGCCGGGCATCAGCGTGCGGCCGCCGCCGTCGATGATCTTCGCGCCCTCGGGCGGGCGTTCTCCGGCCGCTGCGATGGCCTTGATCCGGTTGCCCTCGACGAGCAGGTTGCGGCCGGCGATCAGGCTCGCCGATTTGCCGTCGAAGATCCGGACATTGCTGAAGACGACAGGCGCGGTCGGCGCGGGTGGCACGGCGGCCATCGTCCCTTTCGGGGACAGCGCCAGCGCACCGAGCGCGCCGGCGCCGGCCAGAAACGAGCGCCGCGACAGCCGTTGCTCGATCGCCGCGTTCAACCGCGCGAAGGCGGGGCTATGGCAAGCGCAGGAATAGCGGGCTTCCGTATCGTTCGTCACAGGCGTGCAGATCAGCATCCGGCCCTCCCATCATCGACGGCTTCGTTCTCGCCGCGAGGGTCGTCGCAAGTCAAGTCTCGCGTCGCCGCATCTATACGCCGCTCAGCACGATCACCGTCGGCGTTTTCGGCAGGCTGCCCGCGGAAATCGTAAACGAGGGCTCGCCGCGGCGGTCGATGGCGAACTGGCCGCGCAGACGGTCGAGCAGATCGGACAACGGCGTGCCGAAGCGATGCATCGGCAGCACGACGGACGCGCGCAACCGCCGCACGATGTCCGACATCCCGCTGAGCGACATGGTGTAGGTGCCGTCGATCGGCACCATGACGATATCGAGCCGGCCGATGGCGGCGATGTGGCTGTCGTCGAGCGGGTGATGCAGGTGGCCGAGATGGCCGATGCACAGGCCCGCCACCTCGAAAATGAAGATCGAATTGCCGTTGCGAAGCATCGCGACGTTGGCGCCGTCCTCGTAGATCGACCGGCGGATGTCGGTGGGCACGTTGCGGATGAAAACGTCGCGAACGGTCAGCGCGTGGTTTGCCGCTTCGCCCCGCTCGCCCCAGCCATGCAGCACGTATGTGATGCGTGGGTCGGGATTGAGCGTGTAATGCGTCGAATGCGCCCGGTTCATGGTGACGACGTCGGGCAGGCCGCCGGTGTCGTAGGTGCCGGTATAGTCGGTGGCGACGCGGACCCCGTCCGGCGTCTCGATCACGTAGGTCGCATGTCCGGCATAGCGGATGGTCACTTCATCGGCGCGCGCGGCGGTGCGGATGCTGGCAAAGATCACACGGGGGAGCGTCTGCGCCATCGCGAGGCACTGGCTCGCCGGCGGGCGCTCGGCGGCATTCGTCTGTGCGAGGCCGAGCGCGATGGTCAGGCTGGCAACGATGCACCATAGCCGCGACATGTCTGCGTCTCCGTGCGATCAGCCCGGCATCAGCAAACCACGCTGTCCGCCTGGCTGCAACAGCGTTCGGATCAGCCGAGCTTCTGGTCGCGCGCGGTGGCGGTTTCGGTGGCGGCGGCTTCCTCCGCCTCGGCCTCGCGCGGTGGTGTGACAACGACAACGTGACGGCCCGAAATTTGGTGGCCGGCGTCGACCGGCATCCGGAAAAAGAACCAGCCCGACAGCGCGGCGAAAATGCCGACCACGACGAAGGCCGGGCCGAATTCCTGGGCGGTGAGTTCGCTGGCGCCGGTCCACGCCATGGTCGCTTCCACCGAGAATGCGCCGACGGCGACGCCGGCCGACACCGACAATTGCTGCGCCACGCTGACCAGCGTGGTGGCGCGGCTCATCTTCGCGGGTTCGATATCGGCATAGGCCAGCGTGTTGAGCGCCGTGAACTGCAACGAGCGGAAGAAGCCGCCGACGATCAGGATGATGACGATCAGCAGCAACGGCGTCGAGATGGTGAACAGCGCGCAGGCGGCGAGGAAGACGGCGCTGACCAGCGCGTTGACCGACATGATGTTGCGG
>DLGQ01000004.1 GCA_002482775.1 Flavobacteriales bacterium UBA7690 | reverse complement strand
CGCCAGGCCGATGCCGGGCGCGGCGTACATGGTCTCGAACATGTCGGCCAAGAGTTCTTTCAGCCCCGGGTGTCCGGGTTCGATATCGGTAGCGACCTTCTTCAGGACCGGGTCGCCAAAAGCGCGGATAGGGAGGATCATGATGCGGGGCGCAAAAGTAACGAGCTCGATCGCAAGCGGCTAGTCGACGAGCGGCGAGTTGGCCGCAGGGCACTAGCTCGCCACATGCTACTAGCCTATTGGCGACTTCCGCCACCTTCCATCCACCCTTGCAGAATGATCGTCGCGCTGATCCGGTCCAACTGGCCTTTTTCCCGACGGGCCATCTTTCCCTTTCCACTGGCAAGTAGTGTCTGTTGGGCCATACGGCTCGTGAAGCGTTCGTCAACGGTCTCCACCCAAAGTGCTGGGAAAGTCGTCTTCAACACATCGATCAGGGCATGCACGTTGGGCGCGATCTCGGCAGGCTTACCATCCAAATGCATCGGCAGGCCCACCACGAAACCGTCCACGGGCTCCTTGCCGACATATACCTTCAGAAAATCGAGAAGCTCTGCGGAAGGCACCGTGTCCAAGGCCGTTGCGATGATGCGCAAAGGATCGGTGACGGCGAGGCCGGTACGTTTCAATCCAAAGTCTATAGCGAGGACGCGGGGCATGAGCACAAATAGACGGCAGATCAGCCACACAGGCTCGGAGAAGGATGATAAATGCGGGTTGTGCACCCTATTATCATGCCGGTCAAACCATCATTGCAGACCTCATGTCATCGTTCGTGAGCACCTTTGCAGTCTGCCGGACCAATCCCTCGGCGGCTGGAATAGATGCGGCAAGAGATCGAACAGGCGTGGGAAGACCGCGGCCTGCTGAAGGAGCAACGGGTGGTGCAAGCCATCGAGCACACCATCGAACTGTTGGACAAGGGCGAGCTGCGCGTCGCTGATCCACCGACCAACGGCGCGGGCAAATGGACGGTGAACGATTGGGTGAAGAAGGCCGTGATCCTCTACTTCCCCACACGCGGCATGAAGACCTTGGAAGCCGGTCCGCTGGAATTCCACGACAAGATGGAGCTGAAGCGGGGCTATGCGCAATTGGGCGTACGCGTTGTGCCGCATGCGGTGGCGCGTTATGGTGCGTACTTGGCGCCGGGCACCATCCTGATGCCGAGCTACGTGAACATCGGCGCTTACGTGGATGAAGGAACCATGGTGGACACCTGGGCTACGGTAGGCAGCTGCGCGCAGATCGGCAAACACGTTCACCTCAGCGGTGGCGTGGGCATCGGTGGCGTGCTGGAACCTGTGCAAGCGGCACCGGTGATCATCGAGGACGGATGTTTCATCGGCTCGCGTGCCATCGTGGTGGAAGGTGTCCACCTCGGTGCTGAAGTGGTGCTTGGTGCGAACGTGGTGCTCACGGCCAGTACACGCATCATCGACATCACCGGTCCGGAACCCAAGGAGATGAAAGGCTACGTGCCACCGCGCTCCGTGGTGATCCCCGGATCCGTGCCGAAGAAATTCCCGGCTGGTGAATACGGCGTACCGTGCGCGCTCATCATCGGGCAACGCAAAGAGAGCACCGACAAGAAGACCTCGTTGAACGACGCGTTGCGCGAACACAGCGTAGCCGTCTGATCCATGGAGATCCTCGTCATCGTCATCCTCACCCTCGTCAACGCCTTCTTCTCGTTGTGCGAGATCGCGCTGGTCAGCGTGAAGCCTTCGCGTATACAGGCGCTGGCGGACAAAGGCAGCACACGCGCCAAGACCATTTTGAAACTGCTGGCGAATCCCGAAGGGTTCCTCAGCTCGGTGCAGGTGGGCATCACGCTCATCGGCATCGTCAGCGGTGCTTACGGCGGGGCAGCGTTGACCGATGATCTCGAAGCCGTGCTCATCGGCTGGCCTTCCATAGCAGCCTACGCGCACAACGTGGCTCTGGTCGTGGTCATCGGCGGCATCACCTACTTCACCATCGTGGTGGGTGAATTGGTACCGAAGACGCTGGCCATGGGCAATCCGGAAGGCATCGCCTTGTTCGGGGCGCCCATCATCCGGGCATTCACATTGGCCACCTACCCCATCGTGAAACTGCTTTCGGGAAGCACCTCGCTGATCATGAAGCTGATCCCTGTAAAGGAGAACGACAGCGACCGGTTGAGCGAAGAAGAGTTGCGCGCCATCATCCGCACGGCGAACACACAAGGCGTATTGGACCGCCAGGAATCAGAAGCGCACCAGAACCTGTTCCGGTTCAGCGAACACGTGGCGAAGACACTGATGACGCACCGCAGCGAAGTGGAATGGATCGACAGCACCGAGCCGTTGGAGAAGATCATCGCCCAGGTGAAGGACAGCTATCGCTCGAAGTACCCCGTGTGCAAGGGCCGCATGCAAGACATCGAGGGCACCATGGACATCCGCGATCTGTTGGAACAAGCGGGCAACCCCGGTTTCAAACTCGCCGACGTGGTGCGCCCGGCGATCATTGTTCCGGAAAGTGCTGCAGCCTTCAACATCCTGAAACTCTTCAAGAAGAACAAGCAGTACATCGCGATCGTTGTTGATGAGCACGGCGACTTCGAGGGACTTGTGACCTTGCATGATCTTACCGAAGCCATCGTGGGCGACCTGCCGGAAGAAGATGAGGACACCGCACCGGAGATCGTGAAACGCAACGATGGCACCTTGCTCGTGGGTGGGCAGGTCCTCATCGGAGACCTCAACGCGCACCTGGGCATGGAATTGATGGATGAGGAAAGCACCAGCTACAGCACGGTGGCCGGCTATTTCCTCAGCAAGTTGGACCACATCCCATCGCCCGGCGATCGGATCACCGATGAACGCTTCAACGGCGAAGTGCTGGATATGGACGGCCAGCGCATCGACAAGGTGTTGATCACGTTGACCGAGGAGTGAAGAAATTCCTGATCATACAGACCGCTTTCCTTGGTGATGCCGTGCTGGCGACCGCGCTGATCGAAAAGCTGCACCGCTTCTATCCCGATGCGCGTATCGACATGGTGGTGCGCAAAGGCAACGAAGGCATCTTCGGCACCGGCGATGGCGACGAGAACAGCCCCAACGGTCCGATCCAGCAGAACGGAAAGTTCATCGGTTTCCACAAGCACATCGGCCTGTTCACCCTGTTCGTCTGGGACAAGCGGACCAACAAGACGCGCAACCTCTTCACACTCATTAAGGACCTGCGCCGCACGAAGTATGATGCGGTGTTCAACTGCCAGCGCTTCTTCAGCACCGGCCTGATGACCGTTCTTACGAAGGGCCGCAGGAAGATCGGCTATCGGAAGAACCCGTTGAGCTTCCTGTTCTCGCGAAGCGTGGCGCACAGGATCGGAGATGGCCGCCACGAAGTGGACCGCCTGAACGACCTCATCAAGGACTTCACCGATGGCAATAGGCCGTTCCCGCAACTATACCCGGAACCGTGGGAATTGGAACCGAAATACGCGCTGCTAGGTTCCACGTTGAACGAGGATGATCCTCCGTATTTCTGCATAGCACCGGCGTCGGTCTGGTTCACCAAACAATGGCCGGAAGCGAAATGGATCGAACTGATCAGGACGTTGCACGAAGGCCATCGTATCTTCCTCATCGGTGCTCCGGGAGATAAGGCCCTGTGCGACCGCATCATCGCAGCCGCTGGACGCGGCATCAACCTGGCCGGCGAACTCTCCCTACTGCAGACCGCTGCATTGATGGAAGACGCGGTGATGAATTACGTGAACGACAGCGCGCCGTTGCACATCGCCAGCGCCATGAACGCTCCGGTGACCGCCGTGTTCTGCAGCACGGTGCCAGCTTTCGGTTTCGGACCGCTGCGCGAGAATGGCCGTGTGGTGGAGACCACGGAGAAATTGGATTGTAGACCGTGCGGGCTACACGGGCATCGGGAATGTCCGAAGGGGCATTTCAGGTGTGCCTTGGGGATCGCGGTGCGATCTGTCAATGGATAGATCGTTGGAATGAAGGTCTCACGAGGTATGCTCCTGACCTTTCTTGGTCTGATAGTTCTAGTTGGACACGACCTTTCCGTTGCTGTCATTGATGCTCTTCTTCGACCTGGAAAACGCGACATGCTAGGGTTCGGGATCCATCTCAATCTCATCGGATGGGCTTTCGCCCTGCTGCTTCCACTTTCAATTGGGCTAGGGGAATTATGGGCCCATGATCGCAAGCGCTACATCCCTCATATCGTACTTCTCTTAGCATTGGCGACCATTTCCGCGAACACATGGAGTCTTCATCCCAATAGAACACTTCTCTTCGCAGCCTTCTGCTTCAGTTCCTTGCCCTTGCGTTGGCTGATCGATCGGTTTCTCCAACGCAAGACATCGTAGCCATCCTCCTACTTTTGCCGCCTTTCCATACAGAGAGTGTTCATCAGCAAATCCGCAAATCCGCAAATCGGCTAATCCCCATGCGCACTTCCCCCTACACCGTGGATCCCGCCCGCCTCGATGGCGTGGTGGACGAGCCGCTGTTCCGGGCGGTGGCGGAGGAAGCGGCCAAGCAAGGCATCCCCGCCTTCGCGATCGGCGGCTACGTGCGTGATCGGTTGATCGGTAGGCCGAGCAAGGACATCGACTTCGTGGTGGAAGGTGATGGCATCGCATTCGCGCAAGCCGTGGCGAAACGGCTGAAGGCTGAGCCGGTGCACGTCTTCAAGAACTTCGGCACAGCGATGTTCATTTTCGGCGAGGTCCAGGTGGAATTCGTAGGTGCGCGCAAGGAGAGCTACAGCCGCAACAGCCGAAAACCGGAGGTGGCAGCGGGAACCATCAAAGACGACCAGGAGCGCCGCGATTTCACCATCAATGCAATGGCGATCTCGCTGAACCAAGGCAGCCTTGGCGCATTGGTGGATCCCTTCGGCGGCATACTCCATTTGGACCAAGGCCTGATCCGTACACCACTGGATCCGGATATCACCTTCAGCGATGATCCGCTGCGGATGTTGCGGGCCGTGCGTTTTGCCAACCAACTGGGCTTCACCATCGACCCCATCACCTTCGAGGCGATCAAGCGCAACGCTAAGCGATTGGAGATCATCAGCGCCGAGCGGATCCACACGGAGCTGAACAAGATCATCCTCACAGCGAAACCCAGTATCGGTTTCATCCTGCTTCGCGAAAGCGGATTGTTGCAGGAATTCTTCCCGGAGTTCGTGGAACTGAGCGGTGCCGAAGAGAAGTTCGGCATGGGGCATAAGGACAATTTCTACCACACGTTGCAGGTTTTGGACAACGTTTGCGAGAAGAGCGACGACCTCTGGCTGCGTTGGGGCGCCGTGCTGCACGACATCGCCAAGCCGAAGACCAAGCGCTTCGAACCCGGCCACGGCTGGACCTTCCACGGGCACGAGGACAAAGGTGCCCGCATGGTACCGGGTATCTTCCGCCGGTTGAAATTGCCGCTGGACGAGCAGATGAAGTTCGTCCAGAAGCTGGTGGCACTGCACCTTCGCCCGATCGCCCTCACCAAGGTAGAAGTGACCGACAGTGCCGTTCGCCGGTTGCTCTTCGACGCCGGCGACGACATCGACGCGCTGATGATCCTCTGCCGCGCGGACATCACCAGCAAGAACGAGAAGAAGAAGGATCGCTACCTACGGAACTACGAGGTGGTGATCCAGAAGTTGAAAGAAGTGGAAGAGAAGGACCGCGTACGCAACTTCCAACCACCCATCACGGGAGAGGACATCATGCGGGCCTTCAACATAACGCCATGCAAGCTGATCGGCGACATCAAGGCGGTGATCAAGGATGCGATCATGGACGGTGAGATCCATAACGATCGGGCGGAGGCCTGGCAGTTGATGCTGGAGACCGGGCGGAAACTGGGTGTGGAACCGGTACTTACCGAGGATCAGGGGCAGGCTCAAGTGCAATAGGGCACTTCACCTTCCGCCTATTCCATCCCATGGTTAATTTTGCGCCCGCAAAGGCGGTTCTTGCCCCTGTGCCTGCCAACCGCCCCTGAGCCCATGCGCATCTACCGTTTCCGCGTCCTGATAGACCACGAGAGCGAGGCCTTTCGCGACATCGAGATCGGTAGCGAGCAGTCCTTCTTGGACCTGCACAAGATCATCAAGGAGTCCTTCGCCTTCATCGGACAAGAAATGGCGAGCTTCTATGTGAGCGATGAAGCGTGGGAAAAGGGACCGGAGATCCCCCTGGCGGATCTGGGTTTCGCTGAAGAAGGTGAAGTGCCCGCATTGATGGACCAGGTGTACATCAGTGATCACATCCGCAGCACCAACCAACGTTTCATCTACGCGTACGACTTCCTGCACATGTGGATGTTCATGGTGGAGCTTATCCAAGCTGGCGACCCGGAACCAGGGGTCACCTATCCGCGCGTGGTGATGAGCATGGGCATGGCACCGGACGAGCATTCCAAAGAAGACGATCTTACGGCAGGCATACTACCCGACGACCCCTATGCGATCGGGGACGAAGAACACGCCTACGACGGGGACGACGACGATGACTGGAGCGGCGGTGAAGAGGACGAGGAACACAACGAGTTCGGCCACGGCAACATCGACGACCTCGGCGAGGAATTCCGATGATCACCAAGGGCACGCTGGTCGTTATCGGCGGTCCAACGGCTTCGGGCAAGACACACGCTGCGGCGACGCTCGGCGAACACTTCGGTACGGAGGTCATCAGCGCTGATTCGCGCCAGTTCTATGGTGCCATGCGCATCGGCACAGCGCGTCCGTTGGAAGAAGAACTGCTGGGGGTGAAGCACCACTTCCTGGGCCACCTCCTCGTTGAAGATACGTGGAGCGCCGGCACGTTCGCGCGCGCTGCGGAACCCGTCCTTCAACGTGTACTTGCCGAACGTGGCATTGTCATTCTAGTAGGTGGAAGTGGATTGTACATCGACGCATTGATCAAAGGCTTGGATCCACTGCCCGCTGGTGACCCCGTACTTCGTGAACGATTGCAGGAGCGCTTCAAGAAGGATGGGCTAGGTCCATTGCTCGCAGAACTCCAGCAGCTCGATCCCCAGAGCCACACGCGGATAGACCGGCACAACCCGCACCGTGTGATACGGGCTTTGGAGATCTGTCTTGCCACCGGGCGTCCCTACAGCGAGCAACGCACTACCCCGCGCGACCGCGATGACATCCGCATTGTCCGTATCGCCATGGACCTTCCACGTACGGATCTGTACGCACGCATCGAGGCCCGTGTGGACCAGATGATCACGGACGGGCTGGTAGATGAAGCGCGAAGCCTCCTTCCCTACCGCCACCACAATGCCTTGCATACCGTCGGTTACACGGAACTCTTCGCACATTTCGATGGTAAGCTGGACCTGATATCAGCGGTCGCACTGATCAAGCAGCACACGCGCAACTATGCTAAACGGCAGATGACGTGGTTGCGGCGTGATGCATCGTGGACCTTCATACCACCAGAGCCCAAGTCCGTGATCGCCCATGTCCAGTCCCAGGTCTGACCGTTCCTTCCGATGGATCTTCATAACCGTGGTGCTGACCATGGTGCTGGACCGCGCGTGGATGGTGTACACCACGATGGGCTACGCCAGCGACGATGTGACCGTGATCTGGCTGGCAGCAATGGACTATTCCCAAGGGATCTTCCACGAACCCTTTTTCTACGGACAGGACTATGGGGTGATGCTGGAGGCCTTGGTAGCGGCTCCATTCGTGGCACTTGGTGCTGATCCGGTACACAGCATCGCGGTGGTCATCGGCTTGTTCGCCATCGTGCCATACGTGGCGTTCGCCTTCCACTTTCGCGCACGGGGGAACTGGTGGGGTGCCCTTTTGTTCGCATCGATGCCGCTCCTGTTACCAGTGGAACACGGCTTACAGATCACAGCGCTCAACGGGCTAGCGGTACTTGCCTTGGCACCGCTGGTCATGCGCGTTACTTCCGAAGGTCTCCGACACCTGTTGCTTTCGTTCGTTCTGGTGCTGGCCGTGTTCGTGAACCCGAACGCACTGCTCTTCGCGCTTCCTATCGGGATGGATCACTTGATCGCTCATGGCCGTTCTTGGCGAACGTGGCTAAGTATGGCCCTTGGCCTTGGCCCTGTTGTTTTGGCCTGGGTGCTCACGCGGGAATTCTTCGATAGCCGACATGCCCAGGTGGTCCACACCATCTTCGATTGGCGTATGGACTTCAAACCCTACATGATCCCCGATGCGCTCATGTACTTGGACGATCACTTCGCGTGGATGGGCCCGTTGTGCGGCGATCATGCTTCCATCGCGTTGGCGCTTTTGCTGGCAGCGGCTGTCGTGCTTTTCGTCCAACGTGCCTACAGCATGGCATGGGCAACGGTCGCCACGGTCAGCCTCATCGTATTCGCTTTCTCGTTCGCTAAGGCGCACGACGGCACGGGCTCCCTCTTCTTCCCCTTGTCCCGCATCTTCCTGGGCCTGCCACTGGTGTTGGCGCTGGTATGGGGCCGGATCCGTATCAGGCCGCACACCCTGCATACTGCCACGCTCGTGTTGTGCTTCATCGCGGTGACCCACGGTGTGTTCCGGACAACGAATGCCGGTACCACCTATGCGAACGCGCTCGAGCATCAGGAGCGGAACCCTACGCGGACCTGGTCCGTGGCACGCATCAAGGAGCAGTGTGCCCGGGTGGCCCACCTTGCCGAGATGGATGGATCGGACCGCATCATCCTGCTCCGCGGTGACGACCCGTTCGGCATCCAGTTCCTTGCCTATACCATTCCAGTATTCCACCCTGAGGCGCCGATGACCTGGATGGTGGGTCACGATAGACGCCGGTTCCAACGTTCGAGAATGACCGATGCGCCGGTGAAGCGGATCCTTTTTGTCGGCGGGAACAACGACGACCTCCAACATATCCTTGCGCTCGGCGGTAGTCCTTCGCTTCTTCGAGCTTCAGGACCACGCGCTATCGCTATCACTCTTCCGGAACGGCCGGTCAAGGCCGTCCTGGAGGCTTTGGAATGATGATAAGGCCGAGCGCCTTTTACCGATCCGGTGTTGGAACGATCGGTGGTTCACACCTCCAATCCGATCAGCAACACATCATCGACCTGCTCGTGCGCACCTTTCCAGAGGCGGAAGCGGTCGGACAACACCTGGTACTGATCGTCCATGGGCAGTGCTGAAGTCTCGAGCAGCCATGCCTTCAAGCGGCTGGACATGATCTTCTTCCCTTCCGGCCCACCGAACTGGTCCTGGAAACCATCGGAGAAGATGAACAGCCGATCACCGATCCGGACATCCACCTGGGTGGTGGTGAACGGGCCTCCTTTCCCTTCATATGGACCTATGGCCATCCGGTCTCCCTTGAACTCGAGCAGTTCGCCGTTGCGAGTGATGTACAAAGGGGCGAATCCTCCGGCATAGTGAAGTGTTCGCGTGGTTCGGTCCAAGGTGATGACGGCCGCATTCATGCCGTCGCGCTGCACGTTCTCCGTGTCCTGTTTATTCAACGCATTGATCATGCCTTCACGCGCACCGTCCAGTATCCTGCCCGGTTCGGTGCAGGCCTTCTCCATCACCATTTCCTGGAAAAGCGAAGCCCCTATCAAGCTCAACAGTGCTCCAGGAACACCGTGTCCGGTACAATCCGCTGCGGCCACAACGGCCTTGCCATCCTTCTCGGCGAACCAATACAGATCACCGCTTACGATATCGCGGGGACGGTAGATTATGAAGCTTTCAGGGAATAGCTGTTGCAACTGTTCCGCTTCGGGCAAGACCGCGCGTTGGATGCGTTGTGCATAGCGTATGCTCGAAAGCAACTGGTGGTTCTGCTCTTGCACCACCGCTTGTTGTGCGGCCACTTTTCGTTGAAGCACCAAGCGTTCCCTGATATCCCGTGCAAGCAGGATGATCGCCGGATCACCCCGGTAGCTGGTCACACGCACACTGCTCTCCACCTCGATCACCTCGCCTTTCGCCGTTACCAGTGGGATATCCTCATACACAAGGCCCTTCTGCTCCCACGCATCGGCGATGCGCGTTGCACTGCGGTGCAGGAATTCGCGTGGATGGAGTTCGAAGATGCTGAGCGAAACGAGCTCATCGTTACGATAGCCGAGCATGTCGGAGGCTTTCGCATTCGCTTGGTAGATGCGGCCGTTCACGAAGTTGATCACGAACAGCGCATCGTTGCTGCTCTCCAGAACACCGAGGTAGCTTTCACGATCGCGTTCACTTCGGCCCATGCGGGTCTGCAGCTTGTTGTACGCGAATGAAAGCCCCACCGAGGCCCCCAGGAGCACCACGGGCAGCGCGCCCAATGCGAGGCCGATCGTCAGTTCCATGCGACTTGGCCCGGTTCAGGGATCTCGTTAAGCACCTTGAAGATCAATTCGGGATCCAGGAATTCGCCCACCCGATCAGGACGCGATACATAGCGTACGATGCCATCCTTGTCCACGAGGAACGATGCCGGTAACGGAATGCCTTCGGAATAATCGATGCTGAGCTCGATGACGGGATTGTTGTAGACCACACCGTATTGTGTAGAGACGTGTTGACCATCATCGGAAAGCATGCGGTAGCTCACGCCGATGCGTTGCACCATGTCCTTGTTCACGCTGATATCATCGGGCCCGATGCCCAGGACGTGTACACCCTTCTCCATGAATCTCGAACGGTTGCGCTCGTAGGTGCGCAACATCATGTGGCAGCCGGGACACCAGTCGCCGCGCACGAAAATGAGCAGTACGGGGTGCTTCCCGCGGTAATCAGAAAGCCTCACGCTCTTGCCTTCCTGGTCCGGCAGTTCGAACTCCGGGGCCTGTTTCCCATGCTGAACACGGTAGCCGAAGCGCGTTCGTTTCCGCATGTGGTAAGCGTCTTGCACATAACTGAACGTAAGGCCGGTGGCGCAGGCCAATGGCACAACGGGCAACAGCCACAATTCCCAGGAGAAGGGCGTTCCCCAGATGGCGATACCATACAGTGCGACGGCCAGAATGGCCTTTCCCGTGTCCACCCACAACCAGTTAACGTAGGTGAAGAAGGACATGAACGCCTGCCGCGCGATCGTGGCCGAAGCTGCGATGAACAACGCGAGCGTGAGCCACGGCCAGTCGGTGAACCGAAAATCCAACGCGATGCCCAGTGCAGTGCCCGAGATCAGAAGCATACCGAACTGGAAATTGCTCGTGTACTTCTTGAACTCCAGCAAAGTGAAGCCGTATGCCAGGAACAGGGCCACCAGACCGGCTTCCGGTTGGTCCCCAACGAAGAGGATGGGTGCAACAACCGTTAGGAGAGCACCAAGGGCTGTGAAAGGATGCAGGGGAGAGAACATACGCGTGTGTTCTACGGGATCGGGGATGAAGGGTTGCGATCGGAACATACCGGGACCGCAGCTACGTCCGTGATCATCACACTACCTTCCGCCCGTATTGGAAGCGCACACCACACCCTTCGCCACCCTCGGGCTTTCCGAAGCCCTGCTCACCGCCATTTCTGCCCTCGGCTACAAGGATCCCACACCCATCCAGCAACAGGCCATACCGGCGGTGTTGTTCGGGAAGGACGTGTTGGGCATCGCGGACACCGGATCGGGCAAGACCTTGAGCTACGCGCTTCCTATCCTTCAGCACTTGCAAGAAGAGAAGTGGACCGTGCAGAACCGCCATGTGCCGGTTCTGGTCCTGGTGCCCACACGCGAACTCGCGGTGCAGGTGGAAATGGTGTTCAACGAAGTGAGCGCTGGACTTCCAGAGCGGGTGAAGACCATGGCGGTATTCGGTGGTGTCTCCATCAATCCGCAGATGATCGGGATGCAAGGCGTGCAGGTGCTGATCGCCACCCCGGGTCGTTTGTTGGACCTGATCGACTCCAAGGCCGTACACCTCGGCGAAGTGAAGATGCTGGTGCTGGACGAGGCCGACACCATGCTCAACCTCGGCTTCAAGGAGGAAATGAACAAGTTGCTGGCGTTGATGCCACGCAAACGGCAGAACCTCTTGTTCTCGGCCACGCTGAGCAATGCGGTCAACGACATCACCCAAGTGGTGCTGCACAAGCCGGAAGTGATCCAAGTGACCACCGATCCGCAAGAGGTAACGCTGATCCAACAACGGGCCTTCCGTGTGCCGCACGAACGCAAAGGCCCCTTCCTGCGCTACCTGATCCAAAGCCACGCCATGCAACAGGTCCTGGTCTTCACGGCATCAAGCCACAGCGCGGATCACGTGGCGGACAAACTGGTGAAGAACGGCATCCATGCCAAGGCCACGCATGGTAAGAAGAGCAATCATGCCCGGCAGCAAGCGCTCGCCGAATTCAAGGCGGGCAAGATCCGTGTGCTGGTCACGACCGACCTGCTATCCCGGGGTATCGACATCGAATTCCTGCCCTACGTGATCAACTACGAATTGCCGCGTTCGCCAAAGGACTACATCCACCGCATCGGCCGCACAGGGCGAGCGGATCGACCGGGTGAAGCCTTCACCATCGTTACCCCGGAAGATCAACCCCATTTCAAGGTGATCCAGAAGAAGATGGGCCAATGGTTGACGTTGGAAAGCACAGACGATGTGGACTTACAAGGCGTGTGACCCACGATAGACTTAGTTTCGTGACCTTCCATGAACACTGAACGGATCGGTCAATTACGTGCGATGCTCGCCGAGGAACCGGGTGATCTTTTCATCCGTTACGCCATCGCGCTGGAGCTGAAACGAGCGGGCAACATGGAGCAGGCCATTGAAGACCTGTTCACCATCCTCCTGGAAGAGCCCGAACACATCGCGAGCTACTATCAATTGGCGTTGATGCTTGCGGATACCGGGAAGACCCAACAGGCCATCGAGACCTGCGAGGCCGGTGCCATGCGTTGTTTGGTGACCGGAGACCGGAAAGCACGCGCCGAGCTGCTGGAACTGAAGAACACGCTGACCGAGGACCTGTGAATTGGAAGGAACCGCTGCGCTGGGTGATCATTCTATCCACGGTGATCCTGCTCATGATCGCCGTTTCGTTCCCATTCCTTGCGGTGAACGAACCCTCGGGCTCGCGCACAGCGGTGGTGGAAGGCTGGATCCCGAAGGACTTGATGCCTGAAGTGAAGCGCGTGTTGGACGAGCAGGGCTATGAACGGATCTACACCACCGGCACACCGCGCAATTGCTCACACACCTTCCGCCTGCACGACACACTGGACATTGAACTTCCCGACCCCATCCAAGGTGGTCTGGTCCTGAACGCGTGCGGCGCCAACGGTGCAGGCTTCATCGTGATCGCAGATACCACGGTGATCTTGGACCATAAGGTGGCCGGGGTCTGCATCGACCATCGCGCCGATATCCGCGTTCCTGCACGCCGCATCCGGATCACACCTACGTTCGACGGCATTGCGCGACCGGAATGGGAACTGCTCTTCACCCTCTTCGTGAAATTCGAAGGAAAGAACATCAACGCACTACAGCGGTCTGTGGTGATGCATCAAGCCGAAGGCAACACGGAACCGGGCCTTCCCACTTACGCCGATGTGGCCGCGTTCGCCCTTGTCAAAGCTGGTGTTCCAAGCACGAGTATCACGGCGCTGCCCATCTATACGGTCGGTGAAAGTCGTACACGCAGCAATGCCCAACGCTTCGCGCAACAAGCCCGTGAAGAAGGCATCACCAGCGTTGATGTGATCTCCTTGGGTGTACATGCGCGGCGTTCCCGGTTCGCTTACCAAGAAGCATGTGGTGATGCCGTCAACGTTGGTATCGTAAGCGTTGACGACCCCGAACTGAAGCGCGGCCGTTGGTGGCTGAGCCTGATCGGCTGGTACAAGGTGGTGAAGGAGTTGATCGGCGTACCGGCCACCTACTTGATCGAGGAGACGAAGTGAAATACGAAGGCGTGCTATCTTTTGGGCATGCTCATCGCTCGAAGACCGAATGTGGAGGGCCTTGCTCCCTTTCTCGCTGGTTATGTTTCCAAGGCTCGTGGTGAGGACCTCTTCACCGCGCTAGGCAATGCCACGGCACATGCGGACCGGATGGCGGCACGTATTCCACCGGACCGCCAGGAGCACCGTTATGCGCCAGGCAAGTGGAGCATCAAGGAACTGGTACAGCACGTGAACGATGCCGAGCGCATTTTCGCCTACCGGGCATTGCGGTTCGCGCGCCACGATGCCACCGTGCTACCGGGCTTCGAGGAGAACGACTATGTGCGTGCTTCGGAAGCGGATAGGCGCTCGATGCAAGACCTGTGGGAAGAGCAGCACACGATACGGCGCAGCACCTTGCACCTTTTCACCAGCTTCACGGAGGGTATGCTGGAGCGTACAGGAACCGCTGGCGGCAACTCCATTTCCGTGCTAAGCCTCGGATGGGTCATAGCAGGGCACGCCGAGCACCATTGGAACATCATCACCGAACGTTACCTCTAAGCCATGGCCACACGCAGTATGCAGGATTGGTTCGATGCTTACGGTGTTAGCCACCAGAACGCGACCAACAAACTGATCCACTGGATCTGTGTACCGGTCATCTACTTCTGCGTGGTGGGTTTGTTGTGGAGCGTCCCGATGCCCGATGCACCGCCCTTCTCGAAGCCACATATGCTCGCGACGATCGCGGTGGCGTTAGTGGGCTTGTTCTACTTGCGCCTTTCGCTTACCATCATGATCGGTATGCTGGCGTGGAGCTTCGCCTGCCTTGCTCTCTGCCACTACATCGAGATCCATGCGCCTTGGCCGTTGTGGGCCATCTGTATCACCCTTTTCGCACTGGCTTGGATCGGACAGTTCTACGGGCACAGGATCGAAGGCAAGAAACCCAGCTTCCTGGACGACCTGCAATTCCTGATGATCGGTCCGGCTTGGTTAATGGGTTCCATCTACCGCAAGCTCGGCATCCCCTACTGACCTACCGGGAAGAAGTAGCGCGGTGGTCGTTCTTGGCATGATCCCGGATGGAAGATGCAGCGCAAGTCTTGCAACACCACTTCGGGTTCGAGTAACGCTTGTCCGAAAAGATCATGACGGGCGCTGTTCCCCACGAAGCCACCATTTCGCACGGCATCCATGGAAGCCACCCGCGGATCACCACCCACCATCGCCTTCGCGTCCACGTTCCCGGGGGTGGCAAGCAGCACACCGATGTGCTTGACCTCCTCGCCGATGCGCAGGACATGTTCCAAGGACAGTTCGATGTTCCCTTCGGCCGTGGAGTCACTGAACCAATAGCGACCTCCAGCATCGTTGATCAAGGTGGCCATATAGCTATTCCCTGGAGGGGCGTACCAACGCTGCTCCCAATGGCTTCCGAAAAGGACGGTTGGCGGTTCACCTGCGAAGCGACTAAGGTCCTTTGATGTCTCATACCGGTGCGCGATCGCCTCGAACAGGCTATCTGCGCGGCCTTGTTCGCCGATCAATAGGCCGAAGAAGCGGATCCATTCGGCGCGTCCCAAAGGATGTTGTTCCAGGTATTCCGTCACCACCACCGTACGTGGGAATGCTTCTGCACGTTGTTCGCTACGTCCGAACGGATAATCGAAAAGCAGTTGCGGATCCAAGGCCAACAAGCGCTCGCGATCCAGCCCGTCGGCACGTGCGATCTCCACTGTGTTTCCCGCTTTGATGTGCGCAACAACAGCTTTGTCGCGCACTTGGTCGGCATGCGCTACGCCCACCACACGATCACTAGCGCGCAATGCGGAGAAGTATGGCAAGTGGGTGGTGCTCACAACAGCAACACGCCTCAACAAGCTATCGATGCGGAGTTCACTTCCTTCCGCCGGACCCGCAATGCGGTATATGCCGACGGTATCGCGTTCACCGCCTTGACCGAATACGAGCACGCGCCGGTCGGTCCCGCGCATTTGCAGTTGGAAGTGCTTGGCATACGTGTTGGGTATCCCGCTCCAATCCGCTTGGCCCGCACGATGCTTTGGCGCCTCCGAGCATGCCGCCAACAAAGCGGCCACGAGCACAGCAACCGCGGAACGTTTCATTCCAATTCACGGATCATCTCCAACAGCGAGGAACGCACGGAATCCTTCCCTTTGGCCAGGGCGCCGGAGGTTTGGTACGCGGGGTGGTTCGGCTGTTCACCACGATCCAACGGTCCTTCGCCCCTACCGGCAGGCACGTACTTCAACAACGGGATATGGTAGCGCATACCCGAAGCCGGAGCGGTGAGCAACCATTCCGGTCCTCCGGTGAAGCCGAAGGCATTGGATCCGACCTCTTCGCCGATGATACGTGCGCGCCGCGTTCGACGCGCCATCATCACGAATGCCGCCGCCGCATCGCGGGTATATCCATCGCAAACCACGTACACCTTCCCCGTGAAGGCACGCTCCATGGGATCATGCTCGGTAAGTCTGCTATCGGTTTCAGGCAACCGGTACGTGCCTTGTGATGCGCGCAGGAATCGTGCATCAGCACTAGCGTAATGCGCTTCTGGTATCACCAGGTTCGGGCGTTGTTGTGGGGGCGCGATGCTACGTACATAGAGATCATCCAGGACCCGGAACGGAGTCTTCGCGATCGCACTGAACACGAGTTCGGCCATGGCCAATTCACGTCCACCGGCGCCACGTACATCGATGATCATCGTACGCACTTTGTTCTTCTGGGCTTCTGCCAAGATGGACGCCAAGAAACGATCGGGGCGTTGGCTGGCCAGTCCCAGACTATCGGCGTCCATGGTGCGCATGGAGAGCCACATCACACCAGCCTCAGGATCCAAGGTGGAGCCCCACGGCAGCAATGATGCACCAACAGGCTTCCGCGTTCGTGCGATATCGGTACCGGTCATGCCGAAGATGATCTGTTCGCCATGCTCTTTCTTTGGTGTACGGTAGGTCACCTTGAAGGTGCTCGACTCTTCGATGTAAGCATGGTACCGCTGTGGGAATTCACGTTCCACCAGACGTTCTGCATAGGTGCGGTTCGCGCCATCGGTGATCACGGTGGTCACCAATTTCTGGATCACCTCATCGATGGGGCGATCATTGATGGAGATGATGCGGCTTCCCACGGGGATACTGCGGAAACCCTTGAGTTCGTCCTCCACGAAAACGCCATCGGGCAGGATCCGGATCTGCAACGGGATCAGTGGCGCGCGCGTCCGAAGCTCGGTGGCCATTTCCGCCGGCCATTCATTGTAACAATGGGCATCCCCCACAGCGCAGAAGATCGGCCGAAGTGCTTGGTCGAACTCCACCACCGTCATCGGTGCTCTTATCGAGTCGCGTACGGCATCGATCAGTGCGTTCAGTTCCGCCTTGGTATGGTAGCGGTATGGATCGGGATGTGCTTCATGCAAGGCTACGCGGAGCATCTCCACATCGTCGTGCAGCCGCTCCGGGTAGAGCGAACGCATGGCACCGGGCTGGGCCGAAACCAGCACCGACACCAACAGGAACAGACAACCGTGTATCGCTCTCACCATGTTCATTCTTCCACTGCACAAAAGTATCCTACTGTGGTCGAGCGTCACCGCCCTCGCAACTTCAGTGCCATGCATGACCGAAAAGAGAAGCCCCTCCGCAATGAGCGAAGGGGCTTCGCATCGGATCGTTCCTTAAGCCTTCACAGCACTGCGTGGTGCAGCGGCGAGGATCTCGGCGCTGGCCCCTTGGCTGTACTTGGCGAAGTTGTCGTTGAACTGCTTGGCCAGTTTCTCGGCCGTTGCGTCGTACGCAGCCGTATCCTTCCATGTAGCGCGCGGATCGAGCACTTCGGAGGGCACGTTGGGGCAGGTGGTGGGGAATTGAATACCGAACACGGGATGCTCCTTGTAGCTCACCCCATCCAACTCGCCGTGCAGGGCAGCAGAGATCATGGCCCGGGTGAACTTCAGCTTCATGCGCTCGCCGGTGCCGTAGCTACCTCCGCTCCAGCCGGTGTTGATCAACCAAACGCGCACATTGTGCTCCTTCATCTTGGCACCCAGCATATCCGCGTACTTCGTGGGGTGCAAGGGCAGGAAGGCCTTGCCGAAGCAGGCGCTGAAGGTGCTCTGCGGCTCAGTGACACCGGCTTCTGTGCCCGCCACTTTCGCGGTGTAGCCACTGATGAAGTGGTACATGGCCTGGCCGGGGCTCAGTTTGCTGATCGGTGGCAACACGCCATACGCATCGCAGGTGAGGAAGAAGATGTTCGTGGGATGGCCTCCAACGCTGGGTTTCGCGATACCCGCGATGTGGTCGATGGGATAGCTCACACGGGTGTTCTCCGTCTTGGTGCCATCCTTGAAATCCACCTTGGTGGTGCCTTCTTCGAACACGATGTTCTCCAGGATCGCACCGAACTTGATGGCATCCCAGATCTGCGGTTCCTTCTCTTGGGTGAGGTCGATGCACTTGGCATAACAGCCACCCTCGAAGTTGAAGACGCCCTTGTCGCTCCAGCCGTGCTCATCGTCACCGATCAGGGCGCGCTCGGGGTCGGCGCTCAAGGTGGTCTTTCCGGTACCGCTCAGTCCGAAGAACACCGCCGTATCGCCGCTTTTGCCGATGTTGGCGCTGCAGTGCATGCTCAGCACTTTGCGCTCTTCAGGCAGCACGTAGTTGAGCACGGTGAAGATGCCTTTCTTGATCTCGCCGGTGTAGCCTGTTCCGCCGATCAGGATCATCTTCTTGCTGAAGTTGATCACCGCGAAGTTGTGCTGGCGCGTGCCGTCCTTGGCGGGATCGGCATGGAAACCGGGCGCGCAGATGATGTGCCACTCGGGATCGAACGCATCCAGTTCCGCTGCTGTTGGGCGCAAGAACATGTTGCCCGCGAACATGGCACTGGCAGGGTACTCGGCCACCACACGGATGTTCAACTTATATGTCGGATCGGCGCAGGCGTAGGCGTCCTTGATGTAGACGTCGCGGCCCATGAGGTAGGCGGCCATCTTGTCGTGCAGGCGATCGAAGTTCTCCGGTGTGAAGGGGAAGTTGACATCGCCCCACCACACGGTGTTCTCGGTCTTCGCATCCTTCACGCAGAACTTGTCCTTGGGGCTGCGTCCGGTGAATTCGCCGGTGTCGATGGCCAGGGCGCCGCTATCGGCGAATACTCCTTGGCCGCTTACGATGGCCTCTTCCACCAGTTCGGCGGGTTCGAGGTTCCAATGCGCATCGCCCACTTTACCAAGACCGATCTTGGACAGGTCGGCATTCTTCGGTTTATGACCGAACTCGTTCATGTTCCTTGAGGAATTGTGAATAGGATCGCAAAAGTACGGGGAAGCCGGATCCGAAGCCTAGCGATCGTCAGCCGCACGCCAAGCGGTTATGAACAGCACCGCCCAACCGGCCATGAACATAAGCCCACCCACTGGGGTAACTGGGCCCAGGACAGACGTAAGGGCTTGTGTGCCAAATACTTCGCGCGTTGCAAGGAGATAAATGGAACCGCTGAAAAGAAGGATACCGACCATGAACAGCTTGGAGATGATCCGCACCAGCTTGGCAGGCAGCCTACCGGCCAGCGCCGCCAACAAGACCAGCCCGAGGCCATGGTAGACCTGGTACTCCACGGCGGTCTTCCATTGCGCCAAAGCTTCCGGCCCCACACGTGCCTTCAGCCCATGCGCACCGAAGGCGCCCAATGCTACCGCGATGAGTAGAACGGCAGAACCCCAAGTGAGCGATCGTTTATTCATAGCGGGGCGAAGTTCGGTCGCACAAGCCATCCCGGAATAGAAAGACCCCGGTTCGTGGCCGGGGTCTTTCCAGAATTCGGGTGAAGCTTATTTCAACTTCTCCATTTCCTTTTCGAAGGTCTCCTTGAACTTCTCGTAGTCGTAGTCGATCTTCAGCCGATCATCGCTGCTGAGGCGCTCGTTGTAAGCGGAGAGCAGATCCTGTGCGCTGAGCTCGATGGCAACGTAGGTCTTGTAGTTGCCGGTCTTGTTGTCCTTGAACTGCTTCTCGCAGATGGTCTTGGTGCCGGAGAGGCGTTGGTCGATCACTTCGCGGGTAAGGCCCTCGAAACGTTCGCCCACCTCTTCCTTGTTGTTCATCTCGCGGCTGTTCACGTAGTTGTCGATCACGCCTTTGATCTGGGTGTTGATGGCGCTGGCCATGTCCGCACGAGCGTTGGCAAGTGCCTTCTTCTTAGAGGTTGCCTGATCCATGCTCTCGCCCAGATTGTTCGCGCGGAACACCTTGTCGTTGGTGAAGAAATCAGGACCCGAGCAAGCAACGATCACCTCGGTCTCGCCAGTGGGTGGGGCTTCAACAACGGCTTTCTTCTTTTTGCAGGCGGTGAATGCTCCGGACAGCATCAGCGCCGTCAGCAGTACCGTAAGTGAACGGTTGGTGGTCGTGGTTTTCATGATCTGTCGTGACGTTGATGTTGTCTTACGTTGGGTGTTTTCCAATTCTGTGCCAAACTTCGTCAATGCCCGCCAATGCTCAGTTGAATGCGTTCAAAATACCGGGCACTAGTTCTTTGCGGATATCGGGGATGGCCTTTTTGAAGCTTTCCAGACCGGCTCTTTCATAGCTGAGCTGCACGCCCTTCACCCCTTGTTTACCGCCTTCGAATACCACTTCTTGGGTCTTGCGGTCGCGGAAGGTATAGCTCACATCCACGAAGGTGGTGAAGAAGCCGTTGGACTCCCCTCCTTGGCGGGTCGCGGCATTCAGGTCCAGCAGAAGATCAGCGTCGGACTCACGATCCACGAAGCGGAAACTCTTGGAGGTGAGTTCTTCGCGTACCACCAGTGCGATACCGGCATCTGCCACGGGTTTACCGAGGTTGGTTTCGTGGGCGCGCATGAACACCTTGGGCATGCGCAGATCGATGGGGACATGCAGCTCCGGCACGGTGAGCGAGCCCACCAAAGCGCCGACCAGGGCACGGTCCATCTCGCGTCCGATCAATTCGTCCAAGTTCAGCTTCACCAGGATCTCCTGTTGTTTGGCCGCAGGATCCACACGTTGGATGGTGGAACGGGCCTGCCCCTCGGTATCGGTATTCTTGAGTTCGGTGACCTTGCCACCCGTTCCAGGGTAACTGATGAAGAGCGGAAGTTGTGCAAGATCGCGCAAGCCACCTCCGTTGGCGTAGGCGGCATTCACCAACAGTTCGCGCTTGAAACCATTGGCGTAGCTGAGTTCACAACGCTCTGGAAGTACGGTAAGGCGCACGTTACTGGTGAGCTTTTGCAGTTCGGCATAGAGCTCGTTCACCAACTGGACCTGCTTGCCCTCCAGTTCCACAGCATCGTTCTCGCCCCAGTAGTCCTTCATGGCCAATAGTGCACGCAGTTCCTGGTCGAAAGCGTTGCGCAGATCTCCGGTCCCGACACTTTGCTTGGATCGGGAGTGGAAATCGAGCGCGTTGCGGATGGCACCCGCCTTCTTCTCGGCTTTTATACGGGCATGTTCGGCTTTGGAGAGGCGGTAGTAGGTCCAGTATTCCGTTCCGTTCTCCCAGGATTCCACCAGTTCGAATCCTTCGAGTTGCTCGTTGCTCGTGGTCTTGATGGAACCCGTGAAGGTCTCATCGAACTGGTTCTTGCGATCCAAGGTGTACAACAGGCTGTTGCCCTCCACCCGCACACTGATCTCGCTGGCCAGGTCGTTCAAAGCGTTCTTCTTGGCGGTCTCCAGCACATCGGGCCTGGTCTTGTTGGCCATACCGATGCCGATGTAGAACCCATCGCTCGTTGGACGTGCACCTACCCATGCCGGACGTTGCACGGCAGTAGGCGTTTCCGCCGGAGGGTCCACCACCTTCTTGCTTCCGCCACAGGCGATGAGGAAAAGGAAGGGAAGGCTGCGCAGGATCACGTTCATGGGAGCTTCTGGCTGATCTCGGTCTGGATGCTGGAGGCCATGGTACTAGAGGTGGAACGCAGCACCTCGTTCACCAACGTGGCGACCGGTTTCACTTCGCGCGGGGCGCTGAGAAGGCTCCGCATTTCGCGACGGGCATTGTCACGCAGATCCACCTTGCCGTTCAGGATGGGGAGTAGAGCTTCCCGGTTCCCGTCGTAGGTAGCGTAATACGCGTGGTCGGCGGCTTCTTTCTCGGCGACCTTGCTCACCAGCACTTCTCCGGTCTCCAACGAGACCAAGCGGTAGTTGAAGGAGAGCACCACTTTATTCTCTTGGTAGAATTCGCTGTAGCGTACCGGCTTGTACTTGGTGGTGTAGTACTTCTCGCCGGTCTCCTTGTTCAGTTGTTCCACACGATACGCTTCGAAACCGTCCTTGGTGCTACGGCGCACCTGGCCGGGCACTTCCTGGTAGTTCACCACGTTGCCCATCAACACGGCGTGCGCGCCCATGAGGTTGCCCACCTTCACCGCCGTCTGCTCGTCCACCACACCGCTCAGGCTGAGGCGTTGTTCCTCCAGGATGCGATCGAGGTTCTCGCGGTCCACCACTTTCAAGAAGGGGTCATTGGTCTCGATGAGCGCGGTCATGGCGTGGGCTTGCACCTTGGAGGCCATGGCCGTGCCTTTATCGCTTGACGTGAAGGGAAGCACGGCCACGATGAACTGCCCTTGGGTAAGCGCATCCTGACGCAAGGTTTTCGAGTCCTTGTAGGCGCTGTTCTTGTCCATCACCTTGGTGAAGGCAGCATAGGACTTGCGGTAGTTCCCCGCTTCGAGCTCGCTCTTTCCGGTGCGGTACAAGGGCTCCAGATAGGCCACGTCCTGCAGGCTACTGGCATCCTTGTAGTTGGGTTCCAGTTTGGCGATCCGCGCGAAGACCTTCTCCGCCGCCGCGAATTCCTCGCGCTCGAAAAGGCCTTGCCCTTCGTTGTAGAGTTCGATGAGGTGTTCTCCTTTCACTTTCTCGAAATCCGTCTTGTAGTGGTCCGGTATCTCGATCACCACACCGGCGTACTTCACGCGCTCCTGGTAGGCCACGGCATCGAGGTACGCTGCAACAGCCCCACCTTTATCGCTACCGGTGGCGATGTTCTGGAAGAAGGTGGACAGCTTGTCGTTCAGCAGCATCTGCCCGGTCTTCTTCAGGCCGATCTTGGCATCCACGTTCTTGGGGTTGCGCTGGGCGGATTGCAGGTACATGTCCGCAGCTTCGGCGTAAAGGCCAGCCGCGTCCAGCTTCTCTCCTTTCTTGGAGAACGACTTGGAGCCGGAGCACCCGCCGAGGAGGGCAGCGAAGCACAGGACGGGTACGAGTTGCACGAAGCGATACATGGTGGTGATCCGGATACGAAGGACCCGGACAGGTTGGATCAACGAGCTTGGATGTACTCGTTCAGGTCATCGATCGAGGTTTCGAAAGTGAAGGCATCGTTCACCTTGTAGTAGTTGTCGATATCGTAGGTGCGCTCGTAAGCGTACTTGGCGATATCCAATTTGCTATCCTCGAAACTGAAGAGCGTCATCAGGCCTTTCACTTGTGCCACGGTGAAGCAACGGCTGTTACCCACCTGTTTGGCCAGGGTCATCTTGCTATCCTCGAAGCTCTTCGCCTCGATGCTCTTCTTCACATCGGCGAACTCGGTATCGCTCATGGGCCAGCCGCAACCCACGCGTCCGCTGTAGCCGGGCATGCTGTACACCGCAGGCTCTACGGGCTTGGGCTTGGTGTCGATCACCGGTTTGGGCGTGCCGGTGCGGGTAGTCGTGGTGGTGGTCGTGGTACGGGTAGCGGAAGAGGAGGAAGTGGTCTTGGTCCCTTCATCCACGTTCACGTTCATGTTGAAGTTGATCCCGTTCACCCCCATGTTGATGTTCACGTTCTCGCCATCTTCCAAGGGGTCGCCCTCTTCAACGATGGTGGTGGTCGTGATGACCTCATCGCCGGGGATAACGACTTCCTGCTCAACAGTGGTGGTGCTTGGCGCGTCTTCCACGAAGGTGGGTGGTGGGGCCGGTTTGGTGGGTTCGGCTTTCGCAGCGGTACCGAGCTCGGCTTGGCCGGTCATGCGCAGGACACGTGCGCCCTTCTTGTTGGTGGTCAACATCATGGTGTACTCCTTGCCCATTTCCAGGTAACCGTTCTCCTTGATGGCAGGGATACCGGCATCGGCGAACTTCACCATCATCACCGGGGTTTCCGTGCGGATGCCGGTGGCGACCACGCGGGTGGCCGGTTCAGCGTTCTTCACATCGCCGTCCACGATCAAGGTGAACTTGGAACCATCATCTGAGAACACGACCAGATCACTGGTCTGGGCGAAGGAAGCCAGGGACAAGAGGGCTGTGAGACCGAGGGAGAATAGACGGATCATGGTGGTTGTGATGGGGTTGCGAAGTTAGACGTTGCCTCAAGCTAGGCAAGGCGTATGCCAAAGCAGGTACCCGTGGTGTTGAAAGCGCTGGAGGCCGCGTTGTCGTAGGGCGGGCGGCTATTCGCATCTTTGGGGCCTACCCAGCACCATGCGTCAGATCCTCATTCTCGGAGCCGGTCGATCGGCCTCGTCCCTGATCCAGTACTTGATCAAGAACGCTCCTGCCAACGAATGGCGCATCACGGTGGCGGACAAGGACCCCTCCAACGCCTCGGTGATGGTGGCCGAAGGGCCTGCCGTAGCTACGGGTTTCGCGCTGGACGCTACGGATGGTGCCGCCCGAGCTACGCTTATCGCGAAGCACGACCTGGTGATCAGCATGCTACCCGCCTTCATGCACATGGACGTGCTGAAGGATTGCTTGGCGCTGAAGAAACACGTGATCACGCCGAGCTACGTGCCCGATGCGCTGTGGCCGATGGATGCCGAGTTCAAGGCGGCGGGGCTCACGGTGCTCAACGAAATGGGCCTGGATCCGGGCATCGACCACATGAGCGCCATGCGCATCCTGGACCGGATCCGTACCGAAGGAGGCCGCATGGAAGCCTTCGAGAGCTACTGTGGCGGCCTTGTTGCGCCGGAAAGTGACGACAATCCGTGGGGCTACAAATTCAGCTGGAACCCGCGCAACGTGATCCTGGCCGGACAGGGCGGCGCCGCGAAATACATCCGCGATGGCGGAACGAAATACATCCCCTACCACAAGCTTTTCAAGCAGACCGTTCGGTTGTCCGTTGAAGGTTTCGGGGAATTCGATGGTTATGCGAACCGCGATTCGCTGAAATACCGCTCGCACTATGGCTTGGACGAGATCCCCACGCTGATGCGCGGCACGCTCCGCAAGGCGGGATTCTGTGATGCGTGGGACGCCTTCGTACAGTTGGGTTGCACAGAAGACGGCTTCAACATGGAACTGCCTGCTGACGCACCTTGGAGCGACTACCTGGATGCCTTTCTTCCACACTGCCAAGAGTGCGATACGCGCGGCAATCTGGCGAAGTACCTCGGCTTGGATGAAGACGGTGACGTGATGCAGAAGCTGGACTGGCTAGGCCTGTTCGAGGAGAAGAATGCCATCGGCGTAAGTGGACGATCACCAGCTGCCACGCTACAACACCTGTTGGAACAGAAGTGGAAATTGGGCCCGAAGGACAAGGACATGGTGGTGATGTGGCATCGGTTCCGGTATGCCGTTGAAGGCCAACACCAGACCATCCACGCGTCGTTGGGTGTGATCGGGCAAGACCAGATACACACGGCCATGGCGCGCACAGTGGGGCTGCCCATCGCCATGGCCACCAAGCTCTTGCTGAACGGCACCATCACCGATCGCGGTGTTCTACTCCCGCTGAAACCCGTGATCTACGACCCTATCCTGGATGAGTTGGAAACGTTCGGTGTGAAGTTCACGGAAGAGGAAGTAGAAGCCTAGAAGTTCAGCATCAGGTCGCTGATGAGCGCGCGGTATTCCGGCGTATAGTCGAACGGCCCTGTGTTCTCTATGGTGAGCGCTTCTTCGAGAACGACACCACCTGCTCTATCGAATTCAAGCAACACACGTTTCGCTGGGCGATGGGCCACGTACTTCACCACGCATCGGCGGATCGGTATCAACCCTGAAAGCCTTGCCTCCCGGACCAGGTGCTTTTCCCTGTTCAATGGGATGATGACCGCGAACCGACCATCTGGTGACAACAGGCGGTCCACCGCTTGGATCAAGTCTGGAAAGAGCAATTCGTCGCTGTGCTTCGCCACACCAACGCGTTGGTCCGCTGCGGTTGAATACCCGGCATAGTAAGGGGGATTGCAGATGACAAGATCGAACGGTTCACTGGTCTTCATCCGGCGCACGTCCATGCGATGCACACGCACGCGATCACTCCATGGGCTGGCGGCGGCGTTCTCAGTGGCTTGTTCCGCAGCGGCATCGTCGATCTCTACGGCATCGATGGTGGCTGTCGCACGGCGTTGTGCTGCGATCAGGGCCAGCACACCCGTTCCGGTTCCGATGTCCAAAATGCGTTGCACACCGTCGTAATTCACCCACGCTCCGAACAGCACGCCATCGGTACCCACCTTCAGCGCACAGCGATCCTGCTGGATGGTGAACTGCTTGAAACGGAACGACGGTTTGGGCATACGTTTCAGCCCCGATACATGTCCACCAACCCGGGTGGTGTGCGCACCATCAACGTATTCGTTTCCGGGTCTATGCCCAGGATCATTTCTTCGGCCAGCGGCACCATCACCTCCTCTTCGCCGTGGAGGATCACGAGCACCGGGTTCTTGGCGGAACCTTCGATGCCGGTCACCTCACCGAGGTCGCCGTGCTCTTCGTCGCGCACGATCATGCCGATGAACTCATCGGGATCCCAGCTTTCATCGCTACCATCGGCCAGCAGGCCGGGTGGTGCATAGAGGTCGCGCCCTACGAGGATCGACGCGCTCTGCGGATCATGGAAGTCGTCGAACTTCACCAGGATATCGCGGCCCTTATCGTGCAACTTGGTGAAGAAGAACGGCACTTTCTGCCCTTCGATGTCCACGAAGAGCGAACCAGCGTGGACGAGGTCGTCCAGGTCGATATCCTCCAAGTGGACGGTGAGCTCACCTTGGTGGCCCCACGGTTTGCCCAGTTTGCCGATCCGATGGAGACTGTCGAGATCCATGGGGGGAAATTACATCCGGATCGGGCGAAAAGAAGAAGCCCGCGCTCCTTGCGGAACGCGGGCCTTCAGTGGTGGTGTGGAATTATTCAGCTGCTGGAGCGTCGGCAGCTGGTGCCTCGGCTTCTGCGGCTGGTGCTTCTTCNNTCTTCGGCTGGAGCTTCGGCCGCTGGTGGCGGCACGTAGGTAGCTGCGGCCAATTTCGCGCTCAGGGCAGCGGCCATGTCGGCAGCCACCTTCTTCTCGGCATCGAGGCGGGCTTTAGCGCTGGATTCTGCGCCTTGGGCCAGCTTGCTCTTCTTGCCTTCGATCTTGGCGTTCTTCTCGTTCTTCCAGATATCGAAGCGACGGTCGGCCTCGGCCTGGTCGAACGCACCTTTCTTGACGCCACCGGCCAAGTGGTTCTTGTAGACCACACCGGTGTAGCTCAGGATCGCGCGGCAGGTATCGCTGGGCTGGGCACCATTCTGGAGCCAGCTGAGCGCCTTTTCATCGTTGATCTCGATGAACGCAGGGTTCTGGTTGGGATCGTAAGCGCCGATCCGTTCAATGTACTTACCGTCGCGTGGTGCGCGGGAATCGGCTACCACCAAGTGGTAATAAGGCCGGCCTTTCTTGCCTTTCCTCTGAAGGCGGATGCGAGTTGGCATGTCGCGGTTTGTGTTTAAGCCCCGGAATTGGGGGTGCAAATGTGCGGGATATTTCTGAGGAATGCAAATGCGGCCACTAGCCTTTAGCGACTGGCCGCTAGCTACTTATCTCTTGGCCAAGCGGTCGAGGATTGGGCGAGGTGGGATCTGTGCAACTTTACCCCATGCGCTTCCTCCCTGTCCTTGTGTTCCTCTCAGCCCAAGTTTCGGCACAGCAAAGCACGCTGCCTTCCATCATACCGGCGCCGGTGGAGATGCGCTTGACCGAAGGGTCGATGGACCTGCAATGCCCCTTGATCGTCGCGGGGGGCGCGCCGATCGGATCGGGTCTACTTGAGCTTATCCGACTGGATCTTGACCGTTCGGTTTCGCCGAGCCTTCAAGAGTGCATGGATCCCAATGTGGTGTCCCTCGCCTTGATCCGGCCGGACACCCTTCTACCCGCGGAATGGTATTCCCTGACCGTCACACAGAAGGCGATCACGATCAACGCCGTGGAAGAGGCCGGACTTTTCCGCGGAAGCCGCACATTGGTCCAACTTCTCGAGTCAGGTCGGCCTCAACGGCAACTCCCCTGCCTCACCATCACCGACCACCCGCGTTTCCCGTGGCGCGGCATGCACTTGGATCCCTGCCGCCACTTCTGGTCCGTGGAGTTCACCAAGAAGTACATCGACCTGCTGGCGCGGTACAAGATGAACAGCTTCCACTGGCACCTGACGGATGACCAAGGCTGGCGGATCGAGATCAAGAAATACCCGAAGTTGACCGAAGTGGGCGCGTGGCGGAAGGGAAGCCAAGTGGGGCCCTACAGCCGGCGCGAAAACGACAGCATCCCCTACGGCGGGTTCTACACGCAAGACGAGATCCGCGAAGTGGTGGCGTATGCAGCAGCGCGACACATCAACGTGGTGCCGGAGATCGAGATGCCCGGGCATGCGCTGGCGGCGTTGGCGGCCTATC
>DLGQ01000100.1 GCA_002482775.1 Flavobacteriales bacterium UBA7690 | reverse complement strand
GCCTTGGTGAGCCGTTACCTCACCAACTAGCTAATCGTGCGCATGGCCATCCTATACCGCCGGAGCTTTCAAAACAAAGTGATGCCACCTCGTTTATTATGGGATATTAATCCTCCTTTCGGAGGGCTATCTCCCAGTATAGGGCAAGTTCCATACGTGTTACGCACCCGTGCGCCGGTCGCCACCAATGTATTGCTACATCGTGCTGCCCCTCGACTTGCATGTGTTAAGCCTGCCGCTAGCGTTCATCCTGAGCCAGGATCAAACTCTCCATTGTAAATGTTCGTTCGATCTGGTCAATTGACGTGATCTCTCTGCTGATCTATTGATCAGCAGGACATCTGCTGTTCTCATGTTGGACAATAAGTCAAAGAACTGTATGGTTCGAGGCCGAGGCCTCTTTCCAGTCTTGTTCAGTCTTTCAGCGCCTCTCTGGCTGCGGACATTTCCGCGAGAGGGACGGCAAAAGTAGTGTCTTTCCATTTACCTGCAAGTGTTTGTTGAAAAACTTTTTCAACCTCCTCTTGCCCGACCCTACTTCTACCCCTCTTTCCGAGGGCGCTTCAAAGAACGTTTTTCTGTAAGCGGCTGCAAATGTAGGAGGCCTTTCGATAGATGCAACACTAGGACAAGAAATATTTCACCTAGCCACCCTTAAGGAGTGCTTGTTGCCACCGGCAATACCTTCCCATTGAAGAGGTTATGTCCGTTCAAAGAAAATTCGGCCACGAACGTTCCCATAGCCTCGGCGGTGGTCACCGCTTTGTAACCTGGAAAGGCTGCACGGAGCATCTCGGTATCTACTGACCCTATTGCCAGGCAGTTACTGCGGATCCCGCGGTCTTTGAACTCTTCGGCCAAGCATTGGGCCATACAGGCCAGTGCGGCCTTGCTGGAACTGTACGCCACCAGTCCGGGGAACTTGGAAGCATCTTGGAAACCGCCCATACTGCCGATGTGTACGATATGGCCCGGTGGATCTCCTGCTAGTTGCGGGGCTAGCGCCTGCGATAGTTCTAATGGTACGATGGCGTTCAACAGGAACACCCGCTCCAAGTCTGCACGCTGATGGGTACCCATATCCGCCTTGTGGAGCATTCCCGCGTTATGGACAAGTGCATGCAGACGCCTTTTGCCCACCTGTGCCGCGATGCGTGTTGCGGCATCCGGCTGGAGCAGGTCCACGGGGCAAAGCTCCACGCGTGGATCACCTGCAGCGGCCCTGCCAAGGTCATCCAATGAACGCGATACAGCGATAACGTGAACATTCGGGATCTTCACCAAGGCGAGCACGGTGGCCGCACCCACTCCCCTACCCGCCCCGGTCACTAGCACTGTCCGTTCCATGTTCCCCATCGTTCGCCGTTGTGTTCACCGTTAGTTTTGAAGCGGACCGATCCGCACACGCAAGTATCCAAAAGTATGGGCATGTTCACTTGGGCTGTTAGCAGCACTATCCTTGGCAACAGTCTGGAACAATGGCTGAAGGCCGCGATGATCCTTGCCGTAGGCTGGCTTTTGGGAAAGGCGATCTCGTGGCTGGGTGCGAGCCTGTTGCGTAAGGTAGCGGCACGCACGCAGAACCGTGTGGACGATGAACTGGTGGAGACCATGCGCCTACCGGTGGTGACGCTGATCACGGTACTCTCTTTCGTTCTAGGGTATGCGCAGTTGGATGTCCCGGAGCGGATCGACCTGTGGATGGAGCGGATCTTCCATGTATCGGTGGCTCTTGCGGTGACCTGGGCCATCATACGGGCGTTGGATACGTTGGTGAATGCGCTGTTACGGACCCGGCACGAACGCGATGAGGACATGGATAGTGCGCAATTCATCCCGGCCGTACGCAGTTCGTTCAAGGCGTTGTTGTGGGGGCTCGGCATCGTGGTGGCGCTGAACAATGCTGGTTATGATGTGGGGGCCTTGCTCGCTGGTATCGGGATAGGGGGCTTGGCTTTGGCGATGGCGGCAAAGGATACGTTGGCGAACATCTTCGGTGGAGTAACGGTGTTCACCGATAAACCCTTCCGCGTGGGTGACCGTGTGCGGCTGAACGGCTATGATGGTATCGTGGAGGAAGTAGGCTTGCGCAGTACACGGATCCGAACCATGGACGGCCCCTTGGTGATCGTGCCGAACCACAAGTTCACGGATAGTATGCTGGAGAACGTGAGCTTGGAGCCTTCGCGCCGTGTGCGTCATGAGCTAGGCTTGGTCTACGACACGACGAACGCGCAGATCGAGGAAGCCATCGGCATCTTGCGCGCGCTTGTTCACGACCATAAGGAGGATGTCGAAGCCGATCACGCCGCCTACTTCAGTGCGTTCAAGGAATACTCGTTGAACATCGTGTTCGTGTACCATATCCGGAAAGGCAGCGAGATCTTCAGCGTACAAACGCGCGTACACCTGGACCTCCTTGACCGGTTCCGCAAGGCGGGATTGGAATTCGCCTACCCGACCGCTGTGGAGTATGATGGATCAGCCATGAAGGGCTAACCCTTCTTCTCGCGCTGCTTGCGGCGTTCTTCACGCTTGGCTTTGCGCTCCTCTTCGCGTTCGATGGCGGCTTTGCGTTTCGCCAATACTTCCGGATCGAGCACATCGCCCACATTGTACATCTGGCGAAGCACCCACTGTTGACGTTTGCGGATGTATCCCGATGGACGAGAGCAGCTGAATCGGCGCGGTGCCGGGAGCGTGGCGGTGATGAGCGCGGCTTGTTCCTTGGTGAGTTTCGCAGCTGGGCGATCGAAACAAAGTTGGGCCGCAGCTTCGGCACCAAAAACGCCTTTGCCCATTTCGGCCACATTGAGGTAGACCTCTAAAATGCGCTCCTTGGTCCAGAGGGTTTCCATCACCACGGTGAACCAAGCTTCCAAGGCTTTCCGCACGTAGGTACGCCCGGGCCAGAGGAAAACGTTCTTGGCTGTTTGTTGGCTGATGGTGCTTCCGCCTTTGATACGCTTGCCGGTCTTGTTCTTCTCCAGCGCCTTCTTCATGGCCTCCCAAGAAAAACCACTGTGCGTCATGAAGCGCTGATCCTCCGAAGCGATGATGCTCAGCGGCAGGTTGCGGGAGATATCACTAAGATCCGCTTGGACCCTATGGAACTCCTCCTGCTCATTCGACTGCTGGGCCATGACCCACGTGACCGGTGGATCCACGATACCGAGCAAGCCCACCCACAAGACACTGACGACGACGAACCAGAATGCGGAAGCGGCACTCCAACGGAAGAAGGTTCGGACCCAGCGCATGATGCCGCAAAAGAACGGTGCTGCCGCCGAATCCTGAAACGGCTAGGACTTGGTGCGCTCCGCGGTGCGGTGATATTGGATGAGCGCAGCCCCGCCGCAGACGAAGACGCTGATGAAATAGGGCAAGGGGTTGTTCCCCGCTTCAGGACCATGGAGGATGGTATCCAGGAACCAGCCGATCCCCAGGCCAGCGCCGACACCGACGAATAGCAGACCGAACGCATAGGCGGCACTACCCCGCTTGGCAGGTTGTGTCAACGGTTCGGTGAGGCCTTTCTCGATCATGGCCATGCGCTGGCGGTGCTGCGTGGTGAGCCGCAGGTAGAAGATGCCGAAGACCGTAGCACAGAGGGCGATCATCGGGAGGACGGGTGACTCGAACATGGGAAGGATGATTTCGTGTTGATGCCCATGTGACGCATGCTGCCTTGCCCTCGGTTACGATCGGCCCCATCCATTCCAGTGCGCGTTCGTACGGGTAGCCTTCCACCCAACACGCTCTGGAGCCCAGAAGTCGCCCCCTTGCCCACCTTCGTGTAACCTACCGGGGTATCACTGGCGTCCCATGCGCGCATCGTGAACGAAGCCGAAGCCATAACACGCTGCCTGCGGGGCGATGCGCAAGCCTATGGCTGGGTGATGCGCGAATACAAGCACTTGGTGCACACGGTCTCGTTGCGCGTGCTTCGGCACCGGGAAGATGCCGAGGAAGCCACCCAAGATGCTTTTGTGAAAGCCTTCCAGAACATGCACGCGTTCCAAGGAGGGAGCCGGCTGAGCACTTGGCTTTACAGCATCGCCTACCGCACGGCCGTTTCCAAGTTGCGTACCCGGCGAAAAGGCGAGGTATCGCCTGAAGAACTTCCGCAAGGCGCCCTACCGCATATGGATTCGGATGCAACGGAAGCGGTTGATCGCAAACGCGCTTTGGACCACGCCATAGCCGAACTGCCACAGGAAGATGCCACGGTGATCACCTTGTTCTACCTGCACGAGCAGAGCGTGGAAGAGATCGTAACCATCATGGGACTCACGGCGTCGAACGTGAAAGTGAAATTGCATCGCAGTCGTAAACGCATGCTTGATACCTTGCAGGGGTTGTTGAAGAACGAGCTATGGACGATCCGCGAACAATGAACCAGAACGATCCACTTCGCGATCTGTTCCTTGACGCAGGCCCTGCGCAGGCTGCTGCCGGTCTTGAGGCTGCGGTTCTTGCACAGTTGGCCATGGAGCGGGTGTCGACCCCTGAGAAGGCGCTGATACCACGCTGGGCATGGATCATCGCCGGTGTATGCTGGCTCGCTTTGATCTTCTTGCCGCAGGCTGGTGCCTTCCCATGGGAAATGCCGACGCTCCCGCACGTCTCCATGACGAACGGCATGATCTGGACCCTTGGCGCCTTGGCGTGCGGTGTCCTGCTCTTCGCGGTGGATTCCGTGTTGCAGATGCGCGCAACCCGGATCCGCACGTACTGATCAGATCAGGCTCTTCGCAGCGTTGAGCGCACCCTCGTAATCGGGTTCGGCACCCAACTCCGGAGCCACCTCCATGTACCTGATCACGCCTTCGCGATCGATCACCCAGGTGATACGGCCCAACGTTCCAGCGAGGCTTCCTTCCATGAGGGCAGCACCCCAGATGTGCGCGGCATCGCGGTAGCGGAAATCACTGGCTGGTATCACCTTGTCGATCCCTTCGGCAGCGCAGAACCGCGAGAGCGCCGGAGGAAGGTCCATGGAGATGGAGATCACCGTGGCACCTACTTCGGTAGCGCGTTTGTTGAAGGTGCGTGTCTCCATGGCACAGGTGGGCGTGTCCACGCTGGGGAATGCGATGAGGACGACCACTTCGCCTTTGTGATCGGAGAGGCTGCCTTCGTGGCGGTCGGCTTTCGCGAAACGGAGAACAGGGGCCACGGTGCCCACGGCGGGCAAAGGGCCGAAGAACGGAGGTTGGGGCATCTTAAGAATTGTTGTGCGAGAACAGCGGTCCGGCGCTATTGTTCGGCCATGGCTTTCGGAATGGCTTCTTCGTAAACCTTGCGTGCATCGTCTATGAAGCCGAAGGGTGCATCGTCCACCATGAGCTTGCCTTTGGTGACGTGGCCGAGGAGGATGCATGGCACGCGGCTGGCCTGCATCATATCCAGGAATTCGATCTCCTGATCCTCGTTCACAGCGACCACGGCACGGCCTTGCCCTTCACCGAAGAGGAACGCATCGGGGCGTATCTCGCTATCGGTGATCACATCGAAACCGAGGCCGCGTGGCAGGGCCATTTCCACCAAGGTGGTCCACAGTCCACCTTCGCTGATGTCGTGCGCCGCATTGATCAAGCCTTTGCGGATCAGCATTAGCAGCATGGTGTGCAGGCGTCGTTCCTCTTCGATCTCGAAGTAGGGTGCCGGGCTGCGTTCGATGCGGTGGGTGCGCACCAGGTATTCGCTGCTGGCGATGTCTTCCACGTTCTTCCCAAGCAAGAACACCAGATCGCCCTTCTGTTTGAAGTCCAGGCTCATGCGCTTGGTGATATCCGGCACGATGCCCACCATACCGATCGTTGGCGTGGGGAAAACGGGGATGTTGCTCTTCTCCGTTACCGTGTGGTTGTAGAAGCTCACGTTGCCGCCGGTGACCGGTGTATCGTAGGCACGGCAGGCATCACCCATGCCTTTGATGGCTTGCGAGAACTGCCAGTAGACCTCGGGGTCGTAGGGGTTGCCGAAGTTGAGGCAGTTGGTGACGCCGCAGGGTTCGCCGCCGGTGCACGCGATGTTGCGGGCAGCCTCGCTCACCGCGATCATGGTGCCTTTGTACGGATCGGCGTGTACGTACCGGCTGTTGCAATCCACCGTGACAGCGAGGCCCTTGCCGGTCTCCTTGATCAGCACCAGACCCGCATCACTTGGGGCGTTGGTGCTCATGTTATTGGTGCGCACCATGCTGTCGTATTGCTCGCTCACCCACCGTTTGCTGGCGATGTTCGGGCTGGCCAACAGATCGTAGGCTACGCGGCGCAGATCATCGGGTTCCTCCACATCGTCGATCTTGAACTTGGCGTTCTCCTTGAAGTACGCGGGTTCCTTGATCTCGCGGTCGTACACCGGAGCACCTCCGCCGAGGACCAAGCTTTCGGCGGGCACTTCGGCAACGAGTTCGTCGCCTTGGAAGAAGCGGATCATGCCGCCTTTCGTCACGGTACCGATCTGCACGCAGTTGAGGTCCCACTTGTCGAAAATGGCCTTCACCTCGGCTTCGCGGCCTTTCTTCACCACCACCAGCATACGCTCCTGGCTTTCGCTTAGGAGGATCTCCCACGCACGCATGCCTTGTTGGCGGGTGGGCACTTTATCCAACTGGATATCCATGCCGCTCTCCCCTTTCGCGCTCATCTCGCTGGTGCTGCAGGTGATGCCCGCTGCCCCCATATCCTGCATGCCGATGATGGCATCGGTATGCGCCAGCTCGAGGGACGCTTCCAACAGGAGTTTTTCCATGAACGGATCGCCTACTTGCACGGCTGGCAGGTCGTCCATGCTGGTCTCGGTTATGTCCTTGCTCGCGAACGATGCGCCGTGGATACCGTCCTTACCGGTGGCGCTGCCCACGATGAAGACCGGATTCCCCACACCGTGGCTGGTAGCACTGATCACCTTTTCCGTACGCACGATGCCTACGCTCATGGCGTTCACCAGTGGGTTGGTGGTGTAGCAAGGGTCGAAGTAGACCTCACCGCCGAGCACGGGCACACCGAACGCGTTGCCGTAATCGCCGATGCCCTTCACCACGCCGCGCATGTGCCAGCGGCTGCTCTGCTCCTTGGTGATGTCGCCGAAACGCAGGCTGTTGAGCTGCGCGATCGGGCGAGCGCCCATGGTGAAGATGTCTCGGTTGATCCCGCCCACGCCGGTAGCCGCACCTTGGTAGGGCTCGATGGCGCTGGGGTGGTTGTGGCTTTCGATCTTGAACGCACAAGCCCAGCCATCGCCGATATCCACCAGGCCGGCGTTCTCCTGCCCAGCTTCGGCCAGCAGTTTGGGGCCGTTGCGCGGAAGGGTCTTCAGTTGTTTGATGGAGTTCTTGTACGAGCAGTGCTCGCTCCACATGGCGCTGTAGATGCTGAGCTCGGTGAAGTTGGGCGTGCGGCCCAGGACTTCCTTGATCTTCTCGAACTCGGCGGGCAGCAGGCCCAGTTTCTTCGCGGTCTCCACGCCAGCGGGCGCGGTATCGGGGTTGGTGGTGAGAGTGCTCATCAGGGGGTGCAAAGGTAGCCGTGGCATCGTCCCGGTCGGTCCGTGGGCATCCCGTGTAAGGAAGCACACGTCTACCTTGCGCCTCCCCATGACCGGTGTACTTCTGGCTGCGGCCTATACTGCATTGCTCCTCCTCTGGATGCGCCGCACGCGGTTCTTCGGCCAAGTTCCGGGTTTGCACTTCCGTTGGGTAGCAGCGTTCTTCTTGTTGCGCATCGGGGCGGGCGTGGCGCTGTGGGCCATCTACACCTACGTGTACCCGGACCGGGCCACGGCGGATGTGTTCAAGTACTTCGACGACAGTGCGCACATGTACAAATCGCTGGCGGAGAACCCGTGGGATTACCTGCGGATGATAACGGGGATCGGGAATGATGCACCTCATTTCCGCGACCTGTACTACAAGGACATGAATAACTGGGTGCGGCACTACGAAAGCGACCTGTACAACGATGCGCACACCATCATCCGCTTCAACGCCATCGTGCGGCTGTTCAGTTTCGGCGAGTTCCATGTGCATTCCATGGTGACCGCGTTCCTTTCGCTCACCGGCCTTGTGGGTCTGTACCGTGCCTTCGTGCGTTCGGTGCCGGGAAAGGAAGGGTTGTTGGCGGTGGCGATCTTCCTGTTGCCTTCGGTGTTGTTCTGGGCAAGCGGGGTGCTGAAGGAAAGTTTGTTGTTCTTCGGGATCGGGTTGTTGATGTACCAAGTGGACAGGGCGTTGCACGGAAACATCCGGTGGCGTGACCCCTTATTGTTGGCTTTCAACGTGGTGATGCTCTTCTTCTTGAAGTTCTATGTCCTTTTGAGCTTGCTCCCTGCGTTGATCCTGCTCGTGTGGGCCAGGAAGCGGACCAGACCGGCGTTGTGGATGAAGATGACCCTGCTCTACGGGGTGTTCATCCTGCTGGGGCTCAACTTGCACTACCTGCTTCCGGGGTGGGACATCCTTAACATCCTGATGATGAAGCAGCGCGACTTCATCGGGCTCGCCATCCACGTGAATTCGGGCAGTTTCGCCATGCCGGAGCTGCTCTTCCCGGATCCGTGGTCCTTCATCAAGCAAGCTCCCAGCGCATTGTCAGTGGCACTTTTAGGGCCGGTGCTCCATCATTCGGGAGGTGTGTTCGGAATTCTCTCCGCCGTGGAGAACATGTTCTTCGTGCTCTTCCTAATGGTGTGTATCGTTCAACGACGCCCCTGGTCCAGCGTGGACAAACCCTTGCTGGCGATGATCGTGCTGTATGTGGTTCTCCTTGCTCTGGTGATCGGTTGGACCACGCCGGTGATGGGTGCCGTAGTTCGCTACCGAACACCGCTCCTGCCCTTCCTGCTGGTGGCTGGTCTTCTCGTGTTGGACCACTCACGTATGGCGAAATGGCTACCGTGGTCGACCCGTTCATTCGCATGATCAAGAATATCGCTTCAGCACTTGTGATCGCTGTTTCGCTCAGCGCGTGTTACCATTCCCAAGAAGCCGACCTGGTGGTCCACAATGCACGCATCCACGGCATGGATGAGTCGGGCACCACGCACCAAGCGATGGCCATACGCGATGGGCGCATCGTGGAACTGGGGCCGGAGCGCCAGATCTTGAACCGTTATGCTGCGGAAAAGAAGTTCGATGCTGGCGGGCGCACCATCTACCCGGGCTTCATCGATGGGCACTGCCACTTCTTCGGCTATGGGCTGAACAAGCAGAAGGTGGATCTGAGCGGGACAGGATCGTGGAACGAGGTGATCGAGCGCACCAAGGCCTTCGCTGCAGCAAACCCTGGTGATGGGTGGCTCCTTGGCCGCGGATGGGACCAGAATGATTGGGCCGACAAGACACTTCCTGACAATACCATCCTGAACACACTATTCCCGGACCGGCCTGTTCTCTTGCAGCGGATCGACGGGCATGCCGCCGTGGTGAACCAAGCTGCCATGGAGCGTGTGGGCCTGGATCCGAAGGCGACGATAGAAGGTGGGTTGATGGTGTTGCACGAAGGCAAACCCACTGGCCTGTTGGTGGACAACGCCGTGGCCGTGTTCCAGAAGATCTTCGACGATGCGGATGATGCCACCAAACGCAAAGCCCTCCTGGATGCGCAAGCGGATTGTTTCGCCGTGGGCCTCACGATGGTCTGCGACGCAGGGCTCGATGTAGGGACCATCGACCTGATCCGCGCCATGCAGCACGAAGGCACGTTGAAAATACGTGTGTACGCGATGGTGGCCGATGCACCGGGGAACTTGGACCACTTCGCGAAAGGCGGTGCCATTGCTGAAGACCGCCTGAAAGTGCGCAGTGTGAAGGTGTATGCCGACGGTGCGCTGGGATCGCATGGCGCCTTGTTGAAACAGCCGTATTCCGATCAACCGGGACACCACGGCCTGCAGCTGGCATCGCGCGAGCACTTTTTGGAAGTTGCGAACTGGTGTAAGCAGCACGGTTTCCAGATGAACACGCATTGTATCGGCGACTCGGCCAACGCTTTGCTCCTGGGTGTTTACGGCGAAGTGCTCGGTGGCACGAACGACTTGCGGTGGCGCATCGAACATGCCCAGGTACTTTCACCGGAAGACCGACCGAAGTTCGGCGCGTTCAGCATCATCCCCAGTGTGCAACCCACCCATGCCACTAGCGATGGGCCGTGGGCCGAAAAACGCTTGGGGGCTGAACGGATCGAACATGCTTACGCCTACGAGGACCTGCGGAAGACGATGGGGCTGCTCGCCTTGGGCACGGACTTCCCGGTAGAAGGGATAGACCCGCTCCAAACGTACCGTTCTGCGGTGTTCCGCACGGATGCGAAAGGCGAACCGGCAGGCGGCTATCATCCCAAGAACGCGTTGAAGGCCGAGGATGCCTTGCGTGGCATGACCATCTGGAATGCGATCGCTGCCTTTTGGGAACAGGATCTGGGTTCGTTGGAAGCCGGGAAACGTGCGGACTTCGTGGTGTTGGACGCTGACCTCGGTACAGACCTGCCACTCTTCGACCGCAACCGCGTGCGTGCCACCTTCGTGAACGGCGAGCAGGTATATTAGAGGGAGGTGGGACTGCGGCCATAGTTCCGCATCCACCATCCGGCGATCGTTCAGCTGGTCCGGACGAAATCAACGGACCGGATCGCAACCAAGCGGCACTTCTGTTGTCCTTTGGATGTTAACACCACATTACCCCATGCTTTCCGGAATGTTCCGCACGACCCTACTCATCGCTTTATCGGTAGTCACCATCCACGGATCTGTGGGCCAAGGCCTACCGCCGGAAATGTACTTGGACCCGGCTACGCACATGCTTAAGACCGGCGGGCTGGCGAGCACGGGCCTCTACGAAAAAGAGACGATCCGCACGTTGGACCTGCAATTCCAGCAGGCCAATTATTGGACATTGATGACCCAGAACTACAACAGCCAGACGGACATTCCGGCCACCTTGACCGTGGATGGCGAAGTGTATGATAGCATTGGCGTGCGCTTCAAAGGGCAGACGAGCTATAGCATGCTTCCCCAGGGATCGCAGAAGAAGTCGTTCAACATCACCATGGACCATGCGATAGACGGCCAGGAACTCATGGGGTACGGAACATTGAACCTCAACAACGCTTTCCAGGATGCATCGTTCTTGCGCGAAGTGGTGTACTTGGATCTGATCCGCGATCACGTGCCGGCAGCGAAAGCCAACTTCGTTCACCTCAACATCAATGGCGCCAGTTGGGGTATTTACCCGAACGTGCAGCAGCTGAACAACGAATTCGTGAAGCAGTGGTTCTTCAGCAACAGCGGAACCCTTTGGCGTGCAGACCGTCCAGCGGGAAGTGGCGGTGGACCCGGTGGCGGTGGTTGGGGAGATGGCACTGCTGCGCTGAATGATCTGGGTTCGGATACAATGGCCTATCAAGAGCACTACACGCTCAAACGCACCGAACGCGTGGACCCATGGGACGACCTGGTACGTGTATGCCAGAAGCTGGAACAGACCCCGCTGGCGGCATTGGAAGATAGCTTGAACAACCACTTGGATGTGGACCGCACGCTCTGGTTCCTGGCCAGTGAGATCGCGTTCGGCGACGATGATGGGTATGTGTACAAAGGCAAGATGGACTATTACCTCTACTTCGATGCGGAGACAGGCCATATGGTACCCTTGGAGTTCGATGGTAACAGTGTGATGAAGAACAACGCGGCCACTTGGGGAGCGTTCTACCATGCTGACGATGCGAACTACCCCCTTCTGAACCGCATGCTGGCCGTGCCTTCCATGCGGCAGCGCTACCTGGCCCACTTGCGCACATTGATCCAGGAGAAGATGCAGAGCACCACCTTCAACGCTCTGCTGGCTAGCTATTCCACGTTGATCGATGCGGAGGTACAAGCCGATCCGAAGAAGCTGTACACCTATGCGGCGTTCAACTCGGAGCTCACCGTGCTTCAGAATTTCATCACCAACCGCCGCAACAACTTAACGGCCAATGCGGAAGTCGCCCAAATCGCGCCGGTGATCAGCAGTGTGGCACATCGGGCGAACAACGTGGAGTGGGCCGATCCGCTCCCATCGGAAAGCGTTATGGTGACCGCCGGGATCGCCGATGCAGCCACTACAGCGCGTGTTGATCTCTTCTACTGCCTTGGTCCGTACGGCAAGTTCACAACGGTGCAGATGTTCGATGATGGTGCCCATGCGGATGGTGCGAGCGGCGACGGTGTCTTCGGTGCTTCCATACCTCAAGCACCTTCCATGACCCGTGTGCGCTACTACGTGAAAGCCACTGCGAACAACACGGCCCAGAGCGTTTCATTCGCTCCGGTAGGTGCCGAGCACGATGTGTTCACCTACTTGGTACAAGTGGAATTCGCGGTGGATCCCGTGGTGCGCATCAACGAAGTGCTGGCACAGAACACCAGCGGTGAGCAAGACGAGAACGGCCAGTTCGAGGACTGGATCGAACTGCACAACAACGGCTCGCAACCCTTCGACCTGAGCGGTGGTTGGTTGAGCGACAACGCTGCGAACGTCTACAAATGGCAATTCCCGGCAGGCACCATCCTGGGCGGCGGGGACCACCTGGTGGTGTGGGCCGATGAAGATGCATCACAAGGGCCGCTGCACGTGAGTTTCAAGCTCTCTGCCAGTGGGGAGGAAGTGTGGCTCGCTGCGCCCAACGGGCTGGTGTTGGACCATGTTGAATTCGGCCAACAACAGGCGAACATGGGCTACGCGCGCATCCCGAACGGCACCGGACCATTCGTGATCCAAGCACCCACCTTCGCGCTCAACAACGAGAACTCCACGGGTGTTGCAGAGCGAGCCGATAATTCGATCAGCCTTCATCCGAACCCGGCCATGGAACGCATCACGTTCGCGCTGGACGAACCTCAGCTCGTGGTGATCCATGACGCGCTGCAACGCGTGGTGTGGCAAGGCCGAGCGACGGACCGGTTGACAGTGGACATCTCCACATGGGCAAGCGGTACCTACTTCGTGAATGCCGCAGCGGGTGTCTCCAAGCTCGTCGTGGTGCGGTAGCTCCGGACCTGGGCTAGTGTCCGTTGGATCTGCAACATGTGTCGCTCTTGGTGTGCCACGGGGAAGCGGATGGCATCGCCCAGTTTGAAACGGAGTATCGGGCCTAATGTGCTTGTAACGCGCGGCCCATCCCAGCCATGTTCTTTAGCGAGCAGTAGCACTTCCGTGAACCCATCCAGCATGGCCAGGAACCGATCCAGCGAAGCATGGCCAACGACCTTTTCGGTGCGCGGCTCGAACATCCACAGCGTTCGCATACGCCAGGAGATCCTGCCTTGTGCGTCGGGTCGCATGGCGTGTGCCATTCGTTCGCCCATGGGGCCTGGCACGAACGTATCGCTCTTGCGTAGTGCGTTGCGGTGTGTTGCGAAGATCCGTTGGGCGCGCACCAAGTAGTGGCCGCTGCTCAGGTTCATGTGTTCCAACACCTCGGCCACGCTCCAGCGCTTGTGTTCTGGCCGTTGGTGGAACTGCTCCATGGGCAGGTTCCTCAGTTCTTCCGCAGCGGCACGTTGATCACGGATCGTGGCCAACAACGCATCGATCAGGATATCGGTCTTGTAGGTCATCGCGGTGCAAACCTATCGGGGCTCGCTGCGTTGCGCACTTGATGCAGATCAAGAACGTCCGAAGGCCTTGGCGCGCAGGCGGCTGAAGGTCTCCGGGGTCATCCGCAGGTAGGAAGCGAGGTCTTTCTGCGCCACGAGCTGCAGCAGTTGTGGGCTGCGTTCCATGAATCGGTGATAGCGCTCTTCGGCGCTCAATGCGATCTGCTCGATCTCGCGCGTGGCCCGACCCACGATCTGTTCTTCCAGGATCAACCGGCCGAAACGTTCCATGGCGGGAACGGTGTCATACAGCCTGTTCAGGTCGGCGTGTGTGATCCCCACCAAGGTTGAATCTGTGATCGCCTGCACATTGAATCGCCCCGGCTTCTGTCGTACGAAGGAGTCGTAATCGCCTGTCCAGCTATGTCCATAGGAAAAACCGAGGCAATGTTCGGTACCATCGTGTTCCACGAACAAGCGTTGCACACCATCCTGCACGATGTAGAAACGATGCTCCACGGAACGGGCCTGTGAAACGAAAGCACCGCGTGCGAAGGAGAACGTGTGCCAACATGGGCGCACCTGTTCCCACGCCTCCTCACGAAGTGGTACGTAACGCTCTATGGTCCGGCGGACAAGGTCCACGCCAACTGGATCAAGGGACCTTGACGAAACGGCGTGACCAAACTTCACCGGCAGACCCGCCTTGTAGGGTGTATACCCCGGGTGCGACCCCAGCCAGCGAAATAGTGATCATACCGGTGGTATTCGAACCTAGCGCGCGCACCACTTTTCCATCGCCAGCTACGATACGTAGGTCGATCCTTGTTGCCTGATCGGGTAGCTGCACACGCAATTCCTCACGAGCAGGGCTTGGCCAGATCATCAGGTTGGAAGCGTGCTCGTCCTGGAACCCCACGGTGATCACCTCAACGGCATCGCTAAGCGCGCTGCACCCATTCTCGCCGAATACGACGACTTGGTAGCTACCTGGCCAGTATGCGGTCCATTCCTGGTCCGTTGCGTCTGGGATGGGGTCGCCACCTGCATACCATTGGTACGCCGTGCCGACCGTACTGGTAAGCACCGGCCCATTGGCATCAATGATGGGTGTGGATGGTGGTTCCAACATTTCCAAGCTGATCGTATCGGAGTACGCCAAGCACCCGGATGCGCTGGTCATCACCGCGCTCAACTCACCACCTTCCTCTACGGCAATGGAACTCCCCACCGCGCCATTGCTCCATTGCACGTCCTGGAACCCCTGTGGGGCATCCACACGTACAGAATCACCCTCACAGAACGAGGTGACATCCGCGGAAAGAGCTGACTTGTTCAATAGGGCGTTGAAGACATCGAGCTTCCCCATACCCCACCTGTGGTTGGGCACCGTACCGGTGAAGGCATCCCTACGAGCGCTTCTCCGGACCGCTTCGGCCACTTCCGTGATGGTCGCATCTGGACACTTTTGAAGGTATAACGCAGCAGCCCCAGCCACCACCGGCGCAGCTTGGGAAGTTCCACCATCGCGGATATGCTTCCCTCCGGGATCGACCTTCCATCCTACTTGATTATCGATGATCCACTGGATGGATGCTAGCGGGCCTGCCGAGAAGGTAAGATCACCTGTGGCGGCGATATCCGGTTTCATCCGCAGATCGCGCGTAGGACCTGTGCTACTCTTTGGCGCGATGTCCTGCTCCAAGCCGGGGACCGAGCGCGCTACCCCGAAATAATCCACATAAGACACCTCGTTGCAGTAGTTGGCCACCGTGAGCACATCGGGGATGCATGCCCACGAGTCCACGATGTGTTGTAAGTAATCGGGCTGCACGTAGTTGGCCATTGCCGGGTAGGCTGCAGCGGTGGGGAACGGCAGGCCCAATGGCTGGGCGAGCACAGGACCGATAACGTTCGAGGTGCGGGTATAGGTGGTGAGGGTCCACACGTCGAAGGCACCACTACCGGTGGACATGAAACGCCAGAGGCAATCGGCGGTGTCGGGGGAGGCGATCAGCACTTGAAGCAGGATCTGATCGCCACGTTCTTGGGCATAGTACTGGACCGTACCCAACGTGTTCCCACTTGCGCTCACGATCGGATCCTCGATCACTTCGCCCATGGCATCAGCAACGGTATGGAAGGATCCTCGGCCGCGGTAATTCAGGGAAGGAACCGGCCTGTCCGCGCCCATGGCGAACGATACGTTCTCAAAGTCCTCGGCATCCGCCCATACCTCGAAAAAGACATTGGGGAAATTGAAGATGTTATAGGTAGATCCGTTCTGGTTGGTAGTGAACCAGGTGAAGGAGGTATCCTGATCCACATCCGTACGCAGGTGGTACGGATACGTGCCGTGCGAATTACCCGCCGCTGCGGCAAGGGCCCTTCCGGGTTGTTGGTGCAAGAGATCGTCGATGAAGAGCGCTGCAGCATCCTTGCCATCATGCGAACCGCTATAAGTGCCCATGCTGATATTGATCACTGCGGGCTTTCCCAACGCATCAGCTTCATCCAGGATGTACTTCACGCCATCGGCCACGGTAGCTGCCCAGTTGGAGGTTCCCATGTTGGAAGCGACCACGATGATCTCCGCCTCGGGCGCTACTCCTTTGTGCCTGCCATTCGCGCGGCCATTACTTACCGCGGTGCCCGCCACCGGGGTACCATGCCCAAGTATGGTGTCCGAAGGGAAATTCGGTCCACCCGCCTCCAACTCCTCTCGGGTCCATTCGATGCCATACCCGTACGGGGCCGGTGAACCGGGGTTGGCCGTGAAGCGCTGGTCCCAGTAGCGCACGACGCGGGTCACATCGTTCTCGTCCCGGAAATCCGGATGGTATACATCCAGCCCGGTATCGATGATCCCGAACACGACCCCGGTGCCATCGTAGCCTTGTGGGAGCGGCGCAAGGCCTTGGTGTACCTCGTTCACCCGGGCCTTCACCCGCATGGAATCGTTCAACAAAGTCCCCTTCGCGGCGTTGAACTCGAAATATCCCACGGCCTCTTCCTGGGCCAACGCGATCACCGCACTCACGGGCACGCGCGCATTCACCACTTGTGGGAGGGACATGGTCACCCTTCCGCCGTGAGCCCGGACAGCAGAACCCACCCGTTCGGCATCGCCGCGGATGAAAAGGCTCACCTCCTCCCCAGCAACGTGGTCCTGGGTGAGGAAGTGCTGTAATGTCAGGTCCATCTTCTGCTTGTGCTGGGCCTGTGCGGAGGCCAAGGCAAGAAAGGGGATAGCCAAAGTGACCAGGAGCTTCATCATGTCATCAAAATTAGGTAGGCTAGTCGCTTCCCATGGAAGAATGTACGGGCAAATGCGGCAAGAATTCCACGGCACCACGTTGAAGGTCCACCGAACAGCAATAATGCCTTAACCCATTGGTCACCATCAGGTAGCGCACTTGGAACACCTGATTATAACGCGCAGCCTGCTCGAACGTTCGCTGACTGACGGCAATACCCGGGGCTTTGCACTCCACCAAGGCCAGAGGTCGGCCATTGCGACCGAACACGACGATATCTGCACGTTTGGAAAGCCCATTGAGCACTAGCGGGGCTTCTATGCCAAGCAGGGAGCGGGGGCATCGCAGGTCGTGGACCAGGTAGTTGATCACATGCTGGCGCACCCATTCTTCGGGGGTGAGGGCCACCCACCGCTGGCGCACGGGATCGAACACCTGCACGCCATGGTCGCCATGCTTAAGTTTGACGCCATGGTCCGGCAGGTCGAGTGCCTGCATGCCGGTTCCTTTCATACCCACAAAAGTGCGAAGCAAAGAAGAGATCGTCCGCAACTGGCTACCACGTTACACCGGCGTGGCCTTGGATCAGTTCAAACCACACATCCTGCTCACCAACTTCGATAACTACCTGGACATCTTCTGCCAGCAGACGGGAGCCACCATCCCCGTGCGCGACAAGGCGATGAAGGTGGCCATAGCGGAGGATATGGTGATGATCAACTTCGGTATGGGCAGCCCGATGGCCGCCACCACCATGGACCTGCTCAGCGCCATCGACCCCAAAGCGGTGATCTTCTTGGGGAAATGCGGCGGTTTGAAGAAAAAGAACCAGCTCGGTGATCTGGTACTTCCCATCGCGGCCATCCGGGGTGAGGGTACCAGCGCGGACTATTTCCCACCCGAAGTACCGGCATTGCCGAGCTTCATGATCCAACGCGCGGTAAGTGGTGCCGTTCGCGACCGCGACATGGACTACTGGACCGGCACGGTATACACCACCAACCGCCGGGTCTGGGAACATGATGAGCCGTTCAAGGAGCGGTTGCGCCAGATCCGAGCCATGGCCATCGACATGGAAACGGCCACCTTGTTCATGACCGGCTTCGCCAACTCCATCCCCACCGGTGCATTGTTGTTGGTGAGCGACCAACCGATGGTGCCCGAAGGCGTGAAGACCAGTGCGAGCGATGCCAAGGTGACCAGCAGCTTCGTGGAAAGCCACGTACGGTTGGGCATCGATGCGTTGCGCGAGATCATCAACGAGGGCCGTTCGGTGAAGCACCTGCGTTTCGAGTGAGCACGCTGGACGAATACAAGAAGATCATGGCCGACCTACGGGGCGGCAAGTTCAAGCCCGTGTACGTTCTGCACGGCGAAGAAGGCTTTTTCATAGACCGCATCGCCATGGAGGTGGAGCGGTTGGCGTTGGAGGACCATGAGCGCGACTTCAACCAGATGATCCTGTACGGGCGGGATGCCGATCCGGACACGGTCAAAGACACCTGCCTGCGGTACCCCATGATGGCCGAGCGCCAATTGGTGGTCGTGCGGGAGTTGCAGAATTGGCGCATAGATCAGGTGGAAAAACTAGAGGCGTACCTGCTGAAGCCCACGCCCACCACGGTACTGGTGCTTTGCTACAAGCACAAGAAGATCGACGGCCGCAAGTCCATCCTCAAGTCCGCGCAAAAAGGTGGCGGCGTGGTTTTCTTGAGCGATAAGGTGCGTGAGGATAAACTTCCCGACCTGTTGATCAGTTTTGCCAAGAACCAGAAGCGCCGGTTGGGCGGTGCCGAGGCCACCTTGCTGGCGAACCATTTGGGTAGCGACCTCTCCAAAGCCATGAAGGAAGTGGAGAAACTGTGCTTGGTGACCGAAGAAGGAGGTGCGATCACCAGCGAGGTCATCCAACGTTTCGTAGGCATCAGCAAAGACTACAACGTTTTCGAGCTACAGAACGCCATTGGCACGCGCAATGCGTTGAAAGCACAACGGATAGCGAACCACTTCGCAGCCGACCCACGCGAGAATCCGCTGGTGGTGACCTTGGGGTTCCTCAACACCTACTTCAACAAACTGGCCGTGGTGCACGCCTGTGCCGGAAAGAGCCAAGCCGAACTAGCCGGCGAGTTGAAGGTGAACCCCTACTTCGTGAAGGATTATGTGAGCCAGGCCGCGAACTATCCGCTGGGCAAACTGGTGGAGGTACAGCGCCATCTGCGCCAGTTCGATCTGCGCAGCAAAGGTGTTGGGGGCGATGGTTCGGACCAGGGCGAACTCTTGCGCGAACTGTTGGCCAAGGTTATGGCCTAAGAAGCCAACCACCGGTAAAGGGTAGCCATCGAACGGTCCGCTCCTTGTGGTGCCGCAACCTCTACCTTAGCCGCCCCTGCACGGATCCCATGCCCCGCTACCGCAAGTTACTTCTGCTCCTTTCGTTCCTTCCGTTCTATGTAGTGGCCCAGACCGGCACCATACGTGGTTTCGTATACGACAAGCAGACCGGCGAGCCCGTCATTTTCACCAACGTGATCCTGAAGGGCACCACCACCGGTGCTGCTACCGACGTGAACGGGTACTATTCCATCAGCAAGGTGACACCGGGAACCTACTTGCTGGAGGTGACCTCCTTGGGATATGACACGGCACGGAAGTCGGTCACGGTCTTGCGCGACCAGATCATCACCGAGAAGCTCTTCTTGGGCAAAAGCGCCATCCAGATCCGCGAGTTCGAGGTGAGCGGCGAGAAACAAGAGGCCCAGACACAGGTGCGCATGGGCGTTACCAAACTTACTCCGCGCCAGATCGAACGGCTGCCTACCATCGGCGGCGAAGCTGACCTCGCCCAGTACTTGCAGGTGGTACCTGGGGTGATCTTCACCGGCGACCAGGGCGGACAATTGTACATCCGTGGCGGTTCGCCCATCATGAACAAGACCATGATGGACGGTATGGTGCTGTACAATCCGTTCCACAGCATCGGTCTCTTCAGCGTGTTCGATAACGACATCATCCGCAACGCGGACATCTACACGGCAGGCTTCAATGCAGAGCACGGAGGGCGGGTGAGCTCCATCATGGACATCACCACGCGCGATGGCAACAAGAAACGCTTGAGCGGTAAGGTGGCGGCCAGCACCTTCACCGGAAAGGTCTTGCTGGAAGGCCCGTTGAAGAAAGAGAAAGAAGAAGGCGGCGGATCCTCGTCGTTCTTGCTCAATGTGCGCCATAGCTATTTGGACCAGAGCAGTAAGGTGTTCTACGAGAACGTCCAAGAAGATGGCCTTCCCTTCTCGTTCACCGATGCCTTCGGCAAGGTCAGCTTCAACGGAAGCAACGGCAGCAAATTCAACCTGTTCGGGTTCAACTTCACGGACCAGGTGAAATACCAGCAGGTAAGTGACCTGGGCTGGCAGAACTGGGGTGCGGGAACCAACTTCGTGCTGGTACCGGCTGGTTCTGCCGTGTTGATCGATGGCACCTTCGCCATCAGCGAATATTCCATCGAGCTGAAGGAGGGCGATCTACCGCCACGCAGCAGCGAGATCAACGGATTCAACGGCTCGCTGAACTTCAAGCTTTTCAACAAGCAGGACGAGATCCGATACGGCATAGAAGTGCTCGGGTTCCGTACCAATTTCCAGTTCTACAACAGCCTGGGGCGCGAATTCACGCAAGAAGAGAACACCTCGGAGATCGCGGGTTACATGTCCTACAAGAAGGTGTGGAAGAACGTGATCATCGAGCCGGGGTTCCGGTTGCACTACTACGCCTCGCTATCCGTTGCGAACCCGGAGCCGCGCTTGGGCTTCAAGTGGAACATCACCGACGATCTTCGCTTCAAGTTGGCGGCGGGGCGGTACAGCCAGAACCTCGTAGCCGCCAACAGCGACCGCGATGTGGTGAACCTGTTCTACGGCTTCCTTTCTTCGCCGGACAACCTGCCGAAGACCTTCACGGACGAGAATGGCGACGTTCGCGACGTGAAGAACCCGCTGCAACGCGCCAACCACTACGTAGGCGGTGTTGAATACGACCTGACCCCGGAACTGACGGCGAACTTCGAAGTGTACTTGAAGGACTTCCGCCAGGTGACCAACCTGAACCGCAACAAGGTCTTCAACGACACCCAGGAATTCGAGGACAAGCCGGACGCGTTGAAGAAGGACTTCATCATCGAGACCGGTAAGGCCTACGGTGCGGATCTTCAGTTGAAATACGAGAAGAACAAACTGTTCCTGTGGGCCGTGTACAGCTATACCTATGTGGACCGGTTCGATGGCTTCCAGCGGTACAACCCGGTGTGGGACCGCCGCAACAACGTGAACCTTGTGGCCAGTTACGCCTTCGGCAAGTTCGATGCGTGGAAGATCAATGCCCGTTGGAACTTCGGATCCGGCTTCCCCTACACCCAGACCCAGGGCTTCTATGGGGACATCCCCTTCAACGGCGACGTGAACTACGATTACACGAACAGCAACGCCGACCTGGCCATCCTCTTCGGCCCCCTCAACCAAGGTCGTTTGCCCACCTACCACCGATTCGACCTGGGCGTGACCAAAACTTGGCGCATCGACGAGAACCAGCAGGTTGAACTCGATTTCAGCCTCACCAACGTGTACGACCGGCAGAACATCTTCTACTTCGACCGGGTTCGGTATGCGCGGGTGAACCAGTTGCCGCTGCTGCCTAGCGCCGGGGTAAGCTATAAGTTCTAGGGGTCAGATGTCGGTTCGCCGCTGCCGGTTCGGTGGCGGAAAGAGCGGACCGTTCTCCTGCTTTCCGTTGGCACGGTCAAAGACCATGTTGCCGGAGTTCTCAGCGTTTTTCCACACGCCTAGCGCTAGGCCGGGCCGATCACCTTACCTTTACACCCCGTGATCGCGGCTCCCATTAGGAGCCACTCTCACTCGCGATGACGGGATCCACCAAGTACATTTTCGTGACCGGCGGGGTAACCTCCTCGCTTGGCAAGGGCATCATCAGCGCCAGCTTGGCGAAACTGCTGCAGGCCCGTGGCTTCACCGTCACCATCCAGAAGCTGGACCCGTACATCAACGTGGACCCCGGCACGCTGAACCCATACGAGCATGGCGAGTGCTTCGTAACGGAGGACGGTGCCGAGACCGACCTGGACCTGGGCCACTACGAGCGTTTCCTGGACGTGCCCACGAGCAAGGCCAACAACGTCACCACCGGGCGCATCTACCAGAGCGTGATCAACAAGGAGCGTCGCGGCGAATACTTGGGCAAGACCGTGCAAGTGATCCCGCATATCACGGACGAGATCAAGGCGCAGGTTCAGGCCTTGGGCCGCAAAGGCATCTACGATTTCGTCATCACGGAAGTGGGTGGCACGGTAGGCGACATCGAGAGCCTGCCGTACGTGGAGGCCATGCGCCAGTTGAAATGGCAGAAAGGCAAGGACTGCATCACCATACACCTGACGTTGCTCCCCTACTTGGGCACCACGGGCGAACTGAAGACCAAGCCCACGCAGCATAGTGTGAAGGAGTTGCTCAGCCTTGGAGTGCAGCCCGATGTGCTCGTCTGCCGCACGGAACACCCCATGCAGAAGGGCATGAAGGAGAAGATCGCCCTGTTCTGCAACGTGGATGCCAACGCGGTGATCGAAAGCCGCGACGCCTCCACGATCTATGATGTTCCCCTGATGATGCAGGCCGAAGGCTTGGACCAGGTGGTGCTGCAGAAGCTCGGTGTAGCCACTTACCCCGAAGCGGACCTTACCGCTTGGCAGGATTTCTTGCGGCGGTACAAACACCCGAAGAGCGAAGTCCACATCGGTCTGGTGGGCAAATACGTTGAGTTGAAAGATGCTTACAAGAGCATCAAGGAAGCCCTGGAACATGCTGGGGCGGAGAACGAGAGCAAGGTCCACATCAAGTGGGTACACAGCGAGAAGCTCACGGCTAAGAACGTGGCCAAGCACCTCGGCGGGTTGAGCGGGATCCTGGTAGCGCCCGGCTTCGGACACCGCGGCATCGAAGGCAAGATCGAAGCGATCAAATACGCCCGCGAGAACAAGATCCCGTTCCTGGGAATCTGTTTGGGCATGCAGTGCGCCGTGATCGAATTCGGCCGCAACGTGTTGGGGTTCGAAGATGCCAACAGCACCGAGATGAACGCCGACACCAAGCACCCCGTCATCGCCATGATGGAGGAGCAGAAAGCCATTGAGAACAAGGGCGGCACCATGCGCTTAGGGGCTTACGCGTGCAAGATCACCGAAGGCACCACCGCCCACAAGGTGTATGGCAAGAAGGATATCACTGAGCGCCATCGGCACCGGTACGAGTTCAACAACGAATACCTGGACGCCTACAAGAAAGCGGGCATGCAGCCTACCGGCGTGAACCCACAGACCAAATTGGTGGAGATCGTGGAGGTGAAAGACCATCCGTGGTTCGTGGGGGTGCAATTCCATCCGGAATACCGCAGCACGGTGGCCAAACCGCATCCGCTCTTCGTGCATTTCGTGCAAGCCGCCATCAAACAAGGTGGCACGGCGGTACACCAGGAGGCCGAGGCTGCCCAGCAAGCTTGAAACATGTGGGCATGTGCCCATGCGCTCATGTGCCCATGAATGCCTCCTTGGTGGGGCGAACAAACGACAGAACGCCTTCTTGATCGAATGCGCAGGACAAGTTCCTATGAATATATCGTGTTGGGGTCGAAGCGAGGAGCTCCTGGTCGTGGTGTTTCCAAAAAGGTGGAGCGCTCCGGGCATACGCACAAGCGCACATGAGCAAATGGGCACATGGGTATTTTCCGCCGTCTATCTTTGCCGCCCTTCCGCCGAACACCTTGAACCAACGGCGGTTACCGAATGGATAGGAATTCGATCATCGGCTTCGTCCTTATCGCAGCCATCTTGGGCGTGTACACCTGGTACACCATGCCCAACGCCGAAGAGCAGGCGCGCATCCAGTATGTACAGGACAGCCTCGCCAATGTGGAGATCCAGCGCCAGGCCAAGGAGGCCGAACAAGCGCTGAAGGCCAAAGAAGCCGGGTCCACCAGCACGGGTACTGCCACACTTGCTCCAGCGGGAATGGACAGCATCTTGGTGGTGAACGGCGACACGTTGAACGCCGACAGCGTGCGTCGCGCCTTGGAAGGCCAGCGTTTCGGCATCTTCCAAGCATCCTCCACCGGAAAAGCGGAGGAGGTGGTGATCGAGAACGAGCGCCTGCAAGTGGCCATCAACACCTACGGCGCACGCCCTGCGTTGATCCGCTTGAAGGAGTACCAGACCTACCACAAGACCCCGCTCTACCTCGCTGATCCCGATAGCGGCAACTATGAATTCCGCTTCTTCTTAGGCAAGAATGACATCAGCACGAAGGACCTTCATTTCACCGCCGAAATGCTGGGCACCACGGGCGTTCGCCTGAAGGCCGCCACCACTGACCCGGCGAAGTTCCTGCGGATCACCTACCAGCTGGACACGGCCAACTACTTCATGGATGTACGTGCAGAGCTGGTCGGTCTGGAGGACGAGGTGGATGCTGGCAGCACGGTGTTCAACTGGGAGATCTCCGGTCTCAGCAACGAGAAATACCGCAAGGGCGAGCAGGACAAGAGCAGCGTGTACTACAAGTACTTCAGCGCCGACCGTGAATACCTCAGCGAGACCAGCGAGGACAGCAAGAAACTGGAAGGCAAGACCAATTGGGTGGCCTTCAAGCAGGACTTCTTCACCATCGGCTTGGTCAGCGCGGAAGGCTTCGCCAGCAATGGATCGGAGATCGCCATCACCCCGCTCACGGACAGTGCGCACACGAAACACTACAGTGCGAAACTCTTCTTTGAGAAAGAGCGCGGCGCGAAGGTGGACCTCCCCTTCCGCATGTACCTGGGTCCGAACCACTACGGCACGCTCCGTCGTACGGAGATCGCACAGTTCGACAAGATCATCGATCTGGGTTGGGGCATATTCGGGTGGATGAACAAGTGGCTGGTCATCCCCATCTTCAATTGGCTGGACGGCTGGAAGTGGAGCTACGGCATCATCATCCTGGTGCTCACAATCGCCATCAAGCTGCTGTTGATGCCCCTCACCTACAAGAACTTCGTTTCCAGTGCGCGCATGCGTTTGCTGAAGCCGGAGATGGACGTGATCAACGAGAAGTACAAGGATGGCGACATGCTGAAGAAGCAACAAGCTACCATGGATCTCTACCGCAAAGCCGGCGTGAACCCCGCGAGCGGATGCCTGCCCATGCTGGTGCAGATGCCGGTGCTCTTCGCCATGTTCAAATTCTTCCCCAGCAGCATCGAACTGCGCCAGGAGAAATTCCTATGGGCCGATGATCTGAGCACCTACGACAGCATCATCTCCTGGGTGGGCGATATCCCCCTGCTCTCCTTCGCGTTCGGCAACCACATCAGCCTGTTCACCATCCTGATGGCGGCCAGCACCATGATCTACACGGCCATCAACAGCAAGCAGATGCCGCAGCAACAAGGCATGCCGAGCATGAAGCTGATGATGTACCTGTTCCCGGTGATGATGCTCTTCTTCATGAACAGCCTTCCCGCTGGCCTCAGTTACTACTACCTGCTCGCCAACGTTATCAGCATCCTGCAGATGACGGTGATGAAGAGCTGGTTCGTGAACGAGGACAAGATCCGCGCGGAACTGCTGCTGAACATGAAGACACCGAAGAAGAAGAGCAAGTGGCAGCAGCGGTTGGAGGATATGCAGAAGCAGCAGCAGGCCACCCGCCGTCGTTAGCAAGACCCTGCGGTACCCAGGTGTAGGGACCGAACGGTTCGGCGGTTAGATTTGGCATACGATCGGCCTATGGCTCTCGTAACCTCACTTCCCATGAACTACCGAACCACTCTTACCACCTTCCTCTCCAGCCTGCTGCTGGTGGCCTGTACCCAACAAAAACCGGCCGCGGCCACCTCGCCAACTCCTGCTGGGAACCGCACCACCACCGATGCCCGCCAACCCGCGATCGATGGAGAAAAGGCCCGCGTGCGCACCAATACGGAAACCGCCACACCGGTGAACGACCAGAAAGTCGGTGATCGGGGTGGCAACAACAGCTCGGCCACCAAGCCGATGGTGGACCAGGAAAAGGCTCCGGTACGGACCCCGGGCGCACGGATGGACGGCACCAAGCCTGTACAGGACGTCAGTAAGACCGGGATGCAGGGCAACAACCTGAGATATGGCGGGCCGAACAAGGCGGATTCGCTCTTCTTCACCCTGGAACGCACCCCTTGCTTCGGCACATGCAAGTCCTACCGCATCAACGTGTACCGCAGCGGATACGCCACGTTCGAAGGCCGGGCCAACGTGGAAAAGGAAGGTCTGCACGACGGATACGTTCGGCCCGACAGCCTGGAACGGCTGATGCGTACTGCGGAAAAAGCCAAGTTCTGGACCATGCAGGACAAATACGACAGCAATGTGACCGACCTGCCCAGCTCCATTATCCGCATCGCAGCAGATGGCAAGGACAAGAAGGTCATCGGTCGCGTAGGGGTGCCACCGCAGTTCACCACGTTCTTCAGCCTGGCCGAGGAAATGCTGTACCCCATCGCTTGGAAGCCGGTCCCGAAAGCGGAGTGAGCTAACCGTTCGTCCCAGACCCTGCCGTACACCATAGGGGGTCGAGATGGGTGATCGCATGGAACTACATTTGCGGTCCCTCATTTCGACCCCTTACCATATGAAGCGTTCCCTTTCGCTGCTCACGGCAGCTTTGGTGTTCCTCAGTACACAAGCCCACGAAGGCATGTGGCTGTTGAACAAACTGAAACAGATCAACGAAGCGGAGATGCAGAAGCTGGGCTTCAAGCTCACCGCCGAGGACATCTACGACATCAACAAGAGCAGCCTGAAAGATGGCATCGTCCGGTTGGGCGGCGGCTTCTGCAGCGGCGAGATGGTGAGTGCCGAAGGACTTTTCCTCACCAACCACCATTGTGGCTACGATGCGGTGCAGGGCCTCAGCAGCGTGGAGCACGATTACCTCACGGACGGTTTCTGGGCCATGACGCGTGAGCAGGAACTGGCAGCGGGGTTCAGCGTCAGCTTCCTCCAAAGCATCGATGACGTTACCGAGAAGGTGAACAGCCAGTTGACCGCCGATATGACCGAAGAGGCGCGCGATGCCAAGATCGGCGAGATCGCCCAAGGCCTGCTCGCGGAAAGCAGCAAGGAGAACGGCCTCAGCACCGAATTCAAGGTGATGTTCGAGGGCAACGAGTTCTACCTCTTCCACTACAAGACCTACCGCGACGTGCGCCTGGTGGGCGTGCCTCCGAGCGCCATCGGCAAATTCGGCGGCGATACGGACAACTGGATGTGGCCCCGCCACACCGGCGACTTCTGCATGTTCCGGGTGTACACCGGCGCCGATGGCGAACCCGCTGATCCTGCACCTGCCAACATCCCCTTCAAGCCCAAGCACCACTTCCCGGTGAGCACCGCCGGCGTAAAGGAAGGCGACTTCGCCATGATCATGGGTTACCCTGGCAGCACGGACCGTTTCCTCAGCAGCCACGGTGTTCGTCTGGGACTGGAGCAGGAATTCCCGAGCCGCGTGAAAGTGCGCCGCGCCAAGCTGGACATCTACGAGGAGTTCATGGACAAGGACCCTGCCGTCCGCATCAAATACGCCAGCAAGCACGCCAGTGTGAGCAACTACTGGAAATACTTCATCGGCCAAAGCCGTGGTCTGAAGCGCCTGCACATCGAAGAGAAGAAGAAACAGCAGGAAGATGAACTGATGGCCTGGGTGAACGCCGATGCTGGTCGCAAAGCGAAATACGGCAACCTGATCACCGACCTTGACAACGGCTACAAGGAGCGCGCGAAATTCGAGAAGGCCAACGTGTACATGCAGGAAGCGGCTTTCGGAAGTGAAGCCATCATGCTCGGTATCCGCATGTACGGCCTGAAGATGCAATTGGCCACAGACCCGAAGGACGCCGCGAAAGTGGCTGCTGCGGTGGCCCGGGCACAAGCCGCAGCGGAGGAATACTGGAAGGACTACAACCCTGCCACCGACCAGAAGGTGACCGCCGAGATGTTCCGCATGTTCCACGCCGATGTGGAACGCGACCTGCAACCGTCGGTGATGGAGACGATCGAGAAGAAGTTCAAAGGGAACTTCGATGCGTGGTCCGCAGCGATCTTCAAGACGAGCATCCTCACGGACCGCGCGCGTTTGGACGCCTTCCTCGCGAAACCAACGTTGAAAGTGTTGGAGAAAGACCTCGGCTTCCAGGCATCGGAGTCGTGCATCAACCACTACCGCAACTTCCTGGGCCCTGCTGTGGGTGCCGGTGATGAGGACTTGGCGAAAGGCTACCGCCTGATGGTATCCGCCATGCGCGAGAAAGACCCGGCGAAGAGCTGGTACCCCAACGCCAACAGCACCATGCGCCTCACCTACGGTCAAGTGGGCAGCTACGTACCGGGCGATGGCATGTTCTACAAGCACATCTGCACCGCAAAGGGCATTCTGGAAAAAGAGGACAATACCAACGACGAGTTCATCGTGCCCAAACGCCAGCACGACCTGCTCGCCAAGAAGGAATATGGTGCCTATGCCGATGAGAGTGGCGAACTGGTGGTCTGCTTCATCAGCAACAACGACATCACCGGTGGCAACAGCGGTAGTGGCGTGTTCAACGGCAACGGTGAGCTCATCGGCATCGCGTTCGATGGCAACTGGGAAGCCATGAGCGGCGACATCGCATTCGAGCCCGAGTTGCAACGCACCATCAGCGTGGACATCCGTTACGTGCTGTGGACCATCGACACCTTCGCCGGTGCGGGCCATCTGGTGAGAGAGATGACCGTGGTGGAACGCAAGAAGGAGGAGCCGAAAGCGGAAGTGCCTGCGATCGTTCCGATTGTACCGGTGAAGTCTGTGAAGCCTACGAAGCCGGTGCCTGCGAAGAAGAGCTGAGCGCTGGACATTGATATGCGAAAGGGTGCGAGAAATAGTTTCTCGCACCCTTTCGCATTTTACAGATCAACACTTTCCTACCGATCCACCTTCACGGCCTTCTTCACCACGGGCTGGCCATCCACCAGCAAC
>DLGQ01000116.1:16008-23649 GCA_002482775.1 Flavobacteriales bacterium UBA7690 | reverse complement strand
TCTTGATGCCCATCTCGCGGCAGGTACGGATCACGCGCAGGGCGATCTCGCCGCGGTTGGCTATGAGGATCTTCTTGAACATCAGCGGGAAGTTTTGCCGCAGAGGCGCAGAGGCGCGGAGAATGCGTGGTGGAGAAAGGTCAACAACGGTGGCATGGAGTGAGAGGTCATTGGATCGGCATCGTGTTCTACTCTGCGTCTCTGCGCCTCTGCGGCCAGTATTCTAGGACGGATCGACCAGGAACAACGGCTGATCGTACTCCACGGGCTTGGCGTCGTCCACCAGCACCTTCACGATCTTGCCGGCCACGTCGCTCTCGATCTCGTTGAAGAGCTTCATGGCTTCGATGATGCAGATGGCCTTGCCGGGCTTCACCTCGTCGCCCACGTTCACGAACACCGGTTTGCCGGGGCCCGCACTGCGGTAGAAGGTGCCGATCATCGGCGCTTTGATGGTGATGTACTTGGCGTCCGCGGCGGGTGCTGCGGCTGCTGCGGGCGGCGGCGCTGCGGCGGCGGGCGCTGCTGCAGGAGCCGCTACTGGCGCGGGTGGCGCGTACGTGGGAGCGGGGGCCGCGATCACCTGCACCTCCTTCTTTCCAGCGGGGGTCTTGATGGTGATCTTGAAGTCTTTTTGCTCGATCTCCACTTCGCTGACGCCGCTCTTGGCGACGAATTTGATCAGGTCCTGGATCTGGTTCAGGTTCATCGGTGCTTGCTCTGGGTTGGCCGGCATGAGAGTCCTTTCGCGGCGACTAGCGCTCGGCGGAAGAGGAGCGAAGGTAGTAGAGTGGGCGAAGTAGCCAAGAATGAGCGAAAATGAAGGGAAAATGAGCCGAAATCCAGCCTAATACGCCCATTTCAGCCAGATGGCACCCCAGGTGAAGCCGCCACCGAAAGCGCTAAGGATGATGTTATCCCCCTTTTTCAGGCGTGGCTCCCATTCCCAAAGGCACAACGGCAAGGTTCCGCTGGTGGTATTCCCGTATTTCTCGATGTTCACCATCACCTTGCTATCGTCCAAGCCCATGCGATTGGCCGTGGCATCGATGATGCGTTTGTTGGCTTGGTGCGGTACCAGCCACGCTACATCGTCCGCGGTGAGGTTGTTGCGCTCCATGATCTCGGCGCTGACATCGGCCATGTTTGTGACCGCGAACTTGAATACCGCCTTACCCTCCTGGTAGACGTAGTGCTGCTTGCTCTCCACGGTGCGCTCGGTGGGCGGACGCATGCTGCCACCGGCTTTCTGGTGGAGGTACTGGCAACCACTGCCATCACTGCGGAGGATACTGTCCATCACCCCGTGGCCTTCTTCGTTGGGTTCCAGCAGTACGGCACCACAGCCATCGCCGAAGATGATGCAGGTGGCGCGGTCCTCGTAGTCGATGATGCTGCTCATCTTATCGCCGCCGACCACCACAACTTTCTTGTGTTTGCCGCTCTCGATGAACTGGCTGCCGGTGGTCAACGCGTAGAGGAATCCACTGCAAGCCGCCATCAGGTCGAAGCCCCACGCGTTCTTCGCGCCGATCGCATCGCAGATGATGTTCGCGGTGGCGGGGAACACGCGGTCCGGCGTCACCGTGGCCACGATCATCAGGTCGATCTCCTCCGGACCGATGCCGCGTTTCTTCAACAGCCCGTTCACCGCTTCGATGGCCATCACGCTAAGCCCTTGATCCTTGCCCTGGAGGATGCGCCGTTCCTTGATGCCGGTGCGTTCGGTGATCCAGGCGTCGCTGGTCTCCACCATGGTCTCCAGCACCTGGTTGCTCAGTTTGAATTCGGGGATGTAACCGTTGACAGCGGTAATGGCGGCGCGGGTCTTCATGGGTGTGGGTTCGGTCGGGGCCGCCGGGAAGGGTGGCTTCACCGGAATGGCGGGACCAAGGTATTGACGGGAGGAATGCCCCCTCACCCCTAGCTCCTCTCCGAGGGAGAGGGGAAGAACGCGACTTTTTTCAGACGAGCGCCTCGCGGATGCGGTCGTTGAGCTTGCTCAGGACCACCTCGCGGGTGGCGAGCACCATGCTCTTGATGGCGATGTCGTTGCTGATGCCGTGGCCGATGATCACGTTGCCGTTCACGCCTAGCACGGGCAAGCCGCCGTAATTCTCGTAATTGAACCGGTGCAGGAAGGGGTCGTCCACACCGTGGGCTTCCAGCAGATCGTGGAAACCTTCCACCACCTTCAGCACCACGTTACCGGTGAAGCCGTCGCAGACCATCACATCGGCCTTGTCGTTGAAGAGGTCGCGCCCCTCCACGTTGCCGGTGAAATTGTACTGCGTCTGCTCCTTCATCAGCTCGTACGTGGCTTGGCGGAGGATGTCGCCTTTCTTCTCTTCTTCGCCGATGTTGAGCAAGCCCACTTTCGGCGCCGCCACGTGGTAAACGTGTTCGGCCAATAGCGAGCCCAAGAGCCCGAACTGGGACAGGACATCGGCCTTGCAGTCGGCATTGGCGCCAACGTCCAGCAGCACGCCCACACCGCCCCCTTCCTTGGGCACCAGCGTAGGGATGCAGGGGCGGATGACACCCGTGATCGGCTTCAGGATGAAAATGCTGCCCACGAGCATCGCGCCGGTATTGCCCGTGCTGGCGAACGCATCGATCTTCCCGCCCTTCATCAGTTGGAAACCGATGCTGATGCTGCTTTGCGGCTTGGCCTGGAACGCCTTCGTGGGGTTGTCGCTCATGGTGATATCGTCCTGGCTGGGGACGATATCGAAGGCCGCTGGGTCGGCACCTTCGGCTACGAGCAGTTCGCGGATCCGCGCTTCGTCGCCGATGAGCACGAGGCGTACGTCCGCAGGCAGCTCGCGCTGGGCCATGACCGCCCCACGCACGGGCACGGCAGGGCCGTGGTCGCTGCCCATGATGTCCAATCCGATCCTCATTTCCGGAGGGCGGGGTAGGAGAGTTCCAGCACGGCGGCTTACTCGACTGCTTCGCTACCGGAAACCACCAACTTGCCATTGTAGTAGAGGTCTTCCCCCACTTTGTAGGCGCGGTGGCGCAGGTGGATCTCCCCGGTGCCGGGGTCTTTGCTCAATGTGGGTACACCGGCAACTTTGGTGCTACGGCGGCTGGCCGTACGCATTTTGGAGAATCGACGCTTCGGATTTGGCATGGCTCTACTTGCTTAGGAGTTGCGCTCCTTGTTCTGGAGATCTTTCAGCACGGCCCAGCGTGGGTCCGGCGTTGGTTCGTGTTCCACGATCAGCTTGCGCAGCACCTGCTCCACCTCGGGGTCGCACTGCCCTTCGGCATGTACGTGGCGGATGGGGATGGCCAGACGCAGGCATTCGTAGATGTAATGGGTCAAATTGATGCTGTGTGCGCGGTCGTCCAGGCTCACCAGCTCGTCGTCGTCGGTATCCTCGCCACCGGTAAGGCTGAAGATCTGCCGCTGTTCGCCCTCGACGTGGAAGTCCAACGGGCCATCGCAGCGGTCGCAGTGCATTTTCACCTCGCCAGCAGCTTTCATATGGGCCACCAACAGCGAGGTGCTCTTGTCCAAGGTCACGTCCACCTTCACGTGGCCTCCCTGCCATTCCTCTTCGCCGGACGCATCGAAAAAGGGCTGCGCCAGCACGAACTGGAATTCATGCTGCCCGTCCTTGAGTCCGGTGAACTCGATGGTATGGTCCTTCAAGGGGTCCATGGGGGTACTTTCCGAGAAATGGACCGCAAATGTAGCTGTTCCCAGCGATCTGGGAGGCGGTGGATCAACGGGTTGGAGGGTTTGTCGACGAGCGGATATCATAGGCCGCGACCATCAGTCATTGAGGGTACGTTGGGATCAGGACCCACAGAAGTGAAGGACGAATGGCCAGAACCACAGATGGGTATTATCCAGATATTCAGTTGTTTACAACAGCCCCTAGGGCCGTATGTGTTAACTCCTTTAGGTCTACCGCAAGCGCCTCCTTATCCAGGCCCCATCCTTGACGGACCACACATTTCTGCGTAGGGGCATTCCCGTCTTAGGGTTGAGAACCACGCCCCGGATCTTTTCTCCGTTCGCGGGGTGCCAAGCATCTGAAGTGTATTCGTATCGGGCCGATACCGCACCGGAGCGTGGATCGAATTCGGTCATCTCCAGGAGTTGCCCTTGCCGGAACAAATAGGTCACACGGATGCGTGCAGCCTTGTTGCGAAGCGCGTACAAGCCGTCCATCAAGCTACCGGGGACGAAAGCGCAGGAGGCACTATCCATGCAGGTGATGAGACATCCATCCCTGCTGAGAGAGCTCCCAGGATAGGACCACGCTCGCCAGGTCCTGAACGTTTCGCGCCGGAGGTGCGCTTCCGATTCATTCGTCCGGCGGCCTGAAGCGTCAAGGAACTCGGGACAGATCTGGCACGATCCCTTTGGTGGAAGTTCGCAACGCACTTCGGTGAGTTCAACGTTCGTTGTGCTCGATCCGGCAAGTTCCGTAGCTGCTGTTCCACGGGAGACCTCCAGTACGCGTGGTTTCCCGAAAAGCAGGTCGTACTCGAAAAATACGCGGAGGTAGGTAGTACTGGAGTCCTGGGCGACCACTCGAATAGAAGAAGACTTCGTTCTGATCTGGTGTGCGCCAGGTGAAATGGGGAGTTGCACGGATCCGCCGTTATCAACCTCCACCAGTAGCGTGTCATCTACGACGACTTGGATATTGCTCCAGTTGAAGTACGCGTTGGTGGGCCTATAGAGGTGGATAACGCAACCGGACTGTGCCGAACCATAGGCAACTCCTGTACAGAATAGACCAATGGAGCACAGCGTTCGTGCTACGCGCCTTCTGAACAGGTTGGAGGTATTGAGCATTGAAGCTATCAGCGTTCAATATGGGTCATTGGGCCATGCACGATATGACCCACCAGCTACCACGTAACGCTCCTGTCCACACGCCACCCAGAAGTGTTGGTCAGATCTGCCAAGTTCAGGTACCCTTGGTGGCTAGTACAAGATCGAGAACTTCGCATCAGACAAGTATACTTTGTGATCGGTGTTCCGTTCCAAAATGTCTCGTACCTTTTCAAGCCGAACGGAAAGATAGCGCATCACCGAATAACTGATAAACGTGTTGAACCTTCACCGTATCCAACGCGATTGGCACTGCTGGACCCCCGGCCAAGTGCCAGAGGAGGATTGGGACCCTGAATGGGAAGGATCGAGCAATATGCCATTGGCTGATGTCCATATGACCGTGGCCCCGAACCCAACAACGGATCGGTTCCAGATCACCTTGTCTAAAGAGGAAGTGAGTGGTACCCTAGATTTGATCTCCACTGCGGGCGCTGTCCTTCTAACTCAACCCTTCCGATCGACCTCGGCGACCATTGAGGTGAAAGACATCCCGAATGGCGTTTACCTGTTACGCTTCAGCAGTGGTCATGAGTGCATCGTTTCGTCTTGTATCGTACAACACTGACCGATCGTGGAGTACACCACATTCCATAGCCGGTTGGGTCTATCACTGATCACATTGCTTCAGGTTCTACTCTGTAATGGGCAGAACCTGATCCCCAATCCTGGATTTGAGGAGATGGATGAGCCATGCATCGCTTATTCAAATTATGACCACTTGACCTACTGGACGGAAGCACAATGTACTGTTGGCCCTCCGTATCTGAATGTCTGTAGTACGGTGAATGGTTTTCCGAGCGGTGGCACGCCAGCAAACTTCATCGGGTTTCAACACCCCGCGGATGGCGTCGGCTATTTGAGCATGACCACCTATAATTTGAACTTGAGTAATTCCACAAAATTCTACCCTTCAGTCCAACTGTTGGAGCCTTTGGAGAGTGGCGTGGAGTATTGCTTCTCTGCGTATGTGTCTCTTGCGGAGCAATCCGCATTCAAGACCACGGACCTGTTCATGATCTGCACCAACGATTTCCCGACGGTTTGCAGCGGGAACGATACGCTGAACTGGCCAACGGAGTCTCAATTGATCCTGAATACCACGGACGTTGATACCGCCGACTGGACGTTGTTGACTGGTTCGTTCATCGCTTTGGGCGGGGAAGAGTACATCACCATTGGGGATTTTAACGGCCCAGGAACACCGGACACCATTTATGTGGGCGCAACTTCTTTCCCTTCGCAACAAGCCACCTACTACATCGACAAACTCGAACTCCGTAGCTGCGAGATCGGTGTGCAAGATGTGAAGGAGAGCGAGTTGACGGTCCTGTACGATGCCGCCGGGGATGTGCTCTCGATCACCACGCCATCAGCTAAACAGCTGCACAGCATCCGTCTGGTGGATATGGCCGGGCGAACAGCCTTGCGAACACCGGGTGGAGGCACCTCCATTCAATTCGGAGTGGCCGATCTTCCGCGTGGTGTTTACGTGGTCCAGGTGGGCACCGATGGCGCTTGGCTGAATAGGAAGGTGGTGCTTTACTAGACTACCCTTCCTTCCTTTCCTTCTCCCTTTTCTGCGGCTGCAACGGGTTGGCCCCGATTGTCTTGTACACCTCGCGGTTGCGGTGGATATCGCAGGCCATCCAGACCGCTGCGCGGAAGCTGCCTTCGCTGGCCACGCCCTGCCCGGCGATGTCCAGGCCGGTGCCATGGTCGGGGCTGGTGCGTACGATGGGTAGTCCGGCGGTGAAGTTGACGCCGTGGCCGAAGCTGAGCGCCTTGAAGGGAGCGAGGCCTTGGTCGTGGTACATGGCCAACACGCCATCGAAGTGCTTGTAACTGCCGTTGCCGAAGAATCCATCGGCGGCGTAGGGGCCCATGGCGGTGATGCCTTCGTCGTTCAAGCGGCGTACGGCGGGTGCGATGCGTTCCTTGTCCTCACTACCCAGCGTGCCGTTGTCGCCGGCGTGCGGGTTGAGGCCGAGGATGGCGATGCGTGGCTCCACGATGCCGAAGTCGCGCAACAGGCTCTGGTGTAGCAGGCGCGCCTTGGCCATGATCTTGTCCGTGGTGATGGCGTTGGACACATCCTTGATCGGGATGTGGCCGGTGACGGTGCCTACGCGGAGGCCATCGCCCACGAGGAGCATGAGCACTTCGCTGTCACTGCCGGCGAGGTGTTGCAGGAATTCGGTGTGGCCGGGGTAAGCGAAACCGGCTTGCTGCATGGCGTGTTTGTCGATGGGTGCGGTGACGAGCACATCGATCTTGGCGGCGGCGAGGTCCTGGGCTGCAGCTTCCAAACTCTTGATGGCGTAGCTGGCGAGCTGGCCGGAAGGTTTACCGAATTCAACAGCCACATCCTCTTCCCACACGTTCACCACGTTGAATTTGCGGGCCACGGCTTCGCGCGCATCGTTCACGCGTTGGAACTGGACATCGTCCAACTTCAACGCCTTGCGGTGATGGCTCACCGTGTGTGCGCTGGCGTACAGGATCGGCGTGATCTCCGTGTGCATGCGGCTGTCCTCGAAACATTTCAGCACCACTTCGATGCCGATGCCGTTGAGGTCGCCGCAGGAAATGCCGACGCGGAGGGGATTTCGTTGATCGCTCATGGGATAAGGCGGGCGCGAAATTTCGCGCCCCTAACGCGCTGCCGCGCGTTGTTTGATGAATTCGTAGAAAAGGCGAACGCCTACGCCTGTACCACCTTTCGGGCGGTAGCTGTCTTTGCGGGTGAGGAAGGCGGGGCCTGCGATGTCCAGGTGGATGTA
>DLGQ01000116.1:0-15961 GCA_002482775.1 Flavobacteriales bacterium UBA7690 | reverse complement strand
AGGTCGCTGCCGAGGTTCTTGATGTCGGCCACATCGCTGATGATCTCTTCGCCGTACTCCTCCCAGAACGGAAGCTGCGCGGTGCGCTCGAAGACGGCGTTGCCCGCGTTCTCGAGCTTCTCGAATTCGGTGTCCGCAGCGGTGCCCATCACGGCGGTCCCGTAGGTGCCAATGGCGCGCATGGCGGCCCCGGTGAGCGTGGCGATGGACATCACCAGTTCGGGTTTGAAGCGCTCACCGTAGCTGAGGGCGTCGGCGAGGATCAAGCGGCCTTCGGCGTCGGTGTTCAGCACTTCAACGGTGAGGCCGCTGTGCATGCGGATGACATCGCCGGGTGCGTAGGCATTGCCGCCCGGGCGGTTGTCGGTGGCGGGCACGAGGCCGATGACGTGTACCGGCAGTTCCTGTTTGGCCACGGCGGAAATGGCGCACGCCACGGCAGCAGCGCCGGCCATGTCGCACTTCATCTGGTCCATGCTGTTGGGCGTGGGTTTCAGGCTTAGGCCACCGGTGTCGTACACCACGCCCTTGCCCACCAACAACAGCGGCTTCTTGTTCACCGCGTTCTTCGGTTTCCACTCCAGTATGGTGAAGGTGGGCGGGTCTATGCTGCCCTTGTTCACCGCGAGCAGGCCGCCCATGCCCAAGGCTTCGATGCGCGATTTCTCCAGCACTTCAACCTTGAAGCCGGAGCTCTTGGCCAACGTGCGGATCTCCGAAGCGAGCTGAGTGGCGTTGAGGAAACTCACCGGCTCGTTCACCAGGTCGCGCGCGGTGCAGGTGGCTTCCACGATGTCTTCCAATTCCTCCACGTCCTTGCCGCTCACCTCCTTGGCGATGATGGAGAGCTTCTCCATGGTCGGAGCACCTTTGTCATCGCTCTTGTACTTGCGGAAGGCGTAGTTGCCCAAGGCGACACCTTCGGCGAGCGCGAGGGTGAGCGCTCCATTGTCCTGCAGGCTGATCAGCTGGGCCTCGGTCCGTTTCGCGCTGTTGAGGCGAGCGACCATGGTGTCACCCGCACGGCGGGCTTTCTCCAGCTGCACGTGCGTCTCCGCTTTCTTCACCAGATGGGCCAATACCAAACGGCCGCTGACGTCGCACACGGCGAGTTGGTTGTCGGCTTGGAGCTGCTCGGTAAGGTACTGGCGGTCGCTGCGTTCCAGGTCCAGGTTGCGCAGTTGGGCGATGTCGTCCATTACCACGAGGGTGTCGCGCGCGGCGGCCGGACGGGAGCTTTTCGAGAGGGTGATCATCGGTAGGGCGGTGGAGGGCCCGAAGATAGCCGTCCACGGGTAGCGCTTGGGTTGATGCTTCCACCAGCCGAAAGACCAGGGAACGACCACAATTCCCGGTGCAGCGGCGCCGTTCGCCCCCTGCGGAATGCCGTACTTTGTACGCTCGGATGGTGCACTTACGAACGCTCTTACTACTGGCCTGCCTTTGCTGGGGCGCACTGGCTTCGGCCACCCATAACCGGGCGGGGGAGATCATCGTGTGCCGTGTTGGCGACAGGGGTTACCAGTACGAGATCACCATCATCACGCACACCAAACTGAGTGCACCAGCGGACCGTCCGGAGCTGGCCATCAATTATGGCGATTCGGACATCTGGGACACGATCCCACGTACGTCGATCGAGGATTTCCCAGCCCAGGACCTGAGGCGCAGTCTGTATGTGACCAGGTACACGTATGCGGGCCCTGGGCAGTTCCTGCTCAGCATCGATGACCAGAACCGCAACGGAGGGGTGATCAATGTGCCGAACTCGATCGCACAGTCTTTCAGTGTGCAAACCCTCCTGGTGATCTCTCCGGTCACTGGTGCCAATTGCTCCGCACGTTTCTTGAACTCTCCGATCCAGGATGCCTGCCTCAACCAGCCATGGATCCACAATTCGGCCGCGATCGATCCGGACGGCGACAGCCTCTCCTACGAACCTGCTGTTTGCCTGGGCCTGAACAGCCAACCGATCCAAGGATACAGCTTCCCCGGCCCCAACTACAGCATCGACCCGCAGACCGGCACCATCGAATGGAACGCACCGTCGTTGGCGGGTGAATACAACATCGCCTTCATCGTGCGCGAGTGGCGTTTCGTTGGTGGGCAATGGCGGCAGGTGGGGTATGTGACGCGTGATATGCAGATCACCGTGGTGCCGTGCAACAACCAGCCACCGGTGATCGCGCAGCTGGCCGATACCTGCGTGGAGGCGGGAACATTCCTCTCCTTCAATGTGCAAGCCTCCGACCCCAATGCAACCCAATCGGTGACCTTGGAGGCGCTTGGTCAACCGTTCACCTTGGGCGTTTCACCAGCGACGTTCCTGGAACCCTCGCCCGGCAATCCGGTGAACGGGGTCTTCAACTGGAACACAGCCTGTGCACACGTGCGGTTGCAGCCGTACCAGATCGTCTTCAATGCCGTGGACAACGGAACGCCGGTGCAGTTGCAGGATTACGAGACCATGAACATCACCGTGGTGGCGCCCGCACCGGAGAACCCTGCGGCACAGCCTTCGGGCAATGCCATTCAACTGAATTGGGACGCCAGCCCATGCACCAACGCGGAAGGGTATCTGATCTATCGCCGCAGCGGGTTGTTCGGCTTCGATCCGGACCATTGCGAAACCGGTGTGCCGGCGTACACGGGTTATGCGTTCATCGCCGAAGTGGACGGATTGAACAACACCAGCTACTTGGATGATGATGGCCTGGTGATCGGCAACCAGTACTGCTACATGGTGGTGGCCATTTTCCCCGATGGCGCCCAGAGCTACGCGAGCGAAGAGTTCTGCGCCATCCTGGACCGCCAGGTGCCGGTGATCACGAAAGTGAGCGTGGGTGTTACCGATGTGAGCACAGGCGTGGATACCGTGCAATGGAGCAACGCCTACGATCTGGACACCATCGCGCGTCCCGGGCCGTACCGCTTCAACCTCTACCGCGGCACGGGCTTCACCACGGCCAACCAGTTGATCTGGTCCAGCAGCACGCATCCGTTCTTGGCGCATCCGGATACCTTCTTCGTGGTGAATGCGCTGAACACCGAAGCAGATGCCTATGTCTACCGCGTGGAACTGATCGGCCGCGCGAACGATACGCCACCCGATGTGATCGGCTCCAGCAGTGTGGCATCGTCCGTCTTCATCAGCGCGGACCCGAACGATGAGCAACTGACGATCTCGTGGGCGCACAACACGCCGTGGATCAACAGCAGCTACGATGTATACCGCTTCAACGGTGCAACATGGGACCTGATCGGCACCAGCACCACCGAGAGCTACACGGATACCGCCCTCACCAACGGTGTGGAGTACTGCTATTACGTGGTGAGTTCTGGCGCCTACAGCGATGCCACGATCGTTTCACCCTTGCTGAACTGGAGCCAGGAAGTATGCGGCATACCCGTGGACCGCACACCGCCCTGCGCGCCAACGGTGACCATCGACAACGATTGCGAGGCGCCGCTGAACACGCTTTCGTGGAACAACCCCAACGAGAGTTGTGCGGATGATACCGAGCTCTACCGCATCTATTTCACGGACAGTCTCGGTGGTGCGTTCGAACTGATCGCCATCATCAACGGGGCAGAGAGCACCTCGTTCATCCATACGGATGGCGCCAGTGTGGCCGGCTGTTACCAAGTGACCGCCGTGGATACCATCGGGAATGAAAGTCCGTTCGTGGAAGCCGTGTGCGGAGACAATTGCCCCGTGTACGAACTGCCCAACGTGTTCACCCCGAACAACGACCGGAAGAACGACAGCTTCGGTCCGTTCCCCTACCGTGGCGTGAAGATGATCAACCTGCAGATCTTCAACCGGTGGGGGCAGGTGGTGTTCCAGACCAACGATCCGGACATCAATTGGAACGGCACTCACAAGGAAAGCAACGAGCCGGTGCCGGACGGCGTGTACTACTACTTGTGTACGGTGAACTACGCGCGTTTGCAGGGTAATACCACCGAACAACTGAACGGCTACGTCCACATCCTGGGTGGCAACGGCCAAGGCAAGCTCAACTGATGTTCACGGGGATCGTCGAAGAAATAGGCACCGTGCTTTCGGTGCAAGATCATGGCACCAACCGCGAACTGGAGATCGAAGCGCGGATGGCTCCGGGGCTGAAGATCGACCAAAGCGTATCACACAATGGGGTCTGTCTCACCGTGGTGGAACTCTTCACCGACCCGGTGCGCATGGCCACCACCGGCTACCGTGTCACCGCCGTGCAGGAGACGTTGGAGCGCAGCAACCTCGGAACATTGAAGGCTGGCGATACCGTGAACCTCGAACGCTGCCTTCGAATAGGTGACCGGCTGGATGGACATATGGTGCAAGGCCATGTGGATACGACCGTGCGTTGCAGCGATGTGCAGGACTGGGACGGCTCGTGGAGCTACTCCTTCGAACTGCCTGAACAAGCGAATCTCCTCGTGCAGAAGGGCAGCGTTTGCATCAACGGTGTAAGCCTCACGGTGGCTTCACTGGACGAGCGGACCTTCGGTGTGGCCATCATCCCATATACCTACGAGCACACCACGTTCCGCTCACTCAAGGTCGGCGATCGTGTCAACATCGAATTCGATGTGTTGGGCAAGTACGTGGAGCGCATGCTCGCGCTGAAGGCTTAGGCGGATCAGAACGCTGCGCTCACGATCTGGCGCACGGCATCGCTCTTGCCCATGGTGTAGAAGTGCACGCAGGGAACACCTTTCGCGATCAGTTCTTTCGTTTGCTGCACGCTCCATTCCACACCCAAACGCTTCACTTCCGCGTCGGTCTTACACTTCACCAGCTCCCCGGCCAACGCTTGTGGCAGGTCGATGGAGAAGGTCTTCGGGATGAAGGCGATGTGCTTCATCGTGGTGAGCGGCTTCAGCCCCGGGATGATCGGCACTGTGATCCCCTCCGCGCGGCATAGCTCCACGAAGCGGAAGAAACGCGTGTTGTCGAAGAACATCTGGGTTACGAGGTAATCCGCACCAGCATCCACTTTCTGTTTGAGGTAGGCGATGTCGGTGGCCAGGTTCAGCGCTTCCAAGTGTTTCTCCGGATAGCACGCCGCGCCGATGCACAGGTCGGTAGGTGAAGCCTCTTGTTCCTCTTCGTAGAGGTATTGGCCTTTGTTCAAGCCAGCGATCTGGCGGATGAGGTCGGTGGCATGCACGTGCCCATCGCGCTCGGGAATGAAGGCTGGTTCGCTCTTGATGGCATCGCCGCGCAGGGCCAGCACGTTGTCGATGCCCAGGAAGTTGAGCTCGATCAACGCGTCCTCGGTGTCTTCCTTGGTGAATCCCCCGCAGATCAGGTGAGGCACCGTGTCGATGTTGTACTTCGCCTTGATCATGGCGCAGATCCCAACGGTCCCTGGTCGTTTGCGGATGCGGATCTTCTGCAACAAGCCCTGCCCACGCTCTTTATAGAGCACCTCCTCGCGGTGGTAGGTGACGTTGATGAAGCTCGGCTTGAACTCCAACAAAGGATCGATGCCTTCGTAGATCGAGTTGATGTCCTTGCCTTTGAGCGGCGGCAGGATCTCGAAAGAAAGTAACGTACGGTCGGCTCGGCGGAGGTGTTCAATGACCTTCATGGTGGCACTTGGAAGGGTGCGAAAGTAGAAAGGCCCCACCATGGTGAGGCCTTTCGGTGCTAGAAGAAGGGTGATCCTTAGCGCAGGATGGTCACGTGACCGGTGTATTCCTTGCCGTCCTCGTCGGTCTTGAATACGTAGTAGTACGTGCCGTCGGGCACATCCGCTGCACGCCACGTGTTGCGGTAGTTCTTCTTGCTGAACACTTCTTTCCCCCAGCGGTTGAACACGGCGAGCGAGTTGCTGTAGAACTGACCGTTCTCGATCACGAAATACTCGTTGTTCGCGTCTCCGTTGGGGGTGAACACGTTCGGGATGATGATGGTCTCAGGCAGGATCACGAAGTTGTAGAAGGCTGAATCCTGGCAACCATCCGCAGCCGTGATCAACAACTGAATACCGTAGCTGCCCGGGTTGGTGAAGGTGAAGGATGTGTTGGTACCCGTGGAGGTCCCACCGATAGCGCCCAGGTCCCACAGGAACTGCGACAATGGAGCGCCGTTGCCTTGTGAGGCGCTGCCGCTGAAATTCACCGTGGCACCGATCCCCTGCGGGGAAGACAGGTCGCTATTGATCACCGCTTGTGGATCACTGCCCACCGTGACCACGAATGGTGCGGAAACGCCCGTGCAACCGCTCTCGGTGATGGTGACGGTGTAAGACCCGGAACCGACCGTGATGGTCGGGCTTGTTGCCGAGTTGGACCATGCGTAGTTGGTGTACGCCTCCGTGGTGGCCAACGTGGCCGGTGCACCACCACAGCTGAAGCCAGGTCCGGTGATCACCGGTGCAGGAGTGGGAACCGCGGTAACGATGAACGGTTCCGATTCCAAGCTGCAGTTCCCCGAGAACACGGTCACCGTGTAGGTGCCTGCTGTTGCGGTGATGTTCTGGCCTTGGTAGCCGTTGCTCCATTCGTAAGAGGTATAGCCAGCTGGACCGCTCAGTTGGGTCACTGTTCCTTGGCAGATCTCGTTGTCACCAACGATATTCAGCGGAGAAGGGATGCCCTGAAGTACCGTGACGGTCATCATCGTGTCATGCGTGCAGCCGAAATCATCCGTGATGGAGAAGATGTACGAGAAGGTGCCCTCTTCGGTCGGTGTGGCGATGGCCAACAGCGGGTTCTGGGCATCTTGTGCTACACCGGGTCCGGTCCACACAGCGGAGTCAGGGCTGTTCACGCCAAGGACCGGTTCAAAGGACACCAGATCCGGGTAGAGCTCAGGAGCGAACGTGATGCCCCAGGAACAGATGAAACCATCGTCGATCCCTTGATTGTCAATGGCACTGAAGACCCAGGTTCCGTTCAATGGGCAGCCCACCAAGCCGCTGAGCGGTTGTTCGCTCGTGTAATCTCCGGGGATCAATACATCACCACCGATAGGATCGACAGTGGATGGTTGCACGTTCGGCGTCGCACCACCGGCAGCGCTTGCGGAGAAAGTCCCGTTCGGAGCGTTCGGGGTCCAGCAATAGTTCAAGCATGTTCCAGGAACTGGAGGGGTCTCCTCGGTATCCAAGGCATCACCGATGAAGGTCGCACCGCCAGAACCATCTCCGTCATAATCCAACATGTACACCTGTGAACCATTGGGGCAACGGATCAGCAGGTCCAAGTCACCCATGAACGAGTGCTCCATGCTCACACAGATCGAGCTGAGCTGATCCACGGTCTCCAAGGTGGAACCAGGCACGAATCCGGTGAACGTAACCTCGGAGGTGAACGGTGTGTTCAGTTCGTCAGGCAGGTACACTCCTCCGCCGAGATCCACGATCGGTGCCCCGGACCATTGAACGGACTCCACACCAACTGCGCTCAGTGGCACGCTTTCGCCCAAACAGATGGTCACGGGATCCAGAACGAGGGCCGAAAAGTCCGGCTCGGTCCCGACCAGTACCTGTAGATCTATAGGGTTGGTGCTTTCGCATCCGGTTGGCGTATCATCCGTTAGTAATAGGCGCACCGTATAGGCGCCCGCTTCTTGGTAGGCGTGGGTGACCACAGCACCGCTCAACGAATCGATGGTGCCATCCACGAAATTCCAACGGTATTCGGCGATGTTGTTCGTGCCAGAGGCGGTTGATGCACTTGCATCGAAGGTGATGGGCTCACCGATGCAGACCATGGCAGGCGATGCCATTCCCATGGTGGCAGCAGCGACCGGGGGTTCGCAGGGGATGTAACAGGAGATGTTCCCGACGAACGACCCTCCTTGTGACGCTACATCGCTAACGAAGCGAAGGGTGACGCATCCTGTGGCACTACCGAAAGGCACTACCACAGGTGACCCTGCCGTATTGATGTTCAATGTGATCAGAAGCGGGTCCGAGGTGGTGGTGCCGTTAAAGACCTCCATGTAATCGTTCTGGCCCACCTCGAAAGTGCTCCAGTCGATACGCATTGCCGATCCAGGCGAATCCGGGCAGATGATCAAGGTGATGTCTTCTCCTTGCCCATAACCCGGCCCACCTTCCCCGCCACTATCGATAAGGATCCCGTTGCAGGTCGCAACACCACCATCGATGATGTTGACCACTTGGCCAATGGACCACTGGCAACCGAGTAATGCGACCGCGGCGAGTATTGACTTTCTCATGTTGTTCACTATGGCTCTTTTCCGAAATGCTTGTTCCTAGAATGTCAGGGTAGCTGCACAAAGTAGCAGCTTTTCCAATTCCTTAAACGGTCAATTTACCGGGTTCCGGTTCAGCCAGACCACCTTGCCCTCCGAAACCGTGCGGCCGTCGTTCGATAGAGCTTCGGCCGCTACCATGTACATGCCGTCCTCACAATTGGCTCCGGACCAGGCTTCGCCATTGTTGGTGCTAAAGACCAACGCGTTGGACTTCAGCGAATACACACGGATCATCACGTTCTGGAATCCCTCCGCACCTACCGTGTAGGTGTCGTTCACCAGATCACCGTTCGGAGTGAACGTGTTGGGCATGAACAACTTGGGAAGTGGTGCTAGGTTCTCTGGTACCGCCACTTCGCTTACCGATCCAAGCTGATCTCCACCGCCAGTGCTGGGCGTGCGAACATGTTCTGGATCCTTGGATGCCAAACCCGGTTCTGGTTGGGCGGTCACCGGCTCTTGGATCACCTTTTCGGTCAGGCCCAGAATGATGTCCGATACCACCACCTCTCCATTTGCCAGGCCGGTGGGGTCCGGCACCACGTTAATGGTGGATGCTGCCACCGGCTCATTAGGCAGATCGGCCAGGCCCGGTGCGACAGTGCTGGTCTGCTGGCGAGGTGCCTTGGACTTTTTCGTGGTGGAAGGCTCCGGCTTCGCTTCCATGAGGGTCGGCTGGACGCTAGGCGCGCCCAAGGTCGCAATGGGCTGCTGCGGTGTTGTTTCTTCTGTAGTTACCACGGGTGTGGCGGACCGCACATCGGTTGCCGTGGCCACGGTGTTGTTCGGCTCAGCGCCCGTGCTGCCGCGCCCGCCTAGGAACACTCCAGCCGTAATGGCCACAGCCGCAATACCGGCTGCTGCCCAACCCCAAACGGACCCGGTGGCTGTTCCCGTGACTGCCGTATGCCCCAGCTGGCTGCTGATGCTGTTCCAGACCGCTGGGTCCACAGGTAACTCGTGGCCTTGGAAGCGGTCCTTGAAAAGGTCGGTCACCCCGTCCGTCGCCGGTGCGGTGGCCAACTGCTGCTGGATGCCCTGCCATACACCGGGATCCACCAAGGCTTCGTGCCCCTGGAACCGCTGCTGGAAGAGGTTGTTCACACTATCCTTCATTGACATGTCCATATTGAGCCACCACCTCTTTCGGTAGCAGCTTGCGGAGGTAAGCCCGCGCTTTCATGAATTGTGATTTCGAGGTGTTCTCCGAAACACCCAACATCTCGGCGATCTCCTTGTGCGGGAACCCCTCGATGGCGAACAGGTTGAAGACGGTGCGGTAGCCGGTGGGCAAGGCCTGGATCAGCGCCATCAGCTCATCGGTGCTCATTCCGCTCAACACATGCTCGTCCTCGCTATGCAGGTGCTCCGCATCGTTCAGGTCCACGCTCTGGTCGTACGGCTTGTTCCGCCGGATGTGGTCCAAGGCGGTGTTCACCATGGTGCGCGCTATCCAGCCGCCCAACGGACCCTCGCCCCGGTAGTGGTCCATCTTCTGGAACACCTTCACGAAGCCATCCTGGAGGATGTCCTGGGCCTGGTCGCGGTTGTGGGCGTAACGCATGCAGATGCTCATCATTTTCCTGGCGTACTGCTGGTATAAGGCCTTCTGCGCCACGGGATCGCCCTGCACGCAACCTTGTACCAGTCGTTCGTCCGTCATGGTCATCCGTGTAGATGATGCGATCCGCATGCTCCGGGTTGCCTGAGCGCCCTAAGAGCCCGGCATTTCAAAGATAGACCCGTTCAGGGCCTGCACCGATCTTGGGCTACCTTCGCGGACTTTTCGCACCCGCTAAGCCGCACTGGACTTTTCCAAGGCCGAAACGGGGCGCGCTGCCCGAACCATCCCATGGAGCATATCCGCAATTTCTGCATCATCGCCCACATCGACCACGGGAAAAGCACCTTGGCCGACCGTCTCCTGCATATGACCGGCACCATCGCCGACCGCGATATGCAGGCGCAGAACCTGGATGACATGGACCTGGAGCGCGAACGCGGCATCACCATCAAGAGCAAGGCGATCCAGATGGACTACACCCTGAACGGGCAGAAGTACATCCTCAACCTGATCGATACCCCCGGCCACGTGGACTTCAGCTACGAGGTGAGCCGATCCATCGCCGCGTGCGAAGGCGCCTTGTTGATCGTGGATGCTACCCAAGGGATCCAGGCGCAGACCATCAGCAACCTCTACCTCGCCCTGGAGCATGACCTCACGATCATCCCAGTGCTCAACAAAATGGACCTGCCCTCGGCCAACCCCGAGGAGGTGAAGGACCAGATCGTGGACCTGCTCGGGTGCAAGTTGGAGGACATCCTCAGCGCGAGCGGCAAGACCGGACTTGGTGTGGACAAGGTGTTGGAGGCCGTGGTGGAGCGTGTGCCTCCGCCGAAAGGTGACCCAGCAGCACCGCTCCAAGCGTTGATCTTCGATAGCGTGTTCAATCCGTTCCGCGGCATCATCGCGTACTTCCGTGTGATGAACGGGGTGCTGAAGAAAGGCGACAAGGTGAAGTTCTTCAACACCGGTGTGGAGTACAATGCCGACGAGGTGGGCTGTTTGAAGATGGAGATCAAGCCGAAACCCGAAGTGCGGGCGGGCGACGTGGGCTACATCATCAGCGGTATCAAGACCGCCAGCGAAGTGAAGGTGGGCGATACCATCACCCACAAGGATCGTATGTGCGCCGAATCCATCCACGGTTTCGAGGATGTGAAACCCATGGTGTGGGCCGGGATCTTCCCCGTGGATACCGACGAGTACGAAGAGCTGCGCGATGCCATGGAGAAGCTCCAGCTGAACGACGCCAGCCTTACCTGGACGCCCGAGAGCAGCGCCGCGCTGGGCTTCGGCTTCCGTTGCGGATTCTTGGGCCTGCTGCACATGGAGATCATCCAGGAGCGGCTGGAGCGCGAGTTCAACATGACGGTGATCACCACCGTGCCGAACGTTGGATACACCGTTACGAAGACCAACGGCGACATCGTTCACGTCCACAACCCGAGCGAACTGCCCGAGGTGATGCACATCGAAAGCATCGAAGAGCCATACATCAAGGCGCAGGTGATCACCAAGAGCGAGTACACGGGCTCTATCATGACGCTTTGCATCGAGAAGCGCGGAGTGCTCATCGGCCAGAACTACCTCACCACCGATCGTGTAGAGCTCACCTTCGAACTACCGCTCGGCGAAGTGGTGTTCGATTTCTACGACAAGCTGAAATCGATCTCGCGCGGCTATGCCAGCTTCGATTACCACCCCATCGGTTTCAAAGAAAGCGATCTGATCAAGTTGGACATCCTGCTCAATAGCGAGAAGGTGGATGCCCTCAGCGCCTTGATCCACCGCGACCACGCGCACGAACTAGGCAAGAAGATGTGTAGCAAGCTGAAGGAGTTGCTGCCACGCCAACAGTTCGATATCCCGATCCAGGCCGCCATCGGTGCCAAGATCGTCGCACGCGAAACGGTGAAGGCCTTGAGGAAGGACGTTACCGCGAAATGTTATGGCGGTGATATCTCACGGAAGCGCAAACTGCTTGAGAAGCAGAAGGAGGGGAAGAAGCGCATGCGCCAAGTAGGTAGCGTGGAAGTGCCGCAGGATGCGTTCTTGGCGGTGTTGAAGCTGGACTAGCGCGTCGGTCACCGACCGTTAGCGTAGGCCATCCGATGCCGGCCAGCGGTGTTGCTAGAATGAGTGACCAACGAGACTTCGTACACGTTAGAGCACGATCAACTTCAGCTCAGTGGTCGGTTGCCCTTTCACCCGCAGTTGTAGGAAATAGATGCCGCTCGCGAGTGCGTTCCTCTGTATGATCAAGCTGCTCGTGCCATTCCCTGTAGTGAGTAACCGTGTGCGACCCATAAGGTCCAGGAGACACACTTGGGTGCCCTCATTGATGGCCTGGGGAAAGGTCAACTCACACTGGTCCCGGAACGGATTTGGCCGAGCCGAAATGGACATGGTGCGCTGTTCGGCTACGGAACTTCCGAGGATGGTGACCGCACTGGAGGTAGCTACGCACCCCATGCTGTCCGTTATCGTTACGGTGTAATCCCCATTCTCCGAAGCGGTCAATGTTCGGGCCATGGCGCCAGGGATCTCCTCACCGTTCAACGACCATTGGTAGTCGACGGCTTCGTTCGTGCTCATTTCATATGGACCGTCCATGATGATCTCCGCCTCAACAAGTGAACAGTCCCAAAGTGTGGTATTCACGGTGTTCGTCCAGATGGGAGGATTGTTATCGAAGTAGATGGAAGCCGTGTTGGTGATCAACGTACCCGAAGCGAGATCTTCCCAAATGTCGATCCGGAATGAGACGTGACCACGGCTCGCGAGCTGATCGGTGCCGCTGTCCGGCAACATGATCTCCGGGAAGGTGAAGGCCATCTCGCCATCGGCATCCACGGTTAGTTCGAAAGGATGTGAACGACCGAGTATCTGAAGTGATGAAGGGACGAGCCTAGGGTCCAGCTGGTCTCTTAGAACGACGCTATGCGCAGTGTCGTTCCCGGTATTCTGGAAGTGTATGGTGTATTCCAATTCGCGCTGTTGGATGTCCACGTAACCGGCTTCGCCTGCTCCAACTGGAACGACCTGTTTCATGTTGGGGTCGTAGCCGCACGAGACCGTACCATTGAATGCGGATGACAGGAGCGAATCCTCCCCGTAAATATTCGTGGCCACCAGGGAACCGACATGTGCATAGGGTTCACCGATCATGTCCGTGTTCGGCGAGTGTACCTGCACGGTCCAGTTCAGGTGGTCACCGGGCAACAGATCGAGAAATGACCAATGCATCACATTTCCAACGACCGAATCAGGCGGAAAAGTGCTGCTCTCATACGTGAAGGAGGGGTCGAGAACGACTTGTATGGTGGCGCTCACCGGATTGGTTCCTAGCTGCATCACCCCGATCTGCAGCGGCACAATGGTGTTGCAGCCGTCTTGGCCCATGCTCAATGTGGCTGTTAGCGCAGGAGGCCCGATGGACCATTGGATACCGAAATCCAACCCATCGATCACAGCATCACTCGAGGAAACGGTGACGTTGTAGGCCATGCTGTCCGTGCTCAATTCCCAGTTCTCGTTCAGTACTTCCATCTGCAGCGTGTAGGTCCCCGGATGCACAAACATGGAGTACTCACCATCCTCGTTCGTCATCGCTCCGGTGCCGTTCGGTTGAGCTATGATCTGCACATACCCCATGCCCTGCTCGCCCGGATCGGCTACACCATTGGAGTCCACGTCGAAGTACACTTGACCTTCAAGACGAACGGTCTCATCGAACAAATTCGGCAGCCAGCCCAAGGTGGATTCGCTCTGCGATACGCAGATAAGATCCGGAAAGCCGTTCGCATCAACATCACCCAAAGTGATACCATGCACAACGAGCAACGGTACATCAATGGGAAATCCCGTCCCGAACTGGAGATCACCCAGATTCTCATACCACCGCGTTTCGAATCCAGCGGTGACCAGATCGAGATCACCATCCTGATCAACATCGGTGAAACGGGTCGTGTGCGTTCCTCCATCATGGCGTGCAATGGTGTCTCTTCTCGTGAACGAACCATTCCCGTCATTCCGCCACATCAACGTGAAGTAGCTATCGCTTGAAATGAGCTCCGGGTCGCCGTCGCCGTCAAGGTCATGTGCCAATAGAGCACCACCATCGATATCCGCGCTGTCCAAGGCCATCGGGGCCGAGTAGTTGCCACTCCCTTCACCGAAAAGGAGCACGATGGAGTCCATCGGAAGATTCCACGAACCCCAAGCGATATCAAGCACCCCATCCATGTTCAGGTCTTGGGCACGTAATTCATCCACGCAGCCTGTCCCACTTGCGACCAATGGTCCAGCGGTAAAGGGGATACCATCGTTCATCCACCATTGCAGGTCGGGGGTGTTGCAACCTGCGATGAGAATATCCATGTCGCCATCCTGGTCCACATCGGCCACCTCGAATGTGGGGCTAAAAGTTTCTGAGATCGGTGTGGCAAGCACCGCCGAGGTCTGTGTGCCATTGCCATCGTTCAGGATCAAGGAGACACCGGACGCGGTGGAGTACAAGAGATCGATATCACCGTCGCCATCCACGTCCTTTGCATCCAACCTTCCCACAGCACCGTCGGCTGTTGCGAACAGTTGTTCCGGACCCCAATTGCCAGTTCCATCATTGGCGCGCCAAACTACCCTGTCAGGACTGCCGAGAGCGATCGCCAAGTCGTTGTCGCCGTCAGCGTCCATATCCTCCAAGACCATCGTTTGTGCCATGCTCATGGCATAGAACATCGGTGAGCCAGCGCTATAAACATTCCCGCCGGTGTTCATGTGGACCATTACCTGATCATCCGGCACCACACTAATGAGCAGGTCCTTCAGTCCATCACCATTGATGTCCTCGTGAAGGCAGCTACGTGATCCGGCTCGCAGAATGTCCAATGGGGTGAATGTGGCGAATTGGCCGGTACCCAAAGATCGCCACCAACCGATCGTGCCATCCACTTCGCCGCCAAGAATATCCTTGCGGCCATCGCCGTCCATGTCGGCAAGGTCAAAGAACCAAGCGTCCGCATCGATGGTCATTGCCAACGTGAATTGCCCGGTTCCGTTGTTCAAGTATGAACTGAATCCTCGGCCGTAGGCACCTATCGTGATCATGTCAACGGCGGCATCCGTGTTCAATGGAGCGAAAGCAGTAGGGCTAAAACCGGTCTGGCCAATGGCATTGCCGATCACCATGAAATTGCCAGCACCGTCATTGCGCGCTACCCGCAGCGGTAATTCGCCGTTGATCCCGGAAGGATCGTAGACCACATCAAGGTCCGAATCGCCATCCACGTCAACCAACGTCGCGCTTGATGATGAACCACCTTGAATGGAATGGCTTGTTGGGAAGAGGCCTTGCCCATCATTCTCGGACCAATTGAGCCCATTGCCTCCATCTATCACATCAGGATCACCATCGCCGTCCACATCACCAACGGCCAGAAGATCATCTTGGAACTCCTCCTCGCTGATGAGCGTAGCGGGGCCGTAGAGGCCATTGCCAAAATGCTCGTACCAGAAGGTACGTCCGATGTAGTTGGCTGCGATGGTTTGCGATGTCGCCACGATGTCCAAGTCCCCGTCCATGTCCAGGTCGGCCAATTCGAATTCTTGTACATCGTTGGCTGTGCTGTCGATAACTTCGAACGGAGCGAATGTTCCCGAACCTTGGTTCCGAAGGAGCAGTAGTTGGTACCTGGAGCGTTGCACGAATCTCAGCGACGCGTTGCTGGCCACGATCAGGTCAGTGTCGCCGTCGTTGTCCACATCCAAGGCCTTTACACGCTCCGGGTTATGGATGTCGGAGTTCGCGATGTGTGCAAATGGGCCGAACTGTGCAGGCAGAGTCACCACGATGAAGATCGCATACACGAGGAAGAGGATCCTCTTAAGAGTCGCGTTCGAATATCTCATGGGGTGGCAAATTAGCAGCTTGGGGCGAACGTCCAGTCGAAGCAGGTTCTGGAGCGATGCTTCAGGAGATCGAGACCCATGATCGGGGTCCAAAATCCCCAATTCACCCGGATCGAAAGGCGATTTTGAGCGTCCTCCTGCTTCGGCACGCCGGTCGCTGAATGTTCCCCAAACACCAACCCCATGAACAACATCGTCAACATCATCATCGTCCTGCTCATCGTCGGCTGGTTGATCGGTTACATCGGTTTCGG
>DLGQ01000034.1:36307-97134 GCA_002482775.1 Flavobacteriales bacterium UBA7690 | reverse complement strand
TGTTCCAGCACTTGTTCTGGTTCCTCGGCCACCCGGAGGTGTACATCGTATTGCTTCCAGCGTTGGGGATCACCTCGGAGATCATCTCCACCAATGCACGTAAACCCATCTTCGGTTACCGTGCGATGATCGGTTCCATCCTGGCGATCGGCTTCCTCAGCTTCATCGTGTGGGGTCACCACATGTTCATCACCGGAATGAACCCGTTCCTTGGGTCGGTGTTCGTGTTCACCACGCTGTTGATCGCCATCCCTTCCGCGGTGAAGGTGTTCAACTACATCACCACCTTGTGGCGTGGCAACATCGTGATGACACCAGCGATGCTCTTCAGCATCGGTCTGGTAGCCACCTTCATCGCTGGTGGTCTCACCGGTATCATCCTCGCCGATAGCGCATTGGACATCAACGTGCACGACACGTACTTCGTGGTGGCCCACTTCCACATCGTGATGGGGATGAGCGCCATCTTCGGGATGTTCGCCGGGATCTACCACTGGTTCCCGAAGATGTACGGCAAGATGATGAACACGAAGATGGGTTACGCCCACTTCTGGATCACCTTCGTGTGTGCGTTCGGTGTGTTCTTCCCCATGCACTTCATCGGCTTGGCCGGTGCTCCGCGTCGCTACTACAGCTACAGTGAGTTCCCCATGTTCGATGGTGTGGTGGATCTGAACGTACTGGTCACCATCTTCGCCATCATCGGTGCGTTGGCACAGGTGATCTTCACCTACAACTTCTTCTACAGTGTTTATCGTGGACCGAAAGCGGTGCAGAACCCTTGGAAGAGCAACACCTTGGAGTGGACCACACCGGTGGAGCACATCCACGGCAACTGGCCCGGCCCGCTGCCTGTTGTACATCGCTGGCCTTACGATTACAGCAAGCCCGGCAAGGCAGAGGATTGGGTCAGCCAGATCACTCCGCTGGAAGACGGGGAGGAAGAACATTGATCATTCGCACACTTGCTCCGGCAAGGCCTTTGAATGTCCGCATCTTTGGTGCGGACATTCGTTTTTGATGCGGGCCATCTTCTTCCTTTTCGCGTTTGGCGTCTTCAGCAGCGGTCGTGCGCAATTGCTGGACAGTATCGCCTTGTTCGTAAAGGATCCGCCACGGCCGGTGGTCCGGTTGGACATGAAGGGATCGTTCGTGAGCAACCAGAACGTGCGGATGATGGGGGTGAAGTTGGGCCTCGAGCATGCGCGTCGGTTCCAGTACGGCGTCGGATACAGCTTCCTCTTTTCACCGGTGGAACGCGATCGTTATGTGTATGGGTTTGGAACCTGGCCTACGCGCTTGCGCATGGGGTACTTACATGCCTACGTGGACTATGCGTTCTACCAACGTGGACCATGGGAAGTGCGGATCCCTGTGCAACTTGGTGTTGGTAGTGGTTCCGTGGTGTACGACGATGTCGCGGGCCGTAAGCAGAAGCTGTTCCGTTCGGGTATGATCATCTACGAGCCATGCATGACCGTTCAATACCGGTTCCTGAAGTACTTCGGTGTTGGAGCCGGGTGGGGCTATCGTTTGGTGATGCGCACCAACCACAGCTTGGACGAGCGGTTGACGGCGCCGATCTATACCATGGGCCTGCGCATCTTCTTCGCTGATCTGTACCGGGACTATGAAGGGCAACGCGAGTAATGTAGGAACGATGCCACGGTTACCTTTGAACGATGGCCGATGGTTTTGATGTCCGCAATGAGCAACGCTCTGCTTCCGACAAGGAGCTGGAGCAATCACTTCGTCCGAAGCAATTCGGGGAATTCGCTGGGCAGAAGGCCGTAACGGACAACCTGAAGGTATTCGTGCAGGCCGCGAAACAGCGCGGCGAGGCACTGGACCATGTGCTGTTGCACGGCCCGCCGGGTTTGGGGAAGACCACCTTGGCGAACATCATCGCGCAAGAGATGGGAGTGGGCTTTCGGGTAACGAGCGGGCCGGTCCTTGATAAACCTGCTGACCTCGCGGGCTTGCTCACCAACCTGGAGCCGCATGACGTGCTCTTCATCGATGAGATCCATCGGTTGACGCCGGTGATCGAAGAGTACCTCTACAGCGCGATGGAGGATTACCGGATCGACCTGGTCATCGACGCAGGACCGAATGCACGCACCGTACAGATCGCGCTGAACCCGTTCACGCTGGTGGGTGCTACCACGCGGAGCGGCTTGCTTACTGCACCATTACGCGCGCGTTTCGGCATCAACAGCCGCTTGGATTATTACGATGCGGCCACGTTGAAGGGCATCATCAAACGCAGCGCTGGTCTGTTGAACGTCCCCATCGTTGAAGAAGCTGCGCACGAGATATCGCGCAGGAGCCGTGGCACTCCGCGTATCGCGAACGCCCTGTTGCGTCGCGTGCGTGACTTCGCACAGATCCAAAGCGATGGTACGATCGATCTCGCCATTGCACAGCATGCGTTGAAAGCATTGAACGTGGATGCGCATGGCCTTGATGAAATGGACAACCGCATCCTCGGTGCCATCATCGACAAGTTCAATGGCGGCCCAGTGGGATTGAACACGGTGGCGACCGCAGTGGGCGAGGAAGCGGGTACGATCGAAGAGGTGTACGAGCCCTTCCTCATCATGGAAGGTTACTTGCAGCGCACGCCGCGTGGAAGGCAGGCCACCGAACGCGCGTACAAACATCTCGGGCGTGTCCCCAGTGTGAAGCCTGGCAGCTTGTTCGAGTAGGATAGGTCTATCCTCCTAGCTTCGCACCATGTCGCAGGTGCAGCGCAGCTTCCTGTTCTATCTGGTCACCATCGGGCTCTTCGGTGCGCTGATCTACGGCATCATGCTGAAGGGTGATGCCTTGCGTCCGGTTGAGACGGAGCTGTTGCCACCAAGCATCAACGTGGCGAACGACCCCTCCGCGTTGGATGCGTTCCAACACACGTTGGATGGCAACATGCACCACCCGTTGGCGGTGCTGATCATGCAGATACTAGCGATCATCGCTACGGCGCGCTTCTTCGCTTTCCTCTTCAACAAGATGGGCCAGCCCTCGGTGATCGGCGAGATCGTCGCGGGCATCGTGTTGGGTCCGTCGGTGGTGGGTTATTGGTTCCCTGAGGTGTTCAGCTTCCTGTTCCCGGAAGGATCGCTCAGTAACCTGCAGTTCATGAGCCAGATCGGGTTGATCCTGTTCATGTTCGTGGTGGGCATGGAATTGGATGTGAACGTGCTCAGCAAACGCGCGCACGATGCGGTGATCATCAGCCATGCGAGCATCGTGATCCCCTACGCACTGGGTGTGGGACTGGCTTATTTCCTGTACTTGGAATTCGCGCCACCGACGATCGCCTTCTCCTCGTTCGCGTTGTTCATGGGCATCGCCATGAGCATCACTGCTTTTCCGGTGCTTGCACGTATCATCCAGGAGCGCGGTCTTTCGAGCACGCGCATCGGAACGGTGGCCATCGCCTGTGCCGCGGCGGATGACATCACGGCCTGGTGTATCCTCGCGGCGGTCATCGCCATCGTGAAGGCGGGTTCGGCGGTCAGTGCCGTGTTCACCATCGCTGCGGCGTTGCTCTATGTGCTGGCGATGATCAAGGTGGTACGCCCGTTCTTGGTGCGCTTGGGCGAGATCCACAAGGACCGCGATACGTTGAGCCGTCCGATCGTGGCGCTCACCTTTTTGGTGATGCTCGCCTCGTCGTATTTGACGGAGATCATCGGCATCCACGCGTTGTTCGGTGCCTTCCTCGCCGGTGCGATCATGCCATCGGCGCTCAGTTTCCGGAAGATCCTCATCAACAAGATGGAGGACATCAGCTTGGTGCTGTTGCTGCCGCTCTTCTTCGTGTTCACCGGCTTGCGCACACGCATCGGCCTGCTGAACGAAGGCGACCTCTGGCTCGTGTGTGCCGGAGTCGTAGGTGTAGCCGTGCTCGGCAAGTTCGGTGGAAGTGCTTTGGCTGCACGTTTCACCGGCAACAGTTGGAAGGACAGCCTCTCCATCGGGGCGCTGATGAACACACGCGGTTTGATGGAACTGGTGGTGCTCAACATCGGCTACGACCTGGGTGTGCTCACCCCGAAGATCTTCGCGATGATGGTGATCATGGCGTTGGTCACCACGTTCATGACCGGCCCGGCTTTATCGTTGATCGAACGTTGGTTCGGCAAGGATGAGGCGGATGTGATCGAACCAGCTCCGGTGATACGCCAAGGGTGGCGCGTGCTCATCTCCTTCGGCCAACCACAAAGCGGCAAGAAGCTGCTTCAATTGGCCACCGAACTTTCGCGGAAGGATACAGCAGCATTGGATGTAACCGCGCTGCATCTGTCGGCGAGCGAGGACTTGAATCCACTGGAACATGCTGACGTGGAGCGCGAGAGCTTCGAACTGGTGAAGGAGGAAGCCGCACGGTTGAACTTGCCGATAGGGACGATCTTCAAGGTGACCAACGACATCGCGAAGGACATCGTGCAAGTGACGAACACCGGTGGGTATGACCTGTTGCTGGTGGGGTCTGGTAAACCGCTGTTGCGTGGTACGTTGCTCGGTGATCTGTTGGGCTTCACCAGCCGTGCCTTGGATCCCAGCAAGCTGATCGGTTCGTTGACCGGGCAGACTTCCTTATTGCCAGCGGACGATCAACTGGATGAACGGGTCCGCCACTTCATCGAGGAGGCCCAATGCAGTGTGGGCATTTTCATGGACAAGGGTTTCACCACGGCGACGCACATCCTGTTGCCCATCTTCGCTCCCGGTGATCTGTTCCTGTTCAACTACGCGGAACGGTTCATGCGCAACGTGGAGGCGAAGGTCACCTTGCTGGACGTGGCCGGATTGACAGCCCGTGAACCTTCGTTCCATGCCGAAGCGAAACGGCTATCGCAGTTGGGGCAGGACCGCTTCACGATACTGGATCGCCGCATCTTAGACCAGTCCATGTTACAGCGCCATACGTTGCTGTTGATCAGCTACGCCAGTTGGGCACGATTGGCGGAAAGCCGCAGCGTTTGGCTTACCCAAGTGCCCAGTACATTGATCGTGAAGCCCTAGCGCACGAGCTCTTCAAAGAGACGGTCCACAGTACCATCCAGGTCGGCGCAAAGGCCGGGGTGTGGTCTTGACGTCTGGATCGCACTGCTCCGCACGGCGGTGAGCCACCGGAAGCGTGAAGGAAGGTCCAATAGGGCGATGGGTCCTCCTGCCGGATCACCGTGCGCGATCAATGTGAAGGCACGCAGGTTCTCCCGCACCTCTTCGATATCGACCTCACTACGGAGCGAGTGAAGTCGACGCTCGTCCAGCTCCACACGTGCCTTGATGAAACGCGCATGTTTGGAGAAGAGCACGATGCCCACGTTGAGGAACTCCTCGCGCGCGAGCACGGGGACGAGCCGAACAACGGCATACTCATATACCTGCTGCTCGGACATTGTTCGCTTCGGCGATGAAATCGGCCGATCGTTGTAACCGAAGGTGGAGGAAGCGTGTGTAGACAGCGCGGATCCCTTCGGGGCTCATGCCACTTTCCGGCCATTGTAACCAAGCGTCCGGGAGAAGCTCCACGATGCTGCTCAGCACATCCGGTGTGATGCGTTCGCGCGCGATGGCATCCGCTTGCTCCAATAGGGATGCACTGGGTAGCAGAACATGGTCTTTCACTTGTGGGAAAGGGCCGGTGGCATGGCGTTCCCAGTTGTCCCATGCATGGTGGAAGTAGAGGCAGGAGCCGTGGTCGATGAGCCACAGCTCTTTGCGCCAGATGAGCATGTTGGTGTTGCGCACCGTGCGGTCGATGTTGGTGAGCAACAGGTCCAACCACACCCCCAACGAGGCCTCCAACGGGTCCACGGGGAACACGACAGGATCATAGGTGATAGCGCCGGGTAGGAAGTGGAGGGCGACATTGACACCGGTGCTCTTCTGCAACAGTTCCTGGATCTCCTCGTCGGGTTCGGTACGTCCGAAAGCCGCATCCAAGTTGGCGAAGACCAGTTCGGGAACGTGCAGGCCCAGCGCACGTGCAACCTCCCCGCCGATCAGTTCCGCGATCAGCGCTTTGGGGCCATGCCCATTGCCGAGGAACTTCACCACGTACTTGAACCCGTCGTCGGCATCGGCGAGGCCGGGTAATGATCCACCTTCACGCATGGGCATGATGTAGCGGGAGATCTCTACGTGGCGCAACGCGGGCATGGAGCGGCAAGTTAGCGGTGCGCTACCTTGCCCGCATGCTCACGCTACGCGAACGTTCGGACCTGATCAAGGCGAAAGCGCGCGAACTGGGGTTCCTCGCCTGTGGCATGGCACGCGCGGAATTCCTGAGCGAAGAAGCACCGCGTTTGGAACAATGGCTTCGCGAAGGCCGTCACGGAGAGATGGGGTACATGGCCAACCACTTCGATCTGCGGCTTGACCCGCGCAAGCTGGTGGACGGCGCGAAGAGCGTGATCAGCCTGGCCTACAACTACTACACACCACCGCAACAGCAGGATCCAGAAGCGCCGAAGATCAGCACGTATGCCTATGGCCGCGACTACCACAAAGTGGTGAAGCAGCGGTTGAAGCCGTTGGTCGCGTTCATCAACGACCGTTTCGGTGATGTGGCCTTGCGCACCTTCGTGGACAGTGCGCCGGTACTAGAGAAGGCCTGGGCCCAACGCAGTGGTGTGGGCTGGGTGGGCAAGCACACCAACATCATCCGCCAAGGCGCGGGCTCGTTCTTCTTCCTCTGCGAGATCATCATCGATCTGGAGTTGGAGCCGGATGCACCGGTAACGGACCATTGCGGCACATGCAGGCGGTGCATCGATGCGTGCCCTACGCAAGCCATCACGCCGTATGGAGTGGACGGTAGTAAGTGTATCAGCTACTTCACCATCGAGCTGAAGGGTGCGATCCCTGCGGAAGTAGCGGGCAAGCTCAACGATTGGGCCTTCGGTTGTGATGTGTGCCAGCAAGTATGCCCGTGGAACCGTTTCAGCGTACCGCACAACGAACCTTCATTCACTCCGAAGCCAGCCTTGTTGGGCTTGACGAAGGATGAATGGCACGGGATGACCGAGGTGGTCTTCGGGAAACTGTTCGAAGGGAGCGCGGTGAAGCGCACCAAGTACGAAGGGTTGAGGCGGAACCTGCGCTTTCTGCGCGAGGGCTGATGTCATGTCCGCATCGTGGTCTGGAACACCTCCAGGATCACGTCCTTGTACATATGGCCGAAGGTGGCAAGGCACCAAGCTTTCAGCACAAGCTGATCGTGCTGGCCGAACCAGCGCCGGGCTTTGATGAGTTCCTTCTTGAACAGCCGTTGGTCGAAACTGACTTTCTGGAGCACCTGTTTGCTGAACTCCATCATCTTTCTTCCTTGGTCCATCATCACGGATCGGCTTTAGCGAGGTTGAAGATAGTACGGCGAGGAGGGGTCTGGTGAACTTTTCGTCGAAGGGTTTTCCACCGCTGATCCCACCTGTGGACAAGGATAACGGCATCTGGTACCGATCGGCACCCAACAAGTGCTAAAAAGTGTTGTCAGTGCTGGAAATGCGCCTCCTCCACCTGCATCACCTCATAGGTATTGTTGTTGTGGACGTAGGCTACCAAAGAACAATGATCAGCCACCCAAGCGGGGTTCATGGAGAAGTTCGTGTAGGTCAGCGTGATGGTGTCTCCGGCCAACGCTTGGCCCACCACGACGGGAGCGCCCCACGCACTGTTCAGGTTGGTGCGCAGGACGTGGCGGTGCACATAGTCGGGCACATCGTCCGGGTCGGCCTCTAGATCCTTCTGCCAGTCGATCACGCTATCCTCGGTCAGATAGATGGTCAGGTTGTGGTCTCCGGTCACGGGGTTAAGCACGGCCACCTTCACTTCCGCGCTCACGGTATTGTTTTCCGGGTCGTGCTGGAGTTGGCTGAACCAGATGTCGAAGTCGGCTTCTTGGCCTATGACATCGGCCACGGCACTACCCCATGCGGCCGAGCCCAAGGTGATGGAGTTGTTGAACGGTTTGCGGTTCACGGCACCGTTGGGCAGGAAGAAGATGTTGAGCGCGTTCTCGTAGGCATCACCTGCGGGTGTGCGGAAATCGGTGGCGTAGCTGCCGTTGGCGTTGGGCGGATTGGCCGGTGCGGCAAAGGTGGAGGTACAATGCACGCCCACTACGATCAGGTCTTCCTCGTACACATCCTTCAAACTGGAGGCCACCCGTGCTGCGGCGGGGCAGTTCACGCAGGTATGCCCGGTGAAATCCTCCAGTAGCACCTTGCGCATCACCGTGCCATTGCCGGGGTTCCCATTGTTACCGGTGGGTTCCACGAGCGGGTCGTTCACGCGATCGCATCCCATGAGCAGGACGAGCGCTGGGATCAAGGCAGGTGTGATGCGGCGTAACATGGCTCAGAACGTTGTGGTAACGGACAGTGAAAGGCCGTTGGATGCGGGCACCGTGCGGCACACCCCACCCACGCAGAAAATGCCGGCGCGCTGGCGGCCGTAGTTCGCTTGGAACCGGGTGCCACCGCGGATGTAGCCCACCGACCCGATGGGGTAATGGATGCGGTCGGGTTTCACTTCGGTCTTGCCATCTTGCAAGAAGGTCTCGTTCAGCGTGACATAGTTGAACTGATCCATGGCAGCTACGAACCAGTGCGGGCTGAAGGTGAATTCGGCGAGCGCGGTGGCCCAGTTGCCCAGATCCTGCTTGGTGCTCAAGTGCTGCACTTCGAAACGAACGGAATTGCGGTCGCTGAAGTTGTGGAGCCCTTCCAGGATGAACATGTCGGCGTACACCGTGCTCTTTCCCGGCTTCCCTTGGATGATGTCGATGTCGAATACCAGATTGATGTAGGTGAAGGCGAGCTCCCAATTGCTGCTCACCTTCTTGCGCAACTCCACGTTGAAGTCGTTGAAATACTGGCGCTTGCCCGGTTGGAAGAAGCGCGAGGTGTACCCTAAGCGTCGGGTGGTGTCATCAGCGATGCCCAGGTGCATGGTATCCAGTACAAAGGCCGTGGAGTAGTTCAGGGCAAGCTTGGTCCCGGTCTTGCCGCCCAGTTTGGTGCCTTTCTTCCATTTGTAGAACACTTCGCCTTGTGCGGCCACTTCGCCGTTGGGTTGTGTGGCGTAGGGGTAGAGCGTGGCAGGCAGGTTATAGGTATGCTGTTTGCTCAGCGGCGGCAGAAAGTTGATGTTGAGGTCGAAAGGTGTCGGTGCCGACCGATCGCTTTGGTAGAACATGTTGTCCAAGCTGTGCGCTCCGGCGCTTACCCCGAGGCCTTTCACGGAGTAAGTCGCGTTCAGGTGCAGGGCCTGGCCGTTCTGGTACACGAAGTTGTTGCGCCCACTGGGGTCGTTGATCTTGTAGGCGTATTCAGCGTAGATGTTCCACTTCGGCGTGGTGAAGTTGGCGCGCACAGCCCAGGCGGCCACGTTCTCGGGCAGCTTCAGCAGAGGGTCGCGGTCTTCTTGGTATTTACTCACGAAGCTGGCCCCAAGGGTCAGGTTATTGGCGCTGGTCCATGCGCTGTCCAGCAGTTCGCTCAGGCTCACTTCGGCATCGGCCCCACGCACGATACCGACCCCTTTCACCAGTCCGTTGGTGAAGGCGAACCGCTGCCGGCCCATCACGGTCTTGAGGTAAACACCGCGGTAGGGCTTGTACTTCAGGCGGATCCCATCCATGGCATTGTCCACCCCGAGGTAGCGTTCTTCATAACTGCGGAAGACGAGCCCTTGGCCGAACTGCTCGTAGAAACTGCCGGCAGTGATCTCCAGATCGCTCACCTTGAATTTGATGTAGCGATAGCCGACCCCGGACCCCGTGTAGGTCTGTCCTGCGGGATAGCCTGCCAATGGTGGCTCGTAGCTCTCGAACCGCCCTCCGGCTTCGAAATTGCCGTTGGTGTAGATCAGGTTGGCCCATGCATTGGCCGCTAGCCGTTCAGGAGGTAGCACGGCCCCGATCGCGGAGTCTTGCCGGTAGTATTGTACGTCGGTACTGAAGTTGCCATGTAACTGGCCAGCGTCCAACGTTTGAGCGGAGATTTGAAGCCCTGCACCGCAGAGCAGTGTAGCCAGGCCACAACGGAGGGCGTTACGGGACATCGGGATCACTTCTTGCCGACGAGTTCTTTCACCTTGGTGTAGAGTTCATTCTCATCGCCCGGCTCGTAGTTGTTGTGCTGGTAGACGATCTCTCCGTTGCCATTGAGCAGGAAGGTGTGGGGGACGTTGTTCACGTTCAGCGCGCGCTTCAGGTCGCCGTTCGGGTCAAGGTAGATCTCGTAGTCCCAGTCCTGGCCGTTCACATATGGGGCCACCCGGGCCATGCTACGTGCATCATCAATGGAAACGGCGATCAGCTTCACACCGGTCTCCTTCTGCCACGTATCGTACTTGTCGGCGATGGTGGAGAGTTCGCGCTTGCACGGCGCGCACCAGGTGGCCCAGAAGTTCACGATGATGGGTTTGCCGTTGTTGCTGAAGGTCTTGGTATCCACCTTCTTGCCATCCATGGTCTGCACCATGGCGCTGGGCATTTTGGTCTGGGCGATGGCCGAAGTGCAGATCAGGGCGGCGAGAGCGGCCGAAAGGATATTCCTCATGGGGTCAAGATAGGGGGTGAATTGAAAGGTCAGCGACCGCAGGCAACAGGTGTGCCGGATCGCTGACCTTATCAATGCGTGTTCAGAGCTTGGCCCGGCTTAGTGCGCGATGGTGACCTTGCGGGTCGCCGTCATGCCATCGGCCAGGATGTTCAGGGTGTAGGTGCCTTGAGCGAAGGTGCTGAGGTCCAGCGTGGTGTTCTGTTCGCCGGCGCCGATCGCTTTGGTCCCTTGGTACACCACAGCGCCCAGGATATTGGTCACCGTGAAGTTCACTTGCGCGGCGGAGCTAAGGTTCAGGTTCACATTCACACGGCCTTCGGAAGGGTTCGGGAAGATGGCCAGACCGTTGTCCAATGTGTTCTCTTCCACGGCAGCGGCGATCGAGGTCTTGAACGGCTCGCTCTTGATGCTCTGGAAGTTACCGCCGGTGATCACGTTCACCCCGTCCATACGCAAGCGGAAGTAGCCTTGGCCGTAGCCGCAGCAGATACCATCGTTAGCGGCATCGTAGATCTCGAAGCGGTAGCACTCATCGTCATCGAGTTCCCAATTCTCGGTATAGACCGTGTTAGCGGCATAGTTCTGGGCCACGTTCTGGTACACCACGTTATCATCGCCATCGAACAGTCTCCACGCGGTTTCGGTAGGGTAGTTGTCCGTCCGGAGCACGAATTCCACTTCCACGCCGGGCATCACAGTGTTGTCTGCGGTCACACTACCGTTGGCGGTATTGTTGTCCGATTCATCATCGGCGGTCTGGATCGTGTAAACGATGTTGTTGCTGGTCTGTGTGGGAGTGAAGTTGGTCACTGTGATCTCTTCCACGGCATAGGTCCCCAGTTCCCCGGTCCAATCGTAAGTGCCCAGCACGGTGGTTCCACGCTTGGCTTCGATCGTAGCATTGGTCAACGGCTCGGAGCCGGTGTTCTGGATGCGCACGCTCAGGTCCACCGGTGTGCCGATGCACGTCGTCGGGTTCGTCACATTGGGCAGAACAGATGCGTCCGTGGGCGAATCGGAAACGTACATGTTGCAGCCTTGGCAGGAGTTCCACATGGCAGAAGCGGAAAGTGATCCAACTTCGGTGATCATGCGGTTGGGGCAGATGCGGTATACCGTTGGGAAGTAGCCGATCTCCAGCAAGTTCGCGATACTGGCATCATCAATGATGGGGTAGCCAGTGCCAGTGATCCAGTCGCCTTGGGATGCGGTGGCATACGTGTTGCCAGCATTCACGCCTTCCAGTTGGGCCAGGCTGTTGGTCCCTTCGCCTTCAATGAAGAAGACACGCACCTTGTCGTCACCATCGGGCCCGTGGTCTTCGTAAAGTGTTTCAAGGGCACCGGTGTTGTGGTAGTTCCAGCAAGGGCCGCACCAAGCTGCGCTCACATCCACGATCACCGTATAACCTTGGTCGAGCAGGTCGTACAGGTTGTGGGTGTTGCCGTCAAGATCGGTGCCGGTCCAATCCGGGCAAATGCTGTTGTCGGGCATCTGGGCGCTGGCGGTCGTGGCCAATGCCAATGCGGCTGTCAAGAGTAAGGTGTTCTTCATGCGCGTGCAGGATTTTGGGTGAGCCAACGTGGCGTTTCGCCGTTCGGGAAGGCCGAAAGTAGAGGGACATGTATCCCGCGCAGGGTCGGGTTATGGACCGTATTGGGATCCTATCACACCTACGGGGACGGGGTTCGGGGCCGAAGTTCGGCAATGGAGGGCTATCTTTGGATCGAAGTTCCTTACCTATAAGCTCCCTGCATGAAAAAGCACCTCTACACTGCACTTATCGCCTGCCTCCCCGCTGTCTGCTTTGCGCAGGATCCGATCGTTACCATTACGGACGAAGAGGGCAATGTGGTGAACGAAGAGTTGGTGACCTATGCTGGTGCTGCTTGGGAATTCCGTGACACGGTGAGTTTGTTCGCCACGATGAACAGCGATGCCGACAGGACGATCAACTTGCGGCGTTACGAGTTGGATGTGGTGGAACAATCCAAGAATTTCTACTGTTGGGGCGTGTGTTATACGGCCCAGTTCGCGGGCAATATCCCCGTTTGGGAAAGTGTGAACCCGGTCTATATGGAACCTGGCGTCACCGTGGATAATTTCCACGCGTACTATGAACCGAACGGACATCCTGGGTCCTCGCTATTCCGTTTCGTGTGGTTCGATGTGGACAATACGGACGATAGCACCTGGGTGGATATCCAGTTCGATGCCCCAGTAGGTGTGGCAGAGAAGATCGGCGGCGTTATCGGGTTCAATGCCTACCCGAACCCTGCATTGGATGCCTCCATGACGGTGCGTTTCAACCTGGACCCTTCGGTCAAGGGCGCGCAACTAGTGATCTACAACACACTGGGCAGCAAGGTTCTCACACAAGCCGTCCGCGGCACCAATGCCAATGTGGTACTTCCGCAGGAGCAGTTCCAGCCGGGTGTGTACTTCGCTAGTGTGGAGGTTGCCGGCAAGGCGCTGTTGACGCGTCGATTGGTGATCGGTGCGCGCTAGAGGGTTCCTTCCAGCCGCTCTTTCAGCTGCTTCATGCCTAACGAGGCAGGAGCTTGGATGAACTCTGTTCCCGTTCGATGCATCGGCACCACTGCTGGGTCTATGACATGTACGGGTATACCGTTGCGAACCGCATGGACCAAGCCCGCAGCCGGGTAGACTTGGAGCGAAGTGCCCACCACGATGCACCGGTCGGCCTTGTGCATGATGGCGGTGGCCTCAGCCATCAACGGCACCTCTTCGCCGAACCAAACGATGTGTGGTCGTAGTTGGGATCCCAGTGTACACAGGTCGCCAAGCCGGAGTGATGGCCCGTTGATGGTGGTGATGAGGGAGGGGTCGGCGGTGCTGCGTGCCTTGAGGATCTCGCCGTGCAGGTGGAGCACGCGGGTGCTGCCGGCGCGCTCGTGCAGGTCGTCTATGTTCTGGGTGATCACATCCACCTCGTAGTGTTGTTCCAACGCGGCGATGGCCTCGTGTGCGGCGTTGGGCCTTGCTGCCAGCACTTGCTTCCGGCGCAGGTCATAGAAGTGGAGCACGGTGGCCGGGTCTTTCCGCCATGCCTCCGGGGTCGCCACGTCCTCTATCCGGTACTGTTCCCACAGGCCGTCACTGTCGCGAAAGGTGCGCAGGCCGCTCTCGGCGCTTACCCCGGCGCCGGAGAATACCACGATACGTTGTCTGGTCATGGTCGGTCGGCCATTGGAGGCATGCAAAATAGGGGGTGGGCGAATAGGTAGTTCCGTTATTTTCGCGCCTCTTCGTTGGACCTTATCCGCTGCGCATAGCACGACACTACCCCTTGTTTTATTGAACCCAGCCCATCGCGAGGGGACAGGATGATCGACAGCCTGAACGGTATTGTTTTGGAGGTAACGCAGGACCATGCGGTTCTCGACGTGCATGGCGTGGGCTACCTAGTGGGTGCCTCGTCCAGCACGTTGGCGCGCTTGGTCGTGGATTCCACCGTGCGCGTGTTCGTGCATTATGCGGTGAGCGTTGATGTGCGTTCGGGCTCCAGCGAACATCGGTTGTTCGGTTTCCTCAACCGCGACGATCGCCAGCTGTTCCGGCGCTTGATCGAAGTGCAAGGGGTGAGCGCCACCATCGGCATGTCCATCATGGGTGTGCGCACCTCGGCGGAGATCCACACAGCGATCCTGGTAGGCGACGAGTCCATGCTGAAAGGCGTCAAAGGCATCGGCCCCAAGCTGGCGCAGCGGATCATCGGCGACCTGCAGGGCAAACTGGCGGGCGTTCCCATGCCATCATCCACCGGAGCCATGCCTTTGGGCAATACACTGAAAGCGGAGGCGTTATCGGCACTGACCTCCCTGGGGCTGGACCGTTCCAAAGCAGAACGTGCATTGAACGCGGTATTGCAGGAACGTTCCGGAGATGTGCCCGCCGTGGAGGAATTGATCAAGCTGACCCTGAAGAACCTTTGATCGTGCGGCCAGCCTTGCATCATTCCGTTATTCGACGTGGCCTGTGGACCTGGGCGCTGAAAGTGTTGGCCTTGGTGGTGATGGTGTTCGCCGTGGCCGATGCACAAGGCAGCGAATTGGCCCATGCCATGCTCATCCTCCAAGTGGATTCACCGGAGGTGGAACTGCAATACCCGATCACCGATCCGTTGACTCCGGGTGCACCATCCACGGGCAACATCAACCTGAAGGATCCGGAGAACATCCAGAACAATGTGGTGTACGATCCCGTCACGGGCCAGTACATCATGCAAAGCACCGTGGGTGGCTCCTTCGATTACCGTCCGCCGATGAGCATGTCGCTGGACGAGTACATCAACTACGACATGGAGCGGTCCATGGATAACTATTGGTTGGACCGTGTGGAGAAGGACAGCGAGAGCGCGCAGAAAGCATTGATCCCCGCGATCAAGGTGCGAGGTGAGGCCTTCGACAGGATCTTCGGTGGCAACACCATCGACATCAAGCCACGTGGTAGTGCGGAGGTCATCTTCGGCATCAACATCAGCAAGACGGAGAACCCGCGGATACCGGTGGATCAGCGGCGCATCACCACCTTCAACTTCGACCAGCGCATCCAGCTGAACTTGGTGGGCAATATCGGCGAGAAGCTGAAGATCAACACCAACTACAACACCCAGGCGACCTTCGATTTCGAGAACCAGGTGAAGCTGGACTACACCGGTTACGAGGACGAGATCATCCAGAAGATCGAAGCGGGTAACGTGAGCCTCCCGCTACGTGGTACGTTGATAACCGGTAGTCAGAGTTTGTTCGGGTTGAAGACCGAATTGCGCTTCGGACGGTTGACGGCCACGGCGATCTTCAGCCAAGAGAAAGGCCAGCGTCGAAATGTGCAGGCGCAGGGCGGCGCACAGACCACGCGGTTCGACATCAAGGCGGACGAGTACGAAGCCAACAAGCACTACTTCCTGAGCCATTATTTCCGCGACCGTTACGATGCGGCGCTGCGTACGCTGCCCACGGTGAACAGCGGTGTGGTGATCCAGCGGATCGAGGTGTGGGTGACGAACACACGTCAGGATTTCCAGCAGACCAGGAACTTCGTCGCCTTCACCGACCTGGGTGAAGATGGCAGCGCGGCCGCTATCGCATCGGGGCATTTCAGTGTGGACCTTCCGCCTGGTCTGGTGCAGGACCGGCCCAACAGTATCGTAGCGGACAACAGCGCGAACACGCTCTTCCAAACGGTGAGCACCAACACGGGCATCACCGAGTTCGTGAACTCCAGCGCGGCGTTGCAAGGTCTTGGACTGGTAGCGGCGCGCCACTACGAGAAAGTGGAGAGCGCGCGTTTGCTCACCACCAGTGAATACACTTTCAACCAGCGCCTCGGTTTCATCACGCTGAACCAATCGCTGAACAACGATGAGGTCTTGGCCGTGGCCTACCAATACACGTTGGATGGCCAGACCTACCAAGTCGGTCAGTTCTCGCAGGATGGGATCTTCACGGGCGAACCCGGCGGTGTTCCCGGAGAGGGCACCACGGTGGATCCAGCGGGTACGGAAGCGTTGGTACTTCGCCTGTTGAAGGCCACCATCACCAACCCACGCATACCGCTGTGGGACCTTATGATGAAGAACGTGTACTCGCTCGGTGCGTTCCAGGTGAACCGCGAGAACTTCCGGTTGGACATCGTGTACAACAACCCCACCACGGGTGTAGACATCAACTACATCCCGCGCGCGCCGCTGGACCAGATCCCGCTGTTGCAGTCCTTGGCCATGGACCGGTTGGATCCGAACAATGCGCCCAACCCCGATGGCTGGTTCGACTTCATCGATGGCGCGGCGAGCACCGGCGGTACCATCCAATCGCAGAGCGGCCGCATCTACTTCACCACCCTGGAGCCGTTCGGTAGTTTCCTCGATGGCCAGTTGGTGGGCGTGGATCCCAACATCAAACGCACCATCGTTTACCAACAGCTCTACGACAGTACCAAGACCGCTGCGCAGAACATACCGGAGCTGAACCGCTTCCGCATGGTGGGTAGCTACCGCTCGGCGAGCAGTGATGTGATCTCGCTCAACTCGGTGAACATCCCCCAAGGTTCGGTGAGCGTTACGGCCGGTGGTGTGCGCCTGATCGAGAACCAGGACTACACGGTGGATTACAACCTGGGCCGCGTACGCATCCTCAACCAAGGGATCCTCGAGAGCGGCACACCGATCAACATCGCGTTGGAGAGCAACTCGCTGTTCAGCATACAGACGAAAACATTGGCCGGAGCCCGCTTCGATTACAAGATCAACAAGGATTTCGTTCTCGGCGGCACGGTGATGAACCTCTATGAACGACCGCTCACCCAGAAAGTGAACGTTGGCGAGGAGCCGATCCGCAACACCATGGTGGGCCTGGATGCCACATGGGCCACCAAGTCGCAATGGCTCACCGATGCGGTGGACAAGCTTCCGTTCTATGCCACGAAGGCCGAGAGCAACATCAGCGCCAGTTTGGAAGGTGCCTACCTGATCCCCGGTCACAGCCGTGCGATCGGCAACGCGGGCACCAGCTACATCGACGACTTCGAAGGCAGCGTGAGCGTGATCGACCTGCGCACCCAGAGCCTGTGGTTCCACTCGGCCGTGCCACAAGGCATTCCTTCGTTGTTCCCCGAAGGTGATCTGGTGAACGACCTGGGAGCCGGTTACCGCCGTGCACAGATGTCGTGGTACGTGATCGATCCGTTGTTCTTCCGCAACAACAACCTGACGCCGGCCAACATCGCCAACAGCAGCGAGATCCGCAGCGACAACCGGATGCGCGAAGTGTTGGAGCAAGAGGTGTTCCCCAACCGGCAGCTCGCGGCGGGTACACCCACGAACATCCCCGTGCTGGACATCTCGTACTTCCCCTCGGAACGCGGGCCGTACAACTACAACCCGAATTTGGACAGTGACGGGAACCTACCGAACCCGGAAAACAACTGGGCCGGTATCACGCGCCGGATCACCACCACGGACTTCGAGGCCAGCAACATCGAGACCATCCAGTTCTGGGTGATGGACCCCTTCTTCAACGCCAGCAACAGCGCGGGCGAACCGGCCACCAACGTGAACTCGGTCAACAGCACCGGTGGCGACCTATACATCGATCTGGGCAACATCAGCGAGGATGTTCTGCGCGATGGACGCAAGGGCTTCGAGAACGGTCTGCCGAATTCCGCGGACGACGTATCGTACGTGACCAACACCACCACCTGGGGTGTGGTACCTGCTACACAGAGCGTGGTGAACGCCTTCGCCATCACGGAAACGAACAGCAACAAGTTCCAGGACGTGGGTCTGGACGGTCTGGGTAGCCCAGCGGCGCAGATCCCGGGGCGCAACGAGAGCGAGTTCTTCAGCTCGTACCTCAACGCCTTGAACCCCGGTGCGCGTGCACGTTGGCAGAACGATCCCTCCAACGATGACTACCGTTTCTTCCGTGGCGATCAGTTGGACAATGCCGGCGCGGACATCTTGGAGCGTTACAAGCGCTTCAATGCACCCGAAGGCAACTCGGTAACGGACGAGGATTCGCAGCAGGACTATCCTACACAGCAGACCACGCTACCCACCACCGAGGACATCAACCAGGACCAGAACCTGGGCGAGAGCGAGAGCTACTTCCATTACAAAGTGCCGCTTCGTCCGCAGGACATGGTGGTGGGTCGCGGCTTCATCACCGATCGGATCCTGGCAACGGCCAATACCCCCGATGGACCCAAGCAGGTCTACTGGTACCAGTTCAAGATCCCCATCCGCCAGCCCACCGCACAGGTGAACGGCATCCAGGATTTCCGCAGCATCCGTTTTTTCCGCCTCTATCTGCACGACTGGCAGCAAGAGGCCACGTTGCGTTTCGCGCGCTTGGAATTCGTGCGTGGCGAGTGGCGGAAATATCTCCAGAGCATGGAGACACCGGGTGAAGTGATCGGTGGTGACCCGGACCCCACGTTGTTCCAGATCGCGGCGGTGAACATCGAGGAGAACGGCAACCGTACACCGATCAACTATGCGCTGCCACCGGGCATCAACAAGGAGATCGACGTGGCCAGTGCCAACCTGCGTAACCTCAACGAGCAGTCGTTGCAGTACAAGGTGTGCAACCTGCGTGATGGTGATGCGCGTGCCGGTTTCCGCAACGTGCAGTTCGACATCCGGAGCTACAAGAAGCTGCGCATGTACATCCACGCGGAAGGCAGTGACCCGAACGATGCCTTGGAGTACGGAGATGCCAGTGTGTTCATCCGCCTTGGTAACGACTTCGACCAGAACTACTACGAGTACGAAGTGCCCGTGGTGCCATCGGCCTTCTTCAACCGCGACCCGTACAGCATCTGGCCGGAGGCGAACAACGTGATCATCGAGTTCGCCAAGCTGAACGACCTGAAGATCCAACGTGACCAGAGCGGAGCCTCGCGCACGGAACGCTACCAAGGCACCGATGGTGATCGCCGTGTGTTCGTGAAGGGTAGCCCGAACCTGAGCCAGATGCGTACCATCATGATCGGCATACGCAACCCGAAACGCGAAGGGCCGGAAGCCAACCCATGGTCCATCGATGATGGGATGGCGAAGTGCTTGGAGGTGTGGGTGAACGAATTGCGCCTTACGGATTTCGACCAGAGCGGAGGTTGGGCGGCGCTGGCCCGCGTGAACGCACAGCTGGCCGATCTGGGAAGCCTGAGCGTTGCCGGTAACTACAGCACGCCGTTCTGGGGCAGCATCGATAAGAAGGTGAGCGAACGGCAGCGCGAGACCAAGTATGGCATCGATGTGAGCGCGAACTTGGAGATGGGCAAATTCCTGCCGGAAGAGACCAAGGTGAAGATCCCACTGTACGTGGGGTATTCCGAGCAGATCAGCAATCCGCAGTTCGATCCGCTGAACCCGGACATCACCTTCAGCGATGCTACGCGGACCATGACGAAAGAGGAGCGCAAGGAGCGGCTGAAACTCTCGCGCACCTATACACGCAGGCGAAGCATCAATCTCACCAACGTGCGCAAGGAACGCGGGCAAGGCAGCAAGGAGCAGTTCTTCGATGTGGAGAACCTCAGCTTCAACTATGCCTACAGCGACCAGGAGTATTACGATGTGAACACGGCGTACGAGAACACACGCACCTACCGTGGGGCCATCGCCTACATGCACAACCCGAAGCCAAGGCCCCTAGAACCGTTCGCCGGCATCGGTTTCGTGGGCAAGAGCAAGTGGTTGAAGTTGATCAAGGAGTTCAACGTCAACCTCGGGTTCAAGCAGATCAGCATGCGCACCTCGGTGGACCGTATGTACTTGGAACGACTGGTGCGCCCAAACCCGGACATCACCACGTTGCCACCGCGACCCACCTACAACAAGAACTTCAACTGGAACAGCCAGTACGGATTCCGCTACGATGTCACCAAGGCACTGAAGCTCGATTTCAATGCGAACAACATGGCCTTCATCGGTGAAACGCCGGGCCGGGTGAACGCGAAGGACCGGGACGAATATTCCTTGTGGAAGGACAGTGTGATCTCCAGCATCAAGAGCTTCGGGGAACCCACGCGCTACGATCATACCATCGGCATCACCTACACGCTGCCGTTGGACAAGTTCCCGATGACGGATTGGATGACGGTCAACACGGGCTACACCGCAGGCTACCAGTGGGATCGCGCACCACTGACGCAGGACTCGCTGGGTGCCACCATCCAGAACTCGCAGAACATCTCGGTGAACGGCCAGTTGAACTTCGTGAACCTGTACAACAAGTCGAAGTACCTGAAGAAGATCAACGACAAGGGCAAAGGGCGCGGTGCGGCACGTCCGGGTGCGGCGGGTACGAAAGGGAAAGGCGCCAAGGCCGACTCTACGGCGACCGACGCGAAGGTGAACAAGATCAACCCGTTGGAAGGCCTTGCGCGGATCTTGATGACGTTGCGAACTGGAACGATCACCTACAGCCAGACCTCGGGTATCCTGTTGCCGGGATATTCTCCGCGCACGAACATCATCGGTATGGACAACTTCGGGGCGCCGGGCTTCGGGTTCATCACCGGGCAACAGAACCATGACCTGGGCGGCGACAGGGTGCGGGATTTCGCGACCGATGCGTCCAAACGAGGGTGGCTCGTCAACACGCCCTCCATCTTCAACCCATACACCAACACGCGCAACGAGACCATCAACGCACGGGTGAGCTTGGAGCCGTTCCGCGGTATGCGCATCGAGCTGATGGCAAACCGCACCAAGGCGGACAACAGCAGCTCCTACTTCCGGTTCAACAGGGAAGAAGACCGCTACGTGAACGACAGTCCGCGTGATGCCGGCAATTTCAGTGTGAGCATGCTCAACTGGCGTACGGCCTTCTCACGCGATGATGGTGACTTCGTGAACAGCGTGTTCCAACAATTGCTCGCGGACCGCACCACCATCAGCACACGCCTTGGTCAGGAAGCCGGATCGCAACTGGACAGCGAGTCGGGCTACTACGATGGGTTCGGCCCCACGCACCAGGATGTGGTCATCGGTGCCTTCACTTCGGCTTACACGGGCAAGAACCCCACGAGCATGAAACTGGATCCGTTGAAGCTGATCCCCGCGCCGAACTGGGACATCACCTACGACGGCCTTACCAAGCTGCCGATGTTCGAGAAGATCTTCCGCACGTTCACGGTGAAGCACAGCTACCGCTCCACCTTCAACGTGGCCAACTACCAGACCAATCTGCTTTACATCGATGGCGGCGGCATCCGGGATGCGGCGAATAACTTCATCCCCGAGAAGCAGATCGCGGTGGTCACCATCCAGGAAGCGATGCGCCCGCTCATGGGCTTCGATGTCACGCTGAAGAACAGCATGCTGGCCAAGTTCGAATACAACCGCGACCGCAACCTCAGCCTCAGCTTGGCTAACAACCAGGTCACCGAAGTGCGGGGCAAGGAGTACGTGATCGGCACGGGCTACCGCTTCAAGAGCGTGAAGTTCCCCTTCGCCATCGGCGGCACCACACCGAAGAGCGACCTGAACTTGCGTGTGGACCTCAGCCTGCGCGAGAACGCCACGGTGATCCGCAAGATCCAAGAGCAACAGAACCAGCCCACGGCCGGCCAGAACATCATCTCCATCAAGACCAGCGCGGATTACGTGATCAACGAGCGCTTGAACGTCCGTGCCTTCTACGAGCGTGTGATCAACACCCCGGTGATCTCCACCTCGTTCCCCTCGGCGAACACCAACGCGGGCATCAGCCTGCGCTTCACGTTGGCGCAGTAGCTCTAGGTGCAGGAGGCAAGGTGCCAAGTCGTACTCTTGCCCCTTCCCTGATCTTGGTCAGTAACCTATAACATACCGCGCCACCCCTTACTTTCGCCACCACATCACTACGCTCTCAACCGACCATGAACATCCCGGCCGAACTGCGCTACACCAAGGACCACGAGTGGGTCCGCATCGAAGGCAACACCGCCACCATCGGCATCACCGATTTCGCGCAAGGCGAGCTGGGTGATATCGTCTTCATCGACATCAGCAGCGAAGGGCAGGACCTGGCGCATGAGGCCGTGTTCGGCACGGTGGAAGCGGTGAAGACCGTGAGCGACCTCTTCATGCCACTCAGCGGCAAGATCACTGAACTGAACCCCGGCCTGGCCGATGATCCTGCTTCGGTGAACAGCGATCCGTACGGCAAAGGCTGGATGGTGAAGGTGGAAATGAGCAACCCAGGCGAAGCCGAAGGCCTGCTCACCGCTGACCAGTACAAGGCGCTGATCGGCGCTTGATGCGCGCATGACGCGGTTCCTGCGTCTGGCCATCACGTGGGCGCTCATCATCGCGGCCCTCTGCCTCACGCCCGGCAAAGCCATCCCTTCGTGGGAGTGGGCCGATCTGCTCAGCGTGGACAAGATGGTCCACATGCTCATGTTCGGTGTGCTTAGCTACCTGCTCGCACGTGGCTTCCGCGACCGCATCGGGAACACCTGGAGCAACAGCCGCATACTCGTGATCGCCGGGCTCCTTTCCGTTGGGTACGGTGCGTTGATGGAGGTGTTGCAGGAGATCCCCGGACTTGGCCGTCACGGCGACCTCGTTGACCTTACCGCGAACACGATCGGGGCCGTTGGCGGAGCCGTGCTCGTCAGGCGTCTTTGGATGAAGAAAGCCGCTGTGGCCTAAAGATCCGCGCGCGCTGCGATATCTTTCGGAACAACCCGTTCCCTTCACATGGCTACGAAGACACTGAGCGCCCCCATGCGCATGCCCGACCCGCGCACCACGCCCACCATCGATCAAGTGGGTATCGAAGAGCGTGTGGCCAGGATCAAGACGCGCAGCATCAAGAAGGAGACGAAGGTGCAGGGCATGAAGCTCGCCCTGAGCATGATCGACCTCACCACCTTGGAAGGGGCCGATACGCCGAGCAAAGTGCAGCAGCTTTGCTACAAGGCCATTCATCCGCATGATGCACTTCCCGGTCTACCCACCTGCGCTGCCATCTGCGTCTATCCATCCTTGGTGAAAGTGGCCAAGAAGGCCCTTGGCGATAGCGGTGTGAAAGTCGCTTCAGTATCCACGGCCTTCCCCAGCGGCCAAGCCCCGAAGTCCGTGAAGATCGCCGACACAAGGTTCGCGGTGAACGAAGGCGCCGACGAGATCGACATGGTGATCAGCCGAGGCCACTTCCACAGCGGCGACTACAACTTCGTGTTCGATGAGATCGCCGCGATCAAAGAAGCGTGCGGTGATGCACGCTTGAAAGTGATCCTGGAGACCGGCGAGCTTGGCACCTACGACAAGGTGCGTTTGGCCAGCGACATCGCCATCGCCGCCGGTGCCGATTTCATCAAGACCAGCACCGGCAAGATCAATCCGGCGGCAACGATGGAAGTAACGCTCGTGATGCTCCACGCCATCCGCGACCACTACCTGAAGACCGGCGTGATGATCGCCATGAAACCCGCCGGTGGCATCCGTAAAAGCAAGGAAGCGCTGCACTACCTGATGATGGTGAAGGAGGAGCTAGGCCCCGAATGGCTGAGCAACCACTGGTTCCGCTTCGGTGCTAGCAGCCTGGCGAACGACATCCTTATGCAATTGCAGAAGGAAGCCGACGGCCACTACCAGAGCGCGGACTACTTCAGCAACGACTGAAGTAGCAGCGAGGTTCACCCGCCGCTGTTCACGTATTACGGGGCTCCCCGATGTGGGGTAAGCACGATGCCAATGTCGTGCGCACCAACCCGTACGACCATGACCGCACCCTTACGCTTCGCCCTCGTTGTTGGCTTTTTCTTCGCGTCGTTCTTCACGCAGGGACAATGGACCCCGGTGAACTACGGCCTCACCAACCTGACGCAAGGCGCGGCCACCCATGGCTCGTCGCCCACGCACCTTTTCGCGCGCGGTGGTGGTAACCTATTCCGAAGCAGCGACAACGGCGATTCGTGGACGGTGGTCGCCAACCCCGAATTCCTGAACCCTTCCGACTGCGGCTATTTCTTCGCTGATCGGTACTTCGCGGGCTTGAACTCCGCGCAAGCGTGCATCCACTACACCGAGGACGAAGGCGATACCTGGAGCCCTGCGGATGGTGCTCCTACGGCCACGGTGGTACGCGGCTTCTTCGAATATGGAGGGGCATTGTACGCCTACACGAGCAACGCGGGGATCTACCGCACCATCGACGGTGAGAGTTGGGCGGCCGTGAACAATGGCCTCGCCAACTTGAACGTGATCGGCATGTGCGCCGCTGGTCCGTACTTCTTGGCGGCCACGGTGGGTGGTGGCGTGTTCCGGACCATCAATGCAGCGACTTGGATACAGGCCACGGGCATCGCTTCTGGCGATCTGAATGGCGAGAACATCTGGTACGTAGGTGGTTCGCAGTACTACACCGCGCAGGGCGGAGCCATCTATCGCAGCTCGAGCGCCGGTGAAACGTGGAGTGCATGGACAGCCCCACTGCAATTCGGTCTGGGTGTGGTGGAGGTGAAGCGCTTCGATACGCGGATCTACGTGGAAGCGCGACACCTGGCCGGAGGAGGCCAGCGCGATAGCGTCTACGTAACGACCAATGGAACGAGTTGGGAGAACATCACCACCAACCTCAACGCGGCGGACCTGAACGGTAGCGGGCTGTTGGAGCACAACGGCTACGCGTTCATCGCCTACAGCTTCCTTTCGCCGGGGACCGGGATCCTCCGCTACGATCTTTCCACCGGTGTGTACGATGGCATGGGTACGATAGCGCCTTCGATCTTCCCGAACCCTACCGAGGATGTGGTAACGATCATCTTCTCGACCTCACTGGGCGTATTGAACTACGCGCTGTTGGATGCCGCAGGCCGCACGATCCGCAGCGGACGCTACACCTACGGGCCCACGCAAGTGGACATGGGTGGGTTGGCCCCAGGTTGTTACATCCTGCGTTCGGATGACCCGGCCATGGCTCCCGTGCGTTTGGTGAAACGCTGATCACGATCACCAACTGCCGCCTGCGCCACCCCCGCCGAAACTGCCGCCACCGAATCCGCCGAAGCCTCCCGCGCCACCGAAGCTGCCTGCACCACCTCCGCCGAAACCACCCCCTCCACCACCGAACATGCCGCCGTCGCTTCCACCAGTGGTGAAACGTTCCAGGTAGTTGAGGATGGAGAATACCGCCACGAGATCACCGGGGCGTGGGGAGCGTTTCTTCAGTTGTTCGCGTGTCTCCTCATCAAGCAGGGTGATGCAGCTGCCCAGTTCCTGAACGAGTGTCAAGGACCGTTCCCAACCGCCCTCCAGCGAGCGGCCGATGTCCTGTTCCACGGTGTAAAGCAAGTCGCGTGTCCTGCGCAAAGCAGCGCGACCCGCTGAGGTGAGCGCATGTCGGCCGCTCAAGAGGCCTGCTGCTACGAGTTCCGGTCTCAACAGTTCGTACTTGAACCGCTCGTGATCATCGACCTCATCATTTATCGCCGTTCGCAGGTTCACCAAGGTGCACGGGTGATCCGCGCTGATCAACTCCCAGGCGAATAATTCCGATCTCGCACTGCCAGCAGGCCTCTCTCCGCGCGTGATGAAGAGACGGTTCAGCTTTCTTTTCTGACGAACGCCCACCTCCACTTCCGCGAAATGCACACGCAGCGCACCGGTGAAGCACAGGTGCTGGAAGGTGTGGTACAGCATGGTCTCCCCCGAAGAGAGCATCGGGCGGCGCAGGTAGACGTAGGCTTGTGGTGAAAGGCGTTCCATGGCGAGCGGTGGTGAAGTTGGCGATACCAACGTTCATAGGCTGGGTGCCCAACGGCGACACAGGCACTGGTTCGTTCGACCGATGAGCTTAGGGGTCTCTAGCGTTTTATTCGTGCCGGGGGCTAACTTGCAGGAGGCACCCAACCATCTGTTCCGTTCCCGGGTTATCAAGTTGTCGGGGGCATCAGGGGTTGGCCAGGCCTTGGCTTTCGATAGTACAACGCAGCTTCTTCGGCGGCCTGCACTTTTCTCGATAATGATGGAAGATGGCCATGTAACATGCTGATCGCCAACAGTTCGTTGCTGGAACGGTGCATCCGAAAGGATAGCGCGGCCCAGTTCGAATTGTACAAGGTGCTGCGGGATATGCTGTTATCCGTCGCCCACCGATACGAGCGTGATGCCCTTCAGCGCAAAGCCATGGTGAACACCGCCTTTCTGAAGATCCTGGACAACCTGCCCACGAAACATCCCGAAGCGCCGTTCGAGGCGTGGTGCCGAAGGATCATGATCAATACGGTCCTGAACGAGCAGCGCAACCAACGCACTGCCAATGGCCATGGCGTTCTGAAACAAGTGGATCTCTCGGATACGCACGGTCCTTCCGCGTTCAACGGAGCGGAGGAGACCATCCAGACCGAAGAGCTTCAACGCATGATGGACCGTTTGCCCACGGTGACCCGCCAGGTGTTCAACCTCTACGCCATCGATGGCTGGAAACACAAGGAGATCGCGACTTCGCTCGGCATCAGTGAAGGCACCTCCAAGTGGCATGTGAGCCATGCCCGACAGGCCTTGCAAGGCATGCTCGAGAACGAACTTCGGTCCCACATCAAAATGCGCATCGCATGAGCGGCCAGCATTGGATCGATGCGTTATTCCGTAAGCGGATGAAGCACCGCGACTTTCCCGTGGAAACGGGGGAGTTCGAGGAGATGCGCGCGCTGCTCGAACAGCGCAATGCAACAACGGGTGCGGTGGGAGGTGCCGGTTTTTCCAAGTGGTGGCTTTCCATCTTGATACCCATGGCCGGTCTTCTGTGGTGGACGATCGGGGAGAGGTCAGACGAAGCCGACGAGCATATTTCATCGACCACGGAGAACCAAGCGAACAGCGAACTTGTCGGTATCGAGCAACATTCTCAAGCTCTTGACAATGCCGTCGCTCATCTGGAAGCGGGAACATTGCATTCGGAAGATGGAGACGAGCTCGACGATCAGAAGCGCACGGGACCGAACTTGGGAGCGCGGACCGCTACGGTGAATGACCCGGCTACGCGATCATGGGGTACTTTGCAAGCAGCGCATGGATCCGGGACATCACGACCTGATGGCGTGTTGCGAACGCCGGGTCCGGGAAGCATGGATCCCAATGCGGAGAATGAAGACGGAACACTGCGGAATGATCGCGGCGGAGAACGGGAGGATCCGGAAAGGATGAACGCACCTGCTGAGCATGCCGATCGATCGCTGCGAAATGGTCCAGGCGGAGAACGACAGGATCAGGGAAGCATGAATGCAAAGGCTGATGACCGGGATGGAACCTCCCTTGTTGGATCTGGAATGTGGCCTGATCAAGCCAGCATGGATCTACGTGGCGATGAGCAGGCAGAACCGCATGGCGTTGCTGTTCCATCACTACCGGATCAGGCCGAGGTGAATAGCGTCGCCGATCATCAAGACAATTTGCCTGCTTCGGAGGAACTTCAGCTATTTTCCACGCGGAGCATTGCGGATGATGCGAAGCTGATGGAGCCACGGTGGTCCATACCGGTAGTGACCGGTGCGCCGGAACCGATACGGTGCGATGTGCAAGTGTTCAAGCGCATACCCACGGGCGAATTGCACTTATACGGTGGGCCACTGTTGGTGCGCACGCGATCAAGTGCTGGTGGCCGGTCCGGTGCGGAACCGGGCTCGATCATTGGATTGGAGTACCGCTTACGATCGGGGCGCATTTCGTGGGCCACGGGGGTCCGCTACGGAAGCTACACGCTCAAAGCCGATGAAGGTACCACCGATGTGACACTAAGCTTCGTGGAGGTACCCTTGCTCGCGACCGTTCAACAAGGCTGGGGGCGCTTCGGCGCATCGGTGCAGGGTGGGCTCAGCGTGGACCTGCTGTTCAATGCAAGTGGTCGATATCCACTCGGCGATCGTTCGGTCACGGTGTTCCCCGAGAGTGCCTTCCGCACGGTGAACTTTTCCTGGTCTCTACGCCCCCAGGCGATCTACCGCGTGAACGAGCACCTGAGCGTGAGTGCAGGTCCGCTGTGGAAAGCGCAGATCGGTGAAGTAGCGAAAGAGGGTCCGTTGGATGGCGCCAAGATCAGCAGCACAGGTCTGACCATCGGCATCACCTGGCGCCTGGAGCGTTCCACATTCTGATCCTTTTGAAGGATACCGTCAAGACAGGATAGACCGCGGCTTTTGAACGCACCCAACCGTGGACCACATTTCCGGGTTACCATGGTGGACGAGGCACCCCACCTGCGGGGACCTTCGGCATTCCTTATACCACCTCCCAATGAGCAGACGTTCTCCGCTATGGATCCCGAGGTTCTGGTGGTACATCCGTTCCCTGATCGCTATTCTTCCTGGCCTCATCACCCCGGCTGTGGCCCAGAACAGCATGATCGGCGATGGCTTTGGCGGGCGGCTTTGGTATCGGCCTACGAACTACACGGTTGGTTCTTACAGTGCGTTCAGTCTTTGCTACAGTGACCCATGCGATAGTAGTAGCAACCAATTGTATGGTTGGGGCGGAGATAACGTAGATGAACTTGGAAATGGTCCGGGCGCGACATGTTCGAGTGTGCCGGTCCCCATACCCGGTATGGCCGATGTGCGCTACTTCAGCACCGGCTATTGGATGAGCGTGATCAAGAACGATGGTACGGGTTGGGTATGGGGCGGCATCGGCGGCGGATCTGCACCAGTACAAGTGATCACGGACGTCAGCTTCGTTGATGCAAGTTCACGGGGTTCAAGTTTCATTAAGACAGACGGGACTGTCTGGAGCATCGGCAGCAACGAATTCGGACAATTCGGCGACGGCACGCTGGCGAGCAACACCACGGCGCCTGTTCAAATGAGCGGTGTGAGCGAAGCGGTGCGTGTCGCGGTGGGGTTGTTCTCAAGTTATGTGCTGCTTGCGGATAGTACACTACTCGTTCTTGGAACGAGTTGGAACGGGCTGCTTGGAGACCCTTCACTGCCGGACACCGTCACCACACCAACGCCCATTCCTGGCCTTACCAGGATCATAGATGTGAAGACCACCACCTATTCGGCAACTGCCCTGGACGCCGATGGCAACCTTTACACGTGGGGACATGGAGGTTACACCGGTGATGGTGATCAGTTGAACGATACACTTCCCCGGCTAGTGCAGGGCTTGTCCAATATCGTAGCCATAAGCGGCTGTACGGATGGGAACCACTTCCTTGCCTTGGATGCGGAGATGAACGCCTATGTCTACGGGAACTACAACTTGTCCGCGGCCTATCCCTCGCCCACATTGATCGCAACCGATGTGATCGATATCATGGCGGGTGAAACGTTCTCCTATATCGTGAAGTCGGATGGATCATTGTGGGCGGCGGGCAGTTCGCTTTGCGGTTCCATATGGCTGGACCAGCCGAACTTCTTGCATCCCGCTGCGCAAATGGTGCTTACGCAGCTTGACCCGTCGGCGGTTCCGGGCAGCTGCCCGTTGTTGGGTACGATCGCGATCCCAACAGCAACATGCACGGGCGGCTCTGTCACAGTTCATCATTTTGGCGGTCAAGCACCTTACCAGTACGATATCGGCAACGGCCCACAGAGCAGTAATATCTTCATTGATGTTCCGTTGGGCCAGTACACCATTTCGGTGACCGATGCCAGCGGATGCGTGACCACGGTACCATGCACCGTGGATGCCGGTGATGCCGCTCCCATCCTAGTGAACGTAGGTCTGGTGACCGGCTGCGTCGATGAAGGATTCACGCTACCTTCCGGGACCGCCGTCTTCACTTCGGGCAACTATTCGGACACGATATTCTCCAGCCTCGGCTGCGATACCGTGCGCGTGTTCGACGTGGTGATAGACCCGCTACCAGGTTCGAATGTTCAGATCACGCTTTGTGAAGGCGAGGCCTATATGCTTACCAGCGGCGTTGAGGTGTTCGCCCCAGGAACCTACTCGGACACGCTGGTCGTGGCGGGAGCTTGCGATTCGGTGTACACCTATTCGCTCATTCTCTCCACCCTGCCGCCTGTTGTTGCCGAGGTGGCTACTCCGGATTCGAGCATCACATCAGGACAGAGCGTTCTCTTGAGTCCTTCGCCGGGGACGAGCTATGGCTGGTACCCAAGCACTGGCTTGAGTTGCACCGACTGCACATTCCCGCTCGCCAGCCCCACGGAAACAACGGAGTATTGTGTGGTTGTCAGCGACAGTCTTTTCAGCTGTGGCACCGATACGGCATGCGTCATGATCACGGTCGTCGAACCACCCCCAATGCCATGCGCTGCCGAGAACATTTTCGTTTCCAACGCCTTCAGCCCGGACGCATCCGGCATGAACGACCAGCAATGCGTGCAAGGCTCGCAGTGCATCAGCTCCATGACCTTCTCCATCTACGACCGCTGGGGCAACAAGGTCTTTGAGAGCACGGACCCCAAGGCCTGTTGGGATGGCACACACAAGGGCCAACCGCTGGATCCGGCGGTGTTCGTGTACCACTTGAGCGCGACGATGATCAGTGGCGAGAGTTTCGAAAGGCAGGGCAACATCACGTTGGTGCGATAGTGGATCGGACCGCGGAAATTCTCGTTCGAAGGCCCAACCATACTGCGCATTCACGGGTTAGTGTAGTGAAGTGCAGCGATCACGATCTCCACATCAAGCCACCACTCAACCATGTTCAGCGAAAGAATTTCAAGTCGCCAACGCGGCATCTCCCTGCTCGGTGCTGGTCTTATCGCAGTGACCGGTACGATCGCCCAGAACGGTATGCTGGATCTCACCTTCAGCGGCGATGGGCAAGTCGGTTTCATGCCGCAGCTACCCGATGTGACCACCGTGGATATCCTGGAGGTCGGCGGCAAGATCTTTCCCGTTCTTTCCGCCATGAACGGAGCCACTTCCTCGTTCATCATGAAGTTGGATGAGAATGGTTCGCTCGTCAGCGACTTTGATATGGACGGCATTCTCGAGTTCCCCAACAGCGGGATCGAGGATGCAGCGCTCTCGCTCGACGGGAGCAGGATCTACATCCTCGCGGGCGCTGGAGATGCCTATCGGATCGGTTCCATCGACCTCAGCGGCGCGATGCTCCAGCCGTGGACCGACGTGGAAGTCGACGGTGGTGCTGGTTTCGCCAAGATGCTCGTGGACGATCAAGGTCGGATCTGCATCGGTAAAGGCGCTTACATCGCTGGTGAAGGATACGGCCAGGTCATTCGGCTGAACGAGGACTTCACTACGGATGAGACCTTTGGTACGAACGGCGTGGCGTATACGCCAGAGGCTCCGTTCAGTTATCCGCTGATGGAGATCGACAACGCAGGACGTATCGTACTTGCATCCTATGGTCTGGGAGCTGCCGTCATCTGGCGTTTCCGAACCAATGGTACCATCGATGCCTCGTTCAACTATACCCTCGACCTGACGGCCTATTCCTTGGAGAACTGGATCATTGACATCGCGATCGCGCGAGACAATTCCATCTACCTGCAACCGAACACCTGGGGTTGGCCCGCCTACCTCTTCAAGCTGCTGGAGAATGGCGCGTTGGATACGAGCTTCGGAACCGACGGATATATGGACCTGAGCGATACCGATCCGAACTACTACTCGGCACCGGATGAACTTCTCATCGAGCCGAACGGTGGCCTCATCATCCTGGCACAGACCTACGATGCGGACTTGTATATGAGTGCGAAGTACCTCACCCGCTTGGATGAGTCCGGGGTGGTGGATACGGAGTTCAACCCAGGAGTTCAGCCCATCGATGACAATGGCTTCAACCTGCGCATCAACTTCCATTGTGCCACCTTGCAGGCTGATGGAAAGGTGCTCTCCATGGACCAGGTGGTGAAATGGCAGAACGGCGAACTCTTCGGCTATGCACCGCTCATTACGCGGTTCACCAATGAGAAGGGTGCTATTACCGCCGCTGTGAATGATGCAGGTCCACGAGCGGTGGAGGCGTTCGCTTTCCCCAACCCGACCCACGGAACAACAACCATGCGCGTACCGGGCAACTTGGCTTGGCAGAATGCAACGGCCGTTATCACCAACAGCGCAGGCGCGATCGTCTTGCAGGGAAAGCTTGTGAATGAACGCATCGATCTATCCTCGTTGAGCCCAGGGGTCTATTTCTGCTTGGTGACGCATGCCGAAGGCTCACTGCACGCACGCATCATAAAGGAATGACGCATGGTCTGGCTGAACGATGTCATACGCAACGAAGCTCATGTGTTGGACACCCGACCATGCAGCGTTCATTCGCATTCTCCAGTCGCGCTTGATGGTACCAATCCCATGAACACGCCTAGGTCCAGGATCCGCGAATGGAGCATGATCATTGCGATGATCGTTGGCGTGTTCCCGTTGAAAGTGGAAGCACAGGTCACTACGGAGGTGGAGTGGCAACGGTGCCTCGGTGGAAGTGATGCGGAGTGGGGCAACAGGCTGCGATCCACCAGTGATGGTGGTTTCATCTGCATCGGCTTTGGTACTTCGTATGATGGCGATATGGCGGACAACCACGGCACGGATGACATGTTCGTCGTCAAGCTGAATGCCGACGGGACGGTGCAGTGGAAGCGCGTTCTGGGCGGGTCCCTCTCCGAATTTGGATTCGACTGTTTGGAGACGGCGGACGGCTCCTTCATGATCGCGGGCAACAGCTATTCCACGGATGGGGACTTGACCACGAACCAAGGCGACCGGGATCTATGGGTGCTCAAACTCTCATCGGCTGGTGACATCATCTGGCAGCGCACCTACGGTGGATCGGGTGTGGAGCTTGGCGGAACGATGCTCGGAACAGCGGACGGTGGTTTCCTGCTGCAATTGACCACCAACTCGAATGATGGGGACGTGGTGGGTTACCATGATGGAGGCACTCAGGATCATTGGGTCTTGAAGATCGACGGTTCCGGGGCCGTTGTTTGGAGCCGTGCCTTGGGAGGCAGTGGCTTCGACGCCGGCAGCAAGTTGGTCATGACCGCGGACGGAGGCTTCTTGGTGATCCTACAAACGGAATCAACTGATGGGGACATCACCAACTACCGTGGCAACACGGATTGTTGTTTGGTGAAGTTGAGCTCAACAGGAAGTGTCCTATGGTCGCGTTGTGTTGGCGGAACAGAGCGGGACAATGGGTTCGACATGTTGGAGCTGAGCAACGGCGATATCTTGTTCATGGGAGGTACCGCTTCGAGCGATGTGGACATAGCGCTGAACCAAGGTGGATATGACGTGTTCCTGGCGAAGCTCACGAGCGCGGGCTCACTGGTCTGGTTGCGCACCTACGGCGGCACCATGGACGACGACTGCCGAAGCATGATCCGAACGGACGATGGGGGATTCCTATTGGCTGGCTACTCCAGATCGAGCGATGGTGACGTGTCCAGCAATCAGGGTGAGGCTGATGTCTGGCTCTTGAAAGTGCAAGAGAACGGTGCACTGGAATGGCAACGCTCGTGCGGTGGCTCCCTCACTGAATGGACCTTCTTGTACGATGTGGAGGATGAAGGTTTCTTGCTTACCGGGGTCACCCAAAGCAATGACGGAGCGGTGGTAGGTAACCATGGCGAAGGCGACCTCTGGTTCGTTAAGGTCGGGGCCAACGGAGATCTCATCTGGCAACGTTGCCTCGGCGGATCGAATGCCGATCTGGGATACATGCAAGCAAGGACCAGCGATGGTGGATACGTAGCCATAGGCTACACCTATTCCAACGATGGTGATGTGTCCGGGAACCACGGTGTGCAGGACATGTGGGTGGTGAAGCTGAAGGTGAACGTACCCATCGAGTCGCCGGAATGTGCCCTCTTCATCCCCAGCGCCCTCAGCCCGGACAACAGCACCAAGAACGACGCTCATTGCCTGTATGGCTTCGATTGCATCAACACCATGACCATGGGCATCTACGACCGCTGGGGCAACAAGGTCTTCGAGAGCACCGACCCCAACACCTGCTGGGATGGCACCTTCAACGGTCAGCCACTTGATCCCGCGGTGTTCGTCTACCACCTCAGTGCCACGATGAACAACGGTGAGATCGTAGAACGGCAGGGCAACATAAGCCTGCTGAAATGATACGGCCCGACCCAACCAACCAGATGCGCTTCGGGTTATCGAAGTGAATGGAAAAGCCACTCTCCCCATGATCGAAAAAGGATGGACGCGACGAATGATCGGAATGGTGGCATTCATGCTTCTGTTTCTGGCCTTACATCCACTGTGCGCACAGGTCACCACCGAGGTGCTCTGGCAACGGTGTATCGGGGGGAGCGGCTTCGACGATCCGGGTCCGGGTTTCACGCGAACGACCGACGGGGGCTTTGTGGTGATCGGCTGGAGCGATTCGAATGATGGTGATGTGCCCGATAATCATGGGAACTTGGACATCCTCGTCAGCAAGCTCGATGCCAACGGGTCCGTACAATGGAGCCGTGCACTGGGTGGTTCAGAGGCCGAGTTCGGTGTATCCTGCATCGAAGCTTCCGATGGTTCGATCTATGTGATGGGCAACACTGGTTCCACGGACGGGGATGTGACCGGAACACAAGGCATCCAGGACACCTGGGTGGTGAAGCTCTCCGCCCAAGGCACCCTGCTCTGGCAGCGCACGTATGGGGGTTCCGGTAGTGAGAACTCGATCCTGCACCTCCGTCAAACCCCCGACGGCGGCTTCATGTTCCATGGCTTGACCACCTCCGTTGACGGCGACGTCACGGATCTCAACGGCCCGGGTGAGCAGGACCATTGGATCGTGAAGCTCGACGCTGCGGGCGATATCGAATGGAACAGGACATTGGGAGGCAGCGAAGCCGAATACGGCATCAACGTGCTGCCAACACCGGATGGGGGCTACGTCGTGAACTTCGCCTACATACGGTCGAACGATGGGGACGTGGTGAACAACCATGGTGAGGATGATTGTTGGTTAGTGAAGTTGAACGCAACCGGTGCCATCGTCTGGTCGCTCACCATCGGTGGAAGCGACCAGGATCAAGGAATGGATGCGGTCGTGTTGCCCGATGGGGATATCGCAGTCCTCGGCCACACAAAGTCAACGGACGGTGATATCCAGGAGAACCACGGCAACTACGACGTCTTCATCGCGAAGGTGAGCAGCGGAGGCACCTTGTTGTGGACACGCACGTACGGTGGTTCCCAGAATGAAACAGCCAGCGAACTGTTGACCACAGCGGAGGGAGGTTTCCTGGTAATGGCATCAGCGAACTCGAACGATGGGGACGTGACCGGTGCGCAGGGTGGTCAGGATATATGGGTGCTCAAGGTGAATGCCAACGGCGACCTGCTCTGGCAGCGGACGTTCGGTGGTAGTGCGTTCGAACTGGGTATTCTAGCGGCACCCACCGATGACGGCTACCTGTTGTGCGGTTCCACCTTCTCTGGCGACGGCAACATCGAAGGACATCATGGCGATCGGGACCTGTGGCTGGCGAAGATCAACGAGCAAGGCGACCTTGGTTGGCAACGGTGCATTGGCGGATCAGGAGCGGACCAGGCCGTGCTGCGCGCTGAGCTGGAGGATGGTGCCTTGGTGGCGGTCGGCTACACGGAATCCATTGACGGCGATGTCTCCGGCAACCACGGTGGGCGCGATATGTGGGTGGTCAAGTTGAAGGTGAACGGAGCTCCGGAGCCACCAGAGCCACTCGAGTGCGCCCTCTACATCCCCAACGCCTTCAGTCCCAATAACAGCGACAAGAACGACGCTCAATGCCTTTACGGCACCGACTGCATCACGTCCATGTCATTCAGCATCTACGATCGCTGGGGCAACAAGGTCTTCGAGAGCACCGATCCCAAGGTTTGCTGGGATGGTAATTTCAACGGTCAGCCACTTGATCCGGCCGTGTTCGTCTACCACCTGAGCGCCGCCCTGTCCAACGGTGAACGTGTGGAACGGCAAGGGAACATCACCTTGATGCGATGATCGTATGCACCATGTCCCCATCATCGACCCAACCATGAACATGCTATCCGGGTTATCATCTTGGAACCGAGCGCAAGCCACCATAACACATCCGCCCATGACCACACGACAACACTTTAGCAGTGAGCGGATCCTTGCCCTGATAGGTGCAGGGTTGATCACGTGGGGTGCGGTGTTCGCACAGGACGTGCACTTCACCCAATACGCTATGCAACCGTTGCTGCAAAGCCCGGCCATGGCTGGCATCGGGCACGATATGCGCGGTGTGCTGCAATACCGCAACCAGTGGGCTAGCGTGACCACGCCCTTCACCACCACGGCCTTCAGCTACGACATGCAGCTGAAGCAGAAGCGCGGCAAGGCGGGCTTCCTAGCGTTCGGCATCAACTTCTTCAGCGACAAGGCGGGCGATGCCAAGCTGAAGTCCGCGCAGGGTGGGTTGAGCCTGGCTTACCACCTCAAGACCGGTCAGAACAGTACCATCGGCGCCGGTCTGCTCAGCGGTTTTGGTCAGCGCAGCGTTGACCCCAGCGGTCTCCAGTGGGGCGAGCAATATGATGGCAGCGGATACAACGCGCAGTTGCCCACAGGTGAATCGCTCGCCACGCAGTCGTTCACATTCGTGGACCTAGGCTTGGGTGGCGTATGGCACTATAGCGGCACCTCCGGCGCGAGCGATGTGGTGGCGAACCAGAGCGCACAGGCCACGTTGGGCTTCGGCTACTTCCACGTCACGCGTCCCACCTACACCTTCCTTGGTGCGGAAGAACAGATGAACGCGAAGTTGGTTTTGCACGGCAATGCACGGATCCCGTTGGGCGGCGGGAACATGGCCGTGGTGCCCGGTTTCCAATACAGCGAACAAGGTCCTTCGTCGGAGTTCCTCGCCAGCGCGATGTTCCGCTACGTGCTCAGTCCCACATCCAAGGTCACAGGCATCAACAAGGGCTCGGCGTTCTCCCTAGGGCCGGTGTTGCGCGCGAAGGATGCGGTGGCGATCGCTGCGCTGGTGGAGTTCGGACAAATGGCCATGGGACTCAGCTACGACCTCAACACCAGCGACCTGTCCAAGGCCAGCAACGGGAATGGCGCCTTCGAGCTCACGCTTCGTTTCGTGAACCCGAACCCGTTCAACAGCAAGTCGAAAACACGTGATTGATCAGTGAGGGGGACCCTTCGATATGTGTTGTTGCGTGGTGCGTTCGCGGCCCTGGTCGTTTGTGGGGTACAACCCGCATTCGGCCAGCGGCCCGCGAAGAACCTGTCTGCCGACAAGGCAGGCGACACGGTCAAAGTGAGCATCAAGAAGCTGATGCCGCCGTTGAACACACCCTTCAACGACTACGCGCCGGTAGTGAGCGCCGATGGTAGCACACTGCTCTTCACCAGCAACAGACCCGCCACCGAACGCGATATGGCCAAGGGAAGGGTGGGGAAGGAGAGCATCTACGAAGTGACAGTGGATGCGAAGAAGAAGTGGAGCGCGCCCAAGTTGCTCGGCCCAACGGTGAACGCCCCGGCCAGGAACAACAGCGCCATCGCCATCTCACCCGATGGACAACGCATGCTCGTGTACCGCGATGATGATGATGATGGGAACGGCAACATCTTCGAATCCGTCTTGAACGGATCTGAATGGTCAACGCTCAACGAATTCCCCGAGCCCATCAACAGCGACAAGCACGAGTCCTCCGCATGTTATTCATTGGATGGCCGCACCATCTACTTCGTCAGTGATCGCAAAGGCGGATCAGGAGGCAACGATATCTGGTGCGCCACACGGACGGATCAAGGCAAGTGGGGTGCGCTCACGAACATGGGTCCTGTGATCAATACACCGGAGGACGAACAGGGCATCTTCATGCATGCCGACGGGCGCTCGCTCTACTTCAGCAGCAAGGGTCACGGAAGCACCGGTGGATACGACCTCTTCGTAAGCACCTTCGGCAATGGCACGTGGAGCAAGCCGAAGAACCTTGGACCTCCATTGAACACACCCGGTGATGATCTGTACCTCGTCATCCTCGCCGATGGACGCACAGCTTACATGAGCAGCGAACGCAGCGGCGGCCTTGGCGAGAAGGACATTTACGAAGTGAAGTTCACGCCCATCGCGGGCCGCAAGACGCAGGATCCGCTGCTCACGGTGTTGAAGGGCATGGTGATCGACGAAGAGACCAAGGCTCCGTTGGAGTGCGACATTGAGATCACGGACAATCAAAAGAACACGTCGTTCTCCAAACAACGATCCAACAGCAGCACGGGCAACTTCCTGCTATCGCTGCCTTCCGGGAAGAACTACGGCATCAGCGTCTCGGCACCGGGCTACCTCTTCCACTCGGAGAACTTCGAGTTGACCGACACCGCCAGTTACAAGGAAGTGGTGAAGGTGGTAGAGATGAAGAAGCTGAAGGCAGGCAAACGCGTGGTGCTCAACAACGTCTTCTACGATTTCGACAAGGCGACGCTGCGCTCGGAAAGCACCAAGGAACTTGATGGCCTCGTAGAACTCCTGAAGGCGAACCCCGGCTTGCGCATCGAACTCGGCAGCCACACGGACGACAAAGGCGCGGAAGACTACAACCGCAAACTCTCCGAAGCCAGGGCCGCATCCGTGGTGGTGTACCTGGTGAGCAAGGGCATCGCGCAGGATCGACTCGTCGCGAAAGGCTATGGCGAAAGCACGCCCATGGCCACCAACGAGACCGAGGAGGGCCGCCAGCAGAACCGGCGTACGGAGTTCAAGGTGTTGGAGTAGGCTGGCGGAACGGCACGAAAGCAGAAGGTGAATGGCTAGCCCCGTGGGGCACTTGAACGTACCCCGCACCATACGCTTGCCTGCAGGGATCCTACCCTCCCGGGCTTCCCCGGAACGCGTTCCCTTGGTGCTCCCGACGTGGGCTCAAGGGCGATCGCGGAGCACGATCAGTGGTGTGGTGGTGTGCAAGGCCATGCGCTTCGCCTTGCTGGAGTTGAACAGGCGCTCCCAGAAACTCTTTTTCCGGTGGATGACGGCCACCAGTTGCACGCGCCCATCTCGGGCGAGGTCGTTCAGCGTGTTGGTCACATCAGCATCGGCCACCGTAACGAAGGAGTGGCGGATACCGGCGAACAGTTTGACCAGCGCGGCCCTACCCCCGCGCTCATCGAAGGCCACACTGTTGTTGCGCACATGTGCCACCACCACCTCCGCGCCGGTGTGTCGTGCAATGGCGATGAGCGGTTCTACCGAGGCGGCTGTCATAGGCACACCATCGCTCGCCAGCATGATCCGCTTGATCGGTGCGGGTTCCCATCCGGAGGGTACCGTGATCACCGGCACATGCGCACCCATCACCACCGATGTGGCATTGCGGCCCACCATTCCGTAGTTCCCTTCGCCTTGTGTGCCCATCACGATCAGCTCGCCCTTGCCTTCATTGGCCAGGTCGTTCAGCACATCCACCAGCTGGAACGGTTCAGCGCGCTTGGCCAAACTCACTTTACCGGCATATTGCCGACAGCGGCGCTCGAAACGGCGCAACTTATTGGCGGCTTCACGTTCCGTGTCCACCACCGGCAGCAGGGCGTTCCGGTAGGCCGTTTTCAAGAACGTGTGTACCAAGGTGTAGCGGCATTCTTCAGTTCCGAAGATGTCGAATGCGAAGCGCGCAGCGTTGAAAGCGGTGTCGCTGTTATCGGTCGGGAGAAGGATGCGTTGCATGGGAAGGGTTGTCGGTGTCCTTACAAGGTACGGGTCGCCACGGGCGCGAACATTGATATTCATCAGGTGGTGACAAATGGCCACAGCCAGCCAGCGCATCGTGAGACCATATCCCAGCTGCGGAACACCAACTGAATTCGCTCACCATGGCAACGAAGAAGCAAGCTTTCGACTGGGCCCTCGCCCCAGCCCCGGATCCAAGGACCACTGCGCCCTCTTCATTGGCGGCAAGTGGGTCAAGCCGAAATCGGGCCACTACTTCGACACCATCAACCCCGCCAACGAGCAGAAGATCGCGCGCATCGCCGAAGCCAACGCGGCCGATGTGGACGCCGCCTTGAAAGCCGCGCGCATGGCCTACGACACCGTGTGGAGCAGGATGCCTGCGGCCGAACTCGCCAATTACCATCTACCGCATCACACGTTTGCTGCATGAGAAAGCCCGCCAGTTCGCCGTGGTCGAATTGATCGGTGTGGCTCCGATTCAGCTTGGAGCCGGACCGTACGCAGGCGGAAGAGCCACAGTTCTGCCAGCAGTGCGATCCGTAGGACGGTCGGTCACGCCTGGCCGGGCGATCTGTGACCCGATACCATCAATACCCTTCGTACCAACTGAATTTCTCCTTAACGATGCTCGCTCTGTTCGCCTTCAGGTGGTCAATAAGTGCGGAAGAGGGGGGCGAGTGTTGCTTGCCTTTCAGCCAGATGAGGCTCCAGGTGGTCGTGATCGGCAAACCCTTCAAGGGAATGATCGCCAGCTCCTTGTTCTGGAGTTCGTTCCGGATCCCGATCAACGGCATGATGGAATAGCCTAGGCCAGCCAGCAACGACTGCTTCACCGCCTCGTTGGAGGTCAATTCCATTTTCCGAAGCACCTTCAGATCATTGCTTTCTATGAATCGTTCCATGGTCTGCCGCGTGCCGGATCCCTTTTCACGGAAGATCAGGGGTAGTTGCTGGAAGAACGCGCGTGAGTTCGTCGGCCGCTTCATCGTATGCTTCGCATTCCCCACCAGATAGAGCTTGTTCTTCAACAGATCCATACGCTCGACGGCCAGGCCCGTGGGCAGGATGGAGACGAGTGCAAAATTCACCTCGTTATCCTGTAGGCTCTTCACCACTTCGCTCTTGTTCGTCACGTCCATCATCAATTCAATGCCCGGATGGGCCTTGATGAGATCGGCAAGGAAGTAAGGCATCACATACTTACCGGTGGATACCACCGCGATCTTCAACTTACCGGTCAATTGACCTTTATGGGCCAGGGTCTTGTAGTTGATCGCGTCCACCTGTTCCATGATGGTCTCTGCGGACAGCGCGACCTCATGACCAAAGTCCGTGATGTGGATCCTTCTGCCCAGCACCTCCGTTAAGGGGATCTCGAACTGGGCCTGAAAATTCCTGAGCTGGATGGACACCGCAGGTTGGCTCAAGTGAAGCTCTTCCGCCGCCTTGGTCACGCTTTGCGTTTGCACGATCTTCAGAAAGATGCGCAGTTGGTTCAAGGTGTAGTTCATGCTTGTCGCGTGGACGTTCTGTCGGTTGAATGATGAGGGGCTGCAAGGTCGATGATCGCGACCAATACATAAGCAAGCGTTATGGATGGGATTATAAAGATATATGAAAATATATGGTGATTGGCTTTCACATTTGCGCCGCATTCAACACTCAACAAACGATATGACCCCCGTAACAGTAGCAAAAGGTGATGGCATCGGTCCCGAGATCATGGACGCTACGTTGGAGATCATTCTGGCCGCAGGCGCCAAGCTCCGGATCGAAGAGATAGAGGTAGGCGAGAAGGTCTACTTAGCGGGCAACACCTCCGGGATATCAGAAGCATCGTGGGAGACGATCCGAAGGAACAAGGTCTTCTTGAAGGCCCCGATCACCACCCCGCAAGGTGGCGGTTACAAAAGTCTGAACGTGACGACGCGCAAATTCCTGGGTCTCTATTCCAATGTGCGCCCGTGCATGAGCTTGCATCCGTTCGTGAGCACCAAGCACCCGGTGATGGACATCGTGATCGTGCGCGAGAACGAAGAGGACCTCTATGCCGGCATCGAACATCAGCAGACCGATGAGGTGGTGCAATGCCTGAAGCTCATCAGCCGACCCGGGTGTGAGAAGATCGTGCGTTATGCCTTCGAGTATGCCAAGCAACAGAACCGGAAGAAGGTGACCTGCTTCACCAAGGACAACATCATGAAGCAGACGGACGGACTCTTCCATCAGGTCTTCGACGAGATCGCGAAGGAGTATCCCGAGATCGAGAACGAACATTGGATCATCGACATCGGGGCGGCCAAACTTGCGGATACACCGGAGCTGTTCGATGTGATCGTGATGCCGAACCTCTATGGTGATGTGCTCAGCGATGTGGCCGCACAGATCACCGGTTCCGTAGGATTGGCCGGTTCGGCGAACATCGGCGAAGAGTGTTCCATGTTCGAGGCGATCCACGGTTCCGCACCGCGCCGGGCCGGGCAGAACGTGGCCAACCCTTCCGGCTTGCTGCAAGGCGCCATCATGATGCTGAACCACATCGGCCAGACAGCGGTCGCTGAGAAGGTGCAGAATGCGTGGCTGAAGACCTTGGAGGATGGTACACACACCTACGACATCTTCAAGGAAGGTGTGAGCAAGGAGAAGTTGGGCACTAAGGAGTTCGCGAAAGCCGTGATCGCCAACCTGGGTAAAAGGCCATCCGTTCTGAAACCGGTCTCCTATTCCAACAATGCGGCATTGGAACTGCCCCGCTACAAGCGGCGTGCACAGGCCGAGAAGGTCCTCCTGGGCGTCGATGTCTTCGTACACTGGAGCGGCAGCGAACCGGATGCACTGGCCGAGGACCTGAGCGCCATGGAGATCGGCGGTGTGAAGCTCACCATGATCACCAACAGAGGCATCAAGGTGTGGCCGAACGGTTTCAAAGAGACCTTCTGTACCGATCACTGGCGCTGCCGCTTCAAGCCTGAACCGGGAATGGCCATGACCAAGGAACACATCATCGAGCTGCTGAGCAAAGCCCAAGCAAGCGGTATCGATAGCATCAAAACTGAGAACCTCTACTCCTTCAACGGTAAACCCGCCTTTTCGCTTGGGCAAGGACAATGATGGGAACCATGGACCTACAACTCATACTCGGCGAATTCAGCGCGGTCGACGCCTTGGAGCTGGTCGCACAGATGATCCACATCAAGATCAAGTTCCACGAGGAACGGGTCGGTCAGGACAGCAGTGAGGAGGATATCAAGTACCGTGAATCGAAGATCAAACAACTCCAGAAACAGCTATGCCAATTGCGGACCGCCGTAGGTCCGGAGATGGACCGCCTTAAGCTGGATGCCACCATCAGGATCACCGCGCCATGAGAACCTACGAGGTGAAGGACCTGCTTCTGCCGGGCCTCATGGTCTTGTGCCTTGTTCTGGCCTGGACCACATCGAATGGACCTGATCGCACCCTCTACACGGCCCTTGCGGTGCTCTTCGGTGCCCAGAGCGCCCACCGGTATACCACATCAGATCAACAAGCCAATGAACAAGATTGAAACGCTATCGCTTCTCAAGGGCTATTTCACCGCCGAGGAGGCTCGGGAGGTCCTAGTCAGCTTACTCCACGCCAAGATCCACTTCCACGAAATGAAGAACTTCAGTTCACAAGAACGTTTCGGGTGCAATGACAAAGTCGCCACGGAAAGGATCCAGGAGTTGAAAGAAAGCCTGCGGAGAGTACAGGAGTTGGTCGCTCGGGCCGCTGGGTCGAACAAGAAGGTGAAGGTGACCTCAATGGTCGACATCGAATTCACGGAGGTTGAGGGATAGGTAGCCGGAATGATCCATCCGTGGAGATCCGCCAGTTGATGGGTCGACAATGTGGGAGTGCAGTGCCTGCGCCCAATTGCAACGGGAGGCATCTATCTTCGTCGCACGCCTTCGCCCTTCTGGCAACGGCGCACCACGCATGGCCAAGAAGAACACGATCGACTGGCAACTATCGCCCGCCCCCGGATCCAAGGACCACTTCACCCTCAAGTCCGAGTACGACCTCTTCATCGGCGGTTGATGAAGCATCTGGTACACCCGCTCTTCATCGAGATCGACAAGTTCGAGTCATGGGCGGAGGTCATGCTCTCCGAACCTTCAACGATCAGCGCCGAATGGGAGACGGACTATCCGGATTGGGATGCCATTGAAGCTCACTTCAAAGATTTCATACGTTCCCTACCCTCGTCACGCTGGAACTCCAACGAGCTCAGCCTGCTCGAGTACATCATTGCAAGAGACAATGAATGTGAGCGGTTGGTCGAGGACCTGACCGACGACGCGCTCATTGCACTTTCGGAATATGCCTTGATCCATGGCGAACAGGACAGTAAATGGCAATTGGCCAACGCGCTTCCGCGGATCGCGGACACGCAAAAGGCGATCGGCCTGATCGAACGCTACGTGAACGATGCTGAGGAGTATGTGAACCGCAGAGCACTGATGGCCCTCGCCAAGGTCGATCCGCAAAAGGCTGAACGCTATTGCGAGGCGCATTGGATCCGGAACCTGTACGGTGAAGTCGATGAGTACCAGCGTATGGCGGTCTTGGCCACCCTCAAAGAGATCGGGTCACCTTTGCTGGAATCCTACCTGAAGCTGGCCATGGAAGACGGCCGGCCTTACTTGGTCAACCTTGCGTCAGAATTGGAACAGTAAGCTTGATACTGCCTGAGCAGGTTCCATTCTAACTTCGCTCACCATGGCAACGAAGAAGCAATCTTTCGACTGGGCCCTCGCCCCAGCCCCCGAATCCAAGGACACTGTCCGTATGATCTGATGTTCACGTCGATCAGTTGGGCCACCCAGCAAACCATCATTTGGATCGGACATTTCGCAGCCTTCGCTTCGTGGGCTTTGTTGGCCATCTTGATCGTGAGGCATCTTATCAAGAAGGATTGGATCCCATTTAAGATCGTGCTGCTCTACGCATTGAATAGTTTGTCCTTCCTCTTCGCATGGTGGATGATACTGAGCACAGCATTGATCGTTGTCGCGCCCATCGCTGATACGCGCGAGCATTCGGTCGATATCCTCTGGAGCGAGGCGAAGCGCTACTTCACTGACCATGCGCAGTTCGGGGTCATTGCACTGTTCAGCTTTGTGGTGTTCGATCTGCTGTACATGAGGCTGCTTGTGCGCCGGAGCGTGATCCGCCATTCGATCATCCTTTTCGGGGCAAACGCGGTGGTGCTGTTTTCGGCGGTGTACCTGTCTGTAGGTACGTACTGCACTGGAATGCTCCAAGAGATAGACCGCCACTTCCTAGGGCAGTGATCGCAACGCCTGTCCCAACTAACTTCGCTCACCATGGCAACGAAGAAGCAAGCTTTCGACTGGGCCCTCGCCCCAGCCCCCGAATCCAAGGACCACTTCACCCTGAAGAGCGAGTACGACCTCTTCATCGGCGGCAAGTGGGTCAAGCCGAAGAGCGGCAACTACTTCGACACCATCAACCCCGCCAACGAGCAGAAGATCGCGCGCATCGCCGAAGCCGGGCAGGCCGATGTGGACGCCGCCGTGAAAGCCGCGCGCAAGGCCTACGACAACGTGTGGTCGAAGATGCCCGCCGCTGAACGCGCCAAGTACATCTACCGCATCGCGCGGTTGCTGCAGGAGAAAGCCCGCCAGTTCGCCGTGGTCGAAAGCATGGACGGCGGCAAGGCCATCCGTGAAAGTCGCGACGTGGACGTGCCGCTCGCCGCCGCGCACTTCTTCTACTACGCCGGTTGGGCAGACAAGCTCGGCTACGCTTTTCCGGGAAAAACGCCGAGTGCATTGGGCGTCGCCGGGCAGATCATTCCGTGGAACTTCCCGCTGCTCATGGCCGCGTGGAAGATCGCGCCCGCCCTGGCCTGCGGCAACACCGTGGTGCTGAAACCCGCCGAGACCACACCGCTCACTTCGTTGCTGCTCGCCGAGCTCATCCAGGAAGCCGAACTGCCCGATGGCGTCGTCAACATCATCACCGGTGCGGGTGCCACGGGCGCAGCGCTCGTCAACCATCCGGGCATCGACAAGATCGCCTTCACCGGCAGCACCGGCGTGGGCAAGCTCATCCAGAAGAGCATCGCCGGCACCGGCAAAAAGGCCACGCTCGAGCTCGGCGGCAAGGCGGCCAACATCATCTTCGCCGACGCCACCATCGACCAGGCCGTCGAAGGCATCATCAACGGCATCTACTTCAACCAGGGCCACGTGTGCTGCGCCGGCAGCCGCCTCTTCGTGGAGGAAGGCGTGCACGACGAAGTGATCCGCAAGCTTAAGCACCGCATGCGCTCGCTCGTCGTGGGCGATCCGCTGGACAAGAACACGGACATCGGCGCCATCAACAGCAAGGAACAGCTCGGCACCATCAACAAATACCTCAAGGTGGGCCAGGCCGATGGCGCGGAGATGTACCAGCCCGCGTGCGACCTGCCCAGCAAAGGCTTCTGGTGCCGACCGACCCTCTTCCTCAACGTGGCGCAGAGCGCGCGCATCGCGCAGGAGGAGATCTTCGGTCCCGTGCTCGCCGTGCAAACCTTCCGCACTGTGGACGAGGTCATCCAGAAGGCCAACAACACGCCCTACGGCCTCAGCGCCGGCGTGTGGACGGACAAGGGCAGCAAGATCTTCAACCTCACCAGCAAATTGCGCGCGGGCGTCATCTGGGCCAACACCTACAACAAGTTCGATCCCACCTCACCCTTCGGCGGCTACAAGGAAAGCGGCTATGGACGGGAAGGTGGGTTGCACGGGTTGAGCGCGTACCTCAACCTCAATTGAAACGCTGAGCTACCGGCCATGCACCCAACGTCCGGTCAGCGCACCCGTAACGTCGACCCACTGGGTCGGCCTGTGATGCGTTGGATGTTTTGGGCGTGCCCCTCGCAAATGCCTCGGGTTGCGCTTTCCGCTGCAACTCCGCGCCCGGATTACCGGGCTTGCGGGGTTTTCGCTTCAATCGCTCACGCGGCCTAGCGGAATGAACTCATAGTGATCTGACAGAAGATGGGACCAAACAGCTTCTTTATACCCTATGCATCAATCGTCGATCGGTTCGTCAACCACATTTCGAATCCTCGGAATGAGCGCATCATTGTGTCAGGCGCTTTCGGAATAGGGAAAACCACCTTCGTCAAGTCATACTTCGACGCAAGACAGGATGAATACATAACGATCCGTGTTTCGCCGATCAACTATAGCGTCTCTTCGAATGACAGCATCTTTGAGTTGATCAAGGCCGACATCATCAAACAGCTGTATGTTCAAGGTCACATCAAGGCTAAGCACTTCACCAAGTTCTCAAAGAGTAAAGCGTGGCTGAAATATGCAAAGGAACAGCCGCTGGAACTAGCTAAGCAGCTCTCCGAGGCTCTCTCCAAATTGCATCCTCTGGTCGAGGTGACGAGCGCAGGCTTCGCGGGAGTTGTTCCACTGATCAAGGCGGTCAATGAGATTGATAAGAAGCTCAAAGCTGATGCTAGGGGTCGTGATGCGATACTCATCGCGCATCTTGAATCTGTCGTGCAGAGGCCTGGTTCGTATGTCGAGTTCAACTTGATCAGCGAGCTCATCGCAGATGTTCTGGAAGAGATTCGGAAGTCGGGCCTTAAGACAGTCTTCATTGTGGATGACTTGGACCGGCTGGATCCTGATCACATCTTCAGAATCCTGAATGTGCTGTCTGTTCACTATGACCATGACATCGAGAAACACAAGTTTGGCTTCGATAAGGTCATTTGCATTTGCGATTTGGCCAACATCGAGAGCATTTTTCGGCACCGCTACGGCGCCACGGCGGACTTCCATGGCTACATCGACAAGTTCTACTCTGAAGAGCCATTCAGATTCGACAATAGCGATGCGATAGCTAACTATTGCCAGAGCTTGGAAGCGATTCAAGTACCTCATGTTCGGATCGTGCTCCAGATTCTCCTTGTCCATTTCGTTAATCGAGGGGTCCTTACTATCCGCCAGATACTTCGTCACTTGGTCAGCACTCCGGTAGCCACATTTATCGTGTGCGAGGAAGGCATGCTGACTAAGGATTTCCAGCATCCACAAAATGGCATGCATATAGACCCCAAAGCGCAGCGAGTTTACTTCGAGTCGGTAGACATGCCCATGCTTGAGATGGTACGCCTTCTAATCGTCGTCTTCGGAAGCTACGATAGGTACTTAGATGCAATGAAGTCTCTCAGAGAAGGGGGAAGGGTTTATTTGCCTAAGGAGCACAACGATGCTGTTATTCAGGCTTTCATCATGCCGTTGAACTTTCTTGATCACGTTCAGAAACCGAAAAGATTCTTCTTCCGAAGTTTCGACGTGCGTGATGCAGCGCATGACTTTCGGCATGACGACAATCTTGATTGGCCGATATGGAAACTTAAGGGGTATGAGATTCGAATCGTTCTGCGCTATATAGCCGGGAATCGGTACGATGGAAGTGATAGCTACTTCAAGGACTTTCATTTTGATGTGCGTAAGAAGCCGGAACAAGCCCAAATCGAACTCAAGGAACTCAGCGATTGGATTGTTAGGATAGCTGAGTATGTGAAGAGCTCCCGTCTTAGTCATCAGTTGGGTATCGCGAGTGCCTGATCGCTAGACCAGGTGCGTCTGACAAATTCCAGGCCCAGTCGACAAACATCCATCCGTTCATGCCCCGCCTCATCGTCCACGGTTTCACCATCTCGTTCGATGACTACGGCGCTGGTCCGCAGCAATCGCTGACGCGGATTACGACAACATGACCCGATGATAAGATCTGTCGCTTCTTTGCTAGTGGGAACTGCACTTGTGACCACTCCTTCGGCGCCACACAACCAGATGAGCGAGCAGAACGGTATGCACTGGGTCTACTACAGGCCTCAGACGATCGTGCAGCCCCTTATCATGGATAGTTCGTTGCTGTTCCTCTCGCCTGATCTGGTTTGGCGATGTAATATGAAGGAGAAGTATGCCGACGTGGAGTGGTTTGAAGCCGACTTCACGGACGTGGAGTCCTGCACATGCACTCGTGAAGTATACACCTACGTTCCTGACAAGTATCGACGACGTTATGACCAGAAGCTTCTATCGAGAGAGTTGCGCGCTAGGCTCACCCGAGAGTCTGGAACGACCTTTCGGTATTCCGAGTATGACCCATCGGATTCTACCGTATTGAGATCCTTCCGAATGCTGTTCGATGCGTCGAAGGTGGTCAGAACAGATACCGCGTTCTTAGAAGAGTTGACAACGGGAAAGATGACAGTGGAGATCACAAAGCTGGCCAAGCTTGAAAGGATGCAGTGACCGCAATAGGCCCCCCCATGCCCCTCCTCATCCTCCACGGTTACACCATCTCGCTTGACGGCTACGGTGCCGGACCGCAGCGATCCCTGGAGTCTCCGCTGGGCAACGGCGGTGAGGCCTTGCACGATCGGAAGCCCTTGGTGAACTGGAGTGCAGATGCCCTTGCCTTGGTGCTGGCGCTCTTGGTCGGGAGCACTCAACTCCTGTCCCAAGAGCTTGTGCCCAACGGTGAATTTGAACAGTATTACGGCTGTCCGAACAACGCAGCTCAGATCGATTCTCTTGTCGATTGGTTCAACCCTGCCACTGTTGGGGGGGGGTCACCGGATTATTTCAATGTGTGTGGTTCTGGCCTGGTCGATGTCCCTTTGAATTTCTCAGGCTTTCAACAGCCAAGAGGCGGATCAGGGTATGTTGGACTGATCGCGTACATGACCCCTTGGATCCATGAGTACCGCGAATATGTGGAGGTAGGCTTGTCCGCTCCGCTTGTGAAAGACTCTTGTTACAGGTTCTCGATGCATGTCAGCCTGGCCCGAGCGGGAACCTTTGCCACTGAAAGCCTCGGGGCCTATTTTTCCGATAGTGCGATTGCGGACATACCATACGACGATGCGCTGCCTTTCACTCCGCAAGTGGTGAATTCGACGGGCTTTATCGTGGATACGGTTGGATGGACAGAAGTCTCAGGGATCTTCGTGGCCGATGGAGGGGAGGAGTACGTCACTATCGGGAATTTTCTGGGTGATACGACCTTATCCTTGGCGCTGGTCGATAGTGCGCTGAACTATCACCTCATCTATTTCTACATCGATGATGTTTCGCTGACCCCGACGAGTTGTAGCGTCGGTATGGCTGACGATCCGGACAGGGACGCAACACAGGTCTTTCCCAATCCAACATCAGGGATGCTGCAAATAAGAGGGCTCAATCCCAACACGCAGGTTGCAGTGTTCGACTTATCTGGACGTTTGGTCCTGATGAGTGAAGTGGTCTCAGATCTATTGGACTTGAGTTCACTTGCTGATGGAGTTTACCATCTTCGAAGGCAAAGCGAGCAAGGGACTGTTCTCTGTAGCGTCGTTTTACATCGCTAATAGTCGACCCCCCATGCCCCGCCTCATCGTCCACGGTTTCACCATCTCGCTCGACGGCGCGTTAATGCCATCTTTGAAATGCAATGAAACCCGGAGCCAATAACGAACGCGTCTACCGCATGGCCTTCGCGAGTGTGTACCCGCACTACGTGACCAAGGTGGAGAAGAAGGGCCGCACCAAGGAAGACCTGCACACCGTGATCCACTGGCTCACGGGCTACACGGAGAAAGGCCTCGCCAAGGTGATCGCCGACAAGACCGACTTCGAGACCTTCTTCGCGAAGGCCCCACGCATGCACCCGAACTTACAACTGATCACGGGCATGATCTGCGGTTACCGGATCGAAGAGATCGAGGACCCCATCATGCGCCAGGTGCGCTACATGGATAAGCTGGTGGATGAGCTGGCGAAGGGCAGGGCGATGGAGAAGATCTTGAGGAAGTAAACGATGCGGAAACTTCTCTTCATGATCAAACTCATTGTCTTCCTTTTCCTTGTTGTGCAATGGAGCAGTGTGTCCGCACAGTTCCTCAACAACGACACGAACAAGCGCCCGGCAGGGGGTTGGCCAGCGGAGATCGTCGAGATCCATCAGCCCATCTTCACGGACAGCACCTTGCTTTTCGGTAAGCCATGGCTGGTGTGGCACTGCCTCTGCAGCACGCCGGACGACTACGAGTTCTACTACGACGTGGATCTGGGCAGCATCCGCAAATGCTGGGGCCGGAAAGAGGTGTTCGATCGTGTGGAAGTGAACGGCGTGTACTCGTTCGTGCAAGAAGAGCTTGGCCAGCTCTACGCTACGCTGGAACCCACCGCCGGCGGTTTCCTGTACGCCGAGGTCCACCTGGATAGCGCTGAAACCGCTAAGCCATTACGTACTGTACAACTGCTCTTCGACACAGACAACGTCGTGCGCACCGACACATCCGCAGTAGGCATGTGGGGGCGCGATGGGCTTGTTACGCGGCTCACGCGCTATGTGGAGTTGAAGCGGGCAGAGTAGCGAACATCATGCTTGCATCGGCAGGCAGTCGCGCTTGGATGTCCACCCCGGCTCGGAGGCCGGGGCGGGCTCACCAACGCGCCCGGTCACCTATTGGCGGAAGCCCCGCAGAATAGGTGCGGGTTTGGCGAAGCAAAAGGTGGAAGAGGAACGCTACCGCTTCACCTCATACCGCATCGCCACCGCCCCGGAGCCGAACTCCTCGCGGCCCACGAGCTTCAGGTCCACCATCTTGCTTAGCCCCGCGAACAAGGTCGGTCCATGACCGGCGATCCGGGGATGCACCACGAACTGGTATTCATCGATCAGGCCCAGTTCCGTCAAGGCCATCGCGAGTTGCACGCCGCCCACACCGATGCCCTTGCCCGGCTGCTGCTTGAGCTGTTGAACGAATGTCCCCAGGTTACCGCGCACCAGTTCCGCGTTCCAGTCGACTTCCTTCAGTGTGCTGCTCACCACGTACTTCTTCGCCGCGTCGATGGTCTGCGCGAAAGGATGCATCCACGGTGCCATCCAACCCGGCCATTTTCCGCTTATCGGCATGCGCCACGCCTCCTCCATCATCAGGTAAGTGATCCGGCCGAAAAGCAGGTCATCGCACCCGGCGATGTATTCCATCGCGTTGTGGTGCAGGTCGGCGTCTGCGATCCCGACCGTGTGATCGTAGCAGCCGTCCAGGGTGACGTTGAGGGAGAAGCGGAGGGGGCGCATCAACTCAGGTGCCGTGCGTTCAAAAGAGCTGTGATAGGAGTTCATCACGTGTCATCTGATGATGCGTTGCGATGTCACCCAAAATGCTTGCCAGCGTACCGACCTTGATCGGTCGGTGATCCGGAATGGTTACGTGATGCGTTCCGTTGCGGGAAGTAGTCAAGCGGATGTGACTTCCACTCTGCCGGGTCACTTCGTATCCCAGCTTCCCCAGCGCTTTGATCAGCTCCTTGCCTGTGAGGTCACGCGGGATCCTCATGCCGCGATCACGATCTCCTTCACCATGTGCAGGCGGATCACCTTGGGCATCTGATCGGCCTCGAAATGTGTGGCGACCGCATCCTTCACGTTCGCCTTCAGTTGTTCGATGTCATCCCCATCCGTGAAAATGGAGTGATCCAATGCGCGGGCCTCATAACCACCCTCAGGCGATTCGTCAACGACGAAGATGATCTCCTTCATGCACCGAAATTACGTTGTTGCCTGCGGCTTCTCCAAGCCGCCCAAACCGGACTTCGATACGCCGCCGTCCAATCGCCGTTCGCGTAGTCGTCATCACCGGGTGGCGCTATCAGGCCGTCCAGCGAGATGTGTTCCATCATTCGGATCTCTCGGGCCAGTTCCAACCATCCAGCCGTCCAATGAAGTCATGATATGGGCTTCCTTCATAGCCATCGGTGAAAGGTTCAATCCGGAATTCCTCCAGGACTTTGAGCGTCTCAAATACTCCAGTCACGACTTCCTGTGCCAGCAAGCTTGCTATGATGTCGCGATCTGACGGTGACAGCCGTTCCAGTAGGAGATTGATCTGATGCTGGTCGGGAGTTTCGGCCTCACCTGCGTTCTTGGTCCATACACCTTCACGGACACGGCGGGATCCTATTTGTCCTTGACCGTTATAGCACATGCGAACCAACTCGTCGATAACGTCTCGGTAGTTCCGCGGCTTTTGAGGATTGCTCATTGTGATACACTACTTCGGCTCCCACAGTTCGATCTTGTTCCCCTCCGGATCATACACCCACGCGAACTTCCCGTAGTCCTCATCCATGCGCTTGGGGTCGATGCGCACACCGTCGGCCTCGAGCTTCTTCAACAGACCATCCATGTCCTGCACGCGCAGGTTCAGCATGAACTGTTGCTTAGCATCGAAGTAGTCGCTGTCGCGCTTGAACGGCGAGAACACGGTGGGGCCGGCATCCTGTTGCCAGATCCAGCCGTTCTCCTGGTCGTTGATGCCGAAGTGTTTGTTGTACCAGCTGGCGAGTGCGGTGTGGTCGTCCGAGCGGAAGAAGAATCCGCCGATGCCGGTGACGTGTCGTGACATGGGGGGTGAACGTTCGTGCCAAGGTAGATGGAAGAAGACATCAAACATGTGCGATCGTCATTGCAGCACGATTAGCTTCGCCCGCGATGTTCTACCCACGTTCGTTCTCGGTTCAAGTTGGTATCGCACTGCTGGCTTTCATCGGCTGCGACACGTCGAAGCCCAGTATCGTGGGTAAATGGTCCGGCTGGATGACCGTGGAATGTCCGAACGGACAGTTGCCGGCACCGAACTACAGGCCGCTGACGATCTCCCTTGACCTCACCGCCGATGGACAATGCACCAATGTGCACGGTTCCGGTATCGGAGCGGATATCACCTCGCACGACACCTATCAGCTGCAAGACAGCCTCATGCTCATCACTGGTTTCTGGGGGACGGACACGCTACAACTAGCCCGCCTCACGGAAACAGAATTGCTCCTTCGGCGTGCCCCGTATGAGAGCGGTTGTGTTCATTTCTATACGATGACGCGAGAGGCGCAACCTTAGCGGATACCATGATGCAACCTCGCCTCACCTTCATCACCCTCGGCGTTTCGGACCTCGAGAAGTCCAAAGCCTTCTACAACGATGTACTCGGCTGGAAACCGTTCCAGGACAACGGAGGCATCGTCATGTACAAGCTGAACGGCATGGTGCTCTCGCTCTTCCCGCAACACGAATTGGCGGACGATGCGCAGGTGGCAAATGAGGCCTCCCTGCCCTCCGCGCCGCGCTTCACACTGGCGCAATGCCTGCGTTCAACGGAAGAGGTGGATTCCTTCTTCGCGCACCTGAAGAAGCACGGTGTCACCATCACCAAGATGCCCGAGAAGGTCTTCTGGGGCGGCTACAGTGGCTACTTCGCAGACCCAGACGGGCACTTGTGGGAGATCGCGCACAACCCGTTCCTGGAGATGGATGCCGATGGCAATGTCATCGGTATGAAGCAAGGCTGATGACGCGGCTGTTAGGGCCGTAGCAGTTTGTAGCTTCTTACCTGTCCGCCATCCGTGATGCGTGCGAAGTATAGGCCTGCCGCGAAGGTGCGCAGGTCCACTTCGTGTGTGCCATGTTCGCCGAAGCGCAGCTGCTTCAAGGGCTGTCCTGCGGGGCTGAACAGTTCCAGCGTGGCACCTTCCGGCACGTTGCACGTGAACGCGAAGAGGCCTTCGGTATCCAGCGTGCTGATGTTGCATTCCGTTACCGTTGGTAGTTCGTTCTGCAGCACGATCAACGGCGAATACGTGGCTGTGCCATCCATGTCCACTTGGTTCAAGCGGTAATAGTTCAACCCGTTCGCTGGAAAGGAATGTGTGAAAGCGTAGTGCGTGGTCTGTTGGCTGTTTCCCGCTCCATCCACTTGGCCGATGAAAGTGAAGTCCACCCCATCAACACTATGTTCCACCTCGAACCGATCGTTGTTGTGTTCCGTGGCAGTGCTCCACGTCAAGTGGTTCTTTTCGTCGATCGTCTCGCCATCGAACGTGAGCAATTCCACTGGCAGTGGTGTGAGGTCGTAGTTGGCGGTTGCGAGGGTGAAGAACGAACCACCGCTGAAGTCCACCCCCGTGAAGATCACGCGACCGCCAGAAGCTGTCGCCCCGGAGACCACACTCGCGTTGGTCCAGTTCGTGCCGTCGTTATCCACCATCAGGCGCAGGTTGGAAACAGGGAGGTAGGCGACAAGGTCGGCGATATCGAAGGCCACGGTCACTGTTTGCGAGAAGTTGGTGCGTTGCACTTTCCATTTCCGCTGGATCCGCGCTTGCACACCGGTAGGAAGTTGGGTGAAGCAGTTCGCGTCGTTGAAGACGGAATTGTGTGCTGCACCATCGTGCCCCCAGATCAGGTAGGAGCGATCGTTGGTGAAGGTGTTGGCGTTAGCCGCGTTGCTCGCCGCGATACTGCCAAGTGCCATGGTAACACTTCCGGATGTGTTCACGCTGTTCGCTTGTTTCTGCGAAAGCCCGGACACATCATCACGCGCGATGCCTGTGATATCGTTGTTGTACCCGCTGTTGGTGGTCTTGTTCCAGATGGTGGTGCCGTCCGAACCCAAGTAGTTGTACGTGGCGCTTGTTCCGGCATTACCGCCAAGGGTGATCCCGTGTTTCAGCGCGAGGTAGCTCTCCACTTGTTTGATCTCCGTGCTGCTTAGTGTGCGTTTATACCAGATCACTTCTTGCAGGTCGCCGGGCAGTGCACCCACCACCGTGGCGTTGCCATAGCCGATCATGAGGATATCACCGCGCATTCCACCACCTGCGGTGATCGCGGCCGTGTTGTAGATGCCATCCACGCCTACGCCGGCTGTGGTCCCCGACGTGTACGCGGAGAAGACCCCGGAGCGACCCACTTGTGCAACGGTCGTGCTCGATAGGTTCACCGTACTCGTGGAAACGCGGTGGAACCGTGCGCTAGCGTCCAGAACGCTCAACCCCGGATCGTTACCGTTCAGGTCGTTGTCATCAATGCCCATGATGCGGCCATCGTTGGTTGAGCTGTTGATACGCGCCACGGCGAACATGGTGAGTTCAGTAGCCTGTAAGGTGTTCTGTGGTGCAAGGGAGCTGTTGCTGTCCTTGAAGTGGTTCGTAGAACTGAAGCTCGAGAAGTACGGCTGGAAGTTGTGCGCCGCGTCTGGAACTTGTAGCGTGCGTGTGCCCACGGTCTCGACCGGGTTGTTGGTGCGCGAAATGTCGTCCCAATCCGGTGCATTGCTTCCGGGGGCCACCCCTGCACGGTCGGAGCTGAGCCAGAGCGCGAGGCTGTTCCAGTATCCACCAGGTGCTGCCGACATGTTCGCGAATGTGAAGTATTGGCCGGTGGTCAGATCCACGGAGGCTTGGCGATATGCCGTGCCGTTGATGGTGGTCGCTGTGGTCGCGTAGGCATTGTCCGATCCGTTGAAGGTTGCATCGTTGCTCACGATCAGCCGAAGCGCCGCATCGGTGGAAGGCCATGCAACGGTGACCGTTCCAACGGTTCCTGTCTCTTGCACGCGCCAGATGCGGTCCAAACGCGCATTCACACCGGCGAGACCGGGCAGGAACGTGTCGAACGCTAAGGCACCGTTGTCCGAACCGGCGATCAGGAACGATTGATCGGTGCCGATGGCCGTGGCCGATGTATGCAAGCTGAACAGTGAGGTCCCGTTCGCGATCACCGGTTGTAAGCCACCATTGATGGAGGTGCTTTGCCGTTGGTGCAAGCCGCTGGTATTGTCACGTCCGATACCGAAGATGTTGTTGTTGTAACCCGTGTTCGTGGCTGTGTTCCACACGGCAGTGCCAGCACTGTTCAAATAGTTCGTGCCGCCGTTGTTCAAGGTGATACCATACTTCACAGCGAGGTAGGACCAGATGCGTTGCCGGTTCCCAGCGGATTGATCAGCATTGTACATGATCACCTCCGCGATGTTGCCGCCGCCGAAATGGTACACGTCACCATCATGCCCCACGCGAAGCGGGACATTGCTGCTGGTCTTGGTGCTGGTATTGGTCGCTACCGTTGTCCCGTTGTTGCATACGGAGACCTGGTTGGTGCCAGCGCCGTTACCGAAGCCACTGGCGATGTACGGGATGGTGGTGGATACACCGGTCTGCTTGGCCACGTTCGTTGTGCCCACACCGTCCCAGTTGCCTGTGGTGAATCCCAAGTGCGACATCGGATCGGACGTTGCGAGGACCCATCCGTTCGGCCAGGTCTCATCAGCGGTTTTCGAAACGAAGGGTGAGTACGTGCCTCCTCCCGGAAGGCCCACGGCGATCACCGAGATGGCGCCGTTGTTCGTGTTCAGGTTGTTGTGGTGCGCAACGGAGAAGTAGTTCGAAGCGTTCAGTCCCGTGGGAACGTTCTGGAAATTGTACAGCGTGGTGGTGGTCACCGTGCCGCTCTTCGTAGCGTTGCGGGCATTGCCACTGTTGTCCGTCCAGGTCGCACCACCGGTATAGCCCTCGGCGCGCAGCCAAAGTTGCAAGTTGGTATTGATGCCACCCGGCGACTGTGCGATCACGTTGGAAGCGAGCACCAGTGCCAAGGTCAGAGGGAGAGTTCTGCCCATGTCCGGAATTAGATGGCTATTGCCAAGTGGCCGTAATACGAACGCTTGTCGAATAAGTTCTACACTTCGTCGAACAAAGCCGAAGGTTGAAGCGTGCCTAAGCGGCCCTCGTTCGCCCTGATCGAACGTTCTTCGTCCCCGCGTTTACCGCATCTCCGAACCCATCCCATGCGCCACACGACCCTTGCCCTCGCGTTCCTTTTCTACAGCACCGCCTTCACCCAAGGCACATGGACCCAGTTCCCGGACTACCCGGGCGGACAGCGTTACGCTCAAGCGGCGTTCAGCATCGGCGACAAGGGGTATGTGTGTACGGGATTCAATGGAAGCCAGAACACGGCGGCTTTGTGGGAGTACGATGCCACCACATCCACGTGGACCGAGAAAGCCCCGCTGCCCGGCGGTGCGCGCCAGTACGCCAGTGCCTTCAGCATCGGCGACACGGGTTACGTGCTGTGCGGGTGGGACAACGTGAACGAGATCGACTACAACGACCTCTGGGCCTATCACCCCGGAACCAACACGTGGGAACAGAAAGCCTCGCTCCCCGGTGTGCCGCGCTATGCGGGTGTGGCCTTCAGCATCGGGGGCATCGGTTATTTCGGCACGGGCGCTGCGAATGCGACATGGCACAACGACTTCTATGCCTATGACCCCACGACCGATACGTGGACGGAGAAAGCGGACTTCCCCGGCAACCCACGTCGCTGGGCCGTCGGTTTCGCCAGCGAAGGCAAGGGCTACATCGGCACCGGCGAAAGCAGCGGCATCCGCTACCGCGACTTCTACGCGTACGATCCGGAGAGCAACACGTGGGAGCAACGTGCCAGCCTCGGCACCAACAACCGTCGCCAAGCGTTCGCTTTCACCATCAACGACCAAGGCTATGTCGGTGGCGGTGTGGACTTCGTGGAGAATTGGAACGACTTCAACCGGTACGATGTGGGCAGCGACACGTGGGTGCCTGTTACACCGTTCCCACTGAGCGTGCGGAGGAACGGTGCAAGTTTCAGCGTTGCGGATAGTGCATACCTGGTCGGTGGCAACGGGCAGTTGCCGATCATCGATGAGGTTTGGCGTTTCGGTTTGGACATCAACACCGCGATCACGGAGCGCAAGACCGAGAGCAACTTCATGCATCCGAACCCGGCGAACGATGTGCTTTGGATCGATGTGCCAGCGCAGATCCGCTACACGATCCTCGACGGCCGAGGTGCAACGGTGGATACAGGGCGTGCGTTCGGAACGATCGATGTGAGCGCACTTCCCACGGGCCTCTACGCGCTCGTGTTGGATGACGGCACAGCCCGACAGACCGGCCGGTTCATCATCGCGCGCTGAAACGCGACCAACGTAGACGCCGCTAACGTAGCTTTGGCTACCACGGACCGGTAGGGTCCGGGACCTATGAGCAAGACCATCACCAAGCCCGCCGCGAAGGCATCGTTGAACGGCCACAGTGCGAACGGATCAGCCGCAAAGGCGGAGCGCATTCCCGTGATGAAGACCTACAAGATCTTCATCGGCGGCAAGTTCCCGCGCACCGAGAGTGGCCGCTATTACCAACCCCAAGGCGCGAGCGGTGAAGTGCTGGCCAACATCTGCCGCAGCAGTCGCAAGGATGTGCGCGATGCGGTGATCGCCGCGCGCGGAGCAGTTAGCGGATGGGCTGGTCGCAGCGCCTTCAACCGCGGGCAGATCCTCTACCGCATCGGCGAAATGCTGGAAGGCCGCAGTGCACAGTTCGTGCATGAGTTGATGCTACACGGGTCAACGCAGAAGCAAGCCGAACGGGAAGTGGCCGCTGCGATAGACCGCTGGGTATACTACGCCGGTTGGTGCGACAAGTACCAGGCCGTCTACAGCAGCGTGAACCCCACGAACAGCAGCCACTTCAACTTCAGCATCCAAGAGCCCACGGGTGTGGTTGGGGTGATGTCACCGAACACATCAGGTCTGCTCGGTCTCGTGAGCATGATCGCACCGGTGATCACCGGCGGCAACACCTGCGTGGTCATTGCCAGTGAAAGCAAACCGTTGCCCGCTGTCACCTTTGCCGAAGTGCTCGCCACCAGCGACCTGCCCGGCGGTGTGGTGAACCTGATGACCGGCTACCGCAGCGAATTACTGAAGCCGATGGTAACGCACATGGACATCAATGCCGTGGTGGTGGATGCCGCCACGAAAGAAGAGCGCGTGATGCTGGAGACCGAAGCCACCTGCAACCTGAAGCGTGTGGTGTATCCGAAGGTTTCTGATTGGAACAGTGAAGAAGTGCAATCACCCTACATGATCCTCGACACACAAGAGGTGAAGACCACTTGGCACCCGATCGAGAAGGGGCAGGGTGGGGGCGGGGGGTATTGAGCGGACTATGATGTATTCTGCTCTTCCTGCAATTCTATGCTTGGCATGGACCTCCAGGGTCACTTGGACCAACCCTCCGGAGGCCATAATTGCAAAGTCTTGCACTGTTGAGCTGATCGGACCACCACGATTGACGCCCTTTTGCGGCCTCGTGGCATTCGAATCCGCAATGCTCTTCAAAGTGACACAAAGCGAAATGCTCAGGTCCGATGGTGACAGTCTGGTGATTGTCTTCCGGTGTCCTGAAGGTTACGGTCCTGACTTCTTCCAATGGGGACGTCAGTATGAAGTTGAACTCATTGATACTGCACCGGATACAGGTTTTGGTTGGTCGAACCACAATGCATATCAAGATTTGAAGCTGCCGACTTTCTGGGCAGAATCGTGCAAGCCGCGTTTCTTTTCGGGGTCATCACGATGAACCTTAGACCTATGCACCGGGGTCTCAAGCAGTGGTCCCTGCACAACGGGAGCCATCACTTCCGAATCGGCACGTCGGACTTCTCAATTGCATCGATCTTCTCCTTCGTCGCCGTCAGCGTCGCATCCATCGCGAACGCCTTCTTGAAGTTCGCCAACGCGTTCACCGTATCGCCTTTCGCGAGCAAGGCATCGCCATAACTATCGTACACATTGGCCGAGTTCGGATACTCCTCCACCGTGAGCTTCAGGATCGCCACAGCGTCATCCACACGGTCGGCCCAGAGCAGTTCATACCCCAGGATGTTCAGTGCGCCCTCGGTGATGTGGAACTCCGAGGCGCGTTCAGCTTTCAAGGACCTGTATAGCGCTATGGCGTGCTCCACACCGTTCTCGGCGATGTCCTTTCCCAATACCTCGCGGATGGAGAGGGCGGGCAACGCGTAGGTGCTGTCATAGAGGATGCTCTTCACGCCCTCCACGATCGGCCAGAAGTACTTCGAGGAGTTGTTCATCAGCACCACGAAACACTTGTCCTCGTCGATGGCGCGGTAGATGAAGGTGGTGAAACTGAGCCAGCCGCCCGAGTGACTGACCACCCGCTTACCGGTGGGTGACCGTTCCAAGTGCCAGCCGAAACCGTAGTCCGTGGTATCGCCGTTGTTGAGCACACCCGGCTTGTAGGCTTCTTCCTTTATGGCCGTGGCAACGAGCTTGTCGGTGTAGAGGATGCGGTCCCACTTCAAGAGATCGCCCACGGTGGAATACACGCCATCCTCGCCCATGCCGAGGTTGAGGTAGTGCGAATCCGCGGGGCTCAGGTCGGTACG
>DLGQ01000034.1:804-36285 GCA_002482775.1 Flavobacteriales bacterium UBA7690 | reverse complement strand
GCATATGCGCGGTCCGGCATCTTCGGATCGGTGCCGATCACGAAGTCGTAGAAGGAGGAGTGCGACATTCCGGCCGGATCGAAAATGTATTTCTGCGTGTATTCCGCGAAGGACATTCCAGAGGCGCGCGCCACGATGGTGCCGAGCAAATTGTAACCGGTGTTGCTGTACGCCCACTGCTCACCGGGTTTGAAAAGCACGGGCGGCTTCAGCTCCACGAGCATCTTGATCACGTCGGCATTGCCATTGGAGTAGCGGGCTGGATCATCATACTTCAACTCCGGCTTCCAGTGCTGGTCCATCATCGGTTCGTATTCCGGCAAACCCGAAGTATGATGCAGCAAGTGCCGGATGGTCATTCCTACATAGGGCAGTTCAGGGAGGAAGTCGCGGATGTCCTGATCGTACTTCAGCTTGCCTTGCTCCTTCAACAGCATGATGGCCATTGCTGTGAACTGCTTGCTCACAGACGCCAACCGGAATCGGGAATTCACGTCCAGCGAGTCCACTGGGTCGATGCTGCGGATGCCGAACGCACATTCATGGATCACCTTCCCATCCGCATACACGAGCGCCGCACCGTTGAATTGTCCACGGGAATGGGCTTCGGACAGGAAACGTTCGATCTTGCTCGTATGGTCTTCCGGCTGTTGCGCTTGGCAGCTGTTGAAAGGCACGAACAGCAGCAGTGGTGCGATGGTCCGGGCGAGGACGGATCTTTTCACGGATGGGATCATGGCTACAAAAGACGCACCACCCGGCAGAACGTTACTTGGGTTTGCTGTTGATGTGATCTCCGTTGAAGCGTTACCTTCATTCCACGATACACACCTACTCCCATGAACCGACCCAAGCACCGCACATTCGCTATTCCTTTCTTGTTCCTGCTCGCCCTCGGCGCGTCCGCACAGGGTGGCGCCATGGAGGTCATCTTCCGGCCGGACATGGAAAAGGCCGACTTGACGCGCATCCAGGAAGAGGCGAAGGCGAACGGCTTGGAACTCACCTATACGCGCCTGGAACGCAAGGATGAGCGGATCACCGCACTCGCTTTCGTGCTGAAAACGAAAGCCGGGATGGGCACCGCCGAGACCGAAGGGCTCAGCACGGAAGAGCCGTTCGGCTTCCGCTACGATCCACGAGCTGGCAATGGTGAAGCAGCGTTCTCGGTGGGTTCCCTGAAGCCTATCGAAGCTCCGGAGCCCGTAAAGGGCAAGTAACGTTCCAGCAGGAGGTGCGTGGCAGAGCTGGTGTCGGGCTGGCTTGACATTCAACCAAATGGTTGAATATATTTGCCCCCATGAACGCCACTGATTACCAATACCGGTTCACCGTGCAGGCAACACCGGAGCAGGTCTACGAAGCCATCACGCGCGTTAGCGACTGGTGGACCATCAACACTGATGGAAGCGCCAATGCCGCGGGGGATGAGTTCACGGTGCAGTTCGGTGATGTCCACCTGACCAAACAGCGCGTCACGGAAGCCAGTCCCGGCAAGCGCATCGTATGGTTGGTCACCGAAAGCCACCTGCCGTGGTTGAAGGACCTGGAAGAATGGAAGGGCACACAGCTCGCCTTCGAGATCGCATCAACGAACGAAGGCATACAACTCACCTTCACGCACATCGGCCTCACGCCACAAGTGGAGTGCTTTGATCAATGCGAGCAGGGCTGGAACTACTTCATCGGCGAAAGCCTCTTCAAACTGATCACCGAAGGCGCAGGCCTGCCGGACACCACCGCGCGCACCCATATGGATACCATCGGACATGTCCGCCCCACGAACGCTTGACCGCACCCTGCTCGCGCTCGCCGACCCCACGCGGCGCGCGATCCTGCAACGCCTCTCTTCGGGAGAAGCGCGCGTCACCGATGTGGCGCAACCCTTCAAGATGTCGTTGAACGCGGTGAGCAAACACATCCTTGTGCTGGAGCGTGCCAAGCTGGTGCAACGCCGCAAGGTGGGCCGCGACCACTACCTCAGTTACCGCGCCGAGCCACTGGATGCTGCAGCACAATGGATCGAACAGACACGGCACTTCTGGGGCTCGCGCCTGGATGCGCTTGAGAAACTCTTGCGCGAGGAAGACGCCAACAAAAAGTGAACGACCAACACGGCTCTACCATGGACAAATACGGAACTCTCATCGCGCCTAACACCATCCAGTTCAAGCGCCTACTTCCCGGCCCCATCGAACGTGTGTGGGCGTATCTCACCGAATCGGATAAACGTTCCAAGTGGCTCGCGAGCGGAGACATGGAGCTCCGCGTGGGCGGCGAAGCACACCTGAACTGGCTGCACAGCAACCTCGATGCAGCGCCGAGTGAAGCACCGGAGCGTTACAAGAACGGGCACAGCATGACGGCCACCATCACGCGGTGCGAACCACCGAAGGTGCTCGGCTACACGTGGGGTGCGCGTGCCGAGGCGTTATCCGAAGTGGTCTTCGAACTGAGCGAACAAGGTGAAGAAGTATTGCTCGTACTGACCCATCATCGCTTGCCCAACCAGAACGATCTGCTCGGTGTTTCCGGTGGTTGGCACACGCACCTGGATATCCTGGTGGAGCACTTGAACGGTCGCACATCACCGGCTTTCTGGGTGAAACACACCGGGCTTCACGCGGAATACAAGGAGCGACAGGGCGTGGCTTGACAGCCGAGCAGCAGGCCCTTTCTTTGCTCGTGCATGGAACCCATCACCTGGTCCGACTTCGAGAAAGTACACGTGTCCGCAGGAACAGTGCTTGCCGCTGAGGATCTGCCCAACGCGCGCAAACCGGCCTATGTGTTGACCATCGATTTTGGTCCGCACGGGGTGAAGCGCAGCAGTGCGCAGATCACCAAGCACTACACGAAGGAAGAACTGATCGGGCGGCAAGTGATCGCGGTGATCAACTTCCCGGAGAAGCAGATCGGCAGTGTGATGAGCCAGTGTTTGGTAACGGGTTTCGCCGATGCGAACGGGGACATCGTGTTGGCCGCGCTGGAGCGCCCTGTGCCGAATGGAACCCGACTTTGCTGACCATCTCATCCGATCCAGCAGCGTTCTTTGCTTTAGAATTGAATAGACTTGGCCATGCGTGCGGCGTCCCTCATACTTTCCATCGTCCTGGTCGCCGCGATGGCGACCGCACAAATGGATACAGCCACCGTGCGCATTATTCAAGCGTCGGGTTGTGATGTATCGATCAGTCTGGAACAGCTACGCTCCTTGCCTCAGCATACGGCTACCGTCATTTCAAAGGATGGGGAGTCGCACCACTATGGTGGCCCACTCCTTCAGCGCGTATTGAACAAGGCATGTCCAACCATCGCTGCGATGGACAAACATGCCCGCACAGCGGCAGCGGTGAAGGTCACCGCGCAGGATGGATTCGTCGCGGTGCTGGGTGCGATGGAGCTGGACAGTACCTTCAAGGTGCAGCCCGTTCTGCTGGCCTTGGAACGTGATGGACACCCGCTGGATGCGCACTACGGACCGTTCCAACTGGTTGTTCCAGAAGATCTTCGCCACTCGCGCAATGTGCGGAACGTGGGCAGGATAGAATGGGTCACCCCCTGAATTCGGACCTTGCCACGGCCCACTTGTTGAAAACCTGTTGGCGCAACACGGGTGGTGGGCCCCCACGGCGGGGCTACCTTGTCCTCGTCAAACCCCCCAATCCCGGAAACAATGGCAGCAGCAGTTGAAGCCTATTGCGTGAAGTGTAAAGCGAAGCGCGACATGAAAGACCCCAAGGAGAACATCATGGCCAATGGCCGGAAAGCCATGAAGGGCACGTGCCCCACTTGCGGCACCGGGATGTTCAAGATCATGGGCAAAGCCTGATAGCGCACCGCGCTTGTGGAACGGACCCTTCCGGAATTCTCCGGGACGGGTCCGTTCGCTTTCCGGAACTATCCCACGGCCATGGTTGATAGCTCGATGCACCGGGGTGGAGCCCCCCGCAAGGTGCGGTTACCTTTACGGCGTTCATGACCGAAGTCGCCTTGCTATCCTTGGTCGAAGTGGCCATCAAAGCCGCGTTCGCAGGGGGCAAGGCCATCATGGAGGTTTATGCAGGCCCCTTCGAAGTGGAACTCAAGACCGATCGTTCACCGGTGACCTTGGCGGACCGGCAGGCCCACACGGCCATCGAACGTGCGCTGGCCAGCACGGGCCTTCCGGTGCTGAGCGAAGAAGGGGCGCACCTGCCGTTCCAGCAACGGCAGTCGTGGGAGCATTATTGGTTGGTGGATCCGTTGGACGGCACCAAGGAATTCGTGAAGCGCAACGGCGAATTCGCGGTGAACATCGCCCTGATGCAACGCGATGAGTTGCCGGGCGGTGTGCTGGGGAACGCCACACCGATCGCCGGAGTGATCCATGGGCCGGTGCACGACGTGCTGTACTTCGCGTGGAAGGGCGGGGGCGCGCACCGCCAGCACGCAGCGGCAACCCGCGCAGCCGTTCCGGCGTATGAACGCGTCGCCATGTCCACCCGTTTGCCCGTTGCGGAACCCCGCGCCGCCTTTACCATATTGGCCAGCCGCTCGCACCGCAGCCCGGAAACGGAAGCCTTCATCCAGCGGAAACGGGAGGAGAACGGCAACGTGGAGTTCGCTTTCCTCGGAAGTGCCCTTAAGTTCGGGCTCATGGCCGAAGGCGCCGCGGATGTTTACCCACGCTACGCACCCACCATGGAGTGGGATACCGCTGCCGGGCAGATCATCTGTTCCGAAGCGGGAAAACAACTCATCGATGTGACCACCGACGCACCTATGCGTTACAACAAGAACGAACTGGTGAACAACTGGTTCATCGTCCAATAACAACTGATGACAAAGACACGCACTCGCTCCACGAGCAAGAAAGCCGCACCCGCCGCAAGCAAGGTGGCCGCTGCCAAGAAGCCGAAAGCCACCAAGGCCCCTGCGAAGGGCAAACGCAAAGTGGCCCTGATCACCGGTGTCACCGGCCAGGACGGCGCATACCTGAGCGAACTTCTGCTGAGCAAAGGCTACGAGGTCCACGGGGTGAAGCGTCGTAGTTCGTTGTTCAACACGGACCGCATCGATCACCTCTACCACGATATGCACGAGAAGGGTCGTCCCTTCCACCTGCACTACGGCGACCTCACCGACAGTGTCAACTGCCTCCGTCTGGTGAAGGAGATCCAGCCGGACGAGATCTACAACCTGGCGGCGATGAGCCACGTGGCGGTAAGCTTCGAAATGCCCGAGTACACGGCAAACGCCGACGGTATCGGCACCCTGCGTTTCCTGGAGGCCATCCGCATCCTGGGCATGGAGAACAAGACGAAATTCTACCAAGCCTCCACCAGCGAGTTGTACGGTGGTGTGCTGCCGCGCGCGCAGAACGAGGAAACGCCCTTCTACCCGAAGAGCCCTTATGGCGTAGCAAAACTGTACGGCTTTTGGATCACCAAGAACTACCGCGAGAGCTACGGCATGTTCGCCTGCAATGGCATCCTCTTCAACCACGAAAGCCCCTTGCGTGGGGAGACTTTCGTAACGCGCAAGATCACGCGTGCCGTGGCCAAGATCAAGCTCGGCCTGCAAAGCACCTTGTACCTCGGTAACATCGATGCCAAGCGCGACTGGGGCCACGCCAAGGATTACGTGGAAGGCATGTGGCTGATGCTGCAAGCCAAGAAGCCAGACGACTTCGTGCTCGCCACCGGCAAGACCTACACGGTGCGCCACTTCATCGATCTCGCCTTCGCCGAAGTGGGTATCAAGCTCGACTGGAAAGGCAAAGGGGTGAACGAGAAAGGCATCGACAAGAAGACCGGCAAGATCGTCGTCGCCATCGACAAGCGCTACTACCGCCCGGCGGAAGTGGACCACTTGGAAGGCGATCCCGCGAAGGCCAAGCGCGTGCTCGGCTGGAAACACAAATACGATCTGAAAGCGCTGGTGAACGAGATGGTGCAGAGCGATCTGGAGCTCTTCAAGCGCGACGTTTACCTGAAGAAAGGCGGGCATAAGATCCTGCATGAGCAAGAGTGATCGCTTCGCGATCGCTCTTGCTCTGCAAGGGCGATGCATTCATTGCCCCAACCATACTGACAGATGAACAAGACCGACAAGATCTACATCGCAGGCCACCGCGGCATGGTGGGCAGCGCCATCGTGCGCCGCCTGCAGAAGGATGGCTACACCAACATCATCACCCGCACCAGCAAGGAACTGGACCTGAAGGAGCAGAGCGCCGTGCGCGACTTCTTCGCCCAGGAGAAGCCGGACCACGTGGTGCTCGCAGCGGCGAAAGTGGGCGGCATCCACGCCAACAACGTGTACCGCGCGCAATTCCTCTACGAGAACCTGATGATCGAGAGCAACGTGATCCACCATGCGCACGAGAACGGGGTGAAGAAGTTGCTGTTCCTGGGCTCTTCGTGCATCTACCCGAAGATGGCCCCACAGCCGCTGAAGGAGGAAACGCTCTTGAGCGGTTTCCTGGAGCAGACCAACGAGCCTTACGCCATCGCCAAGATCGCGGGCATCAAGCTGGCCGAGAGCTACCGTCGCCAGTACGGCAGCAACTTCATCAGCGCCATGCCCACGAACCTCTACGGGCCCAACGACAACTACGACCTCAACAACAGCCACGTGCTGCCTGCGCTCATCCGCAAGTTCCACACCGCCAAGGTGACCAATGCACCCGCCGTGGAAGTGTGGGGGAGTGGCAGCCCGCGTCGGGAGTTCCTGCATGTGGACGACCTGGCCGACGCCTGCTTCCACCTGATGCAGCACTACGACGAGGAGATGTTCGTGAACATCGGCACCGGCGAGGACCTCACCATCAAGGAGCTCGCCGAGCTGATCCAGGATGTGGTGGGCTACCCCGGCGTCATCAAGTGGAACACCGAGAAGCCCGATGGCACGCCCCGCAAACTGATGGACGTATCCCGCCTGCACAACATGGGCTGGAAACACCGCATCGGCCTGCGTGAAGGCATCACCAGCGTGTACGCCGAATTCGCCCAGAGCGAGCTGGCGAAGGTGTGAACCGGCGCTTTACTGTTTGATGAACGGCGCTCGGTATCGGGCGCCGTTCGTGTTCAGTACAAGGAGATAGGATCCCGGTTGCAGTTCTTCCACGGCGAGCACGATGCGTTCCGCAGGTGGATGCCGTTCGCTCCGGATCACGCGGCCAGCGGCATCCACCAGTTCCAGATCAACAACGCTGCGGGGTGCAGGGGAATGTACCGTGACGCTGCCATGGGCCGGATTGGGGAACGGCATCAACCGGCCTTCCTCTTTTCCGGACTCGTCCACGGTATTGGCCACATCCGCGCAGCGGTCGGGAACCAAGCCCGCGAGGGGCAATTTGCCTATGAACTGGTACTCTATCCCGGGTAGGTGGTGGTTGGCCAGGTAGAGGTGGTCTTGGAAAACGGTCATGGCACTGGCGCCATTGTCGCGCGGCCCGCCGATGCTGCACAGTTCGCGGCCATCGAAACGCAGGATCCCGTATTCGGTCTGCTCACCCACCCAATGGTGTACGCCGTTCACGTAAAGGCTGCCGTCGTGGACGAACAGGTCATGCACGGTGTCGATGAACTCCACTTGGGGGAAGAAGGGTTTCCAAGAGGATCCATCCCAGATCTGGATATGGCGGCTCTGCACATTGGCACCTTCCTGCACGAAACCACCCACGTAGAGCGAGTCACCGAAACCGCATACGGCTTCCAGGAAATAGCCCCCGCCTACACCCGTACCCACCGGGTTCCATTGGTCCACACCATCGAAGGCGATGATGCGCGGCGACCCCAGGGCGTTGAACGTACCCACGAAATAGAACTGCCCTTGCCAATAGGTAACCTCGTACACCGAGACCATGGAGGTGAAGGGCATGTTGGGCATGGCTTGGAAGGCACCATTGCGCCATTCCTTGATGCCCGGTGCATAGGCGTTGTACAAGCTGTCGTGCGTGCCCCCACTGAACAGGCGCCCCTCCGCCTCCAAGAACATGAAGATGCTGTTGGGGTTCCCGCAAGGTTGCCACACGCCGTTCACCAACATGGCCGCATAGCCCATGTCCGTGTCCTGATGCCAAGATTCTGCGATATGTCCTACGAATAAAGTGTCACCACGGGCGGCGATGGAGATGACAGGCTGGTAAGGCAACCCACCTAAAGTCGTGTCACCACTGCCATCAACAAAACCATCCACGCTCCAATCCGATCCGCTCCACCGGGCGATGCCATTTGCACGGATGGTATTCCCTTGCACATAGGGGAATGCTCCTCCGATCAGCAGCGATTGATCCGCCGTGTCCATACGAAAGACACGGACGAAACGGCTAGTGCCACCGCCGACCGTTTCCCATTGTGCAATGAGGGGTTGGCCAGAAACGAATTGGATCAATGCACCGAACGCACCTACGGCCCATCCCTTCATGACGTTTAGCGTTGGATGATGAACTTGGCCACCTGCGCAGAATTATCTGTACGAACAACGACGGAGTAAGCCCCGGAGACTGGTCATATGCATCAGGCTTGGAATGTACCCGCTGAAGGTACATGATCCAACGCCCGAAAGACGCGCCTTATCCATCCACCCCATCCCCCTACCTTCGGCCGGTCATGCTCCGGGAGGTCAATAGGGTAATGCTGGTGTGCGCGTTGGCACTACAGGTGGTGGGTGCCACGGCGCAGCAGCAGGATGTTCCGCTGCAGCGCGACTTCTATACCGATGTGGAGCGCAATGCGGCGGCTCGGTCGGCATTGGTGCATAGCGGGTTGAAGCCTGTTCTCACCAGCCGGGCGGACCTCACCAATGTGATGGGGCACCGCGTGGACAGTTCCAAGTACTACTACTGGATCACCGAGCGCATCTTCCGCGACCATTTCTTGGAGATCAAGGGGGAGGACTTCAAGTTCACCGCCGATCCGTTGTTCCAGTTCGAGTACGGCAAGGACCTGGGGGACCGCACCGCTTATGCGGACACCAACTTCTATTTCAGCAACGTGCGTGGGGTGTACATCACCGGCGATATCGGGTCCAAGATCTCGTTCCAGACGATGATCCACGAGCACCAGGCGACACTTCCGCAGTACATCCTCCTGCAAGCGGTGGGCACCGGTGTCATGTCCGGCCAAGGGCGTACGAAACTGAAGCAGACGCAGATCCTGGATTACGGTTGGTCGCAGGGCACGGTCTCCTACTCGCCGGTGCAGTGGTTGAACGTGCAGTTCGGGCAGGGCAGGCATTTCGTAGGGCACGGCTACCGTTCGGTGCTCCTGAGCGACCATGCCGTTTCAGCACCGTTCTTGAAGTTCAGTGCCCTCACCAAGAACAAGCGTTTCCAGTACACCACCTGGTTGAGCAAATTGCAAAGTGGTGCGCTGGACGAGGACCGGTTGCCCACGGGCGAATCGAGCGAATCGCTGTTCTACTGGATGCGCGGCCGGTTCAACCATGCCAGCGTGAACCTTGGTCCGGTGCAGGTGGGGCTGTTCGAGGCCACGTTGTTCGAGACCATCGATGCCGACGGTGTGCAGCCCTTCGATCCGCTGGAGCTGAACCCGGTGATCGGCGTGAACTCCTTGGTACGCGGGTTCCACGGGAAGGAGAAGAGCCTGGTGGGCATGGACCTGCGTGTGAAGATCAGCGACAAGGGATACGTCTACGGCCAGTTCGCCACGGATGATCCGGGCACCGACCGGTACGCCTACCAGGCGGGCATGCGTTGGTTCGACATCATCCGCAAGGACCTTCACCTCCAAGTGGAGTACAATGCGGCAACCCCGTTCATGTACATGAACACCCCCTCCAAGCTGGCCTACAAACATGTGGGGCTGCCGTTGGCACACCCGTTCGGCGCCAACTTCAACGAGGTGGTGGCCATCGCGGATGCGGGTTTCGGCAGGGTGGTGGGGCAGGTGAAGGTGGTACTGGGCGAATACCGGCGCGATAGCACGGCAACGGGCAACATCGGCAGCAGCCTGCTGAAGCCGGACATCGCAGCGCCCGGGGGTACCCTCACCCAGCAGTTGACCTACGTGGATGCCAACGTGAGCTACCTGTTCAACCCGCACACCAACCTGCGGATGTACGTAGGACTGCAGCGGCGTAGCTTGACCAACAGCGCCGACAACCAGCAGAGCACCTTCGCCTATGTGGGCATCCGCACGAACCTGTTCAACCGGTATTACGATCTTTGACCAGTAACCACGCGTGAAGGAACACGGCTACATCATCCTGCTCGGCTGCATCACCTCGTTCCTGGTGGTGCTCTTCACCATGCCGTCGCTGATCAAGGTGGCGCGCATGAAACACCTGGTGGATGAGCCCGGCGACCAGCGTAAGGTGCACCACCGGAGCGTGCCCACCATTGGCGGCATCATCATTTTCGCTTCCGTCATCTTCAGCTATGCGTTGTGGTTCCCCAAGGCTGCCGTGCTGGGGAACGACATGTCCAACTACAAGACCATGTACTTCGCCATGGGCGATGCGTACAAGGATTTCAAGTTCGTGATCGCGGCCATGGTGTTGTTGTTCTTCATCGGGGTGAAGGATGACATCATCGGGTTCTCGCCGGTGAAGAAGTTGGTGGGCCACATGGTAGTGGGCTACATCCTGGTGATGATGGCGGGCATCCGCATCGAGGACATGCATGGGCTCTTCGGCGTGTACGAGCTACCGGAATACGTGAGCATCGCGCTCTCCTTCTTCGTTTACGTGGTGCTGGTGAACGCCTTCAACCTGATCGATGGTGTGGATGGCCTCGCAGGGGGGATAGGCCTTATCGCTGCGGTGACCTACGGCATGTGGCTTTTCCTCGCGGGGGATATCGCACTGTCGTTGCTGGCCTTCGTTCTCGCAGGCGCACTGGTGGGGTTCCTCGTGTTCAACTGGCATCCGGCACGCATCTTCATGGGCGACAGTGGTTCGCTGATCATCGGTGCCATTATCGCGGTGCTCGCCATGAAGGTGGTGGACCACGATACCAGCCGGTTGCCCAGCTACCTGCGGCAGATCCCTACGCCGATCTTCGCCATGGCGGTGATCGCCTATCCGCTGGTGGACACCTTGCGGATCTTCGTCTACCGCATGTCGCGCGGTGTATCGCCTTTCGCTGCGGACCGCAACCACATCCACCACCGGCTGATGGACATGAAGATCGGCCACCGCAAGACCACCGGGCTGCTCTACCTGTACGCCATCGCGGTGATCGCGCTCAGCCTGGTCACCCGGGCCTGGCACCCGAACATCGGGTTGATGGTACTGGGGACATCGGCCTTCGCCATGGCGATGCTACCCTTCGTGTGGCCCAAGCGCAACGGTCAATGAAACGGGTGCGATCGTTGGTCGTGGCTTCGCTCTGCGCGGCTTCGTGCATGGCACAAACGGGCTGGTCGCCGGTGAGCCGGGAGGTGGAACGGCCCTATGCGCGGGGCCTGCAAGCCTATGGTTCCGATGTGCATACGGCGGTTCGTCCGTATGCCAGCACCACTTTGCGCACGGGGCTGAAAGCGGACAGCCTTCTGCCGAAAGCCAAGCTGGCGATACTTGACCGCTGGGCCGGGATCGGCAACGGGCGCAAGTTCCGTTGGGGGCCCTTGCTGGAGGCGAACGGCGGCTACGAATCGGGCACGAGCTCGGGCGTGCGCTACCGCAGTGGGGCGGGCTTTTGGACCGATATCGATGCCGGGCAGAAGCTCAACTTCCATTTCGATGTGCAAGGCTGGGGCGAAGGTTTGCCGGGGTATCTGGACTCGCTCGCCCGGGCCACCCAGGTCACGGCCGGCGAAGGCTACGCGCGTGGCGAGGGAACTGCCGTAATGCACTACGACTGGAACGCCCACGTGAGCTGGGATGCGCACAAGTACATCAACATCACCTTGGGGCGCGGCAAGAATTTCTTCGGCGAAGGCTACCGCTCCTTGTTCCTTTCCGATGAGGCGTACAGCTATCCGTACCTGCGTATCAGCACCACGGTATGGCGCATCAAGTACGTGAACCTCTTCTCCATGCTCAACGATATCCGTGGGGCGAAGGGCGTAGCATCGGATTTCCACCGGAAGTATGCTAGCATGCACTACCTCTCGTGGAACGCCAGCAAGCGGATCAATCTGGCGTTGTTCGAAGCGGTGATCTGGTCCGCCGGTAGCGAGCAATACCCGCGCGGGTTCGACATCAACTACCTCAACCCGGTGTTGTTCTACCGCCCCGTGGAATACAGGATGGGATCGCCGGACAATGCTTCGCTGGGTTTCGCCGTGAACGTGAAGGCGGGCAAGCACGTATTGTTCTACAGCCAGTTGATGTTGGATGAGTTCATCGCCAAGCAGATCCGCAACCGGGCGGGTTGGTGGGGCAACAAACAAGCGGTGCAGATCGGGGTGAACGCTTACGAAGCCTTCGGGGTGAAGGGCCTTCAGCTACGCGGCGAGTGGAACTACATCCGCCCGTTCATTTACACCCACAGCGACTCGCGCCAGAACTACGCCCACATGGGGCAGCCCTTGGCCCACCCGTATGGATCGAACGTACACGAGGTGCTCGCCCAAGGCGATCTGGTGCGCGGAGCCTGGAACTTCACCCTGCACGCCAGCATGGCCTGGATGGGAAGCGACAGCACAGCTAGCCGTGGCAACAACATCTTCCGTCCGGAAAGCGAACGTACGCGCGGTGCCGATGGGGCTTACGTCAACTTCGGCTACCGCATGGGCGACTTCCGCGAGCAGACCTTGCTGCACACGGAAGTACGGGCGGGCTACACCGTGGATCCACGCTCGGCCACCCGGCTGGAACTGGCCTACACCTTCCGTTCGCACCAACCCGCTTGGGGCCCTGTCTACACCACCAATTTCGTGCGCTTGGGCCTGCTGTGCTACTTCCGCGACCGACACCCGGAACAGGTGGTGCGCTACACCCTGCAATAGGTTTCGGGCAGCGGGCTGAAAAAGGTACTTGCCGTTCCGTGACGATCGGTACTTTTGCCGCGCCTTCGGAGGATCGGTAGCGATCATCGGGGTAGGATCTTGCAACGCACGGGCACCATCACTTCGGTCAATTTCGGCACCAAGCTGCGGGGTATCGCGATCCTGTTCAAACTTCGGCTGGCCTCGTTGGTGGTGTTCAGCGCGGTGCTGGGTTACCTATTCGCCATTCCTGCGGGAACGTTCTCGTGGATGGGCTTGTTGGGCTTGTGCATCGCGGGCACCTTGCTCACCGGCGCTTCCAACGCCTTCAACCAAGTGTTGGAAGTGCGCGAGGATGGGCTGATGAAGCGTACTGCGGACCGGCCTTTGGTACGTGGGGTGTTGTCCTCCTCGGAAGCGATCGTGGTAGCCTTCGTCGCTGCGGGCGCGGCCACGCTGATGCTCTGGCTCCAGTTCGGCCCGCTCACCGGCATCCTCGGCTTCATCTCCTTGTTCATGTACGTGGCGCTGTATACGCCCATGAAGAAGCTCAGCTCGTGGGCCGTGTTCGTAGGCGCCTTTCCGGGTGCATTCCCGCCCATGTTGGGGTATGTAGCTGCCACGGGTCAGTTCGATCTGGGTGCTGGTTTGCTTTTCGCCATGCAGTTCATGTGGCAATTCCCGCATTTCTGGGCCATCGCGTGGGTCTTGGATGAGGATTACGCCAAAGCCGGTTTCCGCCTGTTGCCGGGTGGCCGCTCACCGGACCGTGCCGCTTCCGCCACCATCCTGCTCTACACCTTGTTCGTGATCCCGGTGGGCATGTTGCCGTGGGTCTTCGATTTCGTTGGCCCCACCGCCATGGCCGTTGCCGTGCTCGGTGGACTTATCATGGTAGTGCCTGCCGTTCGCCTCTTCCTTTCGCAGGACAAGAAGGACGCCCGCAAATTGATGTTCGCCAGCTTCATCTACCTGCCCCTGGTGCAGATCGCTTACGTGCTGGATACGCTATGATGCAGGAGCCCTTCACCGAACAGGAGCTACAGGAACGGAACACCCGCGCCCGCAAGCAGGTCACCCGGCTCATCATCATCGCCATCGTGATGTTCTTCGCGGGGCTCACTAGCGCCTACGTGGTGAGCATGAGCGGTGGCTATTGGGTGGATATGAAGGTGCCGCAACCCTTCATCATCAGTACCGTGGCCATCATCATCAGCAGTGTTCTTGCTCAGTTGGCGCTTATGGCAGCGGCCAAGGGACGGTCGGCTGTGATAGCCCCGTTCTTGGTGGTCACGCTGGTGCTCGGGCTGGTCTTCACCTGGAGCCAGTTCCAAGGCTGGAAAGAGCTTACTCGGAGCGGTAACTTCTTGGTAAGCAAGGTATTGGACAACACCGGCGTGTACGGTGAAGACTATGTGATCCGCTACCAAGGAGTTCCCTTGCTGAAGGAAGGCGACCAGTACTTCCACCCCGAGGATGTGGCCCGTGCAAAGCCTTTGAACGCCGATCTGGACGAGCAGAAGAACAGCTCTAGCTCCTTCTTCTTCGCCCTCACCGGCGCCCACCTTGCCCACCTCGTGTTCGGCTTGCTGAGCCTATTGGTGATGGTGGCGATGGCACTACGCAAGCGGTACACGCCCAACGACCATGTGGGCCTATGGAGCGGGGTGATGTATTGGCATTTCCTCGGTGCGCTGTGGATATACCTCCTTTTGTTCTTGGTCTTTGTTCACTAACATTGCGGCCGCAAACCCTACCATGGCTGGAGACGCAAGCAAGGCATTGAGCAACGACGTCCTTTGGGGCGGCGGCCGCTCCCCGTTCAGCATCAGCTACGGGAAGATGATGATGTGGTTCTTCCTGGTCTCGGACGCATTGACGTTCTCGGGACTGTTGACCGCTTACGGATTCGTACGACACAGCACCACCGAGGTATGGCCCATCGGTGAAGAGGTGTTCCGTGCACTACCCGGTCTCACGGGTAGTTATCCGCTGATCTACGTGGCATTGATGACGGCCATCCTGATCTTCAGTTCCGTTACCATGGTACTGGCTGTGGAAGCCGGTCACCGGATGGACAAGAAAGGGGTGATCAAGTGGTTGTTCCTCACCGTGATCGGGGGTGCCTTCTTCGTAGGCAGCCAGGCGTGGGAGTGGAGCCACTTCATCCATGGCGGTGGTGGGTACATCACCACCAATGCAGGCGAGAAGTTCTGGGTACACAACGACACGCACGACACACATGACCCGGCCAACGCACCGGGCTTCCATTTGGTGAAGGCCGATGAGCGCCACTATCTGGTGCCAGCGGAAGGTGCGCACCACCTGGACCATGACGCCTCCTTGAAGTTGTGGAACGAACGCGCCAACTACGTGGATGGTGCCAACATGATCCACAACGAGTACGGGCCGCCCCAGTACGCCAACTTCTTCTTCTTCATCACCGGCTTCCACGGCTTCCACGTGTTCAGCGGGGTGGTCATCAACCTCATCGTGCTCATCATGGTGATCCAAGGTGTGATGCACCGCCGCGGCCACTACGAAATGGTGGAGAAGGTCGGTCTCTACTGGCACTTCGTGGATCTGGTGTGGGTCTTCGTATTCACCTTCTTCTATCTCCTCTGATCATGTTGCGCGACGACATCATCGAATACAGCCTCGACGCACACCATAGCGAAGAGGTGGGGCGTAAGATGCGCCGGAAGATCTGGCTGGTAACCTTGTTCTTGGCGGTTGTCACCACGGTGGAAGTGGCTTTGGGCGCCTACTGGAAGGAGTGGATGCCCGATAGCTGGAACTTGGTGAAATGGACCTTCGTGGTGCTCACCTTGGTGAAAGCCACCTACATCGTGATGTCCTTCATGCACTTGGGTGATGAGCGCCGCAACATCCGCGCGATCATCCTGCTTCCGTACGCGTTGTTCATCCTCTACCTGGTCTTCATCGCGATCTTCGAGTCGAACTACGTGCACCAGATCTGGGTGCGCTTCCTGTGAACGACTCGCCCACGCCTAGCAGCAAGCGGACCAAGTGGTTGGTCCTGGGTGGTATAGCGGCATTCGTCGTTTCGCTCTTCGTATTCTTCTCGCCCATGGTGGGCTTGGTGAAGCACACCTTCAACTACCTGCCCTATTTCGGCCAGAAGGAGATCGTGCTGGTGCAGCGCGATGGCAAGAGCGTGGTGGACACCATCTACACCGAGATCCCGCCGTTCAGCTTCATCGATCGTTACGGAAAGCCCTTTACGGAGAAAGACGTTGATGGCAAGATCATCATCGCCGATTTCTTCTTCACACGATGCACCACCATCTGTCCGCGCATGAGCATCAACATGCAACAGCTGCAGTTGAAGTTGGATGATGAAGCTTACAAGGACGTGGTGTTCCTGAGCCATACCGTGGACCCCGAGAACGACACGCCGGAGGTGTTGGATGAATACGCGAAGAAGCTGGAAGCCGACCCCACGCGTTGGAAATTCCTTACGGGCAACGCGCTGGACATCTACCGCATGGGCAACACGGGCTACCTACTAAGCGCGTTGGAGGATAGCACCAGCGCCGAACAGTTCGTACACGATGGCCGTTTCGTGTTGGTGGACAAGAAGAAACACATCCGTGGCTACTACGACGGTACTACGGCAACGGGCATGAACGCGCTCGCCGCCGACCTGAAGATGTTGTTGAAGGAGGAACGCATCAAGGCCAAAGAGGCGCGCGAAGCCGCTGAACAATGAGCGCGCGCGAAGCCTTTCCGCCACGGGCGATAAGTATCGCAGAGAAACCGGCCAAGCGCTGGATCTGGATCCTGTCCAGCATCGTGTTCTTCGCGGTGGTCGTGCTCAACCGGGTGCAGGTGCCCACATCCGGCACGTGGGACATCCACATCTTCGCGAAGATCAACGCCGTGATCAACTCCTTGGTCACCTTGCTTTTGCTCACCGGCTTGGGCACTGCACTGACCCGTCGATGGACCATCCACCGCGCGGTGATGATCAGTGCTATGGTGCTCTCGGTCCTGTTCTTGGTCTCGTACATCCTGCACCATCTTTTCGCCGGAGAGACCACGTTCGGCGGCACGGGTGCGGTGAAGGTGGTGTATTACATCATCCTCTTCTCGCACATCATCCTCGCCGGTGGTTCGTTGCCCTTCATCCTGCTCACGGCTTACAGGGCTCTATCCGCACAATACCCTGCTCACCGGAAGCTTGCCCAACGGGTTTGGCCCGTGTGGTTGTATGTCAGCGTCACCGGTGTGGTGGTGTACATCTTCATCAGTCCGTACTACTGACCACGTTGCTCGTCGATCCCGGATTTGGATATACCGGGCGGAATGGCACCTTTGTACTACTGCACGTGTGATGAACCGTTCCCGGACCTACCTTCACCTGACCATGCGTTCCAATCTATTGCTCGCTTTCGTGCTCGTGTTGGCCGTGCTGTTGCCCGAATTCGCATCGGCACAAGGGTGTGCCATGTGCAAGGCCGTGGTGCAGAACGGTGAGGGTTCAGGCAATGTTTTCGGGGGCGAACAAGCCATCGGCAAGGGCCTCAACATGGGTATCCTTTACTTGATGGCGGTGCCTTACGTGCTGCTGTTCCTCTTGTTCCGCAAGCGCATCGTGGGCTTCTTCAAGGAGTTCGCCGGAGCGCAGGGCTGAAATTTTCTGATGTGATCAAGTCAACGCTGCACAGCGCGCGGTGATCCCTCGCGCTGTGCAGCGCAGTCTTCTCATCTTCATCACTCCTTCACGATCGTTCCCTTGTAGTGCGCCGTTCCGAAGGTGATCTCGGCCGTGTACACACCAGCGACCAACGCGGCCATGTCGAGGTCGTTGCGTTGCGGGGTCATCCGTTGGGTCAGCACGGTGCGGCCCAGTGCGTCGCGCACGATCAACTGACCAGCGATCCTGCTTTCAGGAAGCCGCACAGAAACCGTGTTCCCTGCCGGTGTTGGGAAGAAGGCGACCTCTTCGAACCTGTTCCGTTCGGCGATGGCGAGCGTGGGATAGTTGGCGCATTGGCCGGCGAAGCCTTGCTCTTCGGGCCCATCGAAAAGCGGCAGACCTTCGCAGAACAATTTCACCTCATCTGCTGCGGCTTGTAGGGCGGCAACACTTTCGAGCGCCGTGCCGTCCTCGTCGCGCGCGTAGATGAAAGCGAGAACGATATCGACGTGTTCGCCGGGTTCAAGAGTGAATTCTCCGGTGCTCATCACGCCACGGCGATCTCGATAGACATGAGTGGTGTCGTACCAAGGTTCTTGAGGAATTCCATTCGTACCTACGCCGAGCGGATCATCCGCACCGGGATAGACAAAGTGGGTGGGTATTCCTGAAGCGGCCGATGCTCCTGTGCCGCCATATGTTATGTTGGTGTTGTCGCCCCAGATCGAACGTAAAAAGTTATAGAGACCGAGGTTGTGGCTGCCTGGGCCATGCGGAACGGCCCCCTCTCGGTTCCAATAGGCGGTATTTGTGAGCCCAGCTCGTTCATCGTCCGTGACCGCATTCCCGAAACCGGAACCGTTATATGCAGGTAGCAGGTTCTCTGATGGGTCGTCCATACCATTCGCATCGATCAGAGGACCCTTGATGAACATGCTTCCGAACGCTGGTGGATGTGATCCATATCCAAGCGTACCAGAACAGCCACTTTCATCGTCATCATCCCAATTGTAAGTGTAGAACAGATTGCGGCCAGGATCCGTCCCGATGTAGTCGTCGTTGGAGCAGCCCAGATCGAAGTCGGCGAAAAGCCCAAGTCGCGTTCCTGTGAGGGTGAGCGTGCTGCGGTTGATCAGATGGTAGCGTACGAATACCGTATTGCGGATCGCATCGGATCCATACTCGAAAGCGAAAGGCATGGCTTGTACCTCCAACCCGATCGGCGTGTGGTCCACGGAACTAACGGCATCGTTATACACGAAGAAAAGTGCTTGATCCCCGATGATGCACGGTGCATCGCCATCTTCCGGATCGTAGGCCCCGTCGCTATTGAAGTCGTAGTAAGGGGCGAGGTTTGTAGCGTATTCCGGACCCGGACCGTGTGCGGGCCACTGCGTGAAAGAAGCAGGAGTAGTGTGGCCGTTCGGGTATTCAACGGCTTCATCGCACTCCGGATCCCCCAAGCAGCGGTGATAGGCGAGGTGTTCGACAACATCGTTTGCGTAAATGGACCATACCTGCTCGAATTGCGTCGATACCTGTGGTGTCGTAGTTCCGGTCAACGATAGTGGCCCCGGTTGGAAATGGGGAGGACCATCCGGGTACAAGGTCCGGGATACGCGCAGTTGTTCCTCAGATGTGATCCCACCGATCCAAAGTCCGGAAGCGTACAAGGCATGGATACCCGAATTCCTGGGTACCTCGAAATGCAGGCCTCCGCTGTCATCTGTCCCTATGCTGCCATTGGCATGGAAACGCGCACGCACGTTTCCGATATCAAGGTCCGCGAAGTTCTGTGCGTTCGTATCGGTGGAAGAGATGCAAAGAGCAATGGCGACCAAGGGTAGTGCTTTGTTCATGGCCGTGTGCGCAACCGATGTGACCGTTGCGCAATGCCAACTTATTGTCACTCGTCGGTTGTGACGAGCCGTGCGCGAGCAACGGTGAAGGCGACTACTTCAACGGTCACTTCCGCGGTCGCATCGTTGACCGTCGTTCCCAAGCGCTGCCCTTAGCTTGCGTCCATGTCGCAGGTCGATGTGGCCATCAACGTGTACGGCAAGCCGCATCAAACGGCGGTCACGCTGATGTCGTTGCTGAAGCATTCCGGTGCGCATATCGGTCGTATCCATATCACGCTGGAGAAGCGGCAACCCTTCGGAGCTGAGTTCGGTACGTTGCTTTCGATGTTGGGCGCTCGTGCCACCATCCATCAACCCCCGTTCTGGTTCGGGGTACGTCCGCAACGCAGCAAATGGCTGATGCACTGGTCCGCTTACCGCAGGTCTTTGCGCTACCAACATGCTTGGGAAACAAGTAGGGCGCCGTACCTCTTCGTCACGCACAACGATGTGCTCCACAACGCCGACATTCTCGGCGCTATGTTGAAGGCGATCAACGGTCATGTAGCTGTTGGTCCTGTGGGACAGTGTTGGAACTGCCCTGCTGCGTTCGCCAAGAAGTGTTCACCGGAACGCTTCACCACGTACCGTCCGGGCTACGCTGAATGGCAACAGCTCGTTGAACGGTTTCCTGGTCCGCGCGCCGCGCACTACGATCGTGTCGTCGATCCCCAGCAGCCATGGCCCTTGCCCGAATGCCGCATCAACGAGTGGAGCATGCTAGTGGATCTGCAACGCGCCCGCCCGTTGACCATGCCGCACGGCAAGGCGGTTCCGCTCGGCGCGTTGTACGGCTTGGACATCGGCACACAATGGTTCCACGATGTGTTCAATGCGGGTGCGACAGTGGAGCACTTCGCCATCGCGCCCTACGCGAATCATGCTTGGGCGAGTTCCACCGGAGGCGGCCATGCGGCTCTATCGGACAAAGCCGTGTACGATGCGGAAGAGGCCAGGGCCTTGGAGTACTTGCGCACGCACCATCCGGAAATGGTCACGTCAACGTACCGTTGAACGCGAACACCGATCAACTCCTATCTTCGCGCCACGTTCTTTTCATCGCTTATCCAGAAAGGCAGAGGGACTGGCCCTGTGAAGCCTTGGCAACCGTCCGGTGGTGATCCATCGGGTAGGTGCTAAATCCAGCTCCGTCACCCCGGGCAATGAACCGGGGCGGGGAAAGATGAGCCGCGATCAGGAAGCAAGTCCCGCAAGGGAATATTGATGCCTCATCCGGACCATCGGATGGGGCCTTCTTCTTTCTGGGACGCGATGGAGAACAGCAATGCCATGAAGACACTCGAACAACTCGCCCAAGAGCGCATCCTCGTCCTCGACGGGGCCATGGGCACCATGATCCAGAAGCTCGGCCTCACGGAGGAGGACTTCCATCCGAAAGGCATGGAAGACCACAAGATCCTATTGAAGGGCAACAACGAACTGCTCTCGCTCTCGCGGCCCGATGCCATCCGCACCATCCACGAGCAATACCTCGCGGCCGGGGCCGACATCGTGGAGACCAACACCTTCAGCGCAACCAGCATCGCGCAGGCCGAGCACGAGTGCAGCCACCTCGCACGGGAGATCAACCTGGAATCGGTGCGTCTGGCGAAAGAGGCCTGCGCCAAGTACACCGCGATGGACCCGAGCAAGCCGCGCTTCGTGGCCGGCGCCATCGGGCCCATGAACAAGACCGCATCGCTCAGTCCGGATGTGAACGATCCCGGCTTCCGTGGCGTCACCTTCGATCAACTCGTGGTGGCCTACCGCGAACAGGTCGAAGCGCTCCTCGATGCCGGTGCCGACATCCTGTTGGTGGAGACCATCTTCGACACGCTCAATGCGAAAGCCGCCTTCTACGCGATCGATGAAGTGTTCGAGGAGCGCAACACACGCGTACCATTGATGTGCAGCGTCACCATCACCGATGCCAGTGGACGCACATTGAGCGGTCAAACGATCGAAGCGTTCCTGATCAGCATGCAGCACGTGCCGCTCTTCAGCATGGGCCTCAACTGCGCGCTGGGCGCGGCCCAGATGCGGCCCTACCTGGAGGTGATCGCCGAACAGAGCCCCTGCCGCGTGAGCATCTACCCCAACGCCGGCCTGCCCGACCAGATGGGCGAGTACCGCGAAACGCCCGAGGTCACCGCCCGGCTCGTGGGCGAGTTCATGGCCAACGGCTGGGTTAACGTGGTGGGTGGGTGTTGTGGAACCACGCCGGAGCATATTGCGGCGCTGGCGGCTGAGGCCAAGCGGCACGCACCACGCCCGATCGTCGCACCCGTAGCGTCGACCCACGGGGTCGACCGATGACCATGTTGAAGAGCATGACCGATACGTGTTGTGGTTCTTTGGGCGTGCCCCTCGGCCAAATGCGCCTCAGGTCGCGCTTTCCGCTGCAAGTCCTCGACGGCTTCGTGCCTCAGCCGTCTGTGGGCTTTCCGCTCCAATCGCTCACGCGGAGTGCAGTGACTCATGACCTGAGCAAATGGTGAAGCCATGAAACACTGGTTCGTTTTCGGAGTGCTCAATGCTCTCGTTGGGGTAGTCGTCGGGGCGCACCTCACGACCACGGCGACTGGCAGTGGTTATTGGGCGTTTATGGTTGCAGCACCGATCGCAGCATTCATTACGGCCGGTATTACGTGGAGATCTTTCCTGTCCGACACAGAACTGATCGAAACGCCATATCTGTTAGTCATTGGCTTGATCTCTGGTTCAGCATCGCATTATGTCACCTTCGTGATACTCGGCGTGGCGATCAACGTGCTCTACTTGATCGGGGCTTACGAGGGTGACTCGCTTGGTAACCCGCCGCCCAATCTTCTAATGGTGATCGCTGGCTCATTCGCGACTACCCTTTACAGCCTCTTGATGTATGGTTGGTTTACCGTGCCCGCTTCAATTCTATCCGGCTTCATCGTGAAGTGGTTCAGGCCAAAGCCCGCATTGGTCGACAATGCATCAGAATCTCCCTTGAAGTCTTCCTGACGATGTCCATCCCCACCTACTCCGGCCTCGAGCCACTCCGCATCTTCCCGGGTTCCAACTTCGTCAACATCGGCGAGCGCACCAACGTCACGGGCAGCGCGGCCTTCCGCAAGCTGATCAAGAACGGCAACTACGATGAAGCCGTGTCCGTGGCCCGCCAGCAGGTGGAGAACGGCGCGCAGGTGATCGACGTGAACCTCGACGAGGGCATGATCGATGGCGTGGAGGCCATGCGCAAGTTCCTCAACCTCATCGCCGCCGAGCCGGACATCGCGCGGGTGCCGGTGATGGTGGACAGCAGCAAGTTCAGCGTGATCGAGGCGGGCCTGAAATGCCTGCAAGGCAAGGGCATCGCCAACAGCATCAGCCTGAAGGAAGGGGAGGCCGAGTTCCTGCGGCAGGCCAAGATCATCCGCCGCCTCGGCGCCGCCACGGTGGTCATGTGCTTCGACGAGCAGGGCCAGGCCGACACCTTCGAGCGCCGCATCGCCATCGCCAAGCGCAGCTACGACCTGCTCACGCAGAAGGCCGGCTTCGCGCCGCACGATATCATCATCGACGCCAACATCCTCACCGTGGCCACGGGGATGTCCGAGCACGACCGGTACGCCATCGACTTCATCGAAGGTGTGCGGTGGATCAAACAGAACCTGCCCGGTGCCTTGACCAGCGGCGGCGTCAGCAACGTGAGCTTCAGCTTCCGCGGGAACGAACCCGTGCGCGAGGCCATCCACACGGCTTTCCTCTACCACGCCATCAAAGCGGGGCTCGACATGGGCATCGTGAACGCGGGCCAGGTCGGTGTGTACGACGACATTCCGAAGGACCTACTGGAACACGTGGAGGATGTGCTGCTCGCTCGTCGCCCCGATGCAACAGAACGTATGGTCGCGTTCGCTGAACAGTTCAAAGGCGCACCGAGCGCGGAAGTGGTTGCCGCCCAAGCCGCGTGGCGCGAAGGCACTGTGGAAGAGCGGTTGAAACATGCGCTGGTGCATGGTGTCACCGACTACATCGAGGCTGACACGGAAGAGGCCCGCGTGAAATACGTGGACCCCGTCCTCGTGATCGAAAGCCCGCTGATGGCCGGCATGAACGTAGTGGGCGACCTCTTCGGCAGCGGCAAGATGTTCCTGCCGCAGGTGGTGAAGAGCGCACGCGTGATGAAGCGCGCCGTGGCCTACCTCGAGCCATTTCTGGCGGAGAAGAAAGCCGCACAAGTGATCGGCACGCAGAAGGAAGGCGCGAAGAAAGTCCTGCTCGCCACCGTGAAAGGTGACGTGCACGACATCGGCAAGAACATCGTGGGCGTGATCCTCGCCTGTAACGGCTGGCAGGTGATCGACCTGGGGGTGATGGTGCAGAGCGCCACCATCTTGAAGACCGCCCGCGAGATGCAGGTGGACATCATCGGCCTCAGCGGCTTGATCACGCCATCACTCGATGAAATGGTACACGTGGCGAAGGAGATGGAGCGCGAAGGCTTCGACTTGCCGCTCTTGATCGGTGGCGCCACCACCAGTCGTGTACATACCGCCGTGAAGATCGCGCCGCACTACAGCAAGCCCGTGGTACACGTGATCGATGCTTCGCGCAGTGTGCCGGTGGTGAGCAACTTGCTCAGCGACAACGAACGCGCACGCTTCGAGGTGGACATCCGCGCCGAGTATGACAAGGTGCGCACCCAGTACGAAGGCAACCAGCGCGAGAAGGAGTATGTGCCGATCGCCGAAGCACGTGCGAAGAAGTTCACGATCGACTGGAACGCCGAACCACCGGTGGCTCCGAAGAGCACAGGCATCTTCACGTATCGCAACTATCCGCTGAAGGAACTGGTGCCCTACATCGACTGGACGCCCTTCTTCATGGCGTGGGAACTCGCCGGGAAATATCCGCGCATCCTGGAAGATGCCGTGGTGGGTGTGGAAGCCACGCGCCTCTACAACGATGCCCAGAAAATGTTGGACCGCATCGTGAAGGAGCAATGGATCCAAGCGCATGGGGTCGCGGGCCTCTGGCCCGCGAATACCGTTGCGCATGATGACATCGAGATATACTCCGACGCATCCCGCACCAACGTCATCGGTCGTTTCCAGACCATGCGCCAACAGAGCAAGAAGGCGCCGGGTGTGCCGTACATCGCGTTGGCCGACTTCATCGCGCCGCAAAGCACGCCGGATTTCCTCGGTGGATTCGCGGTAAGCGCGGGTCACGGTGTGGACGAACGCGTGAAGCGTTTCGAGGCCGCGCACGACGACTACAGTGCGATCCTCCTGAAAGCCCTCGCTGACCGATTGGCGGAAGCATTCGCAGAGAAATTGCACGAGGTGGTGCGACAAGAGCTGTGGGGTTACGAGACGGTGCGCCTCAGCAATGAACAGCTGATCAAGGAGGAGTACCAAGGCATCCGGCCGGCACCGGGCTACCCCGCCTGCCCAGATCACACCGAGAAGCCAGAGCTCTTCCGCTTACTGGATGCTTCAAAACACACCGGCATCACCCTTACCGAAGGTCTAGCGATGAGCCCAGCGGCAGCGGTGAGCGGTTTCTACTTCGCCCACCCCAAGAGCAAGTACTTCGGCATCGGCCGCGTGGCCAAGGACCAGATCGAGGACCTGGCGCGGCGCAAGGGCGAGACCGTGGAATGGATGGAGCGCTGGTTGGGAAGCAACATGGGGTACTGAACCTTACCTTGGTCTTGTGCGTATGCACGGGCCGAGATGAACCGTTTTCTGCTCTCCCTAGCAGCGGCCATCCTGTTGAAAGCAGCATGGGCACAAGCCCCAGCGCGCAATACGCAGGACAATGGCGACTGCACCGGGGCCATCTTCATAACCGACTCCGTGTACCGCACGGAGCATACGGTACGTGGTTTCGGGAACAAGTTGGAGATCAAAGAGAATTCATCCGACCACAAGCAGTGGTTCGAGCGGGAGCACCACACTACCTGGTACAAGTTCCGTGTTCCGGTGAAGTGCAACCTCACCATGGACATCACCCCGGTGAACACCACGGACGACATCGACTTCATCATCTTCGAAGGTGCCATCCCCGGCATCTGCGACAAGATCGCCACCAAGCAGGTGGAGCCCATCCGATCCAACATCTCCCGCAACGACCCCTCGTTGGGCTCGCGTTGCGGACTGAGCAAGGATGCGCCGGAAGACTTCGTGCGTTCCGGTGTGGGTGCGAGTTACAGTCGGTCCATGGAGGTGGAAGCCGGGCAGCTGTTCTACCTCGTGATCGATCACCAGGATCCTCCGCGTGGCGGGTACGAGATCCGCTTCCACTATGATCCGCCGCCACCTCCACCACCTGTTGAGGAGGAGAAGAAGGAACAGCAACACCTGGTGATCAATATCACGGATGCGAAGACCGGTAAACCCTTGGGAGCAACCCTCACCATCGACGGTATGCAGTTCGACAAGGTGATCGAGGCGAAGGGCAAGAGCACCTACGAATACGACATGGACATGTACCGCAACCTGAAGATCGGTTGCACCAACAAGGGCTACATGTTCACCACGGTGCGGGTGAAAGGCAACACGGAAAAGCTTGTTACGGTGGACATCCAGTTGGCTCCCATTTCTCCGGGCGAGAAAGTGGTGTTGGATGATATCCGGTTCGTGGGCAACGAGGACAAAGTGATGCGGCAGTCCGAAGCCTCACTGTTGTTGCTCTTGCGGTTCATGCAGGAGAATCCGAAAGTGAAGATCGAGGTGCAGGGGCATGTGAACGGGCCCACGTTCAAGAACAAAAAGGAGTTCATCGACCTGAGCACGTCGCGCGCCAAAACGGTCTACGACTTCCTGCTCGTGAACGACATCGATCCCGAGCGCATCTCCTACCAAGGCCTCGGGAACAGCCAGATGATCTACCCCGAGCCCAAGAACAAGGAGCAGAGCGAGGCCAACCGCCGTGTGGAGGTGAAGGTCCTCGGCACCTGACCGGGCACCTTTCGGCCCGTACATCCACCGTTCGTCATAACCATACGGCCCCCGTGGTCCGGTCCGGTACTTTTGGGGACCACCGACCGATCATCGGTGCCGTACACCATGCGCATCGTGTTTTCCGGCTTGCTGGCCATCGTGGTCCAGTTCGCCATCGCCCAAGAGAAGTGGACCCTGCAACAATGCATCGCCCGTGCCGATGAGCGCAACCTCGCGGTGCTCAACGCGGCGTTGGATGCCCAGTTGGCCCAGCAGAACCAGGACCGCACCTACTGGGATCTGTTGCCCGACTTGAACGGCGTGGCCACGCACGGCTACAACTACGGGCGCGTCATCGATCGGTTCACCAACACCTTCGCCACGGACCGTGTGCGCACCAACAACTTCTACCTCAGCAGCCAGGTGGATCTCTTCCGCGGGTTCAGCAAACAGCACAGCATCAAACAAGCAGGTTTCGATGCGGAAGCCGCCATGCGCGGGATAGAAGCTGCCCGCAACGATGTGCGTGTCGCGGTGGTGAATTCATTCTTGAACGTTCTCGGTCTACGGGAACGCATCGCGGCAACGGAAGCCCAAGCGGCGAACACCCGCGAGCAGATCGCACGCACCCAGGTACTGGTGGATGCCGGACGTGTAGCGCGCGCCGAACTGCTCACCTCGGAAGCACAGCTAGCGCAAGAGGAATTCAACATCACGGATGTACGCAACCAGCACGATCAGGAGATGCTGAACCTGGGGCGCACCATGCAACTGGAAGCCGCCGAAATGCAGACGTTCGACATAACCGCTCCAGCCATCAGTGATCTCGAAGTGGTAGCACCCACCGCGAGCGTGGATCAGGTCTTGGAGAACGTCGTGCGCACACATCCGGCATACGCGCAAGCAGAGCTGCAGGTGAAGAGCGCGGAGAAGTCCGTGGCCATCGCACAAGCCGGTCGCTTGCCGTCGTTGTCGTTGAGCGGGTCGATGGGAACGGGTTATAGCGGGCGCGACATCCGCACCATCGGTGGACCCATCATCGGCGATCCCATCCTCATCGGTGCTACGGAAGGGGGAGAAGCCGTGTACGCGCCCAACATCGGCTACAACACGGAGCTCACGCCGTTCAACGACCAGTTGGATCAGAACTTGAACGAATCCATCGGCTTCACGCTGAACATCCCGATCTTCAACAACATGCGCAACCGCTACAGCGTGCAACAGGCGCGTGTGCAGCACGAAAAGGTGAAGAACGGCCTCACCGGTCTGCGCAACGATCTGCAGAAGAACGTGCTGGACGCCCTCGTGCAACAACGTTCCGCGCATCGCCAGTTCCTCGCCGCTTCGAAAGCCGTGGATAGTGGGACACTTGCTCTGGAGTACGCCCAAGAACGTTACGACCAAGGTGTGATCACCTCCATCGAGTTGAACACTGCGAAGACCTCGCTCAACACATCCACCGCCAACCTCATCAACGCCAAGTACCAGTACCTGATGGCCAGCAAATACCTGGACATCCTGCAAGGCATACCGGTGACGCTGTAATTAGCTGATGTGATAATGTGCCAATTAGCTGATGCATACCCCAGCAAACATTTCATCAGCAAATTGCCCCATCAGCTAATTAGCTAATCCCGTCCTTCGCCCCGTGTCCCTCATCCTCTGCATCGAGACCGCCACCAAGCTCTGCTCTGTGGCCCTTGCCCGCGAGGGTGTCGTTCTCGCTTCGCGTGATCTGGAGAGCGAAAAACACGTCCATGCCGAGAAGGTCAACGTCTTCATCGACGAGGTGATGAAGGAAGCCGGACTTCCATTGAAGGAGTTGAGCGCCGTGGCCGTGGGAATCGGACCGGGCTCTTACACGGGTTTGCGCATCGGCCTCAGCGCGGCGAAGGGTTTGTGCTACGCCTTGGAGATCTCCATCATCGGCATCAGCACCTTGCACACCTTGGTGGCTGCTGCACGGGTGCGCGGGGCATCGCTCAGCGGAACATGTTGGCCCATGATCGATGCGCGGCGTATGGAGGTGTTCACCCAGCAGTTCGATGCCAACGGAACAGCCCGTGCGGAGATGGAGCCATTGATATTGGATCCGACCTGGGCGCAGGAGAACAGTCCGGCCACTGTCTTCGGTGATGGAGCTGACAAGGCCCTTGAACTATGGGCCAATGCGGGCATCACGGTGGTGCAAGGCGTGCGCCCGAACGCGTCCGCCATGGCGCAAGAAGCCGAACGGCGTTACTTGGAGAAGGCGTTCGATGATCTGGCCTACCTCGTGCCGGCGTACGGCAAAGCGGCGAACGTTTCGCAGCCGAAGAAGCGGACGGTGTGAATGATCACACAGCATCGGATCGAAGAAGGCTCACTCCGGTCGGCCCACATCGGGGAACCGTAGATCCTCATCCTTGATCAGCAGCACTCCGTTAGGGAACCGATCATAAGGCTCACCATCCTGGACGGCGTACACCTTGTACCCCAGCTTGCGGAGGCGTTCCACATCCGCTTCATGTGGCATCTGGTCGGTTGCTTCAATACCGGTAGTGAACATGAATTGAATGTTATGCAAAGCGGGCACGTGGTAGACCACACTCTTGGAATGATCGGGTATCATTCGTGCCAGTTGGCTCAAGATCGGCATGGCCATGATCTGTTGTTGACGCCACTGCTGATGGTCCTTCGGTGGTGATGCCAACGTGTGTCGATGTTGCAGAACTTCAATGTTCAAGAAGTACCCGGCGAGCACAAGAGGAGCAACGAGGAGAACCCATTTGCGGTAACGCTCCACGATCATCACGTCCACCAGTGTCACCAACGCTGTAGCAAGAGCGGTCAGGTATAGGGGAAGGAGCACCATCGTGAAGCTTGGCATCTTGGTGCTCGCCCATGCGAAGACGACATGGATCACAGTGAAAAGTGCAATGAGGAATACACGATGTTCCTTGCGGTGTAAACGCCAGACGAGAAGGCAACAGGCTGGGATGACGAGCCACCACGTGAAGGGGGACATCAACTGGTCGATCACTTCGAAATGGAATGTGGCATCACCGGTATGCCCCTCAACGACCTCCCCTAAATGCCCCGTGTCAAAGGCGAACTGGGCTGCCAACTCCTCCGGGAAACGTATGGCTAGGCTGCCGAACCACAGCGCACTGATCCCACCAGCGACAGTGGCTCCCAGAAAAAGGTCCATCCATGCCTTCCGATCCCTGCGCATGAGAACCACCACGAGCCAAGGAAGGAAGACCCCACCTCCAACGAAGACCTTGGTCAGTATGGCGCATGCGGAGAAAACCCCGGCCAGTAAGGCCCAGCGTGACCGACCACCATTCCATAGCTCCAGGAGTGCCCACCAACTGCATGCAACTGCCGCGATGAACACGGCATCGTTATGGTCGGTGGTCATTGCTCCGGCGGTTAACTCCAGCAGGTAGTACGAGCAGGTCGCGAGGAGTGCCGCGATCCAACCCACGCGTTCATCCACCAAGAGCCGCCCGATCCGATAGGTGACAGGTACCAACGCCGTAAGCCACAGCGCGCTCGGGATGCGGACCGCCCAAGGCTCGATGCCGAAAATGGCCAGGGATGTGGAGATCTGCCAGAGAAAGAACGGAGGCTTGTGCAGCCAAAGGTGGGAATGGGTCCAGAAGTCGGTGGTGGGTAGGACACCTTTTGCGTACAGTGCAGGCGTGAACGGGTCGTCCATCATGCGCTTGGCGACCAGTGCGTGAAAGCATTCGTCCCACTGATTCAAGAACGGATCAAGGGTTGCAGCGAAGAGGCGCAGGCAGAGCGCTGAGCAGGTGAGCAACCACAGCGCCCATGTCCGTTGGCCGCGATGCCAGCATACAACAGCGCAGGCGATGCCAAGCACGGCTGCTGCGAGCGCATATTGATGCCCTGGGGCGAAGTATGAGCCGAACATTCCTTTTTACTTCACCAAGTTCGCTCCAGCGATAGGGGACGGGTTCGTGGATACACGCTTCCAACGAATCTACGACCGAAGCGGAACTCCTCGACCCACATTGCGAGTGCGGTGAAGGCCCGACTAAGTTGAACGACGGACCTGCGCAGCTGCGCGAAACGTGATCACNNATCACCACCCCGCCAGTATCGCCAGCAGCGCGATCATCGGCACCTCACCTTGCGCTTGGAAGATGGCGTCGGTCTTGTTGCAGAACGGGCCTTCGGCGAGGAAGGTGGTATTGCCTTCCAGCACGAACGCACCTTCGCCCTTCACGCAGAAGGCTCCGTCGCCACGGAAGACTTTTTGTTTCTCCAGCAGGAGCGCGCAGGAGCCTTTCGTACAGAACGCGCCGTTGCTGCGGATGAGCTTGTCGCCTTCGAGCCTGTAGGCGCATTGGCCGCGTGTACCGAAGGCGTCGGCACTGTGGAACACTTCTTCGGCGGTGAACACGTAGAGGCACGGGCCTTTGGTGCCGAATGGTCCACAGGCTTGGTAGATGCGGTCCTTCTCCACCACGTACGCCGCATCGCCTTGGGTGCCGAACGCGCCGTATGCGAAACGCACCACGCTCTGTTGCGCATGTGTTGTGAACACGCTGCACAGGAGCATTAGCGCGAGTATTATTCTCATCTGCGTTCGGTGGTGAAGCGTACCACATGGATCACGCCGGAAGCGAGGTCCTTGGTGAGGCGTGCGGTGAGTACCATGGTGTGGTCGTCGTAGAGGTATTCGTCGCGTTCGATCTGGCGATCATCGTGCCAGAGGAAGCCGGTGATGACGTTCCCCGCCTGATCGTAGGCCCAGGTGCGTTTGGTGGTGTTGGACTTGTCGAGGTCGGGTTGTTCCACGCGTTCGATGAGGCGGCCCTTCTCGTCGTAGTGGAAGGTGATGCGCGAACGCCGGTTGCTGATGAGGTAACGGTCTTCGATGCTCTTGAGGTAGCCCAACTTGTTCTTGGCGTAGATCTGTTCGCGGAAGGGCAGGCCGTGGTTGTTGGTGAAGAGTTTCTTGGTGGTGCTGTCGTTCACCGTTTCGTAGCGGAAATGTTCGTCGCTGATCTCCGTCACCTTGCCGGGGATCAGGTTGTACCGATCGGTGCCGAGGTTCTCCACGCGTGTGTAGGTCTCACGGATGGAGCGGCCCAGGTCATCGAGTTCCACATCGTAGGCGTAGTGGCCGTTGAGATCGTTGCGCAAGCGGCGTCGGATGCGTCCGGCGGTGTCGTAGGTGTAGGTGGTGCTGGCGGTGTCGCTCCCGGTGCCTGGTCGCCCGAAGGAGTTGTTGCTGTAAAGCGGAAGGCCGCTGGGATTGAAGCGGTNNGTAGCGGTAGAGGTACTTCTCGTTCCGCTCGCGCATGGGTTCGCCGTCGCGTTTCACCATACGTTGGCCGATGATGGTGGCGATGTTGTTGCGTTGGATGAAGAGCGGGTTGAAGTGCAGGTCGTGTGCCGTGTTCGCTTCGGGCAGGATGAGCAGTGCCTGTGCCGCAGCGGCAAGGGGCGAAAGCAGAAGGAGGAGAACGAAAGCGCGGATCATTCGATGAGGTTCAGTGCGGCATCCACGGTGGTCACGGGTAGTTGGCAGGCTTTCTCCACGCAGACAAAGATCGTGCTGCCGGGGAGTGCCTTGTCCTTCAACAACGGCAATTCGCTTGCCGTGGTGCATCCGAGGAAGAGGCGATTGGGGAGGTAGTGTGGTGCGAAGGCGTTGCGGAGCTGGCGCGCATCGGGGCCGGTGATGGCGATCTCGTTGTACGGGAAAGCACGCATCACCAGCAGTTGCGCCCAGTTGGAATGGCCTGTGGGGTAGGTGGAAAGCTGCGCGGCCATGGTGCGTACCATACGATCGCTGATGGCGAGGTAACGTTCATCGTCGAAGAGCTGGCCGAGGAGGAAGAGCCCTTTGGCCATGCTGCTGTTGGAAGCGGGGATCACATTGTCGTGCAGTTCCGTGGGCCGTGCGATCAATGCGGGGTCCAGGTCGCTGGTGAAGTGGAACATGCCGGTGCCCTCGTCGTGGAAATGGCGGATGGCATGTTCGGCCAGCGCGCGCGCTTCTGCAAGCCATCGTTCTTCGAAGGTGATGCCGTACAAGGCGATCAGGGCTTCGATGGTGAAGCAATAGTCTTCCAGGTAGCCGTTGATACTCGCTTTACCTCCTTTGTACAGATGCCACAGTCCGCCGTTGGTGCGTTTGCATTTCGACAGCAGGAGTTCCATAGCCCCTGTGGCTTTGGCGAGGTACACGTCATCACCCAACACTTCGTACGCATCGCAATAGCCGTGGATCATCAAGGCGTTCCACGAGGTGAGGGATTTATCATCCAGGCCTGGACGTTCGCGTTTTTCGCGATCAGCGAGCAAGATCGTGTTGATGCGATCGACACGCGTACGAAGTTCTTCCAGCGTGATCCCGTGTTGCACGGCGTATGCGGCATCGTCCTGTTGACGCAGCAGGATGTACCGGTCATGTTCCCAAAGCCCGCGTGAATTCACATTGTAATACGTCGCGGCGAAGTCGAAGTCGTCTCCGAGGGCGGCTTTCAGTTCATCCTTCTCCCACACGTAGTAGCGTCCTTCTTCACCTTCGGTATCCGCATCCAGCGCGCTGTAGAAGAGGCCTTCGGCGGATGTCATCTCGCGTTCCATGAAGGCGAGGGTGTGTTCCACCGTGGCTTTGTAGAGCGGCTTGCCGAACGCTTGGTAGGCTTGGCTGTAGAGCGAGACGAGCTGCGCATTGTCGTACAGCATCTTCTCGAAGTGCGGTGCTTTCCACAGGGCGTCCGTGCTGTAACGTGCGAACCCACCACCCACCTGATCGAAGATGCCGCCGAGGGCCATCTTGTCCAACGTGAGTTCCACATGGCGCTTCAGCACGCTGTCGTTCGTCAACCACGCGTAACGCAACAGGAACTGGTAGTTGTTCGGCATGGGGAACTTGGGCACCTTGTCCGGCCCACCATCCACATTGTCCAACTGCCGCGACCATACGTGTACCATGGTGCGTAGTTCTTCGCGGCCGGGTTCATCCACTTCCTCCGTGCCCTTCACCAAGCTCTGCGCCACCACGCCTTGGTGCAGTTGGGTGGCCTGTTGCATCACCCGTTCGGGGTCCTTCGCGTAGGTATCCGCGAGTTGGTTCAGCACCTGTGTCCACTGGTGTGGTGGGAAGTAGGTGCCACCGTAAACGGGCCTTCCGTCGGGTAGGGTGAAGCAGTTCAGCGGCCAACCACCGCGTCCGGTCATCAGTTGCACGGCGGTCATGTACACGTTGTCCACATCGGGCCGCTCTTCGCGATCCACCTTGATGCAGACGAACCGCTCGTTCATCACCTGAGCAACGGCTTCATCTTCGAAACACTCGCGCTCCATCACGTGGCACCAGTGGCAGCTGCTGTAACCGATGCTCACCAGTACCAGCTTGTTCTCTGCACGTGCTATCGCGAAAGCCTCCTCACCCCACGGGTACCAATCCACCGGGTTGTGCGCATGCTGCAGCAGGTAGGGGCTGCTTTCCTGCGCGAGGCGGTTGGTGTGTGCGGGCATCGTTCCTAGTTTCGGCGCGGTGGAGCGCAGATCGCCGCGTGGCGCGCAACCCGCCGCGAACAACGCCGCCACGGTAGCCACACGAAGAGTCGTCCACATGCCACTTCAAAGCAACACCAGCCCGCAACGCTATAAGTCGCCGGATGGAGGTGACCATCAACAGCGCAACGTGGAAGCGCGTGTGCGTGACCAGTCGTGGCCGGGTACGTTGATGGTGTTGGGAGTGTTCTGCACGGTCGGTTCGATGTTCACGGTAGCCACATGGACGCTCCTCGATCCATCTGTTCTGTTGCGCGTACTTCTGCTGCTCTGCTTCGCTGGGAACCTCTTGCCGTATCTCCGCTCAGGACTGTGGTTGGGGATGGAGCGCTTCGAATGGTTCCTGTTCAACCTGCTTGCAGTAGGGCCGCTGCTCACGGGCCTTTTCTTGTGGACGAATTTCCTCTTTCACGGACCGGTCACCACCACCGAGCATGTGGTGCGTGGTGTGGAAAGCCACGGGGGCTTCGTGTACTACGAGTTCCGCGATGACCATCTACTGGCATTTCCGTTCGCCCGAGCGGTGATCAAGGATCAATACCCGATCATCGGCAACGGCATGCTGATCAGTGAGGCCGAAGGGTTGTTCGGTGTGCCGGTGGTGGTGCGCAGGGAGCCGATCGTGATCGATCACTGATCGCCGAGGCTGATCGTCTCCTCCAGTTCGAAGGGGAACCGCTTGCGCAGGAACGAAGCCTTGCCCACCACGGTGCCGGTGGCTTTCAGTTTCACGTCGTTCCCGTTGAGGGCACCGGATAGCAAGAGCATCAGCAGCGAGCCACCTTCCAGTTCCGCATGCATGGGGATGGAATAGACCTGTGCCTTCTTCTTTTCCAGTACCAGCGAGGTATCCAGCAACCCTTTACCGATGAATTTGTCGTTCACGAACAGGTCCACATCGGGGTCCAGCACATGGATCCGGTAGGGGTTCGGGTTGTCCAGGTAAGCATCCACGCGCACCGCGATGCCCTTGGCATCCATCCGTTCCACTTCGATGTTGGTGACATCCTTCAGTTCAACTTGTTTGTAGCTGAAGCATGAGGAAAGCGGAACGCATAGGAGCAGGGGCAGGACCAGGCGCATTGCCCTTGCCCTTGCTCCTGCGCCTGTCTCTTGACCCTTACTTCCCCGAAGCCGCATAATGCTGGAAGAAGCGCGGGATGGTCTTGATCCCTTGGAAGTAGTTGAACACGCCGTACTTCTCGTTCGGGCTGTGGATGTTGTCGCTGTCCAAGCCGAAGCCGAAGAGCACGGTCTTCAGGCCAAGTTCCGCTTCGAACAACGCAACAATGGGGATGCTTCCACCACCGCGTGTGGGAATGGGTTTCTTGCCGAAGGTCTCTTCCATGGCCTTGCTCGCGGCGAGGTATGCGGGCGAGTCGATCGGTGTAACGGCTGCTTCACCACCGTGGTGCGGACGTACCACAACAGTGATGCCCGGCGGCGCGATCTTCTCGAAATGGTCCTTGAAGAGCTTGGTGATGGGCTCGCTCTTCTGATCGGGCACCAAACGCATGCTCAGTTTCGCGAAGGCCTTGCTGGGCAGCACGGTCTTGGCGCCTTCG
>DLGQ01000034.1:604-796 GCA_002482775.1 Flavobacteriales bacterium UBA7690 | reverse complement strand
GTAGCCGCCCCAGATGCCGTTCACATCCAGCGTTGGGCGTATACTGCTGCGCTCTTCGCTGGTGTAGCCGGTCTCGCCGCGCACATCGTTCACCTGTAGGTCCTTCTTGTACTCGTCCAGGTCGAAGGGTGCTTCGGCGAGGGCATCGCGCTCCGCTTTGCTCAATTCCCGCACGGCATCGTAGAACCCGGG
>DLGQ01000034.1:235-598 GCA_002482775.1 Flavobacteriales bacterium UBA7690 | reverse complement strand
ATCGTCACCTTGCGGTCCTTGTCGTGCAGGCTGGCGATCATTTCGCACAGGGCGTTGATGGGGTTGGCCACCGCACCACCGTAAACCCCGCTGTGCAGGTCGCGGTTGGGGCCGGTCACCTCCACCTCCACGTAGCTGAGGCCGCGCAATCCGGTGTTGATGCTGGGAACGTCGTTGGCGATCATGGCCGTATCGCTGATCAGGACCACATCGGCCTTCAGGCGCTCCTTGTTGTTCTTCACGAAGGTGCCCAGGTTGTCGCTGCCGACTTCTTCTTCGCCCTCGATCATCACCTTCACATTGCACGGCAGGGCGTTGTTCTTCACCATGCTTTCCACCGCTTTGATGTGCATGTAGAACTGG
>DLGQ01000034.1:0-175 GCA_002482775.1 Flavobacteriales bacterium UBA7690 | reverse complement strand
CATGTAGAACTGGCCTTTGTCATCGGCGCTTCCGCGGGCGTAGATCATGCCATCCTTGATGACCGGATCGAACGGGCCGCTGTGCCAGAGGTCCAATGGGTCGGGCGGTTGAACGTCGTAATGCCCGTAAACGAGCACGGTAGGTTTCGAAGGATCGATGATCTTTTCGCCGTAC
>DLGQ01000024.1:7877-8439 GCA_002482775.1 Flavobacteriales bacterium UBA7690 | reverse complement strand
CATCACCGAAAGTGCGCTGGTGGAAAAAGTGCGCAACTGCATCAAGATGGCCACGGGCAACGCTGCGTTCCCCTCGCCAGTACCGCCCTTGTCCGGGCTTACCACGGAGAGCGACGCCTTGGATACGGCGTCGCAGGCCTACAAGTTCACCCGCAGCAAGTTGGACAAGGATGCGCGTGACACGCACTTCGCCACGCTGAAGAGCATGATGCACGAGTTCGTGGGTTATGTGCAAAGCACCAGCAACGGGGATAGCGACCTTATCCTGAGCATGGGCTTGGATGTGCGTCGCAAACGGAAGGCCTCCGTGCTGCCCGAAGCACCTTCCCGTGTGGTCGCGGCGGTGACCCCTTACCCTGGCCGTATCGAAGTGCGCTGGGGTGGTGTGCCCCGCCGCCAACAGTATGGTCTGTTCTCGGCCGAAACGGCGGACGGCCCATGGACCTTGGTAGCGTGGACGGGTAAGACACGGCACACCGTGGACAACCTCCAGAGCGATAAGACCTACTACTTCCGTGTTGTAGCACAAGGCGCCGCAGGTGCCAGCCCAGCAAGCGATATC
>DLGQ01000024.1:0-7826 GCA_002482775.1 Flavobacteriales bacterium UBA7690 | reverse complement strand
TCATCCCCGCGAAGGCGGGGATGCACCACCCCGGGTCCGCAAGGATGCCGGGGTGGTTCGCGTTCGCGGGTGTGTTGTTCGCTCGGGTGCCACACCGCGCTGGCCATGACCGGAGTTCCAAGCAGCAGGTGATCCGCGGTGCGTTGTATGCCGGACAGCGGTGATCGCGTTGCTCGCCCAGTGTTGGTCGGTCCTGTGTGCACCTGCGCTTCAGCCACCCCGTATGGCACGGGGTCTCAACTTCAGGAGACCACCACCATCAACACCGCCACCAGCGCGAGCTGGATGGCGAAAACCAGCAGGCCGAAGAGCAAGCCCTTGCGGCCGGAACGGAACAGCTGCGCGAAACTGACCTTAAGGCCGATGGCGGCCAGTGCGATGGTGAGCGCCAGTTTGCCCGCCAGGTCCATGGCTTCCACGAAGGCGATGGGCAACGCTGCGAAGGAGGTGAAGACCGTGATGGCGATGAAGCCCCATAAGTACCACGGCAGCCGGAGGTGTTGCCGCCAGCCTTTGGCCTCGCCGCGGTTCACCAGGTAGTTGAAGAGGATGAGCGCGGGGCTCAATAGGGCCACGCGCGCCAGCTTGATGGTGGTGGCGGCTTCGCCGACGGAATCGCTCATGGCGTAGCCCGCACCCACCACGTTGCCCACAGAATGGAGCGTGCCCCCGATGAGCAGGCCCAGCTGCGTGGTGCTGAGGTGGAACTTCACCAAGGCCAAAGGCAGCACCAGCATGCCCACACTGCCGAAGAGGTTGACCACCGCCATGGCGATGCCCACATCTTCTTTGTCCTTCGCTACACGTGGCGCCAACGCTGCAATGGCCGAGGAGCCGCAGATGGCCGTGCCGAAACCCACCAACCACCCCGTGCTTCCCGGGCACCGCACCTGCCGCGCAAGGAAGAACGTGAGCAGCACCATGCTGAACACCACCACGGCCACCAACGTGAACGAGCCCATCCCCAACGCGGCGATGTGCCGATAGTCTATGCTGAACGCGAGGAAGAGCACCGACAGTTCCAGCAGCTTGCTACTGGTGAAGCCGATGCCCGTATGGACCTGCGCGGGAAGCTTGGACACGTTGCCCACCACCATGCCCAACAGCAAGGCCAGCAAGATCCCGTTCAACCACCCCGGGGTGTACGCCGCTGCGAAGTGGGCACCAAGACCAAGGGCGGTGGCCAGCAAGATGCCGGGCAGGTGCGTGCGGGCGCTTTCCACGTGCTAGGGGTGCTTACAAAGCTATCGGATGCGCGCGTCCTGCACGGGAGCGAATGTCACAAAGTGGGCGGAACGAATTGCGGATGGTCTTCGCCGTGTGATGAGCGACCAAGGCCGATATCCGATGCGGACCAAGGCCCCTACTGAGGCCGCCGGACTCAACCACTTCGCGTGATCGTTCTTGCACGACGCGTTGCCGCAGCGAACTGTCGCCTTGGAATACTTCGGGCAAGCCTCTTCGTGTGCCAACCCCACCGGCCTTGATGCATCCCGGACACAAGACAGCGGAGCTGCGGACCTAACTTGCGAGAGCTTCCGCCCGACCATGCTACGCCGCGCCATACGTGCCCGAACATGCTTCTGTATGCTGGCGCTGATCGCGTTCTCCAGCGGCGTAGATGCACAGTATTGGGCCAAGGACTTCGGCGGTACCGGTGGTGACCGCATCGCTGATGTGCAGGTGGATGCGCAAGACAACGTGTATGTGATCGGCGAGTTCAGCGCTTCGATGACCTTCGATGGGCAGTCGCTCGTATCTGCCGGTGGAACGGATGCCTTCGTTGCCAAAGTGGACCCGGACGGCAACCTGCTCTGGATGGTACGCGCAGGGGGCAGTGCCATTGACCGTGGCTTGAAGATCGCCGTGGATGACAACGGCACGGTAGCGGTGACCGGCCAGTTCATGGGCACGGCGAACCTCTTCGGAACCACGGTGACTTCCGGCGGTGGCACCATGGATGTCTTCACCGCGAAGCTCGATGCGGCAACAGGTGATGCCACTTGGGTGAGCACTGGTGGGAGCAGCGCGTTCATAGACCGACCTTATGGGGTGAGCATCTCCCCCAATGGCAACCTCACCGTGGTGGGCGAGTTCAGAGGCGAAGCGCTGTTCGGTGGGCAACCGCTCACAAGCACATTGGACCCCACTACGAACCAGCCGAGCACGGACGTCTTCATAGCCAGTTACTCCGGCACGGGCACCTTGCTGTGGGTGCAACAAGGCGCGGCCAAATTCGCCGACCGCGCCATCGATGTGGTGAGCGATGCGGCCAACAACCTCTATGTCTGTGGTCAGTTCAGCGACACGGTGACCTTCGATGCGGTGCATGATAACGCCATGTTCAACGCCACATTCCTGATCAAACTGGATGCTGCGGGGAATGAGTCGTGGTTCCGTCGTTGCGGTGGCGCGGCCTTCGATCATGTGCGCGACATGCTGCTCACGAGCAACAATGAACTGCTGCTCTGCGGCGATCTACAAGGATCCATGGTCTACTTGGATGCCGCGCCCCATGTGATCGATGGGGGCGCCCCGCATGCTTACTACCTCATGCGGGTGGGCCTCGATGGGGAGTTCATCAGCAGTTCGGTGGTGCCATCTGATAACCCGGTCAGTGCGCGGTCCATCGATCAACGTGCCGATACCGTGGCGGTGTTCGGGGAGTTCGATTGCCAGTTCACTGGACTTAGTGCGCACTACGACGGAACTGGGCTCTTCATGGCCCTTGGTGCGCCTGATCTTTTTATTGCACGGCATGCGTTCACGGACCTTGGGCTACGCGACGCACAGCAATTCGCAGGGCACCAGGATAAATCGGCGGGTGCAGTGGTCTCCTTAGCCGATGGCGCGCTCGTGTTCGGCGGCATGTACGAAAAGCTCCTCTTCATCCCTGCCAATACACAACAACCCTACTGGACCGATTGGCCTTGGTATCGTGTGGACGTGGATCTCGGCTGCGAGGTCTACAATGGCAATGGGGAACTGGGCACGTATTGCGGAGACCCGGACTACGGCGTTTTCGGCCTGAACTGGAGCGCGGGGCTGCGCGACGGCATCCTGGCAAGAGCCTACATCCAAGGTAGAAGCCCCTACGACATTTGGAGACGAACACCGGGAGACGCTTGCGACCGCAGCAGGTGGGAACCGTGCATCCATCGCACTTACTACGGCGACTACTTGGGCAATTGCGCGGAAACCATCCGGCTTTGTGATGAATCTTCTGGCGGCAACAACGATCATATCTCCATGATCGCGACCCATGGCATACCGTTCACGTGGGCTCCGGATGGCGACGGGGATGGCTCCGATGGATGTTTGGACGGCTCCATCGGTTTCGAGGTGGACATCCTCTGGTCCACCGGTGAAACCACCCCGTCCATCCACATCACAGAAGGGGGATGGTACTGGTGCCGGGCAACAACACGGAACGGCTGTTGGTCCTGGACGGATTCCATCTATGCCGTTCCCTACGACTTCCCTTGTCCCCTCGTGAACGATCAGTTCGGCATCAATGTGGCCGCCTGCCCGGCACAGTATCTAGAGTGCGTGGATCAGACCTGGCTCTGGTGCGAGAACACGCCATCGGATGCCACGCTACACTGGTACGACACGAACAACTACGCCGAGGCGGACAGCTTCTGGGTAGCGCAGAGCGGTGTTGTTCATGCCTACTTCAGAACACCGGACGGCTGCTTCGCCGAGAATGAACTAGCGATCACCATCGACCCGGGCATCGTTACGCCGAATGTCACCGCCATCGAGCTTGAGTTCTTCTACGAAGGAGAAGTGTTGGACATGGACACGATCACCTTGTGCCGGAACGACTGGGCTTCTGGCACCATCCATACGACATGGTACATCGATGGGGCATTAGCGCCCAACCCGACCATCGGTTGGTTCCAAGGCGTAAGCAGTTGCGGCAATGTTCAGCAACCAGCATCGGCCGCTATAGGTTGGTGTATACAGGCATGGGAAGAAGGCTGGCAACAGGTGGTGCTCTCCGCCGTTTATACCGATGGGGAATGCGGCGAACAGAATTTCCCCTTCTCCGGCACGGACAGCATCTATGTGGAAGTGCTTGACCCTCCTTCGTTCGAGGTGGACGTACCTGCTGTCATCTGCCCGGGCGATACCCTTCCGATCGTATTGCTCTGCTCCGCATGCGATTCGATAGCCTGGTCAGAAGAGTCCCTCGTCGGTCTTTCCGCAGACCGAGATACGGCATGGATCAACGCCCCGGGCAATGTTGGCCTCATCGTGTCCGCCATCGAAGGTGACCTGGTATGCTCAACTGGCATCACGCTCATCATCGACCCACCCGTAGGGCCACACTTGTTCGTGGAACCTGCTGTTGTTTGCCCCGGAGGCAGCGCGTTGATACACACCAACATGCAAGGCACCAACCTCTCTTGGCTCGGGCCCGATGGACCGATCGCCAGTCAGAACGATTCCCTCTGGGTGGACGTTACAGGTGAGTACTTCCTCACCATGACCGACCAGTATGGCTGTGAAGTTGGCGGAGGGCCCATCACCTTGAACCTCGTAGGCACGCCCTATATGGATGTCACGCCCAGCGTGATCCTATGCCCCAACGAGACCGCTACACTGGAGGTATTCACCAATGACCCGGAAGCCATCCAGTGGGATGCCCCGTTCTCCGGGAACAGCACCACACAAGTGGTCACCGAGGCAGGTTCATACAGCTGCTCCGTTACCTCGTGCGGAACCACCACCATGTTGAGCGTTCAGATCCTCGCCGGTGCACCGGATGCCACGGTAGAGGGTGGTCCTTACCTGATCTGCGCGGGAGAACAACTGGTCTTGGAAGGTCCACCTGGCCAGCTGATCTACTTCTGGGAGCCCATGGATGAGTATGCCGAAAGCATCACAGTGGATGAGACAGGAGACTACCAGCTCATCGTATTCGATGGCTTCGGATGTTCAGACACGTCAGAGGTACTGCATGTGGAAGTTTGGCCAGTAGCCGAACCCTTGCAAGCTCAGGATCTCACGCTGTGCGCAGGTGAGGATGCTTGGCTGGTCGCAACAGGATCTGGTGTGCTCACTTGGTATGCCAATGCCGAGGGCACGGAAGTGCTTGCGGTGAACGATTCGCTGCACGTCAGCGGTGCCACCGAGAGCACCACCTTCTACGTGGCGCAAGTGGTTGGTGATTGCACGAGCAATTCCCAGGCTGTGCAACTGACCTTGACCGATGTACCTACCACGGTCGCGTTGATCGGGCCGGATTCCGTTTGCGTTGGTGATCCACTGGAACTCGGCACCAGCGCTCCCGCAGGAACCACCGTGGTATGGAACACACCGACCGGTCCGTTCACGGGCTCACCATTCACCATTGCTATTGTAGGAATGGATGATGCGGGTATCTACACCATTGCAACCCGTGTAGGCGATTGCACAGGCGGAGGCGCGACCCATGAGCTCTTCGTGTTTGAACCCGCGTTACTTGATCTGGGACCGGACACGTTGATCTGCGCGGGAACAACGATCGCGCTTCATGTACCAGAGTGGTTCAGCAACCCACAATGGAGTGACGGTTCCAGCTCCCAAGAACTGTTGGTCTCTTCCACCGGAACCTATACGGTGCACGCTACGGACCTGCACGGCTGCTCCGTAACAGACGCTCGTGTGGTCACCGTGGAGGATTGCAATAGGTCACTGCCCAACATCATCAGTCCGAACGGCGATGGCAACAACGACCTCTTCGTGATCGACAGCGCGGGCGGCCATGTACGTCTCACGATCTTCAACCGGTGGGGTTCGATCGTAACCGAATTGAACGGCTCCGTGGTGGAATGGAACGGCACCAATGCCAACAGTGAAGCCGTGCCGGATGGCGTGTATTTCTACGAGTTGGATAAAGTCCCCGTGGTGGGAAAGGCTATCCGCCAGACGGGCTATCTGCACCTGATGCGCTGAGCGATCACTCTCGGTCATCGTGCGCTCCTGTGCTGCGCATACCGGCCCCTTGGTGCAAAGTAGATAGGCTCTCATCCCGCCCCACCCTCCCACCGCCGTATCATTACACCCCATGCTCGAGATCCTGCAACGCAGTCCGGCCCGTGTGCGCTATTGGCGGCGACGGTATGTGGGCGAGCGTACGTCGTTGGTGATCATCAGTGTGTTCATCGGGCTGCTCACCTCGTTGTGCGCCGTGGCGTTGAAGAAGGGCTTGCACCTCACCACGGGCTTCGCGAACAAGATGCTCTTCACCGGCGACCAAGCGTTGCTGGTATTGTTGATCCCTGCGGTGGGGATCCTGGCATCGGTGTGGATCACACGCACGTTCCTGGGCGGTGATCTAGGGCGCGGTCTGCCGAATTTGATGAAGGATGTGACGCTGCACAACGGCATGGTTCCGCGGCATAAGGTGTGGTCGCAGGTGGTGACCAGCATCGTTACCATGGGCATGGGCGGCTCTGCGGGCTTGGAGGCACCGTTGGCGATCACGGGTGCGGCGGTGGGTAGCAACACGGCGCGGTGGTTCCGCTTCAATGCACAAGAGCGATTGCTGTTGTTGGCGAGCGGCGCAGCGGCCGGTGTGGCTGCGGTCTTCAACGCGCCCATCGCGGGTACGGTGTTCGCGCTGGAGATCCTGTTGGTGAACAATGCCATGACGCTGGTGGTGCCGGTGCTGATCGCGTCGGCATCGGCCACGCTGGTTTCTTCGCTCATCAACTTCGGGCAGCCCTTCGTGCTGATCACCGATTCGTGGAGCGCTGCTGCCCTGCCCTACTATGTGGTGCTGGCTTTCCTGGGCGCGGCGGTGAGCGTGTACACCATCCGCACATACCACTGGATCGGCGCGCAGTTGGGCCGCATCGGCAACGTGTGGACCAAGGCCCTTTGCGGCGCGCTGCTGCTGGGCGCACTGATCTTCTTCTTCCCGGCGCTCTTCGGCGAAGGGTACGACAGTGTGTTGCTGCTGCTGAACCGCGAAGCGCACGGCCTCGCTTACCTCGCGCCGGTGCAAATGGGCTTCGGCGTGTGGAACATCGTGTTGCTCGCTCTGGGTCTGGCCCTATTGAAAGTGGTAGCCGCGAGCCTCACGATCAACGCTGGTGGCAACGGAGGCATGTTCGGCCCTTCGCTCTTCATCGGTGCCATGCTCGGCTTCACGTTCGCGCATACGGTGAACCTGTCGGGCATCGCACAGCTCAACGAGGTCAACTTCACCGTGGTGGGCATGGCAGCGGTGCTGAGCGGTACCATCCACGTGCCGCTCACGGCCATCTTCCTGATCGCCGAGATCACCGGCGGCTACGCGCTCTTCGTGCCGTTGATGGTGGTATCGTCGCTGTCGTTCCTGTCCTCGAAATACCTGCACCACGATTCCATCTACGGGGCCGCGCCGGTGAATACCGCATCGCGATGACCGGTCGGTAATGCCTTCGCCGCACGGCAAAAAGAGAACGAGGAACAGCGTTGGCCATTCCTCGTTCCAGCGATCGTGAGCTTGCTTATTCCACCACCACCGGCACACGGTGCTGCGCGGCCATCTGCTGCGCCTGGCGGAAAGCGCCTTCCAGCTTCTCGGGGTCGGTCACGCGCAGTGCCTTGCAGCCCAGCCCCTCAACCACGGCCACGTGGTCCACGCCGTAGCCTCGCAGTTCACCGGCTTCCTCGCCCATGTTCTGGTTCTCGAAAGCGAGTTGCACGCAGTAGTCCATGTCGAAGCCGCGCTGGCTCTGGCGGATCAGGCCGAGATAGGAGTTGTTCACCAGCACGTGAACATAGGGCAGGCGGAACTGCGCTCCCACCGCGAGTTCTTCGATGAGAAACTGGAAGTCGTAGTCGCCCGA
>DLGQ01000059.1:14571-23523 GCA_002482775.1 Flavobacteriales bacterium UBA7690 | reverse complement strand
GCTGCCATGGTGGTACCGGGGATCCTGGCGCTACTCTCGCATGTCCTGCGTCTCTGATACTGATACCCAATGATCGTGAAAGGGGGCTTCTGTCCCCTTTTTCATTCTACGACCAGACCGGTTGGATGATAGCTTCGCCGCCCGAATGGAGCACTTCGAACGCCGCAAGCTGAAGCCGGTGGTAGCTTGGTTGATCACCGGTTGCGTGATGATCGCGTGCATGGTTGTGATCGGCGGTGTTACTCGCCTCACCGGCAGCGGCCTCAGCATCACGGTGTGGGATCCCATCATGGGTGCCGTTCCGCCCATGAACGAAGCGGACTGGAACAAGGCCTTCGACCTGTACAAGGTTATTCCCGAATACACGCTGAAGAACCAGCACATGGATCTCGCGGGGTTCAAGCGGATCTTCTTCTGGGAATTCCTGCACCGTAACTGGGGCCGGTTGATGGGCTTGGTCTTCGCGATCCCGTTCTTCCTATTCTGGCGCAAGGGCTTGTTGAAAGGCTGGCTGATGAAGCGCTGTTGGGCCATCCTCATCGGCGGTGGTCTGGTGGGNNGCCTTGGGTTGGTTCATGGTGGCCAGTGGCTTGGAGAAGAACCCGGACGTGAGCCATTACCGACTGGCGATCCACCTTTGCGCTGCCTTCACTGTATTCGCGTTGGTGCTATGGACCGTGTTCGATATCCGCACCGGGCGGATGACCTTCGGGTCCAACGGATCTCGCGAAGGGAAGTGGTCGCGCGTGCTGCTCGTGCTGCTTTTGGTGCAGATCATCTGGGGCGCGTTCACCGCAGGGCTCGATGCCGGACGTATCTACAACACTTGGCCGCTGATGAACGGCGATTTCATGCCCGAGAACGTACATGCCTTCGGCGATCTGGTCACCGACCTTTCCGAACACCGCGATGGGGTGCAGTTCGTCCACCGCAACCTGGCTTACCTCGTGGCCTTGGCCTTCGTGGTATTCGCGATCAAGTTCCGCCGCGAAGCATCCATGGAGTTCGTCTGGATCGCCTTATTGATCGGTGTGCTCGTGCAGTTCCTGTTGGGCGTGTTCACCCTGCTCACGCAAGTGGACCTGATCCTCGGTGTGGCGCACCAGTTGGGCGCCTTGGTACTGCTCGCGATCGTATTGAAAGCCCTGCACCGCACCGGGCAGCGCATCACTTCCAGCGTAGCGTAGCGATCAAATGCCGCATGTCGGCACGTAGACGATCCGTGACGGGCGCTAGTGAATCCGCGTTCGGTCGTGCATCGAAGTAGAGCGCTCCGTACAAGAAATTGTCCGTGCTATCGGTGAGGTAGAAAACGAACGGGCTGGCCACATTGCCTTCCACCTCGAACACGGTGCCGTACACCCGCGTGCTGTCGTTCAACGTCCGGTCGCTCTTGATCTTGGCCGCCTTCGTCTGGTGCGTGCTCTTGAACTTATGCGCGTCCTCGATCAAGTTCTGCAACTCGCCGTGGACGGGCGACCAGGTGATGTGCATGGTGGCGCGCTGCTGCGGAAAACGGATGTCGTACCAACGCGCATCGTCCTGTGTGCTGCGCTTCGCCACTTTCGCATACACCGGCACTTCCGTGGAGAAGGTGCTGCTATCCGCCCACGGGGTGTAGGCTTGTTCCGGAAGATCGATCCGGAAATAGCCGCGTGGTTTCGGGAGTGGATCCTCTCCGCAGCCCACAAGCATCGCCGTAGCGAAGAGCATGAGCTTAGTGTGTAGCCTCATCGCGCATGATCACTTTTACACGCCGTATCCGCTTGTTGTCCGAGCCTTCCACCACGAAGGTGAAGTTGTGCAACTCCACGCGTTCGCCCTTTTTCGGGATGCGGCCGGTGAGCTCCAGTACGAAGCCGCCCAAGGTTCCGCTATCGCCTTTGTTCTCTTCGAAGAGCCTGCCATCGATGCCCATCACACGGTAGAGGTCGGTCAGCGCCGTTTTGCCCTCGAACACCCAAGTGTGATCATCCAGCTTGCTGTAGAAGAGGTTCTCGTCGTCGTATTCATCGGTGATGTCGCCCACGATCTCCTCGATCACATCCTCCATGGTGATGATGCCGCTGGTACCGCCGTATTCATCCACCACCACCGCCAAGTGTACTTTCTCGCTCTGGAATTCCTTCAGCAGATCGTCCAATTTCTTGCTCTCGGGAACGAAGTACGGTGCGCGCAACAACGTGTGCCAATCGAACGCTTCCTTCTGCAGGTGCGGCAATACATCCTTGATATAGAGGATGCCGATCACACGGTCCGCCGTTTCTTCGAAGATGGGCACGCGCGAGAATCCGGACTCCACGATCGCCGCGAGCAATTCTTTGAAGGTGGTCTCCTTGTCGAAGGCCACCATCTCCGTACGCGGCCGCATCACCTGCCGCACTTCGATGTTGCCGAATTTGACGATGCCGCGTAGAATACGTTGTTCTTCTGCCGTGGTGCTCGCGTCTTTGGTGATGTCCAACGCATGACCCAAGGAATCCACCGAGATGTTCTGGGTGCTGCGTTTCTGGAAGCGCTTCTCGATGAACTTGGTGCTGCGGACCAACGATTCGCTCACCGGCCAGAAGAACCAGCGCAACGAAAGCAACGGGCCGCTCATCAGTTGGGCCACACGCACCGGGTTGGAAGTGGCGTAGACCTTGGGCAACACCTCACTGATCAGTACGATGATGAAGGCGACCACCAAGACCTGGATGGCCACGACCATGTACGCTGGAAGGCCGCTTAGGTCCAGCAGGTCGCGCGCCACCACGGTGCTCAGGATCACCACGCCTATGTTCACGAGGTTGCTGGCGATAAGGATCGTGGCCAAAAGCCGGCGCGGTTTGGCGAGCAGGTCCATCACCCGGCGGCCACTGCTGCCACCGCGTTCCTGCACATCACGCAGTTGGGTGGGCGAAAGGGCGAAGAGCGCTACTTCACTGGCCGACATCGCAGCGGATACGATCAGCATCGCACTGATCACGCACAACACCACGATGGTGCCCGGTTCCAGGACCAATGCCAAAAGCGCTGGCGAAGCGGATATCGGAGGAGGCTCCACTTAGAACGGAAGATCGTCCGTGTCGTCGTTGCCCGCGGGAGGCTGGTTGCCAGAGGGTGCGGCTTGGCCCGCGGGGGCACTTGCACGAGGAACGCCAGCCTCACCACTTGGCCGATCGAGCAAGGTCATTTCATCTGCCACGATCTCCGTGGTGTACCGGGTGTTGTTCTCCTTGTCCTGCCACTGCCGCGTGCGGAGTTTGCCTTCCACATACACTTTGCTGCCTTTGCGCACGTATTTCTCGGTGATCTCCGCTAAACCGCGCCAAGCCACCACGTTGTGCCACTCGGTCTGTTCGCGGCGCTCGCCGGTGGTCTTGTCCTTGTATGTTTCGCTGGTCGCCAAGCGGAAGTTCGCCACGCTGGCACCGTTCTGTAGATGACGGATCTCCGGGTCGGCACCGAGGTTACCGATCAAGATCACTTTGTTCACTCCGGCCATAGCTGAAAAGGGTAGGGCTACGAAGATAAGGCTTCGCTCACGGGCGGTCCCCATGCAAGTAGCGGTCGATCAAGCGGGGAAGAGCATGTGCATCGATGTCTTCCTGCTTCACCAGCAGCCATTCGTTCGGGGCGTTGAAGTTCTTCGGCGGCTTCACTTCCCAAAAGAGCGCACGGATCACTTGGTGGCTGAGCACATGTTTAACCGGACCGGCTTTGGTGATGATGGTCCATCCCGGGCCGAACCGCTCTTCCACCAATTTCGCGAAGCGTGGAGTTGACGGAGCGCTGGTGGTTTCGATCTGTGGGAGTTCATACAGGCCCTGCCAAATGTCCTTCCCCGTGCGCTTGTAGAGGTAGGTGCCGCCCTTGGTGGCGATGTGCAAGTAGTTGAAGTGTCGGTCGCGGACCTTCGTTTTGCCAGCTTTCACCGGAAGTTCCGCGATCCGGTCCGTTCGGCGCGCAATGCATCGGTTGGCCAGCGGACACTCTTCACACTTCGGGTTCTTCGGTGTACACACGATGGCACCTAGTTCCATCACCGCTTGGTTGTGGTCGCCGGGTTCTGCCTTGTCCAGTAGCCGTACTGCCAGTTCCCGGAAATCTTTCTTCCCCATGGTGCTATCAATGGGCGTTGAAATGCCGAAGACCCTGGCCAATACACGGTAAACGTTGCCATCAACCACCGGCTCCGGCAGTCCGAAGGCGATGGACCCGATCGCTGCAGCGGTATAGTCCCCTATACCTTTCAAGGAACGCAAGGCTTCGTAGTTGGGAGGGAATTCTCCGCCGTGATCCACCACCACTTGGCGCGCTGCCGTGCGCAGGTTGCGGGCCCGGCTATAGTAGCCCAACCCTTGCCAAAGCCTAAGCACCTCATCCTCAGAGGCTTGGGCCAAGTCTTGCACCGTGGGGTAGCGCTCTACGAACCGGTGCCAATACGCCGTGCCCTGGTCCACGCGGGTCTGTTGAAGGATCACTTCACTGAGCCAGATGCGGTACGGATCACGCGTTATTCGCCACGGAAGGGCCCTGAAATGCTCACGATACCAAGGGGCAAGTGCCCTGCTGAACCAAGCTGTTGACATACAGGAACAAAGATGGGTTGCGCGATCCACTTCAACGGCTATCTTTGCCGCCCCAAACCGAAGAGGGTATGACGAAGGCAGAGTTGGTCAGTATCATCTCCAAGCGCACAGGCGTTGAACGTCAGGTGGTATTGACGACAGTGGAGGCTTTCATGGAAGAAGTGAAGGTCAGCCTGGAGAAGGGTGAGAACGTCCACCTACGTGGGTTCGGGAGCTTCGTGGTGAAGCGCAGGGCACAGAAGACCGGAAGGATCCTGGCCCGCAACACCACCATCATCATTCCGGCGCACGACGTGCCGGCGTTCAAACCTGCCGACACGTTCGTCGACAAGGTGAAGAACCGTCCCGCTTCCGGCGGGCAGCAGTAATGGGCTTGAAAAAGCCTCAACTGTTGGCCCTTCTGGGTGCGTTGGTGGTGATCGTTCTTTTGATGTTGGCGCCCCGGAAACCTTCCGGGAAGAAAGAGGCCGAGGTCCGCGCGATGGACCCCGCCAAGGCGAAGACCCAAGAGGCCATCGCACTGGTGCAAGGCCAGGATCCCATGCGTGGCATCATGATGCTGCGCGAGATCCTTGAAGAGGATCCCAACAATGTGGAAGCACATTGGCACTTGGGGCTCTTCTCGGTCCAAAGCGGTCAGTACGACAAGGCTTTGGGTCGCTTCCAGAAGGTGTTGGAACTGGACTCGGTGAATTTCCCCGATGCCTGGTTCTACCTCGGGCGCACCTACGCTACACTGGACAGCAATGCCCAGGCGATAGCGAGCTTGAAGAAGTATAGAACACTGACTCAGGACACGGCCATCCTCAACGGGGTGGATCAGTTCCTGATCGAATTGGAGAACGTTAAATAAAGGAGCACATGCCCTGCGGAAAGAAGAGGAAGCGTCACAAGATGGCCACACACAAACGCAAAAAGCGTTTGCGTAAGAACCGTCACAAGAAGAAGAACCGCTAGGTTCTCCTGAACGTGCTGCGCCGTAGGGCCGGGAACATCTCCCGGCCCACGCGTCCGCACATAGGGTTGCCATCCGGTAGCCCCTCTTCCACACAGCCCAAGTTCCGCCGTGAACATCGATCTCATCATCCGCTCTGGCGAAGGTGAAGTTGCGCTTGCCCTGATGAAGGACAAGGTGCTCGCTGAACTGCACCGCGAGAAGACCGAACGCGGTTTCGCCGTGGGTGATGTCTACATCGCCAAGGTGCGCAAAGTGGCCCCCGGCCTCAACGCCGCCTTCGTGGATGTGGGGCACGAGAAGGATGCCTTCCTGCACTACTTCGACCTGGGCCCGCAGTACCGCAATTCGTACAAGTTCGCCAAAGGCGCCGTAAGCGGAACGGTGCATACCAGCCTGCTGGAGGATTGGAAGCTGGATACCGACATCCCCAAGGAAGGTAAACTGGCCGATGTGCTCAGTGCGAGCCAGAGCATCCTGGTGCAGATCGCCAAGGAGCCGATCAGTACCAAAGGGCCGCGCCTCACAGCCGAGGTCACCCTCGCTGGCCGCTACATGGTACTGGTGCCCTTCATCAACAAGACCAGCATCTCGTCGCGCATCACGGACGAGACCGAACGCAAACGGTTGAAGGAACTGATGAACGCCATCAAGCCGAAGGGCTTCGGGGTGATCATCCGTACCAATGCGGAAGGCAAGCGCACCGAAGATCTGGAGACGGACCTGAAGACCTTGTTGCAACGCTGGGACAGCATGTTCCACAACTTGCGCAACGCTCAGGCCCCGAAGAAGGTGCTCGGCGAGATCGACCGCACCAGTGCCGTGCTGCGCGATGTGCTCAACAAGAATTTCAGTGCCATCCACGTGGATGACGAAGCCCTGGCTGAGGAGATCTACCAGACGCTGGAGAAGACCGCGCCCGAGAAGAAGGACATCGTCAAGCATTACAAGGGTAAGCTGGACATCTTCGACAACTTCGGGGTCAACAAGCAGATCAAGCAGGCCTTTGGCAAGCAGGTCATGCTCAACAGCGGTGCTTACCTGATCATCGAGAAAACGGAAGCCATGCACGTCATTGACGTGAACAGCGGCAGCCGGAAAGGGGGCAACCAGGAGCAGGAGAAGAACGCGTTGGACATCAACGTTGAAGCCGCCCGCGAGATCGCCCGTCTGCTGCGCTTGCGCGACATGGGCGGCATCATCTGCATCGACTTCATCGACCTCTACGAACCGGAGAACCGGCGCATCCTGCACAAGGCGTTGAAAGATGCCATGGAGGACGATAAGGCGAAGCACAACGTCTTGCCGCCTTCACGCTTCGGTGTCATCGAACTGACCCGCCAACGTGTACGTCCGGAAACGGAGATCGACACCAGCGAGAACTGCCCTACCTGCAACGGTACCGGCGAAGTGAGCGCCCCCGTGCTGATCATCGACGAGATCGAGAACGCACTCAACTACCTGCTCGGCGAGAAGCAGATGAACGGACTCACTCTGAGCGTTCACCCCTTCCTCGCGGCCTACTTCACCAAGGGCCTGCCCAGCATCCAGCACAAATGGTGGTGGCGCTGGAAGAAATGGGTAAAGGTGAAGGGCGGAGGCTCCCACCAATACCTCGATTTCACCGTGCAGGATGGTGCGGGGAACGAGGTGCCGTTATAGGGCTTCGTATGTTGGCCGGAATAGAGGCCGTGGCCCTGCGTTTGTGAGGTAGTATGTACTTTAGCTAATCAGCCCCGTGTACATCGAAAGGCTGCCCGGACCCAGACCATGAGTGGCACAAGGACCATGTTTTCCAAGTTGGCCGGTCTGGTGGTGCTTTGGATGTCCTTTCTGCCTCATCGCTGCATGGCACAGGATGCACCATTCTTGGGCTCGGTCGAGGAGCACTTCATAGGGGGAAGGTCGGGCTACATCAAGGCGTTCTCGAACAAGATTCATGTTCCTGATAGCTTGAAGAAGAAGGAGCATGTGGGTACCGTGTTTTTCACGCTGGAGATCGATACACTTGGGAGTGTGAGTGGCTTTGAGTGTCTCCGTTTCCCTATTCAGGCCTTCTGCGAAGAAGTCGGCCGCAAAATCCTATTGACGAATGGAATGTGGAAGCCCATGGTTATCAATGGCCGGAAGCACTCGTACAGGGTGACAGCATACCAACACTTTGCAGTCGCCTGCCGTTGACGCCGAAAACCTCATCAGCCCAAGCCCTCCCCAAAGCCCGCAACTACTGCACCCGCCAGGAGCGGTGCCAGCAGGAGGTGCGCGACAAGCTCTACACGTGGGAAGTTCCCGGCAAGGAGATCGAGCCCATCATCAGCCAGCTTATCGGTGAAGGGTACCTGAACGAGGCGCGCTTCGCGGAGCATTACGCGGTGAGCAAATCGCGCCAGAAAGGCTGGGGCCCACGCAAGATCGAGGCGGCGTTGAAGCAGAAACAGGTGAGCGAGCCGTGCATCCGCGCAGCGCTGAAGGCCATCGATAAGGAGGAACAGGATGGGCTGCTGCAGAAGCTTGTTGCCAAGCGCTGGGAGCGCGAGAAGGCTACGGATCCACGGATGAAGCGGCAAAAGGTGTTCAAGTACTTCTTGGGAAGGGGGTATTCGGTGGAGCTGATCGAGCAGGCGCTGAAACAATTAGCTGATTAGCTGATCAGAGGATCAGCTGATGAACGCCTTGGACAAGGCGCTTCAGCTGATCGGCTAATCCTCACATCAGCTAATCCCCCTTCCGCCCCGCCACGTACTTTTGCCGCCCAATGATCACCATCGACAAGATCGACGCACTCAACGAGCGCCTGGAGGCCCTCAAAGGCTACCTGGACATCGAGGAGAAGCGCGGGCGTATCCAGGAGGAAGAGAAGTACACCTTGGACCCCGAGTTCTGGAACGATCTGAAGAAGGCCCACGTGGTGATGCACAAGATCCGTGAACTAAAGCGGTGGGTGGGCCTGTACGAGACCGTGAAACGTGAGATGGACGACCTCGGCGTGATGTTCGAGTTCTGGAAGGCGAAGGATGTGAGCGAGGAGGAGGTGGACGTCCAGTTCAAGAAGGCCAGCGACGCGTTGGAAGAGCTTGAGTTCAAGAACATGCTCAGTGCCGAAGAGGATCCGCTGAGCGCCGTGGTGCAGATCACCGCAGGGGCCGGTGGCACGGAGAGCTGCGATTGGGCCGGCATGTTGCTGCGCATGTACCAGATGTGGGCCAAGAAGAACGGCTACGAGACCCGCACGCTCGACTACCAGGACGGTGAAGGCGCGGGCATCAAACAAGCCACCATGGAAGTGGATGGCGAGTTCGCCTTCGGTATGCTCAAGAGCGAGAACGGCGTGCATCGCTTGGTGCGCATCAGCCCGTTCGACAGCAACGCGCGGCGCCACACCAGCTTCGTAAGCGTGTACGTGTTCCCGCTGGTGGACGAGAG
>DLGQ01000059.1:0-14502 GCA_002482775.1 Flavobacteriales bacterium UBA7690 | reverse complement strand
GGTGGCCAGAACGTGAACAAGGTGGAGACCGGTGTGCGTCTGCGTCACGGACCAACGGGCATCGTCATCGAGAATACCGAGACGCGTAGCCAGCTGGACAACAAGACCAAGGCCATCCAATTGCTGAAGAGCCAGCTCTACGAAGCCGAACTGGAAAAGCGCCGCAGCAAACGCAGCGAGATCGAAGCAGGTAAGAAGAAGATCGAGTGGGGCAGCCAGATCCGCAACTACGTGCTGCAACCCTACAAGTTGGTGAAGGATGTCCGTACCGGATACGAGACCAGCAGCACCGATGATGTGTTGGACGGCTATATCGATGAGTTCCTGAAGGCGTACCTGATGCAACAGGGGCAATCGCAGAAGGTTTAGGAATTCGCAATGTGCAATTCACAATTCTCAAATGAATGCCTCCTTGGTGGAACGGTCGTGAACAACCACCGCGACTTGAGAATTGAAGATCGATGAACGAACATTGAACATTCTCCTGATATGGACTACCGCATAGAGAAAGACACCATGGGCGAGGTGAAAGTCCCCGCCGACAAGTATTGGGGCGCACAGACGGAGCGCAGCCGCAACAACTTCAAGATCGGCCGGCCGGCGAGCATGCCCATCGAGATCATCCGCGCGTTCGCCTACCTGAAGAAGGCCGCAGCGTTGACCAACGCGGAGCTCGGCAAGCTGCCGAAAGAGAAGAGCGACCTCATCGGCAAGGTGTGCGACGAGATCCTCGAAGGCAAGCTGGATGAGCAGTTCCCGCTCGTCATCTGGCAGACCGGCAGCGGCACGCAGAGCAACATGAACCTCAACGAGGTGATCGCCTACCGCGGACATGTGCTCAATGGCGGCAAGCTCACCGATGAGCAGAAGGTGCTCAACCCGAATGACGACGTCAACAAGAGCCAGAGCAGCAACGACACGTATCCCACGGCCATGCACATCGCCGCTTACAAGCAAGCGGTGGAGGTGACCATCCCGGGCGTGAAGAAGCTGCGCGATACGTTGGACAAGAAGGCCAAGGCGTTCGCCAACATCGTGAAGACCGGCCGTACGCACTTCATGGATGCTACGCCACTCACGCTGGGCCAGGAGTTCAGTGGCTATGTGCAGCAGTTGGACAATGGCTTGCGCTCCGTACACAACGCACTGGAGATGGTGCGCGAATTGGCGCTCGGTGGAACCGCCGTTGGCACTGGATTGAACGCCCCGAAAGGCTACAGCGTGCTGGTGGCGAAGAAGATCGCGGAGTTGACCAGCCTGCCCTTCGTGACCGCACCGAACAAGTTCGAATCGCTCGCTGCGCACGATGCGATGGTGGAGCTGAGCGGCGCGCAGAAACGTCTCGCCGTGTCCTTGATGAAGATCGCCAACGACATCCGCATCCTGAGTAGCGGCCCACGTAGCGGTATCGGCGAACTGGTGATCCCGGACAACGAGCCCGGTTCATCCATCATGCCCGGCAAGGTGAATCCCACCCAGCCCGAAGCGTTGACCATGGTCTGCGCACAAGTGATCGGTAACGATGTGGCCGTTAGCATCGGCGGGATGCAAGGGCACTTCGAGCTGAACGTCTTCAAACCCTTGATCGCCGCGAACGTATTGCTCAGTGGCCGTTTGTTGGGTGATGCCTGTGTGAGCTTCAACGACAAGTGCGCGGAGGGCATCGAGCCGAACCTGCCCGTACTGCAACGCCACTTGGAGAATTCGCTGATGTTGGTCACCAGCCTCAACCCGCACATCGGCTACTACAAGGCGGCGGAGATCGCCAAGAAGGCGCACAAGGAGGGCACCACGCTGAAGGAAGCGGCCATCGCGCTCGGACACGTCACCGCAGAGGATTTCGACAAGTGGGTGGATCCAGCGAAGATGTGCAGCGAAGGCTGACCGAACGACTCACCAGGAACAAAGAAGCCCGGCCAAAAGCCGGGCTTCTTCATGCAGTTGCAATGGCTTACTTGGCCATGGCCAGGTCGCAGTCCGCGAACTTGGCAGCGAGCACCGAAGCGTCGGCCATGTCAGCAGAGGTCAGGTCCACGGAACCGTGCTGGGTGTACACACGCATGTTGTCCGCATCGCCACCGATGAAGGTCATCACGGCCATGTCGGTCACGTTGCTGTCGGTGTATTTCCAGGTGTTGTCGCAGCGGTCGAACTTCATCACGCGCACTTCGCCGGCTTTCTTGCCCGTCATCTGCGTGGTGGTGAAGGTGTCCTTGGTGGCTTCGATCTTGAATTCTTCACCCTTGATCGTCGCCATCTGCATCTCATAGTCGCCTTCGTTCATGGACAACGGGTTGCTGCCGCTCCAGAATTCGATCAGGTTGAAGATGATCACGTCGAGGAACCCCGCGATGCCGTAAACCGGAACGATGTTCAGCACCCAGAATACCAACGACTTCACGAACTTGTTGTCGCTGAGGCCGTCGTTCCAGTCGTATACCTTCTTGACCAGTGCGAACTCACCGAAACAGCCGGTCTGGGTGATCAGCATGCTGCCCATGGCGAGCGTGAAAAGGGAACGTTGGATGATCTTCATGGTTGGTGTTGTTTGGTGCCAATGTAGCAACGGCACATCCACACCATCAAGACTCTCCGATCAACTTGCTCGCACGACGGTGGCTTTCGCGGTTCGCTTTCTCTTGATCATGCTGCACTGTCTGCACCGCTTATTCCCCGTGGTCGCAAGGCCAATGCAGGCTGCGGTGGCCAGTGAGACCTACAATGCCTTCAGCAAAGCCGCGCCGAAATGCTCCGCTTGGTACTTGCGCATGCCCGGCATGGCAGCAAGAGCGGCCAGATCCCCGGGCAAGGTGCGGGCGATGTCCATCAGCAACTGGTTGGCCGCAACGATGCCGGGTCTCAGGTCAAAATCCTTCATCAACGTGTCACGCGTCTGCTTCAAGCGCTTCAGACGTTCCTCGTAATCGTTGTCGCGGTCCCAGCGTTTGGGGCGTTCCAAGCGAGGCCATTGGTCCTTGGGGAGATCCTGGCCTTTCTTCACTGCGGCCAGGATCCGACGCCCGTGTTTCTCGATCACACGTTCATTCACCCCTTTGAGCGAGGCGATGTCGGACAACGAGGTTGGTGGATGGGTGGCTAAGGATAGCAGGATGTCGTTGCCCAGGATCATGAACGCAGCACGGTCCTGCTGTTCCGCAACACCATCGCGCCAAGCATGCACCTCGCGCAGGATGGCGAGCTGGTGCGGCTTGAGCATCTTGGCCCCTTTCAGGCGCAAGAACAGCGGCTCTTCGTTCACCGGCGCGTTGAATGGTGCATCGGTCAGCAGTTCGAATTCTTCTTCCGCCCAGGTCCAGCGGCCTTTATCCTTCAGCTTCGCCTCCAAGATGTCGCGCAGTGCGATCAGGTGCGATGTGTCGCCAGCGGCATAGTCCAACATGGCCTGCGGCAGCGGACGTTTGCTCCAATCGGCCTTCTGGAATTTCTTGTCCACCTGTACATCCTGGTACTTACCCAACAACGCCGCCAGCCCGATCTCCGGCTCGTTGAGCAGTTCTGCGGCAACGAGCGTATCGAAGACGTTCTCCACGCGGATCCTGTGGTGCCGCGCCAGTATGCGCAGGTCGTAGTCTGCATCGTGGATCACCACTTCCATGCCTTTCTGTGCGAGCAATTCGCCCAGCGGGGCAAGGTCAGTCACCGCCAACGGATCGATCAAATAGGTGTTGCTGCGCGTGCTGATCTGGATCAAACACACACTTTCCCGGTAACGGTGAAAACTAGATGCCTCGGTATCCAAGGCGATCACCTGCTCCTTGGCTAGGCGCGCCACGCAAGCAGCAAGCGCTTGGGGGGTGGTGATGAGTTCGTATGCGGCCACGGGGCGTCCAATGAGCCCCAACGGGCCTTCTGCACCCGCCGAAGGTACGGGGTTGACGTTTAGTGCCCGGTATGTGGGCTCACATAGAGGTTGCGAAAGATGCCCCAACCAACGGCGATCACCCCCCAAGTCAGGAACACCCAATTCGGTGACAAAGCTGGTTTTTCCCTGAAAGACAGGCGACTAAACCCCAATTGGAGCGCCAGCACGGGGAGGCTAAGGACCAACAATGCGTTGTGGTCAAAAGCTTCGGCCACCCGAAAATGCATCACGTCGTGCAGTGCACGTTGGGAGCCACAGCCCGGGCAAAGCAGCCCGGTAAGAAGCCGAAAAGGGCAGCTGAAGTAGCCGCCCTTTTCGGGGTCGAAGAGGTACAGTAGCACCGCGAGGGGTGCCAAGATCACAACCAGCCACGACCGTCCGTTCATAACGCTCATGGCTGGAAGGTCTTAGTGCATGTGCTTCAAGTTGAGGCCATAGAGTACTATGAAGAGCACACCGAAGAAGCCGCCCATGCCCAAAGCCATGATGGACATGAAGTTGAAGCCCAGGAAGAACAGCGGAAAGAGCAGGCCTATGATGGTGGCAGCGGTGTAGATCGTGAAGCCTTGTTTCTGTAAGTTCCACATCTTCCAAACACCGAACAGGCTTACCGCGGAGAGAATGATCGCGGCCAACCCTAGTGGCATGGCGTTCTCCGCCGTCTTGCGGGCAATTTCCACGGCACCATCCATCATGCCTGATACCATGGCGCTTTGGTCACCGAGCTCTGCGCTCGCCTTGTCCATTTCTGCCTGAAGCTCGTTCATCGCTTGATCCACGGGTGGGGCCATCAGTGTGGTGATGCCATTGAAAATGCCTAAAGCACCTCCGATGAAACTGAGGATGCAAAGGACCGTGAGGAAGGTTGGGCGTGCCGACGGGGGAGCGGTATTCATCTCGTTCATGGGAATGTGGATTGGTAGGATGAAAGTACCCGCATGACCATCCTTCCGAGCCGTCCTTGCCCGGAGGTTTTCAACAACCGACCGGGCGGATCACACGTAGCGCGTGCCGCTTTCTGCCGTGAGGTCGTGTACGAACTTCTTGATCTGCTGTTCGTCTTGCTTGCGGCATACGAGCAAGGCATCCTTCGTGCTCACCACGATGTAGTCCTCCAACCCTTGCAGCACCATCAGGCGTTCGTCGTGCGCATGCACTACGTTGCGGGCGCAGTCGTAGAGTTTCACCTCCTTGCCGATGGTGGCGTTGTCCTGGGCATCCTTCGGGAGGTGGCCGTAGAGGCTGCCCCACGTGCCGAGGTCGCTCCACCCGAATTCACTCACCACGGTGAAGACGTTGTGGGCCTTTTCCATGATGCCGTAATCGATGCTAACGTTCTCGCAGGAGTCGTAGATGGAGGTGATGAAGGCCGTTTCAGCGGCGGTGCCGAACGCTTCTTCACCCTCGGTGAAACGCTCTTCCATTTCGGGCAGGTGGTTGCGATAGGCTTTGCGGATGCTGGCCAGGCTCCAGATGAAGATGCCCGCGTTCCACAAGAATTCGCCGCTCTCGATGAAGCGTACCGCCGTGTCGTGGTCCGGCTTTTCCGTGAAGGCCTTCACCGCTTTCACACGCGGATGCTTCGTGGCGCTGCTATCCTCGAACTGGATGTAGCCGTACCCCGTGTCCGGACGGTTCGGCATGATCCCCAAGGTGACCAGGCAATCGGAGCTCGCAGCTTGTTGCAGGGCTAAGTTGATGGTCTCCTGGAACGCCTGCTCCTTCATCACCAAGTGATCGCTGGGTGCCACGATGATCAACGCCTTGGGGTCGCGCTTGGCGATCACATGGTTGGCGTAAGCCACGCACGGTGCGGTGTTGCGGCGCGAAGGTTCGGCCAGGATCTGCGCATCGGCCAAGGCGGGAAGTTGCTCCTTCACCAGGGACGCGTATTGTGCGTTGGTGACCACCAGGATGTTCTCCGGCGGGCAGATCCCGAGGAAACGGTCGTAGGTCTGTTGCAATAGCGTGCGGCCGAGCCCGAGGAAATCCAGGAATTGCTTGGGGTTGGCGCTGCGGCTCATGGGCCAGAAACGGCTTCCAACGCCGCCAGCCATGATCACGCAATACGTGTGTTGGTTCGTCATCTTCCAGAGAGGGGCCTACGAGGCTTTCTGCACCACCATGGGTCCATGCACCTGCACCTCCGCCAACGGGTCGATGATGTAGATGCGCCGGTCGTTCAGGCAATGGCATTTGTAACGTTTCCGCAGCTGTGGGCCTTTCACGAAAACGCGTTCGTTGAAACGGAATATGGAACGATCGGGAAGCTCTTCCAGCAACTGCCGCGGTTCGCGATCGTAGTTCATCAAGACACGCATCAGCCCGTGGTCCGTGCAACTGCTCGCAGGGGCATCGGCCAAATGGTGTTCCAAGGCATGCAATACATCCGCAGGGAACACCTCGCGGCTCATGAAGGGGCGCATCAACCGGGCATATTCGCTCTTCCATGCCGGGCCGTGCGGGGAGGTCCACCGGCGTGTGGTGACGTATGTGCTGTAGTGCGCGAACTCGTGGACCAAGGTGACCAGGAACGCATACTTGTTCAGGTCCGCGTTCACGCTAACGCGATGCGGTTGTGTACGTGTGGCACTACGGTAATCGCCCAACTTGGTCTGGCGTGGCCGCGCGATGCGCACCTGGATGGGATTGCGGCGCAACCAGGCGAGCACCACCGGCCATGCCGCATCAGGCACATGCTTCCGCAGCAGCTCGGGGTCGATGGTGGAAAGGGTGGGCACGGCGGTGGAAGGACTCAGGATCGGCTACCGGGACCACAATAATAGGGGGTCCGGTCCGGATGCCCATCAGCATGCTCCGAATCGGCTGGAGGCTTGGGCACGTAGTTCCACTTGGGGCATTTGCAGTCGTTGGAATGCCGGTATTTGGAAGGCTGGGACGAGCAGGCCACCAAAAAAGAGACCGCTACGAACACGGCCATGGAGCGGGCCGTGGAACGGAAGTTGGGTCGCTGTGCCGCCATGCGTGTGCGAAACTACAACGGCACCACCCCTCCGGCAGGTATGGACGGCCTATTTTCGCCCCGTAGGTACCATGGGCATCATCGAGCATATCGGCCGTTATTTCCTGCTGTTGAAGGACACCTTCAGCAGGCCGGAGAAGGCTTCCATCTATTGGCGGCGTACGGTGGAAGAGATGGACCTCCTGGGCCTGAAGAGCTTGGGGATCGTGGCTCTGCTGTCCTTCTTCATGGGCGCGGTGATCACTATCCAGACTAAAACGAACATCGACAGCCCGCTGATCCAGGCGTGGGTGGTGGGTTTCGCCACGCGGCAAAGCACCATCCTGGAGTTCAGCCCTACCATCATCGCACTGATCCTGGCCGGGAAAGTGGGGTCCAACATCGCGGCGGAGATCGGCTCCATGCGCGTGAAAGAGCAGATCGATGCACTCGATATCATGGGCGTCAACTCCGCCGGATACCTCATCCTGCCCAAGATCGTGGCCTCCATGTTCATCAATCCGTTCCTAGTGATGGTGAGCATGTTCCTCAGCATATTCGGCGGTTATGTCGCCGGGACCGCATCGGGGATCATCGGCTCTTCGGATTACCTCCAAGGGATCCAGACCAACTTCATCCCGTACCACATCACGTATGCCTTGATCAAGACCGTGGTGTTCGCCTTCATCATCGCCACGGTTTCCGCCTACCAAGGGTATTACACCAAAGGTGGCACGCGCGAAGTGGGCATCAGCAGCACCCAAGCCGTTGTCTACAGCAACGTGGTGATCCTCATCGTCAACTACGCCCTCACCCAGTTCCTGCTGATATGATCGAGGTGAAGGGCATCAGCAAGCGCTTCGGTACCACCCAGGTGCTCACCGATATCAACGCGGTGTTCCAGAAGGGCAAGGTGAACCAGATCATCGGCAAGAGCGGATCGGGTAAAAGCGTGTTGGCGAAATGCATCGTGGGCCTACATGTACCCGAAGAGGGACAGGTGCTCTACGAAGGCCATTCGTTCCACGACATGGACCGCGATGAGAAGAAGATGATCCGACAGGAGATCGGCATGCTCTTCCAAGGCAGTGCGCTGTTCGACAGCATTACCGTGATGCAGAACGTACTGTTCCCGCTGCAGATGTTCGGCACCATGAGCAAAAGCGAGATGGAGGACCGCGCCCACTCCTGCCTCAAACGCGTGAATATCCTGGACAAGGACCGGCTGTTCCCAGCAGAGCTCAGTGGTGGTATGCAGAAGCGTGTAGGGATCGCGCGCGCCATCGCCATGAACCCGAAGTACCTCTTCTGCGATGAGCCGAACAGTGGCCTGGACCCGCAGACCAGCATCCTGATCGACGACCTGATCAAGGAGATCACCGAGGAGTTCAACACCACCACCATCGTGATCACGCACGATATGAACTCGGTGATGGAGACCGGCGAGAACATCATCTTCATCCACCAAGGCCGCAAGTGGTGGGAGGGTAGCAAGGACGATCTGCTCAACAGCGAGAACAAGGAACTCAACGAGTTCATCTTCGCCGGTGGTCTCATGCGCCAAGTGAAGAAGGCCATGACAGGCCGCAGCTAGAGAAGCAAGGCTATTTGGTATTGAAGCGGAACGGAGCCGCGCACGCTTTCCGGTCATCCATCCCTAGTCACATCCCGAAAAGAAAGATCCCCCTGAAGCACCGCGTACGGGCCTCAGGGGGATCGAAAGTTGAAGGCCGCTTAGTTCAGCGTGATCCGCTGCACCGTGGACCGTGTGCCGTTGGACAGGCGCACGTTGTAGATGCCGGCGGAGAAGTTCGCCAGGTCGATCACGGTGTTGCCAGTGAATCGGCCGGTATGCATCACTTCGCCCAGCATGTTGAACACCTCCATCGTGTAGCGCTCATCGGCCATACCGTTCACACGTACGATGCCGTTGGTGGGGTTCGGGAACATGGTGATACCTTCCAGTTCACCACGCTCCGGCACCGAGATGGATGCGTTGCCCGTGAGGCGGATACCCCACGCTTCACCATTACCACCGTAGAGGTTCTGGTTGTTCTCGGGATCGAAGGGGATCCAAAGAACGCTCGCCAAAGCAGGTTGTGGCACCGTGGTGTCATCCACGATAACGGCAGCACTATCATTATCGGAGAACAAGCTGGCGACCGCGTAGTACGCGCCGGGTTGTAGCGTTAGCGGGCCTGGGAAAGGGATGCCGATCACCCCTGCGGTCAGGTCCGCAGCCGTGATGAAATAGGGGTCGGATTCAGCTCCATTGACGGGCTGGTTCACAACAGGTGGCGTTTGGAGGACACTGGTGGTGTCCAAGATGCTGGCGATGATGAAGCTGCCCACATCACTGCGTGCGCTGATGTCGATCTCCAGGCCGGTAATGGTCATCGGGGTCGTGATGATGTACATCGTCATCAGCTTCACGTTCTCCGTGTTGTTCGCGAAGGAGTTCGAACCGGTGGTGCTGATCTGCTCCAGACCTTCGGGGTGGTTGCCGATGTTGTCCAAGGAGTACCGGTCGGTGGTCACCTCGAAAGTGCGCAGGCGCTTGTTGTCCGTGGTATCACTATCCAACGCAAGCTGGTCGCTGTTCACCGTGAACGTGGCCGTGTAGAGGCCCAGTTCCAGTTCGGGCAGGGTCACATCATCATCCGTGATCACCGTCTCACCTGGAGGAATGGTGCCGATGAAGGAGCTGTAGTTCAGCACCTCTTCACCTGTCGAGTTCTTCGTTACCGAGCAGAATACTTCCACGTTCGTCTGGTCCAACTGTCCGTAGTTGAAGATCTCGGCACCCATGTTCATGGCCGCAGGAAGCTGGGCTTCTGGGATCCGGCCGTACTCTTCGCCATTACCCGTGGTGGACGTGTAGCCATAGTTCATGGCGATCTCGTTATCAGGCAAGGTGGCGATGTTGATATCATCGATCTGCCAGAAGTAGTGCGAAGTGCCCTGGGTGCTGTTGTGGCGGAATCGGAAACGGAAGTTCGAAGGGTCACCAACAACGAAATCGGAGATATCGAAACGACGGTTCTCCGTGGGTGGGTTCGTTTGGTTCGCATCGATGCCCGGGTTCGTCAAGAGCGTATCTGGCCAGGTCGCTCCACCATCGGTGCTGAACTCCAGGAAGAACGGGGAGTCTCCACAGCAGTAACGCGAACGCTGTTGGAACAAGATCTCCACGTTCGGGTTCGCGCTCAAGTCGATGACCGGCGAAACCAACGAGCCTTCCCAATCTACGAACTGCGCTTCGGGCAGTGCCGTTGGCGTATTGCCGTTCCAAACGCAGTTGGCCGAGTCGGACGCGAACTTGGCGAACCCGTTCGCGGCAGTGGTGCTGCCGATGATCAATGCAGCAGGCGAATAGAAACCTACGGGTGCCGTGGTACTGATGCGCCAGAGGTTCCCGTTAGCCCCCGATACGGACCATGCGCCCGAGGGATTGTTACCTGCGAGGCCATTGGCGAAATCCTCGGACCAGATCACCTCGCGGTCCTGGGTAAGGGAGGGCAAGGTGCGCTCCGGTGTTGGCTGTGCTACCGTGGGCAGCATGCGCAGTTTGTTCCCGAATCCGGATCGGGTCTCCAGGCGTTGTGCGCTTGCGGAGAGCGTGCAGGCGACAAGGCCGATCGTGATGTAACGTGTTCTCATTATTGAGAGGAAAGGTTGAATAGGCCCACAATGTACGGGCATATCACGATCCATCACGGGATCCGCGGGTCATCCCTCAGCCCATAGCAAACCAAGTACCCCATCCGTCCTTCATAGAGGTGCGGCTACAGCCAAGCAACGGTCCATCCGGACCGATGAACGGTCAATGCGCCACGACCAAACGGGCTTTCAGCAACCGGTCATCACCCACGAGCACCAACGTGTAGGATCCATCCACCAGATCCGCCGTACGCAGGGCGAGCCGACCGGAAGTGCTTGATGCCGTTGTACTTCCACTCAACACCGTGCGGCCGGAAGCGTCCACCACGTGCCAGGAGCCACCGGTAGGGAAGGCGGGCGGGATCACCACTTGCACTTCATCATTGGCCGGAACAGGGTACAGGGAGACCACTACTTCGGCACCAGCGATGTCACGGACAGCCACCGCTACTTCGGATAGATGCAGGCGCACCATCGGTGTCGAATACAGGTAGCTCAAGGTGAAGCCCACGCCTTCCAAGATGGCACTGCGGCCCAAGGGCGAGGCACCGCCAACATTCACATGGACGTTCTGCGCCGAAGCGTTCAAGTGTTGAATGGCCACCCAGTAGTCTCCTGCTGACAGTTCAGGTGCCGTGCTCAGGCTGAAGTACTGCGGCACACCGTTCCACAGGCCATCGATGTCCGCTTGGGAAAGCGTGCGCCGCATGGAGGTATCGATGAACGAGAAATTCGCATCCATCAAGGTAGCACGAACCACTTCGCCCACCTGCGTCAAGGCCGGGTTGAAGGAGACCGAGATGCCGTTCGCATGATCACCGCTGTTGATGATCTCCATGCGGTTGGCCACCATGAAGGTGCCCGTTCCACCAACTGATGCCGTGGCGATCCCATTGTCGCAACTCATCGCACTGTAGCCGCCATCCCAACCGGGTGTGGTCAGCTGTAATTCACCGCTTACACTATCGTCGCTGAAGTCGTCATCCACGGCCGTGTGTACAGCGTTGGCGGTAATGGTGACGGTGCCAGCTTCGGTCGGTGTCCAGTTGGTGGCGATAGGGGCATAGGTCGTAGCGCCGGGCATCAAGCTGTCGATCAGAGCGGCCAAGAACGGCCCTTGGCCGGTGCCGTTCAACTCCAGCGTGGCGTCCACTTGGATGTTCCGCAGCATGGCGGTGCCGGAGTTCTTCACTTCCGCAGTGATGTGGACCGGCCCCGCTTGCGTAAGCGGCAACTGACGGTAGTGCAAGCTTTGGTCTCCTAAGGTGAAAGGTGATACCGTGGCATCGCCGATGAGGACGCGGCTCACGGAAACATCGTTCACTTGGCGTACGCGCAAACAGACATCATCCACCGCGAAGCCACCGGCCCAGTTGCCGCCATCGCTCCACCGGAAACGAAGCCGTAACGCAGGGCTGTTGTCGTAGGCGGAAAGATCCACCACGAGGGGCTGCCATTCACCTTCCACGGCAGCGATCTCCAGCACCGTGATCCAGGTGTCGCCTTCCACGTTCGCTTCGATCCGCGGGTTACCAGCACCAAGCGTGCCTTCGTTGAAGACGCGGCATTCCAGCGCAACACCCGTTCGGCCCGTGAGGTCGATCGTGGGCGTGGTCAACAGCACATCGTCCATATCACAGTTGCATGGTGGGGCCGCATCGTTCGCCATCACGAACCGGTTGCCGATCGGGTTATCCGTCACCGGGAAGTACTGCGCCGCGTTCGCATCCGAAGCATCGCCCAAGGTCCAAGCTGCAACGAATTCGCCAAGACCCACGCCTTCGGGGGTACGCCGTTCCACTTGTGTGCCGAGGTCCCAACCTGCAAGTGCGTTCTCGCCCTCGAAGTCTTCATTGAAGAAACAGGCCGAAGCACGGGGTTGTGCCCAGCCGGCGAAAGGCAGCGCGAGTACGAATGCGGCGGCGAACGAGCGAAGGTTCTGCATCAGGTTCAGGCTTCCACCGTGGCGTAATCCTCGATGGGAGGGCAGGTGCAGATCAGGTTGCGGTCGCCGTAAGCGTTGTCCACGCGGCTCACCGTAGGCCAGTACTTCCACTCGCGTGTCACCTGCACCGGGAACGCGGCTTTCTCGCGGCTGTAGGCGTGGTTCCAGTTGTCGCCACACACTTCTTCGTTGGTGTGCGGGGCGTTCTTCAGCACGTTGTCCACCTTGTCCGCCTTGCCGTTCTCCAGCTCCGCGATCTCCTGGCGGATGCCGATCATCGCCTCGATGAAACGGTCCAGCTCGGCTTTCGCTTCGCTCTCCGTGGGCTCCACCATCAACGTCTCCGCAACGGGGAACGAAACGGTGGGCGCGTGGAATCCGTAGTCCATCAAGCGCTTCGCGATGTCGCTCACGTCGATGCCTGCTGCGCGTTTGAAGTCGCGGCAATCCAGGATCATCTCGTGCGCCACCATGCCTTCGCTACCCACGTAGAGGATGGGGTAGTGCTTCTCCAGTTTAGCCTTGATGTAGTTGGCGTTCAAGATCGCGTAACGCGTGCTATCGGTAAGGCCGACACCGCCCAACATCTTGATGTAGCCGTAGCTGATCAACAGGATCAGCGAGCTGCCCCAAGGTGCGCTGCTCACGGCGGGCACCGCTTTCTCGCCACCGGTCTTGATCACCGAATGGCCGGGCAGGAAGGGTTTTAGTTTGTCGTTGACGCAGATGGGGCCCATGCCAGGCCCACCACCGCCGTGCGGGATCGCGAAGGTCTTGTGCAGGTTCAAGTGGCACACGTCGGCACCGATCTCGCCCGGACTGGTCAGGCCCACTTGTGCGTTCATGTTCGCGCCGTCCATGTAAACGAGGCCGCCGTTCGCGTGGATGGTACTGGTGATCTCCTTGATGGTCTCCTCGTACACGCCGTGCGTGCTCGGGTAGGTCACCATCAAACAGCTCAGCGTGTCCTTGTACTGTTCGGCTTTCGCTTTCAGGTCGGCCACGTCCACGTGCCCTTCTTCATCGGCTTTCACCACCACCACTTGCATGCCGGCCATCACCGCGGAAGCCGGGTTGGTGCCGTGCGCGGAAGAGGGGATCAACGCTACCGTGCGCTTGTGATCGCCGCGTGCTTCGTGGTACGCGCGGATGACGAGCAGGCCCGCGTATTCACCTTGCGCACCGCTGTTCGGTTGCAAGCTCACCGCCGTGAAGCCCGTCGCTTTCGCCAGGGCATCGCTCAGCTGCGCGAATACTTCCTGGTAGCCCTGCGTCTGCTCCACCGGTGCGAACGGATGCAGGCTGCCCCACTCCGGCCAGCTCAGTGGCAACAAGGTGCTGGCGGCGTTCAGCTTCATGGTACACGAACCCAACGGGATCATGCCATGCATCAGGCTGAAATCCTTGTTCTCCAAACGCTTGATGTAGCGTTGCAGTTCCAGCTCCGTGTGGTGTGCGTTGAAGACCGGATGCGTGAGGAAGTCGCTCGTGCGTTGCATCGAAGCAGGCACAGCGGTGCCTTCCGCTTTCACAACACTGGCCTTGGTGCCATTGGCTTCCGCCAGAGCGGCGAGCACATCCTCCACATCCTGCGGACGGGTGGTCTCATCGAGGGCGATGGTCACACGATCGCCGGCGTAGCGGAAGTTGATGGAACGCGCTTCGGAAGCGGCTTTCACCTTGCCCGCGTCCTTCACTCCAGCAAGCGTGATGGTATCGAAGTAGCTGTCGTTCCCGACCGTGTAGCCGAGGTTCTTCGCGCCTTCGGCAACACGGCGTGCCATCGCATGCACGTTGGTTGCGATGCGCTTCAATCCATCGGGGCCGTGGTACACCGCGTACATGCCGGCCATCACGGCGAGGAGTGCTTGTGCCGTGCAGATGTTGCTGGTGGCCTTGTCGCGACGGATGTGCTGTTCCCGTGTTTGCAACGCCATGCGCAAGCCTTGTTTCCCACGACGGTCCTGGCTTACGCCGATGATGCGGCCGGGAAGCAGGCGCTTGTATTCCTCCGTGGTGCAGAAGAACGCCGCATGCGGACCGCCATAACCC
>DLGQ01000075.1:48220-48425 GCA_002482775.1 Flavobacteriales bacterium UBA7690 | reverse complement strand
GAACTGCACCCTCATCGGCCCCAACTGCCCCGGCGTGATCACGGCGGACGAATGCAAAGTGGGGATCATGCCCGGCTTCGTGTTCAAGAAAGGCTCGGTTGGCATCGTTTCGAAGTCCGGCACGCTCACCTACGAAGCGGCGGACCAAGTGGTGAAGGCCGGCTTGGGCATCACCACGGCCATCGGCATCGGTGGCGACCCCATC
>DLGQ01000075.1:25829-48133 GCA_002482775.1 Flavobacteriales bacterium UBA7690 | reverse complement strand
GCGATCGTGATGATCGGCGAGATCGGTGGAGACCTGGAGATCCAGGCCGCCAAGTGGATCAAGGCCAACTGCAAGAAACCCGTCATCGGCTTCATCGCCGGTGAGACCGCCCCGAAAGGCCGCACCATGGGCCATGCCGGTGCCATCGTTTCCGGTGCCGACGAAAGTGCCGCCGCCAAGAAGAAGGTGATGCGCGAGAGCGGTATCCATGTGGTGGATAGCCCCGCTGCGATCGGCGCGAAGGTGAAGGAGGTGTTGGGCTGAGGACCCGGTCCGTTTTGATCAGTGTTCGCGGGTCGGTCCCTCGATCCATTCCCGTCGGCGTAGATCACGCGAAAGGGGACGTGTACGCGCATGGCCTCATTCGTAAAATTCCGGTCAGGAACTACGCGCAGCCGATCGCCTCAACAGCCCAAGGCTGCACCGCGTCTTACTCCGCCTTCACTGCACGGAGCACCTGTACGGCATCGTCATACGCGACCTGCACGTGGTACACCCCGGCAGCTTCACCACCGAGGTCGAGATCCACGCGTGTTCCGTTGCTTCCTGCGATGGTGCGGGAGAGAACAATACGGCCCGTCGCATCGATCACCGAGATCCGTGCGTTCCCTTGGCGGCCGAGCACCAATCCCGTGCCTTCGTTGAAGGGGTTCGGAACCAGCCTAGCGTCGGTGATGGCCAATTCTTCCACACCAGCACAGACTTCCACCACAAGATCCGCAGAGGCGGTTCCGGGGCACGCATCATCCGGCACCACTGCCAGGGTGACGTTCCATGTTCCAATACCCAGCACAGCAGGATCCACGGTGATGGAGGCACCTTCACCGTTCACCGCACCGCTCCACGTTCCGGCTGCGGATCCTTGCACATCGAAGGGTGCATGATCGATACAGATGTGGGCGGGCGGCGTGATGGTGACCGCTGTTGCCGTGCCGATGTTCGCCACCACCTCGGCGTTCGTGAGCACACAGCCGCGCGGGTCCGTGTAGCTGTAGCGGACAGCGACGGATCCAGGGTTTGATGCGGCGATATCCAGCACACCTTCTGAAGAGAGCGGTGCATCCCATGTTCCGCCAGCGGGCAGTGCGGTGAACACACACGGTTCATCGCCCGGGCAGAATTCCAGATCCTCCACGGTCCATGCCACCTGGGTAGCATCGTACAGCGTGATGGTGGTGGTGCTTTGCGCGGAGCACCCTTCCGCAGAGCTGGCGACGTAGGAGAGCTCGTGCGTTCCTACACCGGCAGCAACAGGGTCCAAGGAGGCTTCGCTCACACCCGTTCCGCTCCATGTTCCACCTTCCGGCGTTACCCCGGATAGCGCAATGGGATCACCGTTGACACAGTAGACACCCAGTGGTTCAATGGCGATCACTGGATCTTCACCCACGACCACGCGCAGCGTATCGCTGTTCGCACACTGGTTGGGGCCAAAGGGTTCTGCCGATAACACGATCTCGTAGATGCCTGCACCGATGGAGGGATCGAACTGCGTGCTGGTAGGGGTGGAGCCGCTCACGGGCCCGCTCCAGTTGACGTTGAAGGGCGGTGCTGCCAGCGCATTGATGGTCTGCACCTCATCATCCGTGCAGAACGGGCCGGCGATGGCGATGCTTGCTGGCAGGCTGTTCCAACGTTGGATCGGCCCTTGCACGTTGGCGCAGGTGGTGCCCGTGGCATCGGTGTACTGGCATACGAGGTAGCCACCGGTCCAGGTGGCGGGGTTCACCACATTGCTGCCGTCAAGGCCGAACCACTCCACGTTGGTGGGTTCGGCATTCAGGGTGAAAGGTGCATCCGCAGAGCAGACCACAGCAGGGATCACCGTGGTGATGGTAGGCTGTTGCATCACACGGATGGTCTGTGCGGCACCCATGGGACAACCGTTCTGTGCATATACCGCATGGATCGCGGGAAGGTCCATCGTTCCCATCAGGTTGGAGCGGAACAAGAGGTCGTTGTCGATCTGTTGGCCATACCAACGGCCTCCTGCAGGAAGTGCATCCGGTAGCGGAACGGGAGGGCCGCCCAAGCAAAGGGTATCGATGGGTTGAAGTATGATCTCCTCGGTGCTCGGTGTGATCACGTTGGTGAAGAGCACCACTCCGTTCGCGGTGTTCATCACAAGGTCTCCTTTCGCATCCCCGTTCAGGTCAGCGAAGAGCAGGTCGGTTCCCCGCGGCAGGTCGTTCAGGTCGTTGCTGTAAGGCAGGTCGTTCAACACCGGAAGGAAGCTGTTCCACCTTACGGGTAGGGAAGGGTTGGCGGGCACGAACACCACGGCCGCTCCGATACCGCAGGGCGACGGGCCGAACATGCCACTACCGCTGGTGAACCAGGTCTCGATCACGTTCTCTTCGAAGGCCAACGCACCACCCTCGTTCAGGTCGTTGCGCAACCAGTGGATCGCTGGGCTGCGGCTCTCGGCGAGGTCCAGATCGCCATCACCGTCCACATCGATCACCTGTGGCGCGCGGTACACATAGCCGAGTTCTCCAGCGGGGATCGGCAGTACCTCTGGTGTCCATGCCGTGGCATCGCCGTTGGTGTTGCGCAAGAGGATGATCGCATCGTTCTCACCGCGGAGGATGATGTCCAACCCACCAACAAGATCCATGTCGCCGATGGCGATGCTCGTTGAAGCGTTACCGGCGTGGAGCATGGTGAAGGATGCAGCTACACCCAAGCCGTTGGTCGTTCCGGGAAGGATAGCGATGCCCGGCCCTTCTGCGAAGGGAATGCTGGCGATCAGATCCAGGATCCCATCACCGCTCACGTCCGCCGTGGTGAAGGTCTCTGGTGTACCAGGAAGAAGGAATGCACCATCTTCCAAGAATGTGCCAGTGCCATCGTTGCGCAGAAGGGCGATCTCCGCCTGTGCATCCGCGATGTAGAGGATGTCCACATCCAGGTCACCGTCCACATCGCCCAGGACGGTCTGCCTGCAATCACCACTGACCTCACCGATCTCGATGGCCGGCCCGAAAGCGCCAGCCCCATCGGTGTTCATGAACCAATTCAATTGGTGCCCGTCGAACACGCCGAAGAGGTCCTTGTCGCCATCGCCATCCAGATCGGCAGCTTGCATACGGGCCGAACCGACGAACGGGAAGATCACTTGCTCGGTGCCGAACTGGGCAACGGAGGGAAGGGCGAACAGGAAGGGACCGAGCGGGAGAAGATGGCGTAGCCGTGAACTCATGGGTAGGGCAGCCCGTGCGGACCACAGCACGAAAGTACATCGGCTCCGGCAGGGATGGGGCCGATATTTTCAACCGGATCAGGTGACCGGCAAGGCCTCCACACGTGGACTACGCACAAAGGATCGGGATGCGGGCATCGTTGGCCAGCAGGCGTTCCTTTTCCGCATCGGCGATGTATCGGTATTCGTCCGAAGCATGGGCCATGATGGCGATGGCACCAGCCCCTACACGTTGGGCATACCGGATCGTTGGTTCGGCGAACCCGATGCTGAAGGTCGTGCTGGGTTCATTCACCTCCTCGTGGCGTAATCCTTCCGTCTTCAGCCGTAAGAGCATTATCTGCTTGTTGGCCAACAGTTCATCCGAAGGGGATTCACCGGGTCGCATCAGTTGGAACACATGCACATCGGCAGCGAACGCTTTCGCGAGGGCCACCACCATGTCCAGCAGCTTATCGATATCCGCATGGGCGGCTACGGGGAGAACGATGCGTTGCAAAAGCCCTTCCAACTTCAGCCCTTCCTGCACCACCAGCGAAGGGATCGCGGATTGCCGCACGAGCTTCAGGATGTCAGCACCGAATAGACTTTGGCGCAACCCATGTGGACCATGCGTGGCCAGGACGAGCAACGAGTGCCCTTGCCCGGTCTCTTCGGCGATCCGCTTCATGAAATCTCCTTCCAGCAACTTGTGCGTCGTACGCCCTTCGGCACCACCACGCGCCACCTGATCGTTCATGACCCCGACCACACGATGGTGCTCTTCCTGCTCGCTACGGTTCAGTACGTGCAGCAAGGTCATGCGCGTGGCCAAATGCGCGGCGATGGCGTTCGCGGCACGGACGGCGTTGTCCGAAGTGGCGGTCAGATCCGTGGCGCAAAGGATGTCCTTCTCAAGCATGGCAATGGGCTAGGCAGGGCGAAAGTATTGGACCCGCACCGCAATTCGAACATTTCACCAGCAACGGGGTGACATCGGGTTCCACCATTGATCGTCCCTGAGGGATCGGATGACAAAGCTTTCCTACTACGACGCGATAAATGGTCGAACGGATCATGAACCCGGACAGGATCCGGCCGAAGAGGAACCTACCTTGCACACATGACCCTTCGTTCGTCCCTTTTCGCAGGTTGCGCCCTTGGCGTGATTCTCTTCGTTGGTGCCAAGCCCCTCGCCGCACAGGTGAACATCGATTTCGTTGGGCACTTGTCCTACCAGCAGTTGCACAACGAGAGCGAGATCGCCAACCTGTGGGGGTACACCGATGAATTGGGCAACGAGTATGCGCTCGTAGGGGTGAACGGTGTGGGCGACGAGACCGGCGGCATCAGCGTGGTGGACCTTAGCGATCCAACAGACCCGCAAGAAGTGTTCTTCCATCCGGGGCCTACGAGCATCTGGCGCGAGATCAAGGTGTGGGGCGATCATGCGTACATGACCACCGAGGCCGACAGCGGTGGGGTGATCATCGTGGACCTTTCGCCACTGCCAGAGAGCACCGACCTCCCGGTCACGCATTTCTTCGATCCGGAATGGGACACCTCGCACTCGCTTTTCATCGATGAGAACGGAAGGCTCTATATCCACGGGGCCAACGTAGGCAACGGCGGTGCGATCATGTACGACCTTACCCAGGACCCCGAAGTGCCGGTACGTGTGGGGCAATTCGATCAGTGGTATGTCCACGACAGTTTCGCCCGTGGCGATACGCTTTACGCAGCCCACATCGTGGATGGTTTCTTCAGCATCGTGGACGTTAGCGACCCGGCGAACCCGGTCTTGTTGGGCCAGCAGACCACCCCCAACAACTTCACACACAACACTTGGCTGGATGCTAGTGGCCGATACCTCTACACCACGGACGAACGTGAGAACTCCTACGTGGGCGCGTACGACGTCAGCGACCCTGCGGACATCCAGTTCATGGACAAATTGCAGAGCGATCCGGGATCCAACGCCATTCCACACAACACTTATTGGATGCCGGGGAACTACGTGGTGCAGAGCTACTACACCTACGGCGTTTCCATCTACGATGTGTCCCAGCCGGACAACATGGTGGAGGTAGGAAGCTACGATACATCGCCGTTCACCGGAGGGGGTTTCCGCGGGGCATGGGGTGTGTACCCGTATTTCCCCTCGGGCCGGTTGATCATCTCCGACATCGAGGAAGGGCTCTTCGTGCTGGCCCCCACCTATGCACGTGGCTGCTGGATCCAAGGGTCCATCACCAGCACCGTCGGTGGCCTGCCGGTGGCGCAAGCTGCCGTTACACTGGTAGGCTCGGTGGCCACGGACCTCACGGGTATCGATGGGGCATACAGCACAGGACTGTTACAGCCTGGAACATATACGGTCGCGGTGAGCGCACCGGGCTATTTCCCTGCCACCGTGGAAGGCGTGGTATTGGAGACCGGGGAGACCACCGTGCAAGACATCCAGTTGGTACCCTTGCCCACGTACCAGGTGGGTGGAACGGTGTTGACTGCCATAACTGGTGAGCCCGTGCCTAACGCACAGGTTTGGCTGGTGAACAGTACGTATTCCTTCAACACCACCACGGCAGCCGATGGCTCGTTCAACCTCCCTGCCGTGTACGATGGAGTGTATACGGTTGACATCGGTGCTTGGGGGTGGCATGGTGCCTGTCCGCCGGACCTGAACATCAATGGAAGCGATGTGCTGGACTGGACCGTGGAGTTGGAGAAGGGGTACGCTGATGACTTCGCACTGGACCTGGGATGGACCGTCCAGAGCACGGCAACACGCGGGCGATGGGTGCGTGGCAACCCTGCTGGGACCACCTTCGAAGGCGACTATGCCAACCCCGAAATGGATGTGGCCGATGACTGCCGAGACCATTGTTACGATACGGGCAACAGCGGCGGCAACCCCAATTCCGATGACCTGGACGAAGGGTGGACCTTGCTCACGTCACCCGAATTCGATGCCACCGGGATGGTGGACCCGCACGTGCGGTACCACTACTGGTTCATCAACAAAGGGGGGAATACGCCGCTGAACGATCCGCTGATCATCCACCTCACCGATGGCACCGATACCGTGGCTATCCAAACGGTCACAGCGGAGGATGGCAATGTGTCGGCCTGGCGTTTCAGCAACCTGCGGATGGCGGATCACATCACACCGGGCCCTACCATGCGTCTGCTGGTCTATGTTTCGGACCTATTGCCTGATCAACACATAGTGGAAGCGGCCTTCGATGATCTCGAGATCGTGGCAGAGGCCACCACCGCGTTGGACGAAGCGGAGACCGGCTCTGGGAGCACGATCTGGCCGAACCCTTCCGACGGCTGGTTCAACGTTCGTTTACTGAACACCGATGATGCCGTTGTAGAAGTGATGGACGCCTTGGGTCGATCGGTGGTCCCTGCGCAACGTGTGCGTGGGGGAACGTTCCAGTTCCAGACCGACCTTCCCGCAGGCGCCTATTCGTTGATCGTCACCGAGCGGAACGGCACGCGCAAGACCTTGCGGCTGGTGATCGCCCGCTGATCACTTCCGCTTTTGCGGGGAACTGGTATCGCAGTTCTCCTTGATCAACTTCTCCACTTCGGGAACCCCACCCAGTGCTTTCGCCAACGTGAGGTCTTCGCAGGCCTTGGCGCGATCGCCCTTGCGCAACCGCAACATGGCCCGTGTGCGCAGCGCGAACGGATTGGCCGGGTAGGAGCGGAGGCTGCGTTCCACATCGGTCCACGCCTCAGCATCCTTGTTCAACACCATGTTCACATAAGCACGGTTGCTCAACGCTACGGGCTCATCCTTATCGATGGAGAGCGCTTCCTCGATCATCTTGCTCGCCTCATCGTACCGGCCCAGCATCGTGAGTTCGAAGCCGCGATTGGTCCAATGGCCCACTTGCCCTGGTTCCAACGCGCAGAGCTGTTCAAGCACATGCAACGCATCCTCGTGCCTACCTTCCTGGTCGTACAAACGGGCCAAGACCTTCAACACTTCGGGATCCGAGGCGGTTCCGGCCACGCCTTTTTCCAAGTCGTCTATCGCTGCCGGGTAATGCTTCAATTCACTGCGCACTTCGCCGCGCAGCACATGCGCTTGGGCTTTCAGCAACGGCTGTGTGGCCAGTTCGATCGCCTTGGTGCTGTGGTATTGGGCCTTCTCCAGATCCTCTCCACGGAAGGCATACAGCGCCCGCTGGTAATGTGCGTTGGCCGACGTGCTGTCCTTGCGCAAGGCCTGGTCCACATCCAACAGGAACCGGTCCATACGGTCCAAGGCGTACCAAGCACGGGCCCGCGCAAGAAAGCTGTTGGCACTGGGGTCTTCTTTGATGGCATTGTCGAAGAACTCCAGCGCCCGCTGGGGCTTGTCCAACCGCAACAGGGAATCGCCGCGCAGGATGTTGATGCGGGCTTCTTGGGCCACCACGGTGGAAGCGCCGATGCCTACGAGCAGGAGCAGCGCGGCGGTGGTGATGGACCTGAGGATNNAGGCCGCAAAGGTAACGGGTCGCTGCGTGCAGGCCGTTAACACCGTGGTTCATCGCGGATGAGGCACGGTGCTCAATGCCGCGAAGCGCCCGGCCTGGTAGAGGAAATGCCCGGCCATGGCCACCATCGCGCCATTGTCCGTGCAGTAGGCGAAAGGCGGTATGTGCGCCATCCATCCTTCGCGACGGGCCAGATCGCCCAATTGAACCCGCAAGGCCCGGTTGGCGCTCACACCGCCGGACAGCGCTACCTGCGTGATGCCCAATGAGCGTCCGGCTTTCTGCACTTTGCGCAGTACGATGTCGATGATGCATTGTTGGAGTGAAGCGCACAGGTGAGGCAATTCCCGTTCCACGAAGCCGGGGTCCATTTCCATCCCATGACGTACGATGTTGTTGAAGGCTGTCTTCACACCGCTGAAACTCATGTCCAACCCGGTGATGGAGGGCATCGGCAATTTGTAGCGCCGTGGATCGCCGGTGGCGTTCTGGTCCACCAACTACCCGCCCGGGTAGGGTAGCCCCAGCACTTTGGCGCCCTTGTCGAAGGCTTCTCCGGCAGCATCGTCCAACGTGGTGCCGATCACTTCCATATCCAACGGCCCGCGCACCAGTACGAGCAAGGTGTGGCCGCCGCTCACCGTGAGGTTGAGGAACGGGAACGTAGGCACCGGACGCTCCACCTCATCGCGGATGAAATGCGCCAGGACATGGGCTTGCATGTGGTCCACAGCGAGCAGCGGAATGCCTAGGGCCTGCGCGAAGGAGCGCGCGAAACACGCCCCTACCAACAACGCCCCGATAAGGCCCGGGCCCTGCGTGAACGCGATGGCCGAAAGATCCGCGCGGCCAATGCCTGCGGTGCGCAAGGCCTCGTCCACCACCGGCACGATATGCTCCTGGTGGGCACGGCTGGCGAGTTCCGGCACCACGCCGCCCCACTGACGGTGCACTTCCTGGCCCGCTACCACGTTGGATCGCACCACACCATCCACCAGCACGGACGCCGCCGTTTCGTCGCACGAGCTTTCAATTCCGAGGATGATCGTGGGGGTGGACATGGCGGGCTACTTTTGAGCACTTAGGCCCATTCCTTGCTGGAAAGCGGGCAAAACTACGGTCAACCTGGCGGCAGCACCCATATACCTGTGGATCAAGCGGATCCTCCGCTGGTGCTTGGTCACTGCGGTGCTGCTCATTTTCCTTTTCCTCGCCACGGGGTTGTTGCTCTTGTGGCCACCGGTGCAGAACCGCGTTGTACACTGGCTGGGCGAGTCCGCTTCCGAAGAGCTCGGCACCGAGGTTCGCATCGGCGAGGTGATGCTCTCTCCCTGGGGCGAGCTCATCTTCAAGGACATCTTCATCGCCGATCTGGAAGGCGATACGCTCCTTTCATCCGAACTGCTTCGCGTGAAGGCATTGCGGATCCATCCTCGTGCGCACGTGATAGCCGTGGGTGAAGTGGAGTTGTCACGGACTCGCTTCGCGCTGAACACACCACCCGGTGAGGTGAAGAGCAACTTGACACTGTTGTTGGACAAGCTTGCCAGCAGCGACACAACATCCACGGGCGCCGATTGGTCCGTGCGTTGCAAACGGTTCAACATCGCAGATCTGCATTTCTCTTACGCTAACGCCAACACGGTACCTATCCCGTTCGGCGTGGACTTCGAGCATGTGGATGTCACGCATGCGCACATCGCGGGCCGCGATCTCTCCGTTGTTGGGGATTCCATCCGTGCCAACCTGTTCCGTTTCCAATTGCGCGAACGCAGCGGGCTGGAGGTGGAAGAGATCACCGGCCTCACGGCCATCAGCGGTCGCGGCATCCGGATCCAAGACCTGAAGCTGCGCACCCCACGCTCCTCGGCCGAAGGTGAACTTTCCTTCACCACCGAACGCTGGACGGACTACAACGACTTCAACGAACTGGTGCGGATGCGGCTGCGCTTGGACACGGCCCATGTGGATTTCGCCGACGTGGCCCTGTTCGCTCCGGACTTGCAAGGTGTGCGATACCCCATCCGCCTGCGCGGGAACATGCGTGGTACCGTGGCCGAACTCAAGGGTCGCGATATGCATATCGCCTTCGGTGAGCGTTCACACTTCCAAGGCAACGCGGAGTTCAGCGGATTGCCCGATATCGCCAATACCTTCATGCTGTTGGATATCAACGAGCTGGTGACCGACCACCGCGATCTTTCCACACTTCCTGTTCCGCCGTTCACGGCGGGTGGAATGTTGGAATTGCCGCCCGAGATCGAGCCGCTGGGCACCATCCGTTTCGCCGGGAATTTCACGGGTTTCATGCGGGCCTTCACCACCTATGGCAAGACCACCACGGACCTCGGCGTGTTGAACACCGATGTCAGTTACGAGCGCGACACCATCAGCGACATCTTCTCCATCACCGGCCGCGTGATCTCTCCGGGTTTCGATCTCGGACCCATCGCAGGCACACGCACCCTGGGCCCACTGGCGGCCAACGTGCGCGTGAAGGCCAGTGGCCGCAGCTTCAAAGCGCTCCAGGCCGATCTGGAAGGGACCCTGCCGATGCTCACCATCAACCAGCGGACCATTACGGGGATCACCGCCAAAGGCCGGTTGGAGAAGAACCTGTTCAACGGTGAATTCACCACGGTGGACGATAAGTTGAAAATGCACTTCAACGGACTTGCGGATCTACGCAAACGGTGGCCCCAGGTGGATTTCCGCGCCGAAGTGGAACACATGGACCTGCACGCCCTCGGCTTCGTGGACACGCCCGGTTTCAACTCGTTGCAGCTGGATATCGCCGCCAGCGGGCGGCTATCTCCGGACAGTCTTTCCGGCTGGCTCACGCTGGAAGGCATCTCGTACTGTATTGGGGACAAGGATCACGAGTTCGGCGATGTGCGGTTGCGCAGTGGGCGTGAAGCGGGACAGAACGTGATCGAACTCAACTCCGACTTCGCCGACGCGCGCGTGGAAGGGGAGTTCCTACCTACACGGGTGCCGGGGCTGGTGGTGAACACCTTGTACAGCGTGTTCCCCGCGCTGCAACGCGAAGTGGTTTACGCCCAAGCCGATCAGCGGTTCAACTTCCGCGTGATCACCGGGGAGACAGGCCCCATCCTGGACCTCGTGGTGCCTGGCCTTGTACTGGCACCCGGCAGCGTGATCAGTGGTGCCATGGATAGCAGGGTCTTCGACATCGATGTATCCGCAGACATCCCGTACCTCGACTACGGCGGTGCGCGGTTCGATTCCGTGGAAGTGATCATGGACAAGACCCTGGATGTGCTCGCCTTCTCCGCCCGAAGCACCTCACAAAGCTTCCAGGATGGCACATGGTTCTCCGGCACCTCCGCACGCGGCATCGCTTACCAGGACGAAGTGGAACTAGCGTTGGGTTGGAAAGACTCCAACGGTGGCACCAACGGGCACCTCGACATGCAAGGGCAGGTGCGTGGTCCACGTTCCATCGATATGGACCTACTGCCATCCAGCCTGTTCTTCGGCCGCGGTAACTGGGCCAATACCGAAGTGGCGCACATCGCCATCGACTCCACGGATATCCTGCTGGATTCGCTGGTCCTCTTCAACGCCGACCAACGCATCGCACTGAGTGGTGGCATCTCCCGCAACCCCGACCAAGCGCTCAACTTCGACCTTACCGATGTGCGGTTGGAGAACCTGGAGCCACTGCTCGATGGCCCCATGATCAAAGGCATCCTCAGTGGCGAAGGCCGTCTGTTCAACATCTACGATACGCCTTACCTCACCAGCTACCTCTGCGCCGATAGCGTTAACGTGAAGGACAGCCCCGTGGGTGATATCCGCTTCGCCGCGGCATGGTCCAAGGAGAAAGGCAACATCGACCTCAACGGCGAGATCACCCGCGGACCCATCAAGGCCTTGGATTTCATCGGCCGTATGGAACCGAAGAACGACAACAAGTTGGACGTGGATCTCATCTTCGATCAGTTCGACCTCACCTTCATCGAACCCTACCTCCCGGAAGGCATCAGCGATATCCAAGGGCTGGTCACCGGAACCGTGGCGGTGACCGGCAAACTGGAACATCCGGAAGTGAACGGCATCGTGGACCTGGTGGATGCCGGCCTGCGGATCGATTACCTCAACACGCTTTACACCTTCACGCACCAAGTGAAGATCGCGCCGGACATGTTCGCGCTGGATCTCGTGACCATGCGCGACGAAGAAGGCCACAGCGCCAAGATCGGTGGTACCATCCTGCACAACGGGTTGAAGGATTGGAACTTCAACGTATGGGGCGAAATGAAGGACCTGATGGTCTTGAACACCACCGTGCATGACAATTCCATGTACTACGGAAAGGCCTACGCCACAGGAGATCTGGAAGTCAGCGGCAGCATCGATCTGCTGGAGATCACCATCGACGCCAGCACCGCACCGGGAACGGACATCCACTTCCCCGTGGGCGGAAGCACGGAAGTCTCCGATGTGGGCTTCGTCCATTTCACTTCGGCGGATACCACGGATGAAGAGGACCAAGTGCTGGACCTCAGTGGCATCGCGTTGGACATGAAGGTGCATGTGACGCCGGATGCGCGCATGGAACTGATCTTCGACCCCACCGTGGGCGACATCATGAGCGGTCGCGGCCGTGGCGACATCGAGATGAACGTGAGCCAGGCCGGGGAGTTCCGCATGCTGGGCCAAGTGGAGATCACCGAAGGCGACTATCTCTTCACGCTACGGAACGTGGTGAACAAGAAATTCGAAGTGGTACCCGGTGGACGCATCGTCTGGTTCGGCGATCCCTTCGATGCGCAGTTGGATCTACAAGCCGTATACAAGGTGCGCGCGCCGCTCTACGATGTCATGTTCGAGAAGAACGAAGCCTACAAAAAACGTGTGCCCGTGGATGTGACCATGCGCCTGCGCGACAAGCTGATGAACCCCGAGATCGGGTTCGAGGTACGCCTACCCACGGTGGACGAGAACATCCGCACGCAGGTGAACAGTGTGCTCAGCACCGAACAAGAGCTCAACCGACAAGTGTTCGCGTTGATCGTGCTCAACCGTTTCATCCAGCCGCAGAGCATCACCGGGGCTGGTACGCCAGGGTCCGGCAGCAACGTGGCGGGTACAACCGGCAGCGAATTGCTCAGCAACCAGGTAAGCAACTGGCTCTCCAAACTAAGCGACGACTTCGACCTCGGCGTCAACTACCGCCCCGGCGACAACATCACCCAGGACGAACTGGAGGTGGCCATGTCCACGCAGCTCTTCAATGAACGGCTGTTGTTGAGCACCAACGTGGGCGTGAGCTACGGCGCGCAGAGCAACGGCAACAGCGCCAACAACCTCATCGGCGATTTCCAAGTGGAATACCTGCTCACCCAAGAGGATCGGTTACGCCTGAAAGTGTTCAGCATGAGCAACGATCGCAACCTCACCCGGAGCGATCAAGCCACCACCACACAGGGCGCGGGTGTCACCTACCGTGAAGAGTTCCGCACCTGGGGCGAGCTCTGGCAGAAGCTGCTGAACAACTTCCGCAGGGAAAGCAAGGACAGGACGTTCGATTGAGCTACTGCTCCTCCAGCCCCAAGTGGTGGCCCATCTTGCGCTTCTTGGTGAGCAGGTAGTCGCGGTTGTGCGCGTTGGCCTTGATCTCGATGGGTAGGTTCTCCACGATCTCCAGGCCATAGCCCACAAGGCCGGTACGCTTCTTCGGGTTGTTGGTGAGCAACCGCATCTTGCGCACACCGAGGTCGTGCAGGATCTGTGCGCCAACACCATAGTCGCGCGAGTCCATGTCGAAGCCGAGCATCAGGTTGGCCTCCACGGTATCTGCGCCTTGCTCTTGCAGCTTGTAGGCCTTCAGTTTGTTCAAGAGGCCGATGCCGCGCCCTTCCTGTTGCATGTAGACGATCACACCACGGCCTTCCTTCTCGATCAGCTCCATGGCGCGGTGCAACTGTGGCCCGCAATCGCAGCGGCACGATCCGAAGATGTCGCCGGTAACGCAGGAGCTGTGTACGCGCACGAGCACCGGTTCATCGGGTTTCCATTCGCCTTTCACCAGGGCCAAGTGTTCTTCACCCGTGGTGGTCTGTTTGAACGCGATCAGCTGGAAATCGCCATGCACCGTGGGAAGTTTCACGTCCACTTCACGTTCCACCAACCGCTCGGTTCGCATACGGTAGGCCACGAGATCCTCGATGCTGATCAACTTCAGCCCGAAGCGTTCCGCGATCACGCGCAGTTGCGGCAGACGGGCCATGGTGCCATCCTCGTTCAGGATCTCCACGATCAACCCGGCGGGCTCGAAACCGGCGAGGCGGGCGAGGTCCACCGCGGCTTCGGTATGGCCGGTGCGGCGCAAGACACCGCCGTTGCGTGCCTTCAACGGGAAGATGTGCCCGGGCCGCGCGAGGTCCGTTGCTTTGGTGGTGGGATCGATCAGTGCCAACATGGTCTGCGACCGGTCCGATGCACTGATACCCGTGGTGGTGCCGCGTCCCTTCACGTCCACGCTCACGGTGAACGGTGTTTCGTGGAGGGCGGTGTTGTCGCGCACCATCAGTTCCAGATCCAGCTCGCCGCACCGTTCTTCGGTGAGCGGGGCGCAGATGAGGCCACGGCCGTGAGTGGCCATGAAGTTGATGACCTCGGGTGAGGCGTTGCGCGCTGCGGTGAGGAAGTCACCTTCGTTCTCGCGGTCCTCATCGTCAACCACGATCACGACCTTGCCTTGGCGGATGTCTTCGATCGCGGCTTCGATGGAGTCGAAACGGTCCTTCATGCTGGAGAATAAGAGGAGGCGAAGTTACGGCAGTGCCGGTTCCGCGTTGGGGACCGGTGCTGGTGTGGTGGCCAGGATGATGCGCTCCAACCCGTCCGCAGCCGCGTCCCAGTCGAAACGCTCGCGCACGAAGCGGTAGCCGTTGTTGGCCAAGCGTTCGCGCTCACCAGCATCATCCAGCAGGCGCAGGATGTGGGCGGCGTACTGTTCCGGCGTATTGCCGATGAGGATGGACTCGCCGGGCTGGGCACCCACCGCGTTGTTGGCCAGGGCGGAGGTGATGCACGGGATGCGCATGGCCATGGCCTCGAGCAACTTGTTCTGCAAGCCGGTGCCGATCTGCATGGGGGCGATGAAAATGCGCGCCGAGGCGTAGGAGGATCGGATATCCTTCACCCAACCCGAGACGGTGACGTTGGCATCGGTACGGGCCAGGTCGCGTACGGCCGGGCTGGGATCAACGCCGGAGATCAAAAGGCTGATGGCCGGACGTTGGCGGCGCACGATGGGTAGCACCTGCTGCACCAAGTACAGCACACTGTCGATGTTCGGCGGGTAGTTCATGTTGCCGGTGAACACCAGGTCGTACTTCACCTCTTCCTGCTGCGGTGCGAAGTGGGCGGTGTCCACACCATTGGCGATCACTTGCACGCGGTCGCGCAACGGATGGTAGATGTACTCGCGGTCCTGCGCGCTGATGATCACCGTGTTGTCGAACAGGTCGAACATCAGGTTCTCGTAGCGGATCAAGCGGCGTGTCTCGGCGTGGAACAAGGGCTTCAGGTAGACCGGTGCGTTGCGCGTGCGCCGTTCCATGCCCTTGGAAAGCGTGTCCATGTAATCCAGCGTCTTGGGCAGTGTGGGATGGTCGCGCACGTATTCGGTGGTGCGCACCAACTGGCATAACACGTGGTCGGGCTTCAACTCCCGGATCACCTTGTCGATGGCGCGCTGTGCATTGCCATGGTGGAAGTACGCCACCTGGAACGGCAGGCGCGAGAAAAGGCCGCTCACCAACTTCAACAGGATGCGCCAACGCGGCACGCGAACGACTTCGATGTAGGTGCAGAACTGCTTGAGGTGCGCGATGTGCTCGGGATCCGTGGCCGTATCGCTCAGGCAACAGAGGATCACCTCGTGTTTCCGTGCCAGGCGTACCATCAGGTGGTAGGCGCGCAGCTTATCGCCCTTCTCCAACGGATACGGCACGCGGGAGAGCAGCACCAACAACTTCATGCGCTGCGCAGGCGGGAGTAGAAGGCCACGAGGTCCTTCACGATGCGGTCGTCGGAGTAGGCGTTCTCCACCAGTTTGCGCGCCTCCAGCCCCAGCATGCGCATGTAATCCGGTGACCCGTCCAGGGCCACGAGGTGCTTGGCGAATTCCGTGGCGTTGCGGGCGATGAGGATGTTGAGGCCTTCGGTATGGTCGATGCCCTCGGCACCGATGGGCGTGGAGACCACGGCTTTGCCAAGGGCCATGCCTTCGATGATCTTCACCCGCATGCCGCCCGCGGAGAACAGGGGCACCACCATCACTTGACGTGCGCGCATGTAGGTGAGCGCGTTCTTAACGCGGCCGCGGACCTCCACGCCTTGTTGTTCGCGCTTCAGCAGGTCATCGGGCATCTTGTTCCCCGCCAGGTCCAGCCGTGCGTTCGGCCGTTCGGCGATCACCTTGGGCCACACTTCATCCAACAACCACCGGATGCCCTCTTCGTTCGGCAACCAATCCATGCTGCCCAGGTGGAAGAAGATGGTCTCGGTATGCTTCCGTTCATCCACTTTATACTCGGCAGGTTCCACGCCGAAGGGGATGGTGGCGATGGGTGTGCGTGTGCCGTGTTCGGCGAAATGCGTGGCATCGGACGGGCTGATGGCCGCCACACCATCCACACGGTCCAGCACGGCCATCTCGTAGTCGTGCAACTGGTTCGCTAGGAACTTGCGGTAGGGCCGCTTCAGGAAGTTCTTCTCGCCCGTGGCGATACGGCCTTGGATCACGTGCTCCAAGTTGTGCGAACGCAACACGATACGTGCGTTGGTGTAGCGGCGTATGGTGGCGATGTACGGGGTCATGAACAAACTCTCCAACTGCACGATGTCGAACTTCTCATCGCTCAACAATCGGATCAGGCGGATGTCCACGTCCGGGGAGAAGAACCGGCTGATGTTGTAGTTGTCCGCCGTGAGCAGGTCGGTGAAGGCATCCACCATGTTCACGCTGGTGTCCACATAAACGCTCTCGATGCGCGTCTTGGCGAGGTAGTCCTCGGGCACTTCGGCCAGGTCCAGGGAGTTCTTCGGCGTGCTGATGCAAAGCACCTTCACTTGGTGACCGGCAGCCAACAACCCACGGGTGAGGTTGTGCATGGCCTTGCTGCCGCCATCGATGGGCGGGTAGGGGGGCTTATTGCAGAGCTGAAGGATGCGCATTTCGACGCCGGAAAAGGGAACGGAACCGCTCCCAGCCGCGATAATACGCATCGGCATCGAAGAGGGGACTGTCCGTTGTGGCCTTCCAGGTGAGCAAGACCCCCACGGGCAGCAACACCATGGTGCTGATCCACATCCCCGGCCAAGGCTCCAAGTTGCCTGCGATCACCAGCTTTTCCGTGGAGAAGCTGACGATGTGGAAGATGAGGAAGAAGATGATGGCGAACACCACCGGCAAGCCCATGCCACCCTTGCGGATGATGGCTCCCAGCGGCGCACCGATGAAGAAGAACAGCAGGCACGCGAGCGCCAGCATGGGTTTGCGGTGCCACTCCACCCGGAACTTGGAGATCTGCTCCTGCCTTCCGCGCCGCTCCTCGGCACTTCGGTCTATGAAGTTGATGTTGTTGCGCACCATGTTCATTGCCACATCGTAGTAGTTACGGCGCATGTCGGGTTCCAGGGCAGCTTCGAACTGTTTGGTGGTGCCGCCCATGGTCAATGCAGATGGTCCCTTCTGGCCACGGGTGATGAGCAGGCTGTTCGCCAAGTGCTTCTGCTGGTCCAGTACGCGTTCGTTCATCTGGCCACGCAGGCTGTCTTCCGCCAGTTGAAGCTGCCCGAGGGTGAGCATCTTGTAGTGGTCCTTGAACAGCTCTTGATCAGTGCGGTCCAGGCCAAGGCCGGAAAGATCCAAGCGGATCTCGTCCTCGGCGAAAGTGCCGCGCATCATGGGGTAGGTGCCGCGGTCGCCGGCGGGGCTGTGCTCATCGTAGAAGTGGCCGTTCTTCAGAGTGAAGAGCAGGAAGCGGCCATCCGTACTGCGGCTCATGGTACCGCTCTCGGCGCGTACCACCGTTCGGTTGCCCTGGAACGCCGCGCGGTGGTCGTAGATCAGTACATCATGCAGGTCGCCGTTCTCATCCTTCTGCATGGCGCGTATGCTGAAGCCGTCGATGCCGTTGTAGAAGATCCCCGGCTGCAGGTTCATCGCCGGTTTCTTGCGCGTTACATCCCACAGCAGCGAATGGAACTTCAGGTTCGCCACGGGCAGCACGTTGTTGCTGAAGTAGAAAGAACCCAGCGCCAGTAGCCCCACCACGGTCATCACCGGGAAGATGATGCGCAGCAGTCCCAGACCGGCGGAGCGCATGGGGACCAGCTCCATGTTCTCGCCCAACCCACCCATCGTCATGATGCTCGAGAGCAGGATGGCGAGCGGTAGGGCAAGGGGGACGAAGCTGGCCGTTGCGTACATCATCAGTTCCAGCAGCAGGTACCATTCCAGGCCTTTGCCCATCAGGTCGTCCACGTATTTCCACAAGAACTGCATCACCAGGATGAACAGCACGATCACGAAGGTGATGAGCAACGGACCCGCGAAGGCCCGCACGATCATGAGGTGCAGTCGTTTCATCCCTGTTGGAACGGACGCTGCAAAGGTCTGTTATCCGGGATCACGCGCCGAGCACCCGGCCCAGCGTTTCGATCTGCGAGGTCCACAAGTTGCGGGTCTCGTCCACTTCGTCCGGCCAGGCGTGGTCGGTCACCACCAAACAGACCTCATTGGTCATGGCATCGATGCGTACGCGGAACTCGAAGAACGCCTCGGGGTCATCATCATCATTGCGGCGGAACCGGATCACCTCGCCCAGCTTGCGGCCGATGAGGGTTGTCTCTTCGCGTTCGTTATCCCAGATGAAGGTGTACTGGTCTCCGCGCACATCCACATCCTGGCAGTACCACTCGCTGAAACCGCTGGGCGAGCTTAACAGATCGTACAACGCGTTGGGGCTGCTGTTGAGGTAGAATTCCATCACCACCCGTTCCTTGGCTGGGCGCTTCTTCACCACGGGCGCAGGAGCCTTGGCTACCGGGGCAACGGGTTTGGCAGGTGCCTCTTTGGGAACTTCCACCTTGGCCGGTGCCGGCGGAGCCACCTTCGTAGGTGCCGCAGCTTTTTTCGCTACCAGTGCGACCTTAGCAGGTGCTTTGGCGACAGCCTTCAAAGGGGCCACTTTCGCCGGTGCTTTCGCGGCGGCCTTGGCAGGAGTTGCAACTTTCTTCACGGGAGCGGCTTTCTTCACGGCCTTTGCGGGTACAGCAGCCTTTTTGGCGGGCGCTGCTTTTTTCGTCGGGGCAACGGGCTTGCTCTTTTTCGCAGGAGCCACTTTCGCTGCAGGCTTCGCCGCGGTCTTACCGACGGGACGTTTGCCTTTCGGGGCGGGGATCTTCTTGGCCATGACGGCTTTTCACGCTAGGGTGGAGCGCCAAGGTAGAGAAAAGCCTTACCTGTGCAAGGGGTTGATCCACGCGCGCCATATGGACCTGTGCGGCGGTTGTTTATATTTGCCGCCCCGAAAGCAGATGCTTCGGTGTATGGCGCGGTAGCTCAGCTGGTTAGAGCGCGTGATTCATAATCACGAGGTCGGGAGTTCAAGTCTCCCCCGCGCTACATCAAGAGCCGAAAGGTTCTACAAGAAAGGCCCCTCACCGGGGCCTTTCGCATGGATACGGGTCTCGGATCAGAGATTCTCCTCCAGCCAGGTGGTCATCATTTCGAACAGGTGCAGGCGTGTGGTGCCCCCATAGATGCCGTGGTTCTTGTCCGGATAGATGAACTGGTCGAAGGGTTTGTTGGCCTTCACCAGGGCAAGGGTCATCTCGGCGGCGTTCTGGTAGTGTACGTTGTCATCGGCCAGGCCGTGGATCAGCAGGTAGTTGCCCTTCAACTTGTCCACGTGGTTGATGGGGCTGTTGTCGTCGTAACCGCTCGCGTTGTCTTTCGGCAGGCCCATGAACCGTTCGGTGTAGATGCTATCGTAGTAGCGCCAGTTGGTTACCGGTGCCACGGCGATGGCGGCTTTGAACACGTCGGCCCCTTTGGTGATGCACAGGCTGCTCATGTACCCGCCGTAGCTCCACCCTTGGATGCCGATGCGCGAACCATCGACATAGGGCTGCTTCGCCAACCACTTCGCCGAGGCGATCTGGTCTTCGGTCTCGTACTTGCCTAGTTGGCCGTAGGTGATGTGGCGGAAATCGCGGCCCCGATGGCCCGTGCCGCGTGGGTCCACACAAACCACGAGGTAGCCCTTCTTGGCGAGCAGGGTATGCCACATCAGGTCGCGGCCATCGAACTTGTCCAATACCTCGTTGCTGTTGGGACCGCTGTACTGGGTCATGAACACGGGGTACTTCTTCGCGGCATCGAAGGCTGCGGGCTTCATCATCCAACCGCGCAGGGCCACTCCGGCTTCGGTGGTGAATTGGAAGAACTCCTTCTTCACCGGCCCGAAAGAAGCCACGGTCGCCTTCAGATCGGCGTTGTCGTTCAACACCTTCAGCACTTTGCCTTGGCCATCGTGCAGTGTTTCAACTGGTACTTCGTTCGCTGTGCTGCGTGTGTTGATGAAGTACTGGAAGCCCTTGCTCCACTCGGCTTCATTGTAGCCACCGGCCGGGCTCAGTTGCTTCAACCCTTTGGCAGAGAGACCCACGCTCCAGATGTCCTGGTTCTCGGGAGCTGTCCTGGCCGCAGTGAAGATCACGCGTTTGCCTTTTTCGTCGATACCGGCCACGCTCACCACATCCCATTCACCTGTGGTGAGGGCTCTGGGTTGACCACCGTTCGGGACGAAATAGACATGGTTCCATCCGCTCCGTTCGCTGGTGAGGACGAAGCCTGAACCGTCGGCGAGGAAGTGCAGGTCGTCAGTCACTTCCACATAGGTCTTGCTGGTTTCGCGGTAGATCTCCTTGGTGGTGAGTTTGGCCATGGCGCCAGCTGGCGGAAGGTCCACGGTGAGGATCACCTTCTCGTTCTGCAAGCGGTTCATGCGCATGAACCACGCCGCGCCCTTGGGTGTGAAACCGAGGCGCGGGATATAGATATCCTGTTCATCCGTGCCGAGCGGTAGGGTAGCCGTGGTGCCGGAGGTGATGTCGTACACATGCAGGCTCACAGTGCTGTTCACTTCACCCACCTTCGGATACTTGAAGCGGTATTCACTCGGGTAGAGCTGGTCTTTGTAGAACGTGAGGTCGAATTCCTTCACCGCGCTCTCGTCGCTGCGCAGGAACAGCAGCTTGTCCCCTTTCGGGCTCCAGGCATAGCCTTGCACAAGGGCGAATTCCTCTTCGTACACCCAGTCCGTGGCACCGTTGAGCACCTTGTTCCATGCGCCATCGGTGGTCACACGCGTTTCTCTCATGCTGGCGAGTTCCACGGTGTAGAGGTCGTTATCGCGTACGAAGGCTGCACGGGCACCATCCGGGCTGAAGGTTGCCAGCCGCTGTTTCGCCTTCGTCACATCGCTCAAAGGGACGAGCTTCTTCGCCGCGCGGTCGTACACGTGGTTGTGCGCGAAGTAGCTGTANNATCGGCTCGTGTGCGATCTCGATCATCAACTTCTTCTCGTCGCCGCTGAAGCTGTATCCCTCCATCTCCACGGCACCCTTCGCACCTGCGGGAACCAGGTCCTTCGCGTAGACCAACGTGGCCACCTTGTCGCCCGTGCGGTAAGCGTATTGCGCGATCACCGGGGCACCGTTCTCTTCTTCGAAGGAGGTGTAGTGCTGGCCATCGTTCATACTGGCAAGCCCACCCACGTATTGCGCGCTGAACTGCGGACTGGCCCAGATGTCGCGGTTGGTGAGCTCCTTCTGCGCGTTAGCGAAGGAGATGGTGAGGCCTATAGCGGCACCGAGAACAAGACAACGTTGGATCATGAGGGGAATGAAAGGTGCCGAAGTTAACGAGCGCGTTCAGGGTAGGGAAGAAGCTCATGGAGAAGGCAACCGTTGGTCACGCAGCAGGCCGCAGGAGGAACCGGTTTTCCCAACTGGTCCATAGTGGATGTTTTCTTGACGGCGGACATCCCGAGCGGATGGACATTGCACAGCTGGCAGGTCAAGATCCCGGCCACCTCTATCTTCGCCGCATGGCACTTCTACAAGACAAGGTCGCTCTCATCACCGGCGGCTCCCGCGGCATCGGCAAAGGCATCGTTGAACGTTTCCTGGAGGAAGGTGCCGATGTGGCCTTCACCTACGTGAGCAGTCCGGAAAAGGCCAACGCCGTGGCCAGCGAACTCGCCGCGAAGACCGGCCGCAAAGTACTCGCCATCCAGAGCGATGCCGGTGACTTCAACGCCGCACAAGCTGCTGTGGACAAGGTGGTGGCCGATTGGGGCAAGCTGGATATCCTGGTGAACAATGCAGGCATCACCAAGGACCAGTTACTCATGCGCATGAGCGAGGCGGACTTCGACGCGGTGATGAACACGAACATGAAGAGCGTGTTCAACATGACCAAAGCCGTGTTGCGCACCATGCTGAAACAACGCAACGGCAGCATCATCAACATGAGCAGTATCGTTGGTGTGCAAGGCAATGCAGGCCAGGCCAACTAC
>DLGQ01000075.1:0-25721 GCA_002482775.1 Flavobacteriales bacterium UBA7690 | reverse complement strand
GGTTTCATCGAGACCGAGATGACCGCAGCACTGGACCCGAAAGTGGTGGAAGGTTGGCGCGAAGGCATCCCCTTGAAGCGCGGAGGGACCCCGGTGGATGTGGCCAACGCTTGTGTATTCCTCGGTAGTGATCTGAGTTCCTACATCACCGGCCAAACGTTGAGCGTCTGCGGTGGAATGCTGAGCTAGGTCCTTCGGCCTTGGCGCGCCCTTGCAACCGTGCGGGCGCGAGCACGGCCAACCCCGCACAGAGAGATCGATGTGACTAGGCCGAACACCGACCTTTGCACCCCGCAATGTCCTTGACCACCGCCCATAGCCTTTGGCTGGCCCCGCTTTGCCTGTTGCTCGGCATCGGGTTGGCATGGTGGCTCTATCGCCGAGCGGAAGGGAAGGATGGCTTCTCGCGCAACCTTTCGTTGATCCTGGCAGCGTGCCGTGCATTGGCCATAGCACTGATCGCCTTCTTCCTGCTGGAACCCATGGTGCGCATCTTGGTGCGCGAGGTGCGCAAACCGGTGGTGGTGGTCTTGCACGATGGTTCGTCCTCGTTACTTGCGGCAGGAGATACGGCAAGCATCCGCACGACGTACAAAAGCGAACTGGATCAATTGGCAGAAGCGCTCAACGACCGCTACGATGTGCGCAGCTTCACCTATGGAAGAACGGTGGCCGATGGGATCGGTTTCGAACAGAACGAGCCGCTCACGGACATCAGCCAGGCGCTGCGCGAAGTGTACGATCGGTTCAGCGGCCCTGACCTGGGTGCGGTGATCCTGGACGGTGATGGCATCTACAACCGTGGCCGCGACCCACGTTCCGATGCCGACAGATTGGGCGTGCCCGTCTTTGCCGTTGCTTTAGGTGATACCACCGTGCGGCCGGACCTCGTGCTACGCGGCGTGGAACACAACCGCATCGGTTACTTGGGCAACGATATGCCGTTGTCGGTGCGTGTAGAAGCGCGCCACATGGCCGGGAAGAACACACGCATCTCCATTCTGCAAGGGGGCAAGGAGATCACCGGAAAAGATGTGGTGGTGACAGGCCATCCCTTCTTCGTGGAAGTACCGCTGATGGTGAAGGCCGAGCGCGCCGGCATGCAACGCTACTCCGCCATGGTACGCCCGGTTCAAGGTGAAGCCACGGAGGTGAACAACCGCATGGACGTGCTGATCGATGTTCTGGATGATCGGCAGAAGATCCTGCTACTTGGAGCCGCACCGCATCCGGATCTGGGTGCACTACGTCTCGCCTTGGGCGGGCTGGAAGGCTACGGTAGCGACCTGGTCTACGCGGCGGACTTCACTGGGAAAGTGGACGAATACGACCTGATCATACTCCATGGTCTGCCCACTGCTCAAAGGCCCATCCAGGCGGTCCTTCAGCAAGCTGCGGCGGCAGCGGTCCCGGTGTGTTCCATCTTGTCCTCGGGCATGGACTTCAACGCCTTCAACGCGCAGAACGCTGGTGTGGCGGTGAATGCGGCACGAGGCTCTTTCACCGACGCACAGGCCTTGCTCAACAAGGACTTCACCTTCTTCACCTTGGATGCCGATCAACAGCGGGCCATTGAACGTTTCCCGCCGTTGCAGGTCCCGTTCGGTCAGGTGGAACTCGGCCGTTCAGCCACAGCGCTGTTCTTCCAGCGTATCGGTGTGGTAAGCACTCCTTATCCATTGATCGCGTTCTCCCAGCAACAGGAACGTAGAACGGCGGTGGTAGCCGGTGAAGGCCTTTGGCGCTGGCGGGTTGCCGATCAACAGATGAACGGCGATCACACGCGCTTCGATCGGTTGGTACATAAGCTGGTGCAGTTCCTTGCGCTGAAGGTGAACAAGGAGCGTTTCCGTGTGGAACATGCGCCGCAGTTCACGGAAAGTGAACCGGTGTTGTTCACGGCCGAACTCTACGATGCCACCTTCGCTCCTGTGAACGGACCTGAAGTGAGCATCGTGCTGAAGGATGCCGAAGGGCGCGACTTCCCGTATGTGTTCAGCCCGGCCGGAGCGGCGTATCGGTTGGATGCAGGCCGACTTCCCGAAGGCTCGTACACGTGGACGGCGCGTACCAGTTTGGACGGCAAGGCCTACACGGCCAGCGGCGAAGTGCATGTGCAAGCGCTTCTCGCCGAACAGCGCTCCACCGTCGCTGATCATGCGCTCTGGGCGGACATCGCCGCGCGAACACAAGGTGCGGTGGTGAAGCCGGGTGGATTGGATGCCATCGCGAAGCAGTTGGAAGAACGCAAGGATCTTGTCGCACGTTCATATGCTCATCCGAGCTTCAGCGACCTGATCGGGCTGCGTTGGATCTTCTTCGTGATATTGGGTTTGCTCACCTGTGAGTGGGTGTTGCGCCGACGTAACGGGGCGTACTGAGCATGGAGCCCGTGGTTAACAAGCGACCGTTGGCCACGTGGCTGAAATACCTCGCTGTCCTTGTGGTGATACTGGCAGGAATATTCATGTTCCGCACACCGCTATTACGTGGTCTTGGCCACTGGTTGATCCGTGCCGATGTGGAATGCAAGGCCGATGCGATGTACGTGCTTGGTGGGGCCACCTTCGATCGCGGGACCTTCGCTGCGGGCTTGTTGGAACAAGGTTGTGCGCCGATCGCGTACTGCACCGGCTCCAACGTTCCACAGAGCTACAAAGCTGAAGGGCGCCACATGACCGAAGCGATGCTCACCCGCGCCGCAGCGATCAATGTCGGGGCATCACCAGGGAGCATACTTCCGTTCCCGTACGGCACAAGTACGTTCGAGGAGGCCGAAGCGGTGCTTCACCATGCGCGGAAGAAAGGCTTCGGTACCATCCTGGTGATCACCACCGATCTCCATACACGTCGTGTGAAGCGTGTGTTCGCGAAGCGCTTCGAGGGATCGGGCATCAACGTACTTGTCAATGCCGCCCCCAGTTCGGAGTACGATCCAGAGCATTGGTGGGATAGCGAACCAGGCTTGTTGATGGTGAACAACGAGTACGTGAAAACGCTGTACTACTTTCTGAAGCACTGATCGCTCAGTGCGCCAGGACAAGGCGTTCCACCGCACGGCCCCGCACGCTCTCCGCAACCACGTGGTAGATCCCTGAGGGGTGTCCCGTCAAGTCGATCCATTGGTTCCCGTTCGCAGCTATCCGCCCGGTCAGCACAGTGCGGCCGACCGCGTCCAATACCGAATAGGAACCAACCATGCCAGGTAAGCTTATGATCTGGAACAGACCTTGGGACGGGTTCGGGGAGATGGTGATCGCAGGCATCGTGGCTTCTGGCACGGAAACACCTTCCAAGCAGAATTCATTCACGTTCTGATCCGTGTATAGGCCGTCGCTCTCTGCGTGGACCACCCCGAAAGCATCGCGGATCACGTAGCTGCCTTCACCATCATCACAGCAAAGTCCGTTGCCGAAGAAATCGTTGATGGTGAACGTGTAGCAGCCGTTGGTGAGGCAGAAGGCCACACTATCCACCACGCCGTTCTGGAAGTCGGGGTAGGGGCCATCTTCGTACAGAACGGTTCCAACGTCCGTTGCCAATTCCCATGTCACATCCGATCCATAGTTGTCCAACGTGAGGATCAAATTCACCAACGCTACAGGCAAGCTGGCGTTGAAGGTGATCGTCCACGTGTCGTTCTCCGCTACCTGATCCACGCTGCCGTTGGGCGAGGAACTCGTGACCGAGAAGATGTTCTCACCTGCGAGTACCGGTATGGGTTGCAGCGGGACGGTCACTGTCTGTCCAGGCTGCAAGGTTCCTGTCCACTCTTGCACGTATGCTGGTCCACCGTCCATGCCGTAGGTGATGGTGGCGTCGGTCATCATCACCGTGCCGTTGTTCTTCAAGGTGACCACCGCGGTGATGGTATCTTCACCACACTGCAATTCGGCGACGTTGGTGATGGACGTGATGGCAGCATCGAAGATGATCTCCACCACCTCTTCGGGTTGCCAACCACCTAACGTATCTCCGCAACTGGCACCCAGATAGGGTTCAAGCAGGGGCCAACTGATGTCCAAACGGCCGTAATTGTCGTCCACACTGTTGTCGCAATCTGCAGCACCTCCGGAAAGTTGACCTACAAGTTGTTTGTTCTGGTTCCACAACCCGCTACCCGATGAGCCTTGCTCCGTGGTGCCATCGTCCCAAACGCCCACGTTCCAGCATTCAGCGTCTTGGAACGTGACAGCGGTCACCATGCTTTCCGAACGGGAGATCTTCTTGATGTCGCCGCTGGGGTGGTGTATCGCTGTTACCTGTTGCGCAGGGATATCACTTCGGTCCCATCCACTATAGTAGACGTCGTATTCCTCGGGAGGCACGGTGTTCAACCGCAGCAGGGCAACATCGGTCCCTGCGCTGCTCACGAGCAATTCGCACCCGGAGACGGTCTGATCAACGGGCCCATTCTCGGTCGGATCGCACACGGGGCTGTCCCAGTTGAAGCGGAACACCCAATTGGCCACGTTGGCATCCAGGCAATGTTCGGCTGTGAGGAAGTAGGGGGTGCCGTCCTCTGCGCAGTTGTTCAAGAGGGTGCCGGTACAGAAACCACTTCCGCCTACGGTGATGATGGCTACCGAGCGTATCTGATCGCGCCATTCGTCGCCAAGCGGGCAAATGACGTTGATGTTGCACGCCCCGCTCTCGCCGAAGTCTTTCGCAATGTTGAAGATGTCGCGGTAGCCATGGGTGACCTGATCGATGTGCAGATACCCTTGCCCGGCCTGTGCTGCAGGCTCTTGGTACTCGATGGTGATACGGTCCCCGCGAAGTTGGCTCACCCCCAAGGAAGACCGTCCACCATTGCTGGCCGAAGTGAAGGCGCCGAGCTGATCGCCGAAGGGGTTGTGAACGAAGACCTTTCCGCCATCCGGCAGGTGGAACCGGTCAAGGACGAAGTTGATGCTGAACGCCTCCGGACAGATCAAGGTGAGTTGCCAAACACGGTCACCGTTGCGCAGCGTGGTCCATGCACCATGAGTGTCACTGCCAATGTCCACATTATGGTTGAAGCCGAACCGATAGGGCCCTTTACGACCTGTAGCGGCGGCCACCTCATCTTCGGCCAATAACGCCAGCCTGTCCACATCGGGAAGGACCACCGGTCGCTCGGCAGCGAGTAGATCGGCACCCGGCGAGAGTCCGATCGGACGACCACCGAAGGCGACCTGGGCGAAGGAACCAGGTGAGGTGATGACGAAGCCGGCGACCAGGATGGCGGTCCAGCGAAGGATACTGTAAAAGCACTTCCTCATAGGCTCGAACGATGGGTCGGCCGCTCCGTTACGCTCAGTGGTTCAGCACCAGCCGTTCCACCACCCGCACGCCACCGGCCATGGCTTGGACAAGATACAGACCGTTCGGCTCATCGGACAGATCCAGCGTGGTCCATGTGTTTCCTGAGGCTGTGGTCCGCTGGAATACGGTCCGGCCTGTCGCGTCGATGACTTCGAGAGCTACGGGACCGCTACCCAGGTCCGGAAGAAGCACGTTCACCTGGCCCGATGTCGGGTTCGGTGTCAGAAGGATGGCCGCACCCTTGTGGTCTTCGGGTATGGAGGTTACCGCGGGATCGAATCCGGGAAGTGTGTTCCCGCAGTTGCCCAGCCATTCATCCAGCAACGGATAACTCACATTGAAACGGCCGAAGTAATCGTTGATATTGACATCACAGTCGGCCTGTCCACCGTAGAGTTGCCCTACCAACAATCCGTTCTGGTTCCAAAGTCCACTGCCAGAAGAACCTTGTTCCGTGGTGCCATCGTCCCATGCGGCAACGCGCCAGCAAGAAGCGCCGGAATAGGTGGACGCGGTAACGGCTTGGTTCTCGAAGCTGATCTTCTTGATATCGCCACTGGGATGATGGATGCAGGTCACGCTGGTAGCAGCGGTGGTACCCTTGTCCCAGCCCGAATAATAGACATTGTGCAGCGGGGGCGGAGTAGTGTTCAAGCGCAACAAAGCCACATCGCTCGCCCCGCTATTGGCCAAGAGCTGCGCACCGGAAATGGAATTGTAGGAGCCGTTCGTGGTAGGGGTGCAGTTCGGGCTGTTCCAATTGAACCGGAAGATCCAGTTATTGGGGTTCCCCAAACAATGGTTCGCGGTAAGGAAGTAGGGGGTTCCGTCGTTCTCGCAATTGTTGATCAGGGTACCCGTGCATATCCCATCACCTTGCACCACGATCATGGCCACCGAGCGGATCTGGTCGCGCCAAGGGTCGCCGACCGGACAAATAACGTTGTTGTTGCACGAACCACTTTCATTCAACGATTTCGTTCCACCGAGGATATCGCGGTATGCATGCGTCACCTGTCCTATGCGCAGTCGTCCCTGCCCCGCAACACGAGCAGGTTCCACATATTCGATGGTGATCTTATCGCCCCCCAAAGGAGATACGCCGAGTTCCGTCCGGCCAGGATTGCTCGCAGCCTCAAACCCACCCAGCACCTCTCCAAGGTCATTGTAAACGAACACCTGGGCACCCTCGGGAACGATGAATTCGTGGAACTCGAAGTTGATGCTTAACGCCCCGGGGCACTGCACGGCCACGCGCCAGACCCTATCGCCGTTGGACATGGTCCGCCACACCCCGCTATACTCCATATCCAGATCCACCTGGTGATTGAAGCCGAACTTGAACGGCCCTTTGATCCCGGAAGCCGCCTGCTCAGCATCGCGTGCCTTCAACGCTTCCACATCCACCTGGGGCAAGACCACGAGCGGGGCCTCTGGCAGACCAGCGTTCCGCACAAGGCCAACGGGATGGCCTCCATAGGAAAGTTGGCCAACGGAAACGACGGGAGAGGAGATGACGGCGAGGAGCAGGGCAGCAGGAAAGGCTCTCATCAGGTTGGAAAGGTCGAGGGTAAGGTGCTAAGGTAGAAGCATGCAGGCGGTTGGACCTGCCACGAACAGGTAAGGTTCGACGAGTGAGCCAACGGACCTGCTGAAAGGTACGCGCGGAGCGGCGGCGCTGCTGGCGATAAGGTCAGGCTTCCTTGGACACCTTTTCCCGCTCCTCGATCAGCTTGCGCATGGCGAACAGTTCATCACGCAGTTGGGCCGCGGCGATGAAGTCCAGTTCCTTCGCTGCTTTGCGCATCTGCACCTCCAAGAGCTCCGCGTTCTTAGCCAACTGCTGCGGGGTCATGTATTGCATCACGGGATCGGCGGCCAGGCTCAGCGCTTCGGGTTCCACATACGCCCGTCGGCCATCGCTGTCGTGGATGTCCAGCACCGAAGTCTGCTTCATCACATCCGTCCGGTCGCGTTTGATCTGGGTAGGGGTGATGCCGTGCAGCGTGTTGTAGGCCACCTGTTTCTCCCTGCGCCGGTCCGTCTCGTCCATGGTCCGTTGCATGCTCTCGGTCACCTTGTCGGCATAGAAGATCACCAAGCCGTTCACGTTCCGCGCTGCACGGCCGGCGGTCTGGGTAAGTGATCGGTTGCTGCGCAGGAAACCTTCCTTGTCGGCATCCAGTACGGCCACCAACGAGACTTCCGGCAGGTCAAGTCCTTCGCGCAGGAGGTTCACGCCGATTAGCACATCGAACATGCCCAGGCGCAGCTGGCGCAGGATCTCGATACGTTCCAAGGTCTCCACGTCGCTGTGGATGTACTTGCAGCGCACACCGTTGCGGCCCATGAAGTCGTTGAGCTCTTCTGCCATGCGTTTGGTCAGTGTGGTCACCAACACGCGATCTTGGATCTGCGCCCGCTTGCGGATCTCGTAGAGCAGATCGTCTATCTGGTCCTTGCTTGGCCGTACCTCGATGGGTGGGTCCAGCAGGCCGGTGGGGCGCACGAGTTGCTCCACCACCACGCCTTCGCTGCGTTTCAATTCATAATCCGCCGGTGTGGCGCTCACGAACACGGTCTGGCCCATCATGCCCTCGAACTCCTCGAATTTCAGCGGGCGGTTGTCCATGGCGCTGGGCAGTCGGAAGCCATACTCCACCAGGTTCTTCTTGCGGCTGCGATCCCCGCCGTACATGGCGCTCACCTGGCTCACCGTCACGTGGCTCTCATCGATGATCATGAGGAAGTCCTCCGGGAAATAATCCAGCAGGCAGAAGGGGCGCTGTCCGGTGGATCGTTTGTCGAAATAGGGGCTGTAGTTCTCGATCCCCGAGCAATAGCCCAGCTCGCGCATCATCTCCAGGTCGTAGTTCACCCGCTCTTCCAGCCGTTTCGCTTCCAGGTGTTTGCCGATCTCTTTGAAGAAGGAGACCTGCTTCACCATATCGTCCTGGATTGCATGGATGGCGCCGTTCATGGTATCGCGGCTGGTGACGAAAATGTTGGCCGGGTAGATGGTGAGACGGTCCGGTGCCTCTATCGTCTTTCCGTTCTGTGTATCGAACCGTTCCAGGCGTTCGATCTCGTCGCCCCAGAAGTGGATGCGTACACCTTCATCGGCGTTGGCCAGGTACACCTCCACCACATCGCCACGCACCCTGAAATTGCCGCGGCCGGGTTCCACGTCCTTCCGGCTGTACAACGCGCTCACCAGCTCGTGCAGCAATTTGTTGCGGGGGATCTTCTGCCCTTGCGTGATATTGACGATGGTCTTGTGGAACTCCGCCGGATTGCCGATGCCGTAGATGCAACTGACGCTGGCCACCACGATGACATTGCGACGCCCGCTAAGCAAGGCACTGGTGGCGCTCAGCCGCAGTTTCTCGATCTCGTCGTTGATCGAGAGGTCTTTCTCGATGTAGGTGTTCGTTGTCGGGAGGTAGGCCTCGGGCTGGTAGTAGTCGTAGTAGCTGACGAAATACTCCACGCGGTCGTTCGGGAAGAAGTGTTTGAACTCGCCGTAGAGCTGCGCCGCGAGCGTCTTGTTGTGGCTCAGGATCAGCGCCGGGCGGTCCACCTGGGCGATCATGTTGGCCACGGTGAAGGTCTTTCCGGAGCCGGTAACGCCGAGCAGGGTCTGGGCCGGAACGCCGTCCTTGAGGCCTTGCACGAGCTGTTTGATGGCTTCGGGCTGGTCGCCGGTGGGCTGGAATTCGGAGATGAGTTCGAAGGGCACTGGACTGATCTTGGAGGAGCGGTGCGAAGTTACCCTGTTGCAGTGCCGATGACATTGCTCAAATTCGCGGCCGCAAAGCCCCACTACCATGTTCGTTCGCCAGCTCGTTCCTGCCTTGTTCGTCCTCTTCATCATCGGTTGTGCCGAACCCGTGAGCACCACCCCCGGCACCGAGCCGCAGGTCGTTGATCAGGCCGAAGGTGATAGCGTCCTCATCCACATGAAGGCCTACGGCAACACGTATGTCACCTGCGAGCTCGGGGCTGAGGGAGCAGATAAGGCGACACTGGTGGCCAATCGTACTGCGGTGGGCGATTGGGAGCGATTCACCATGGTCAACCGGGCGGATGGAAAGATCTCCCTGAAGGCCGCCAATGGCAAGTTCGTTTGCTGTGACCTGGATAAAGGGGCCATACTCGTGGCGGACCGGGATCAAGCCGGCGATTGGGAAACATTCACCATCGTTCCTCAGGATAGTGGAAGGGTCGCTCTACGAACCTTCCAAGGCACCTATATCTCGGCCGACCAGTCCTTGGCGGATACACGGAAAGGTGCGCTCATCGGCGACCGGGAACAACCCGGTGAGTGGGAGACCTTCACCATCCAGCCGGTGGTGCAGTAGCCCGTCGGCAAAAGTCGGATCCATGGTGCGCACTAGCTTCGCACCATGTTCCTGAAGCGCGTATTGTACTACTTGGACCCACGGACGCTGTTCCAGAAGCCGGACCCGAACCTGAGCCTACGCTTCATGCACGGCATCAACCGGATCAGCGTGTTCGTGTTCCTGATCTGCTTGATCGTGATGGTGGTGCGGGCTTGCAACCGTTAGCTGTTCCAGATCCTCCAGCTCGCTTCGGCCTGTGCGTGCAACATGGTAAGACCGTTCGCGGTGCGTGCCCCACGCCCTTCAGCGGCATGTAAGAATCGCGTCTGCTCGGGATTGTAGACCAGATCCAGCACGCAGTGTTTCGGGCCGATGGCGCTCATGGGCATAGGCGGTATGCCGTCCACCTCGGGGAACATGCCCAACGGCGTGGTGTTGATGATCAGCGTACACACGTTCACCAACGAAGGATCCAACAGGTCCCAGGTGATGTCCCCGGTCTCGCGGCTTCGGCTCACCACGCGGAATTTGATGCCGAGTTCCTTCAGCACATACACCACCGCGCGGCTGGCACCACCGCTCCCCAGCACCAACGTGCGCGGCTTGGCCCCTTGCAACATGGGCAGTAGGGTGGCACGGAAGCCCTCCACATCGGTGTTGTAGCCGGTGAGGCCGTTGCCATCGATCCTGATCGTGTTCACAGCACCCACTGCCGCGGCGGTGGGATCCAAGGCGTGCAACAAAGGCATCACGGCCTGTTTGTACGGGATGGTCACGTTCAGGCCAAGAAGGCCGGGAGTTTCTGCGATCAAGGCAGGAAGCGCCTCGATATTCTCCAGTTCGAACGGATCATACCTGTGGTCGGCCAGTCCTGCCTCCGCGAACTTCTCGGTGAAGTAGCGTTGGCTGAACGAGTGCGATAGATGCTTGCCGATGAGTCCGTAGCGTGCCACGGGTTCCCCAACGCTCAGGCGGCCGAACTATTGTCAGCCTTGGTGGAACTCGAACGCTGGCGGATGAACTCAACGATCATGGGAAGCACGCTGATGCCCACGATACCGATGACCACAGCTTCGAAATGCGCCTGGATCCACGGGTGGGTACCGAAGGCATAACCGGCCAGCAACATGGTGGAGATCCACAGTGCACCGCCCGCGATATCGAAGGGAAGGAACTTCCGGCGGTAGTCCATGGCCCCGATGCCCGCCACGAACGGGGTGATGGTGCGGACGATGGGTACGAAGCGCGCGATGATGATGGTCTTCACGCCGTACTTCTCGAAATAGGAGTGTGTCTTGTCCAGGTGTTTTTGCTGAACGAGATCACGGCCGAAGGTGCGCCACTTCACGATGCGCGGGCCGAAGAAACGACCGACCCAGTAGTTGATGTTATCTCCAAGGACAGCAGCGATGAACAGCAGGATGAACAAGGTGGCCAGGTCCAACGAGGCGTTCGCTCCAGCAGCCAATGAGCCGGCCACGAACAGGAGCGAATCTCCGGGCAGGAAGGGCATCACCACGAAACCGGTCTCCACGAATATGATGGCGAAGAGAAGCGCGTACACCATGTTGCCATGCTCCGCGATGAACGCAGGCAGGGTGACGTTGAGGTGGGTGATGAAGAACCAGAATTCTTGAAGCAGTTCCATGGAAGCGTTTTACTCGCAGTGGATGTCGTGGTCCACATCGTGCCCGAAGGCGAGGATGCCACCGGAAAGGTTGATCAGATTGTCGTAACCATAACGGGTCGCCAGGGCATTGATCACCGCAATGGAACGCGCACCACTGCGGCAGTGGATCACCACGGGGATGTCCTTGCGCACCTCCTCCAGATGATCCACGATCTCGCCCATGGGGATCAGATCGCCGCCAATGCTGCACAGTTGTGCTTCGTAGGGCTCGCGTACGTCCACGAGTTGGTGCTCTTTGCCGGCATCTCGCCAAGCCTGGAGCTCGGTAGGGGTGATCTCTTTCATGTGATCAGCGCTGAACAGTACGAGGGTCGCTGTTGAGGGGCTTCGGTGAATGGACCGGGAATTAAACCTGCCGCAGCTTTTCCGCCACCTTTTCGGGGAGGTATTGGAAGAAGGTATCGCCGCGCAAACCGAGCCGAAGAGTTTCCAACGGGATCACTTCCTCCGGTGCGATGTTGCCCAAGTTCACGTTCGCACCGAGCTGTTTGATGAACCACACCTGCTGCGACTTCTGCGGAGCTTCCCACAAGATGTCCTTACCGGGCACTTTGCTCAGGATCCGGTTCACGAGCGTGGTGTGCGCATGGCCGTTCGGGCGATAGATGCCCACGGTACCACTTTCGCGCGCTTCGGCGATCACCTTCCAGCTACCGGCGTCCAGCTCCGCCCGCATCATGCTCACCCACTTCGCAGGGCTTATCAGGATGCCCGATTCCTTGGAACCGACCTCGCTGAGCACGGTGAAATCCTTCGCCAGATCGGAGATGTGCTTGCACTTCTCCTTCGTGGACATGTTGATGGAGCCATCGCTCACCTCCAACATTTCCAGGCCAAGGCTATCCACCAGTTTGCGGTAATCTTTCAGCTGCCCCCGCGCAATGAACGCTTCGAACAAGGTGCCACCGAGGTACACCCGGATGTCGGCCTTCTGGTACAGTTTGATCTTCTCCTTCAGGTTGGGTGTAACGAAGGAGGTGCCGAAGCCGAGCTTGACAAGATCGATCAAGTGGCCGCTGGCGTCAATAAGATCCTGGGCTTGGCGCAGTGACAGACCTTTGTCCATCACCATGGTCACCCCGTCCTCGCGTGGTTTGATGGTACGCGCAGGGATGTGAGAGAGCGTATAGTTCATGGTCGGCGGTAAAGCTCCAACAAGTGGATCACTTGTGGAAGCTGGGCAGCTTCTGGATAGTGTTCGAGCAATTGGGTGTGTGCGGCGTGGTCGTTCATCAACGCATCTTCCAGCGCCACCAAGGCCTGTTGCATATCACCCATGCGCAACAAGTAGCTCACCATGCGGTAGGCATAGCGGCTGGTGAGTTTGATCACTTGGGCGCCTTCCTTCAGTTTACGTGCGGCAAGGTCCGGCCCTTTCATCTGCAGAAGTAGGTCGGCATGGTCCAGCCAGCCGTCCACGTTCTCCGGCTCAAGTGTGTTCAGCTTCGAGTAGGCGGCGAAGGCTTCGTCATAGCGTTCTGCTCGGGCGTACGTATTGGCCAAATAGAACCAGCCATCACCGTGGTCCGGTGCCAAGCGCACTGCATTCTCCAGATCGCGGATGGCTTCCACCACACGCCCTTGCATGTCCTTCACCACACCGCGGCCGATCCACGCATCCACCCAGTTGTTGTCCAACGCCAGCGATTGATCGTAATGGATAAGCGCTTGTTCGTAGCGCTCCATCTTCTCGTAACACTCGCCGATGTAGCTGAACGTGATGGCCTGCGCACCGTCGAAATTGATCGTCTCCTGATAACAGTCGATGGCCTCCTGGTAGCGACCGAGCATCAGCAGGTTGCGCGCCTTGCTGAAGTAGGCCGAGGTGAAACGCTCTTCGATGGCGAGGCAGTAGTCCAAGGCCTCGATGCTTTCGTCCAACCGTTCCAAACGGGCCAATGCATTGCCCAGGTTGTACCACGAAACGAAAGAGTACGGATTGTCGTTGGTGAATTGGCGGAAGAACGAGACAGCGGATTGGTGCGCATCGGATATGTCGAAGCAGTAGGCCAGCTCGTACAGCACCACCTCGTTCTCCACAGTGATCTCCAACGCTGACTTCAAGCTATCGATGGCCAGGTCGTAAGCCTCCAAGTTCTCGTACTCGAAAGCGAGGTCCAAGTGGATCTCATCCAACCCTTCTTCGGCCAGGTCCAAAGCCCGCTTGTAATGTTCCACAGCGCGACGGTAGTTCCGCAACTGGCTGTAGATACTTGCCTTGTGCAGGTGAACATCCTCGTTGAAGGGTTCCATCTTGCTGATGGCATCCAACACTTCCAGCGCCCGGTTCAGCTTACCGGAGTTCATCAACACATGTGCCTCGCTGAACATCAGGTCCATGGACCCGGGATGTTGGCGCTGGGCCAGTTCCAGCACTTCCTTGGCGCGGCGGGTATCGCTCTGCTCCAAGTAATGCTCGATGATGATCTCGAACTCCTCCACGTCGAAGAAGAAGTTCGCATTCTGCTCGCGCATCGACTCGTACCGTCCCACACAGTCGTGGGCCTGGTCGTTGCGTTCGGGTTGGGATAGGGGACCTTCGTTCATGGAGTACGACCCGGTTGCTCGGGAAGGTGTGGCTTGGTGGCAGCCTCGCCGTACAAAAATAGGGGTCTTCGGTCCGGGTCGCTGCCTACCCCGATCGGTTATGAACAGGATCGGGTGGAAGCCAAAGTGCTGGATCCACCTCCCGACCAGTGCGTGCGGGTAGTTTTGCCGTTGCTCCAGTACACTGATAACGAGGCACATCACCATGACATTGATCCGCTCCATCTCCGGTATCCGCGGCACCATCGGCGGCGCTCCCGGCGAAGGCCTTACCCCGCTAGACACGGTGCGCTACACGGCAGCTTTCGGCACCTTCATCAAACAACGATCCGGCGCAACGGCTCCACGCATGGTGCTCGGTCGCGATGCGCGCATCAGCGGTCCCATGGTGCGTGATCTCGTTGTAGGAACACTTGCCGGTCTTGGTTTCGAAGTGATCGACCTCGGGCTAGCCACCACACCCACGGTGGAAATGGCCGTTCCAGGAGAGAAGGCGCATGGCGGCATCATCCTAACGGCAAGCCACAACCCAGGGCAATGGAACGCCCTGAAATTGTTGAACGAGAAAGGCGAATTCATTTCGGCGGAAGATGGTGCCGAAGTGCTGCGCTTGGCCGAAGCCGATAGCTACGACTTCGCTCCGGTGGAGAAACTCGGCACCGTTCGGTCTGTAACAGGATGGACACGGAAGCACATCGATGCCATCCTCGACTTGGATCTGGTGGATATCGAGGCGATCAAGAAAGCCCGATACCGCGTGGTGGTTGATGCCGTCAATTCCGTTGGAGGCACGGTGGTTCCAGCACTGTTATCTGCTCTGGGCGTGCTGGAGGTGATCGAGATCCACTGCACACCGGATGGCAAGTTCCCGCACAATCCCGAGCCGCTGCCGGAGAATTTGAAAGACCTGTGTACCATGGTGCAGAAGCATAAAGCCCACCTCGGTATCGCTATAGATCCGGATGTGGATCGGTTGGCGCTGGTGTGTGAGGATGGTTCGCTGTTCGGTGAAGAATACACGCTAGTTGCCTGTGCCGATCACGTACTGGCTAGCCGCCCTGGTGATACCGTGAGCAACCTCAGCAGCACCCGTGCATTGAACGACATCGCCGAGCGCCACGGTCGAAAACGCCACGCCAGCGCGGTGGGCGAAGTGAACGTGGTGAACCTGATGAAGCAGGTGAAAGCACCGATCGGCGGCGAAGGCAACGGCGGCGTGATCCTTTCCGAGCTCCACTACGGTCGTGATGCATTGGCCGGCATCGCGCTCTTCCTCACCCTGCTCGCGAAAAGCGGGAAGAGCTGCCTGGAACTGCGCCGCAGCTACCCGGACTACTTCATCAGCAAGAACAAGATCGAACTGAAGCCCGGCATGGATGTTCAAGGCATCGTGGACGGCATGCAGGACAAATACCGCACGCAGCCACACAGCACGGTGGACGGCCTGCGCATCGAATTCGGCAACACTTGGGTACACCTGCGCCGCAGCAATACCGAACCCATCATCCGTGTATACGCCGAAGCGCCCAGCATGGCACAGGCCGATGACCTGGCCCACAGGATCCTGAGCGAACTGGCGCAAGTGGCCGGGCTGGCAACGGCTTAGCGGTAAATTCGGCCCGTGATGAAAAAGGTCTACTTCGACAATGCGGCCACCACGCCGATGGCACCGGAAGTGTTCGATGCCATGCTGCCGTACATGCGGGAGCACTTCGGGAATCCTTCGGCGATCCATGCGTATGGCCGTAAGACCCGTGCAGCGGTGGAACAAGCCCGTAGGACCGTTGCCGTACTCTTGAACTGCGCACCCGGCGAGATCATCTTCACCAGCGGTGGCACCGAAGCGGACAATATGGCGTTGAATGGTGCCGTGCGCGACCTCGGGGTGAAACACATCATCTCTTCGCCGATCGAGCACCATGCCGTGGAATTGGTGGCCCACGCCATCAGCAACACCGGCCAAGCCAAAGCCCATTGGTTGCGCTTGCACAACGACGGTCAACCCGATCTGGCGCACCTGGAGGAACTGCTGAAAGCCACGCAAGGGCAGGGCGTCCTGGTCTCGTTGATGCACGCCAACAACGAGATCGGCACACGCATCGACCTTCACGTGGTCGGAAGTCTTTGTCGCAAATACGGCGCGCTCTTCCACAGCGATACCGTGCAGACCATGGGCCACTACCGCTTCGACCTGGCCAACCTGCCGGTGGATTACATCACCTGCGCCGCCCACAAGTTCCACGGACCGAAAGGCATCGGGTTCTTGTACATGCGCAACGGGGCGAACATCAAAGCGGCCATTCTCGGTGGATCACAAGAGCGCAACATGCGGGCCGGCACCGAGAACATTTACGGCATAGTGGGGTTGGCGAAGGCGTTGGAATTGGCTTACGAAGACCTCGAAGGTCACCAACGCCATGTGCAAGGGTTGAAGGACCTGATGAAGAAGCGGCTGGTCGAAGAACTTCCCGGTGTCAGCTTCAACGGAGACCCCAGTGAGAACAGCCTGTACACAGTGCTCAGTGTCTGCTTCCCTGACGACGGCAAGAGCGAGATGCTCATCTACAACCTCGACATCGAGGGCATCGCGTGTAGCGGCGGCAGCGCCTGCAGCAGCGGCAGCAACAAAGGCAGCCACGTACTAGGCACCTTGTATCCCGAGCGCCCCGGAGCGAACATCCGTTTCTCCTTCAGCCGGTACAGTACGAAGGAAGAAGTGGAGCACGTGGTGGGGGTGCTGAAGCGGGTGTTCGAGATGGTCCCGATGCGAAGTTGAGGGCTGGACCTCAGGGGTGCGTATCGTTAGCATACATCATGCGCCGCGTGATCTTGGCTAGCGCGCTATCGGGGAACTCGCGCAGCACCGCTTTGAAGGCTTCATCGGTCTCTTCGAACGAGCGGGTCCGGCCGATGCAAAGGGCCCTGTTCACCAACGTCATCTCCCGGTAGCTCAACGCCGATGAGGAGAGGAGCAAGAGGTAACGGTATCGGTCCAGCCAAGGATATCGTTGGAAGAATGCCGCACTCCGATCCAGCCACGGCAGGGCTTCGGTGTACTGCTTCGCATTGAGCGCATCGGTGCCCTTGCGTAGATCCTTGGTGCAGGTGAGTTTCAACACCAATGAAAGGACCGCGAACGCCACGCTGCCCCAGAACACCGGCCATGGCATCCCGAACCAGTAGAACAGGGCGATGATCGACCCGAGAACGACAGTGTGGGGGATCAACGATCCCCAAGCGAAAAGCCGCGGAAATTTCCCTTCCGAGGTCATCAGGTTTAAGCCTCCATCCTGCGCCGTGCCTCCATGGCCCAGCCGAGATCGTTGAGGAACACCTTGGTACGGCGCTCCCAACCTTCGGCATCCATCAACACTGATCCATCATCGCCGAACTGCTCTTGCACTTTCGGTACTTGCATGGAAGAGGGCACCACCCACGCCTTGATCTTCCACAGCGGGAACAACAATTCCTGCATCACCTGCGAACCTGCGAACGCGCCACCGGATGCCGTGCAGAACGAGATCGGTTTGCCCTTCCAATCTTCGGTCAGCAGATCGATGACGTTCTTCAAGCTTGTCGGGAAGCTGCCGTTGTACTCCGGTGTCACGATGATCACACCATCGGCTTTGCGGATGCGCTCTGCGAACGCCACCACGTTGGCAGCAGGCTCTTTCATGAATTTCAAGCGCTCATCGAAGATCGGAAAGTCACACACTTTCAGGTCGATCAGGTCCACGGTATTGTCGGTGCCTTTCAGCGCCTTCTCCAAGTACAGGGCAACGTTGTGGCTCTTGCGTCCTTGGCGGACACTGGCGGAAATAAGGGCGATGTGCATGGAAGGTGATTAGCTGGTTTTTATGATCAGCTGATCAGCTGATGAATGCCAGCGTTTAGGGACGGCAAAGTTTGTCAAGGAGTGGGCTAAAACCACCAAGGAACCATCCGCTAATTCACACATCAGCACATCAGCTGATTGATCCTCATCCGATCCGCAAACTCGTCATGGCAATGGAGCCCATCACCAAACGGTCGTTGAACAAGCTGATCTCTTCGCCATCGCTTTGTAGGCCGAGCGTGTAGAGCAACGGCAGGTAATGCTCCGGCGTAGGGATCGAGAGTTGGAAAGCAGGGCCAAGGGCGGTGTAGTTGGCAAGTCGGATGTGGTCGCCGGTGGTGATCAGTTCCTTCATGCGCGTGTTCGCCTCCACCGCCCAATCGAAACCGGCATCAGGGTTGTTCCAGTCCAAGATCCCGAGGTTGTGCACCATGTTGCCACTGCCGATGATGAGCACACCCTTCTTCCGCAGGACAGCAAGTTCCTTGGCCAAGGCATAGTGCTGTTGCGGGCTTAGGCCTCGATCCAAACTCAGTTGCACCACGGGGATGTCAGCCTTCGGGAACAGGTGCATGATCACGCTCCAGGCACCATGGTCCAGGCCCCACGCATGATCCACGCCGACGTGCGCACTGGTCACGGCTTCCTGGGTGTGTTGCACCAGTTCACTGCTGCCAAGTGCTGGATACTGCACATCGAACAAAGCCTGTGGAAAGCCTCCGAAATCGTGGATGGTGCGTGGCTTGTCCATGCCGGTAACGAAGGTGCCGTGGGTTTCCCAATGCGCACTGATGCACAAGATGGCACTGGGGCGGGGTAGGTCCTTGCCAACGTTCCGCCAGCCCTGTGTGAAGGGATTGTCCTCTATGGCGTTCATCGGGCTGCCGTGGCCCAAGAACAGGACCGGCATGGGCGGGGTGGGGGCGAAACCGTCGGCGGCAGTCGCCATATCACGGAGCGTCATGGCTGCAATAGGTGTTAGCGCCAATAGGCGGAGGGCATTCCGGCGTTCCACACGGCAAAGGTAGTCCATTTATTTTCCATGGAGAATATTATGCCGTTGCCGAAGTCATTCCACCCGTTCGTCCCCAAGCGGAGTTCCGCGCATGGCCCATTCGCCTTCCTTTGCAGCCGTTCGCGCGACCCCTCACGTGCGGGCACCAGCATGATGCGTACTTCCATTGCCCTTGGCCTCGCACTATTAACCGCAAGCGCCTTCGCGCAAGACGATCTGATCAAGAAGATCAGTGGTAACAAGAGCGACACCGTCGGTTTCCGCTTCACCACGGTGATCAGCGCAGAGGCCACGCCGGTGGAAGACCAAGGCTCATCGGGCACCTGCTGGAGCTACAGCACGGGTTCGTTCCTGGAATCGGAGATGATCAAGAAGGGTGGTCCGGCCATCCACTTGAGCAAGGTGTACACCGCCCGCCGGTCCTACGAGGAAAAGGCCGTGAACTACCTGCGCATGCACGGTTCGCTCAACTACGGCGACGGCGGCCTAGGCCACGATGTGATCAACATGTACGCCAAGTACGGGGCCATTCCGCAAGACGCCTACACGGGCCTCAACTTCGGCAACGACGAGAACGAGTTCGCGGAGATGCAAGGCGTGTTGAAAGGCATGCTGGATGCGTTGATGAAAGCCCCGAACGACGGCAAGCTCACCCCCGTGTGGCGCAAAGCGTTCAACGGCGTATTGGATGCGTACCTGGGTGAAGTACCTGAGCAGTTCACGTACAACGGCAAGAGCTACACACCAGAGACCTTCGCCAAGGATGTGGTGAAACTGGACGCGAACGATTACGTGGAATTCATCAGCGTGAACGATGCGCCATACCACACGAAGACCGTGTTGATGGTACCCGACAACTGGGCGCTGCAACCGGCCTACAACATCCCGGTGGACGAGATCACCAGCGTGATCGACAACGCGCTGCGCAACGGCTATACGGTGGCATGGGGCGGCGATGTCAGCGAGCCCACCTTCAGCTGGAAGAACGGCGTGGCCTTCACCACCATGGCCAACACCGACAAGCTGACGAAGGACGAGAAGACAGCGCTCTTCAAAAGCCCGCAACCAGAACCGGTGATCACCGCCGAAATGCGCCAACAAGCGTTCGACAACTACTCCACCACGGATGACCATGGCATGCAGCTCACCGGCATCGCGCAGGACCAGAACGGCACCGAGTGGTACATCGTGAAGAACAGCTGGGGCACCACCAACGACCACAAAGGCTACCTCTACATGAGCAAGCCTTACGTGCAGTACAAGACCACGGCCTTCATGGTGAACAAGAAGGCCGTGCCGAGCGCGGTGGGGAAGAAGATCGGGCTGTGAGCTTAGGCGGGCAGATCCCGTTTGATCGAATCCAGCAACGCCTCCACAGTGGTGGCTGCGAGGATCCGTGTGGGGCCGTGTAGGAAACCGTCCTGTTCCATGCGCACCACTTGTTCCAACAGGGGCGTGTAGAATCCGTGTACGTTGAGCAGACCGATGGGCTTGGCGTGCAACCCGAGTTGGCGCCAGGTAAGCAGTTCGAACACTTCGTCCATGGTGCCGAAACCGCCGGGCAGCGCGATCACCGCTTGGCTCAGCTCGTGCATGCGCATTTTGCGCTCGTGCATGTCGCGCACGATCAGCAGTTCGGTCAGGCCTTGATGGGCGAGTTCCTTCTCCACCATGAAACCGGGGATCACCCCGATCACGGTGCCGCCCGCTTGTAGCGCAGCATCGGCCACGGCACCCATCAGGCCCACATGCCCGCCGCCATACACCACGCCCATGCCGCGCTGTGCGATGGTGCGGCCCATTTCCTGGGCGGCGTGCAAAATGGCGGGATCGTTACCGGTGTTGGCTCCGCAGAAGACAGCGATGTTCATGGGATCACGTGGATATTATGCCCGAAAAACTATCCTATTCTCCGCAGAATGTGCGGAGAATAAGGGGGCTATTCTCCGCAAACGTTGTCATGGTAAAGCCTTGAGGCGCAGAAATTCACTGGCCGAAGACAACAGTGTAATCAGCACCCTTGTCAGGTGGTCTAAGTGCTCATTAGATTCTGATGTCACTTTACGAGAAGACATTTACTTAGTCCGTCTTCATCGAACCAACGAAGAATCCAATCAAACCGCTTAACAGGCTGAAGAATCCTGTGGTAACAATGGGCTCGAGTCGATTTCTGAAAATGAAGAGATAGACAAGGAATGAAACAAGTGTGATAACAAAGAGACACCCAACTATCATGCTTGCCGTGTTCCGTCCAAACTTCGAAAACAGCCAACTCCCATCGTCAGAACTCCCTCTCCCACGGGGATTCTTGACGCTAACTCCAGTAGAGCTCCCTGCTTCCTTCATGTGATTTGAACCCAAATTGTGATTTGGAAAGTTCTCCAATTCCGCTTTAGATCCGCATGAGTACGATACTTCAGGTGTAAAGTCCTATTCCCACCTATTGTTAACTCCATTGGGTCCACGTTCTCGATGAACTCTGCACCATCAGGGACCCACTTGTTCAGAGTCACCGTCAGCAACTTTCCCTCGTCAGTAAGCTCTGCGTTTGCTGAATAGCGATCTCCTTCATCTGAAAATACGAAAGCAAGTGTAGTCTCGAATTTCAGTTCTTCGTCACGTACATGAAACGCAAGCCGAACTCCAGAATCTGTCAGTACAAGATCCTCACTTAGCAGACGTCTCCACCGGGTTCCGTCCTTGCGGGTAAATTCAATTGCCGGTAACATGCTCAGAAACTCGCTACCGTCTCGCTCTTGTAGTGCCCGGCGATCAGTTTCTCCTTCACCATCTTGAAGTTCTTGACGGTGTAGTTCACGTCCTCGATGGAGTGGGAGGCTGTCGGGATCAGGCGCAGCAGGATCATATCCTTCGGGATCACGGGGTACACCACGATGCTGCAGAAGATGCCGTTATTCTCGCGCAGGTCCATGATCACGTTGGTGGCTTCGGGCACACCGCCTTTCATGTACACGGGTGTCACACAGCTGTTGGTCTCGCCGAGGTCCATGCCTGCTTCGCGCAAGCCGCTTTGCAAAGCGTTGGTGATGGTCCAGAGCTTCTGGCTGAGTTCCGGCATGGTGCGGATCATCTCCAACCGCTTCAGCGCACCGATCACGATGGGCATGGGCAGGCTTTTCGCAAAAGTCTGGCTGCGCATATTGTAGCGCATGTACATCATGATATCCTCCGGACCGCTGATGAACGCGCCGATGCTGGCCATCGCTTTGGCGAAGGTGCCGAAGTAGATATCCACCTTGTCCTGCACGCCTTGCGCATCGGCGGTACCACGACCATCGCGGCCCATCATGCCGAAGCCGTGGGCATCATCCACGAACAAGCGGAAGTTGTACTTCTCCTTGTATTCGCAGATCTCTTTCAACTTGCCTTGATCACCGGCCATGCCGAAGACACCTTCGGTCATCACCAGGATGCCACCACCGGTGACCTCCGTGATCTTGCGTGCATGTTCGAGCTGCTTCTCGAAGCTCTCCATGTCGTTATGCTTGAACACGAAGCGCTTGCCGGTGTGGAGGCGCGCGCCATCGATCATGCAGGCGTGGCACTCGCTGTCGTACACCAGCACATCGTGGCGGGAGAGGAGGGCTTCAATGGCGCTCATGCACCCTTGGTATCCGAAGTTCAAGAGGAACGAATCCTCCTTCTCCATGAAATCGCTGAGCTCGTTCTCCAGCTGCTCGTGGTACTTCGTTTGTCCGCTCATCATGCGGGCACCCATCGGGTAGGCCATACCCCATTGCGCAGCGGCTTCGGCGTCCGTGGCCCGGATCACCGGGTGGTTGGCCAGGCCGAGGTAGTTGTTCAAGCTCCATACCAACACTTCTTTACCGCGGAACGTCATGTGCGCGCCCAGTTCACCTTCCAGTTTCGGGAAGCTGAAATAACCGTGGCTCTGCTTAGCGTGGCGGCCGATAGGGCCCATGTCCTTGCGGATCTTGTCGAAGATGTCGTTCATGGTCGTGCGCCTGATGGCGTGTTGTGGTGGATCGTTAAGCCGGGGTTTCCCCAAGGCAACGGCTGGCCAAAGGTAACCGGCTACCGTTGCCCGCTACATACTGAGAATGAACAACCCTCCGTTGAAGCAACGGCACGGCGGATCGCCACAGGATCCTACCTTTGCCGCCCTTCAGCCCCAACGGGCACCTTGTCCACCATGCGCATCCTCTTTCCCTTGTTCCTCGCCGCAGCCCTTCTGGCCGGCTGCAGCGAGTTCAACAAGGCGTTGAAGAGCACCGATGCGGACTACAAGATGCAGGTGGCGGAGAAGTACATCGCCAAAGAGAGTTGGGACCGCGCCATCCCCTTGCTGGAAGAACTCATCGTGCTTACACGGGGTACGGAGAAGAGCGAAAAGGTGAACTACTTGCACGCCAAGGCCACCTACGGCATGAAGGACTACATGTTGGCAGCCTACTACCTGGCCAACTTCGTGCGCACATTCCCCAAGAGCCAGTATGCCGAGGAGTGCGCGTTCCTGAGCGCCTACTGCCAGTACCAGAACAGCCCCAGCTACGAGTTGGACCAGACGGATACGCGCAACGCCATGGACCAGATGCAGTTGTTCCTGGTGCGGTACCCGGAAAGCACGCTGAAGGACAGTTGTACCGCGTTGATCGACGCCATGCGTACCAAGCTGGAAGTGAAGGCCTTCCATGGGGCCAACCAGTACTACAAGATGCGCAACTTCCAGGCAGCGAGCGTGGCCTTCAAGAACTTCAACCGGGAATGGCCCAACAGCAAGTACCGGGAAGATGCCATGTACTTCATCCTCAGCAGCGACTTCGAGCTGGCGCAGAACAGTGTGGAAACCAAGAAGTTGGAGCGTTTGAACGAAGCGACCCGCTCTTACCATAACTTCGCCGACGCTTTTCCGCAGAGCGCGCTCTTACCAGACGCTGAAAAACTGCACAAGAACATAGAGGCCGCCATCGCCTTGCAGACCCCTACGAGCAACCCATGACCATGAAGAATTCGAACGCCGCGAAGACCACGATCACGCGCGATGTGTCCAAGTTGGACAAGGAGACCGGTAACGTGTATGAGACCGTTGCCATGCTCGGTAAGCGTGCCAACCAGATCAGCGTGGCCATCAAGGAAGAGCTCAGCGCCAAATTGGAGGAGTTCGCGGTGAGCGGCGAGAACTTGGAAGAAGTGTACGAGAACCGCGAGCAGATCGAGGTGAGCAAGCACTACGAGCGTATGCCCAAGCCGGGCGCGCTGGCCATCCAGGAGCTCATGGAAGGCAAGCTTTACTTCCGTCGCGCAGGCGAGGAGGCGAAGGCTGCTGACAAGGCTTGATCAAACAACGCGATCCCCGAACGGTGGAACGCATCCTACATCGCAAGGTGCTGCTCGGAGTCTCGGGCAGCATCGCTGCTTTTAAGGCGGCCGCATTGGTACGCGAACTGGTGAAAGCCGGTGCCGAAGTGCAGGTAGTGATGACCCGCGCCGCACACGACTTCGTAACCCCGTTGACACTGGCCACCCTCAGTGGAAGGCCCGTGCTCACGGACCTGATCTCCGGCGAAAGCACCTGGAACGACCATGTACACCTGGCCCGCTGGGCGGATGTGATGTTGATCGCCCCGTTGAGCGCCAACACGCTGAGCAAACTGGCACACGGCCAATGCGACAACCTGTTGATCGCCTGCTACCTCAGCGCTACATGTCCGGTTTACGTGGCACCGGCCATGGATCTGCAGATGTTCCGCGACGGCAGCACGAACGCCAACTTGGAGATCCTAAAGGCGCGCGGCGTGCGGCAGATCGGACCTGAGAGCGGCGAGTTGGCCAGCGGCCTTAGCGGGGAGGGGCGTATGAGCGAACCCGAGACCATCGTCGCTCAGCTGCATGCTGATCTGGTCGGGAACAGCAAACTCAACGGCAAACGCATTCTTGTGAGCGCGGGTGGCACACAAGAAGCCATCGACCCGGTGCGCTACATCGGCAATCGTTCATCAGGGAAAATGGGGTTCGCCATCGCCGAAGAAGCCGCCCTGCGCGGTGCGTTGGTGCAACTGGTGAGCGGCCCATCGGCACTTCGATCCGACCAAAGCGGCATCCACCGGACTGATGTCACCAGCGCCGCCGAGATGTCCGATGCCTGCAAAGCCCACGCGGCCACCAGCGAGGTCGTGATCATGAGCGCTGCCGTGGCTGACTATAGGCCGAAGGACATCGCCACCAGCAAGATCAAGAAGAAGGACACCGCGTTGCACATCGACCTGGAACCTACCGAGGACATCCTTGCGGCCATGGGTGGGAACAAACCGAAGGGCCAGTTGCTCGTGGGGTTCGCGCTGGAGACCGATGATGCCGAAGCACACGCCCAAGGGAAGTTGGAACGTAAGAACTTGGATCTCATCGTGCTGAACTCCTTGAAAGACCCCGGCGCAGGTTTCGGGTACGATACCAACAAGGTCACCCTCATCGGCAAGGGCACCAAACCCGTGCATCTGCCGTTGATGAGCAAGGCGGAGACGGCTCGCGCTATCTTGGACCACATCGAAACACTGCTTTGACCATGCGTTTTGGGTTTTTACCCCTGTTCTTGTTTCTGACCCCTGTGCTGAACGCGCAGGAATTCAACTGCCAGGTGAGCGTGATCGCGCCGCAGGTGGCCACGGCCCAGCCGCGTGTGTTCCAATCGTTGGAGATCGCCATCAAGGACTTCTACCAGAGCCGCCGCTTCACCAATTTGAACTACGCGCCAAGCGAGCGCATCGACATCAACCTGCTGCTCACCATCACCAGCCAGCCAGCGCCCGATCGCTTCGAGGGCAACCTACAGGTGATCTACGCACGCCCGGTCTACGGAACCGACTACAACACCCCGATCCTGGATCTTGTGGACAACCAAGTGCAGTTCAACTTCCTGGAGAACACGCAGATCGAATTCACGCCGGAACGGCACCTGAACAACCTCTCTTCGCTGCTGGGGTTCTCCAGGAAGTTGAACTGCAC
>DLGQ01000015.1:27886-86547 GCA_002482775.1 Flavobacteriales bacterium UBA7690 | reverse complement strand
CGCCGGTGGGTTGCCCGACCCGAACCACGGATCGCCCGCCGAAGTTGTGTGCGCGGCGCTGGAGATGCAGGCGTTCATGGCGAAGCACATGGCCGACCGTGCTGCGGGAAAGCTCTATCTCGAAATGCGGGTGGGTATCCACACCGGCCCCGTCGTCGCTGGTATCGTGGGCGTGAAGAAGTTCCAGTACGACATCTGGGGCGATTCCGTGAACATCGCCGCACGCATGGAAAGCAGCGGTATGGTCGGGGAAGTGAACACCAGCGAAGCGACGTATGCATTGGTGAAGAACGAAGCCGATCTCACCTTCACCCCGCGAGGCAAAGTGCAGGCGAAAGGCAAAGGCGAGCTGGAGATGTACTTCGTTTCGCGCGCGTGATGGAAGTCATGACCGGGATATGAAAACCCTGTTCGTGAACCGTTCCAACCATCGTCTCGCTAGGGCCAAGGAACGAGCTGGTCCATAGGGATCGAACTCCCGAACCTCGTCAACGTCCTGTCTTGGGCCGGAACCAGCGTTCTCATTATACAGGGATCCCCCATCTGTATGTTCTGGGCAAACACGCCCATGGTCGTATTGGCCCCACGCGCCAAGTACCAGCGTGCGTCAGCCTAACGCCAGTTCCAACACCACGCACACACCACCACGCTCACTACTACCCGTGCTGAAGTACGCGCCGATCTCTTCCGCACGCGCTGCCATGTTGCGCAAGCCATTGCCACCAAGACCATTGGGTGCCGTTGCTTCCAGACGCATGCCTTGGCCGTCATCATCCACCTGTACATGGAGCGAGCGACCGTTCAGGGCGATGTCCACGAAGACACTTTGCGCGCCGCCATGCTTAGCGGCATTGTTCACGGCCTCCTTGAAGATGAGGTAGAGGTTCTTCTTCACGTCCACCGAAAGCTCACGCTCCACCACTTTAGCCGGTGCATTGAAATGGAAGGCGATACCCTTCGGCTCCAACACCGCGCTCCCGAATTCGCGCATGCGACCGATCAGATCGGTCATGCTGTCCTTGCCGGGGTCCACGCTCCACACGATGTCGCTCATGTCGCGCATCAGGCGTAAGGAGCGTTCGCTGATCTTCTCCATGGAAGCCGCGTTATCCATGTCGCCGCTGGCCTCGGCGCGTTTCTTCACTACGTTGCTGAGGATGCTGATGCTGCTGAGCGTTCCGCCGATATCGTCGTGCAGGTCGCGGCTGAGACGCACGCGTAATCGCTCCACCTGAAGGCGTCGTTTCAGCCGGTACCGGTTCACCAGCAGGGCGGCTACCACCAGCACAAGACCGAGCAACACGATCAACCCGAACCGGTGCATTCGTGTGCGATCCACTTCCACTTGTGCGGCTTGCTGAGCAGTTCGGATCTCATACGCCACGGAATCCTTCACATGGGCCTCGTGTACCTTCAATCGTGCCTTCTCAACTTCCGTGTTGATGGCGGCATCGTCATACAAGGCTTTCCACCGATCACGCGCACGCAACGCGATCAGCTCCGCATGTTCATCGCCATTCCCACTAGCCGCATGAGCCAAAAGGCCATACAATTCAACATTGGAGCGCACGCACGCTGGGCAGTCCTCGGCGATCGCCACGCCGGCCTTCAGCACAGCAAGCGCGCCTTGTGTGTCGCCGTGCCTCGTAAGCGCTTGCGCATAAGCGACGCGCATATGCACCGGGTTCCATTTCAATTGCTTGTAGGTGGCTTCATAGAACGCCAGCATGGGCCCGGCCCATACCTTCAGGCTATCCATGGCACCAATATCCCCTTGCTTGGCTCGTTCGGCTTCGAGCAGGAACTTCACCAGATCGCGACGCTCGCCTTTGTCCGCTGGGTAACCCGGGGCGTTGGCCTCCAATTCGGGTAGATGGGCATCCAGATAGGCCAGGTATGCAGCACTGCTGTCCAGTTGATCGTTCAGTAAATAGGCTCCACATAATTGGACAGCTGCATTGTACTTCTCGTTCACATCCCCAGCATGCTCGAAGTATTCCTGCAAATATGGAATGGCAAGGTCGCTCTGCGCCAATCGTTCCTTGTACATGATGCCGATCTGCTTAGCCGCCATGCACGTACCCACGGTGTCGTTGTGCGCTCTGAACCGTGTGTGCAACTCGGTGAACAGCATCATGGCCGAATCCGCAGGCCCTGTCTTCATGGCGATACGGCCACGCATGAAGTCGCGCCAGTTGGCGATGTAGGTGCTTCCCGTACGTTCAACGGTGCTGTCCATGCGCGCCACTAAGGCAGGTGTTGGTGTACGGCGCGCTATCGCACTGCTGCCGTATGCGTGAGCCACCATGGCGGGGTGCTCCAGAACCACAACCTCCTTCTCGAACAGCATCAACACGCTATCGCAGAACAACGTGTCGCGCTTTTGCGCAGCACGGCGCATGGTGTCGCGCAAGGCCGCGTAATGTTCGGCATCCACCGTGCGGTTGTCGTTAACGGAGGGTTGCGGACCGCAGCCGAAGAAGAACGCCACCAACAGCAGTGCGCAACCACTCCTTCTCAACGTTCCGCGCCTACGTTCCATGGATGTGCCTTTTGATCATCACTTCACACCACGCGGTTCTGCAACGCCTTCGCCACCGCCTCGGTCTTGCTGTTCACATGCAATTTGGTGTAGATGTTCTTGATGTGGAACCGTAAGGTCTCCACACCGATCTCCAGTTGTGCCGCAGCCATTTTGTAGCTATGGCCGCGAACGAGCAAGGAAAGCACATCATGCTCCCGTGCCGTAAGGCTTTGTAGATCCTCGCTTTTCTTGAAAGGCTGCGCAAAGAGCGTGAGCACCTTGCGCGCGATGCTCGGTGTCATGGGCGCACCGCCGGTCATGGCTTCACGGATGCTCTCCAGGATCTTCTCCGGCGCGGTCTGTTTCAACAAGTATCCCGAAGCACCATGGCAAATGGCCTGGAATATGTTCTCGTTGTCCTCCATCACGGTGAACATCAGCACCATCACGCCGCTGCCCGCTGCACGGATCGCTCGTAAACCTTGTAAGCCGTTCTCCACCGGCATGTCGATGTCCATCAACACCACATCGGGGTGGTGGTATGCCACGTGCTTCTCGGCCTTGTGCGCGTTGGTGTAATGCGCGACAATGCGGATGTCGTCCGTGTGGCCGATCAGCTCACCGAGGCTTTCGGCAAGGTCGGTATTGTCTTCGAAGAGGAGGACACGGATCATGTTCGTGGGCGGGCCATGCAAAGTACGGCTACCGACCCAGGATGGCCGCCCACACGATCATGGGGGCGCTGACCATAGCACACCGCGACCTACGAATGCACCACTTTCCGCTAACCCCGCGCTTCAGGCATCAACACGAGACCCTCTTCACCTGCGATGGCGGGGAACCGCTGGTCGCGCCACCGCTGTTTCGCTGCTTCCAGACGCTCCTGCGAGGTGGCCACGAAGTTCCAGTAGATGTACCGCTCTTCCGGGAACGGTTCGCCGCCGAAGAGGTACACCGTGGTGTCGGGGGTCATGGTGAAGGAGCAGAGCGATGGATCCTTGGCGACGAGGATCTGCCGCGGACCAAGTAGTTCGCAATCGTGCCCTTCGCGCACACCGCCCTGCAAGATGTACATGCCCACCTCGCCGTACAACTGCTCGCCTATGCGTACTTCGCCACCCGCCACACTGTGGATCTCCAACATGTAGAGCGGGCTGTGTACCGGTACCGGGGAACGACGACCCATCACCTCGCCAGCGATGAGCTTGTAGCGCGCCCCCTCGTGTTCCCATGTTGGTAATGCGGCCGCTTCTGTGTGGTGGAAGGAAGGGTCCATCTCTTCCAACTCCTTCGGCAAGGCAACCCAGATCTGCAATCCGTGCATCTGCTTGTCCACGTGCCGCAAGCGCTCTGGTGTGCGCTCGCTGTGTACGATCCCGTGTCCGGCGGTCATCCAATTCACCGCACCGGGTGTGATCTCCACGGCGGTGCCGAGACTGTCACGATGCATCACTGCGCCATCGAACAGAAAGGTGAGCGTGCTGAGCCCCGTGTGCGGGTGCGGTCCCACATCCATGTTCTGGTGATCGTTCATGGCCACCGGACCCATGTGATCGATGAAGATGAAAGGCCCAACCATGCGCTTGCTGTGGAACGGCAACAATCTGCCGACCATGAAATTGCCGATGTCTCGCGGACGCTCGGGGATGATGATGCCGATATTGGACATGCGTTGCTGCGTTGAACGACGCGCTGAATGTACATGAACGGCGAGCCGCCACTTGAGGAGGACTATCCTCCAGAACAACACAAAAGGCCCCGTATCGCATGACGACACGGGGCCTGGTCGATATGGTCAAGATCACTTCGCCTTTCGCTCGCCCATCGCCTTGCGCTTCTCCACGTGCTTGGCTTTGGCTTCTTGTTTCTTGGCCGTCCATTTTGCGTACTGCGCCGGTGTGAGGACAGCCTTCATTTCGGCATCGTGCGCATCGCGTACGGCCTTACCCTCCTTTCGCATCTCGGCTCGTTCTGCTTCACGCTGGGCGCGCACCGCTTCCGCTTGGTCGGCGAACTTGAGGTTGATCGCTTCTACCTTAGCCTTCTGATCCGGGGTCAATTCCAACTCCTTCGCCAGTCGTTCGGTGCGGATCTGGGCGCGTTCTTGTGGGGTCTTGCGCTCCTTGTCCTGTGCCTGTGCGGCAACGGACATACCGGCCAGCACAGCGATGATCATCAGCTTCTTCATGGTTCTTGCGGTTTTGTGCGGATATGACAAGGACCGCGCCGAAGGGTTTAGGACCGTATGGACCATTAACAGTTCTTGGCGACCGGCTGCTCAGGCTTTGGGCTGGCCAGACCGCCTACCCAGCGCTTCGATCACCTCTTGGCGCCTGCGGTGTGATACGGGCACTTCCTGCCCATCGCGCAGCAGCAGGGTGCCACCATCGCGGTGCAGGTACATCTTCACTTCGACCATGTTCACCAAGTGTGACAGATGCACGCGCATGAAACCATGCGGCTCCAACAGGGCATCGAATTCCTTCAGCGTCCGCGAGGCCAGCAGTTTCTCGCCGTTCCCCAGGTGGAACCGGGTGTAGTTGCCATCGCTCTCGCAACGCATGATCTCCGACGGCGCAAGCACGTGGAAACCTTCCAACGTGGGTATGGTGATGCGATCCTGAAGCAGCCTGCGCACGTGCTGGATGCTTTCCGCCTCCCGACGCGGCATCGTGTTCACGCGCTCCAACGCTTCCCGGAGTTCGTCCCGCACAACAGGTTTCAGCAAGTAGTGCAGCGCACCGCTCTTGAAAGCGCGGACCGCATAGTTGTCGAACGCGGTGATGAAGATGACACGTGTGGCGTCGTGCGTGAGCCGTTCCATCACATCGAAGCCCGTGCCGTCGCCCAGCCAGATATCCAACAGCACCACATCGGGTCGTTCCGTTTCCAGCAGTTCCAACGCGGAAGATACGTCGTCGGCCTCGCCCACCACCTGTACATCCACAGGGATGGAGCCCAGTGCCGCCCGCAGGTTCGCCCGTGCCGGAGCCTCATCATCAACGATCACCAACCGCAGCATGCTCGCTCATCATTTGTACGCGCAAACGTATGGTGACGGTGGTGCCGCGCGGCGTTCCATCCGCTGCGGTGCCGTCACGCACTTCCACAGCTTCGGTCGTGGTGGTGGCGCGGTCGAATAGCGCGATGCGTTTACGTACCAGATCGATCCCCATGGATGTGCCGTTGCGACGCGTGGGGCGTTGCGCGGCGTGGGTGCGGCCTTTGCCATCATCCTTCACCTCGATGTGCAATACACTTCCGGCGCGATCCACCAGCACGGACAAATGCCCTTTCGCGTGCCCGGAGAACCCGTGCTCGATGGCGTTCTCCACCACCGGTTGTATCAGCATCGGTGGAACAGCGATCCGCTCCGCTTGCACGTATGGCATCACCTTCACCTCCCACGTGAAACTATCCGGCTTCCGGTTCGAACTGATGCGCAGGTAATGTTCAACAAGCTCGACCTCTTGCAGCAGCGGGATCGTGCGCCTTCTGCTGGTCTCCAGCACCAACCGCAAGAAGCGCGATAAATGACCGACGTGGTCGTTCGCTGTAGCCGCATCACCACTGGCGTAGAGACCGGGTATCGTGTTCAACGCGTTGAAGAGGAAGTGTGGATCCATCTGTAACCGCAGGGCTTCCTGTTCCAATTCCGCCTCACGCTGGCGCGCCCGCTCGCGGTTGCGCTGCACGATGGTCCATGCAAACACTACGATCGCCAGGGCCAGCACGCCGATGCCGATGGCCGTCCAGCGGTTGCGATCGGCGCGGAGGCTGGTGAGCTCTTGTGCTGTGCGCAGGTCGGCGTTCTCCCGATCCCTTTGCCCGGTATCGTAGCGCAATTGTAACTCGGCCATCTCGGCACGCGTGGCCTCGTTCATCAACGAATCATTCAGCTCGTGGTACGTGCGGAAATGCTCCAACGCGGTCTCGGGGTCGTTGAGCTTCTCGTGCAGGTGCATCAGCGAGATGTGCGCCTCTTTCATATCCCCCAACGAACCGATACGTTGCGAGATCGCCAAGCTGCTATCCAACAGCTGTCGTGCTTCAGCGAACCTGCCTTGTGATCGGCGCACATCGCCCAGTCCGTACAGCGCCCGGATCTCCACTTCATTGTTGCCGTTCGCACGCGCATCCAGCAAGGCCCATTCGTAATAATGCACCGCGCTATCCAACGCACCCGCGCGCTCGAAGGCCAAACCGATGTTGCTTAGCTGCACCTCCTGCTGGGTGCCCGCCTGTAGGCTATCCTGCAAGGCCAGGCTCTCCTTCAGCACCGCTATGGCCGTGTCGTAGCGTTGCTCTTCGATCAGTAGCACACCCAGGCCGTTCAGGCCACCCGCCACACCAACGGGATCTAGTTTCCGCTTAATGGCAAGGCTACGTTCGAGCAACTCCACGGCTTCCTGGGTGCTGTCGCGTCGCCATTGAAGTATGCTCATGTTGTTGAGGATACGCGCCAAGCTGAGGCTGTCGCCCACCAGCTTTTTCCAGCGCAGGGCGTTCAGCCCCGCCTCCATCGCACCGGCATAATCACCCTGGATCTCGCGCGCCACACCGATGTTGAGCCATGCCGTCCCCATCCAGAACGTGTCGGAGGCCGTTCCGGCGATGATCAAGGCATCCTCGTAACACGCCAGCGCACTATCGATGTGGGAGCGCCGCTGGTACACCTGACCTCGCAAGGAAAGGGCCTGCAGCCTTTGATCACGCAGCGCTGGCCGGTCTTCGGTACCTTCCAGGATCGGGACGATGAGGCGCTCTAGGCCGTCGATATCGCTCCTGCGCAACAGGTGCTTGGCCGAGTCCAGCTCCGCGCGATACGTTATCGTGTCCAGCACCTCGCCCGTGTACCGTTCCACCCGATCAAGGTCACCACCACAGCCCACGAAGCACGTGGCCAGCAAAAGCAAGGGGAGTGTCTGCTTCACCGGTCAAAGTTCGATCGCCACACCGAAAAGAGCTCCATACGCATGCGGGGCCCGCACATCCGCGAACGGCAGTGGCACCAATGGCCAGAAAGCTGCGCGGATAGCACGGCCAACTGGCTGATCGGTCGCAGCGGAAAACGAACACGGGCGGTTCTTTGATGGGGAGCGTGCAACATGGTGGGGAATGGATGGCTAAGGTGGCACTACACCCCGTTCCACCATCCGATCATCGATCCGGCGCACCCTCCGAACGATCGCGCGGGGATCGCTTGAACAGTCTTCCGGCGAACGATGTTCCGTACCCGGTGTCTCCCACCCCGTATTTTCGCACCGTCATGCTCAAACAAGGCCTTTACTTCAAGCTGCAGCAAAAGCTCTCGCCGCAGCAGATCCAGTTGATGAAATTGCTGCAGGTGCCCACTGCGGAATTGGAACAACGCGTGAAGCAGGAGATCGAAGAGAACCCTGCCTTGGAAGAGGGAGAGGACCATGACGAGGAGGATACGCCCACCGAGGACCAGGCGATCGCCGAAAGCCAGGAGGTGCAGGGCAACGAGGAGAATGAGCGCGATGATTTCGACATGAGCGACTACTTCCAGGACGATGACACGCCGGATTACAAGCTGAGCGTGAACAACAGCGGCCCGGATGACGAAGAGCGCGACATCCCCTTGGCCGGTGGCAGCACCTTCCAGGATAACATGAAGGCGCAACTCTCCTTGCGCAATGTGGATGAACGCATCACCATGCTGGCGGAGAACCTGATCGGCAACCTGGATGAAGATGGTTACCTGCGCCGCGATCTGGACAGCATCGTGAACGACCTCGCCTTCACGCAGAACGTGATGTGCGAAGTGACCGAATTGCAGAAGGCATTAAAGGTGCTTCAGTCCTTGGATCCGCCCGGCGTGGCCGCACGTGACCTGCGCGAATGCTTGCTGATCCAAGTGGAGCGTATGCCGCACAGCTTGGAACAGCGCGTGGCACAAGAGATCCTCGACAAGAATTTCGAAGCCTTCAGCAAGAAACACTACGACCGCATCCTGGACCGCCTGGAGATCGATGAAGAGGCCCTGAAAGGAGCTATCGACCTGATCGTACACCTGAACCCGAAGCCCGGGAACACGATGCGCGAAACGGACAAACCTTCGCAAGAGATCATCCCCGATTTCGCCGTGATGGCCATCGATGGCATGCTGGAACTTTCGCTGAACGGACGCAACGCCCCCGAGCTGCGCGTGAGCCGTGCCTACCGCGAAATGATCAAGGATTACTCGCGCAACAAGAAGGACAAGGACCAGCGCGATGCGCTCCAGTTCATCAAGCAGAAGCTGGACAGTGCCAAGTGGTTCATCGATGCGATCAAGCAGCGGCAGAACACCTTGCTCGTGACCATGGAAGCCATCATGGAACACCAACGCGAGTTCTTCCTGACCGGTGACGAGGCGAAGATGAAGCCGATGATCCTGAAGGACATCGCCGAGCGTGTAGGGTTGGACATCAGCACCATCAGCCGCGTGGCGAACAGCAAGTACGTGCAGACCAACTACGGCACCTTCCTGCTGAAATTCTTCTTCAGCGAAAGCCTTACCAACGAGGCCGGCGAAGAGGTGAGCACACGCGAGGTGAAGAAGATCCTGAAGGATGCCATCGAGGCCGAAGAGAAACGCAAACCGCTGACCGACGATGAACTGACCGCCTTGCTGAAGGGCAAAGGGTACAACATCGCACGGCGCACCGTGGCGAAGTACCGTGAGCAACTGAGCATCCCGGTGGCCCGCCTGCGCAAAGAACTGTGAGCGCACTGGAACTTCCCACTGGTGCATTCCTGTGATGCTGCCCATCGCAAAGATCCTTTCGTGGGTGTTGCATCCTATCCTGATGCCGGTGATCGCCGTGGCGCTGGCCATGTATGTTGACCCACCGCTGGTGTACTTCGTGCCGCCGCCTGCACGGTCGATCATGCTCGCCATGCTGGCCGTAATGACCATCGCGTTCCCGTTGACCAGCACATTGCTGTTGATCAAGGCCGGCGTGGTCCGCGACGTCCACATGCACATCCGCCAAGAACGTATCGCACCGTACCTCCTAACGCTGATCCATTTCGGGCTAGCGTACTACTTGTTCCGCCAGGCACCTGTACACCCCGCGTTGCTGGCCGTCCTCTTCGGGTCCATACTTGCCACGGCACTCACATTCGTTATCACGTTCTTCTGGAAGATCAGCGCCCACATGGTCGGGGCCGGTGGCGTCATCGGCATGCTTTCAGGACTCTCGTTCATCCACCACTTACCCTTGCTGGATCTCTCGGCGGTGGTCATCATCCTGGCCGGGCTCCTAGGTACTGCACGGTTGCTCACGAGCGACCACACACAGAGCCAAGTGATCTTAGGAGCACTGGTAGGGTGGGGTTGCGTACACACCACAACACTGTTCCACTGGTACATCTGATCGTGCATCTTCGCAGTTGGTGATGACCCCTACAAGCGCCAGATCGACCTCCCTTTTCGTGGTTTGGGCCATGGTGCTGCTTACTGCCGCATTGACCGTACGTGGCTTGTGGCACGGTACCGATGGCGATGGTTGGAAAGAGACCATCCGCAGCGATGCCCGTGGGTACTATGGATACCTCCAGGCATTCTTCATCCGCGATGATCTCGGGCGTGAAGCGTTCAACTCCACTTACGTGAAGTACACCCCTACCGGGACGCTGAACAAATACTACTGCGGCACCAGCGTGATGATGGCCCCTTGGTTCGGTATCGGGCATGCCCTCGCCGTTCAGGATCCGGACGGACCCCAGGACGGGACCAGCGAACATGAGCAGAAAGCCATTGCTGTGGGCGGGTGGGTCTACCTGCTCCTCGGACTACTTGCCCTGCGCGCGCTGCTGATCGGGCTCGGTGTGCGCGACGGTATCGTTGCCCTCATCATCATAGGGCTGACATTGGGCACTCCCTTGATCCAATATGCCGCGATGCAACCGGGGTGGTCCCATGTCTACTCGTTCTGTGTGATCAGTGCTTTCTTGCTGGCCGTGCAGCGCATACACGCGGGGGCATCGCGCTGGTGGATCGTGGCCTGTGGCGCTTTCTTGGGCCTTGCGATATTGATCCGCCCTGTGAACGCCATGGTGCTGCTGGCCGTTCCGCTGGTCTCGGGGAGAACACTGGGCGCTTTCTTCACCCGGTTGTTCCAGCAACGATCGGCCTTGGTCCTGGGCATCATCGCATGCGCTTCCATCATCGGCATCCAATCCGTCCTGTGGCACATGCAGACGGGCAACTGGGTGGAGTATGGGTACAAGGGAGAGGGCTTCCACTGGACCAGGCCCGAGATCGTAAAAGTGCTCATCGGCTTCCGCCGCGGCCTGTTCCTCTGGACACCGTTGATGCTGCTACCGGCGTTGTGTGCCATACTGCTTTGGCGTACGGACCGCTGGCGCAGCACGTGGAGCTTGGTATACTGGTTGGTCAGCACCTACATCATCAGCAGTTGGTGGATCTGGTATTATGGTGGCGGTTTCGCGAGCCGCGTCTACATCGATCACTATCCCATCCTGGTGATCCCCATGGCCTTGGTACTGGAACGTTGGCGACCGCGTTGGCTCCATATCGCCCGGGTGTTCGTCCTGGCCTGTATCCTCCTCAACCTAGCGCAACTCTGGCAATTCCACAACGGGTTCCTCCATCCGGAGAGCATGGATCGCGAGAAGTACACCTATTCGTTCCTCCGGTTCGACGAGGCGCACCGCAACAAGCTGGGTGGTAACTACCAAGAAGCACCGTTCAACCCGAACGGAATGGAGGTGATCCTGGAAGAGACCTGTGGCATGGACCAGAACTGCACCTTCTGGAGCCGCGGTTTCCGTGTGCCTTGGGAAGGTGCTTACAGCCCGGCCACGGTGTGCCTTTTCGATCAATACCATGAGTTCGGGCTCCTCTTCGAGGCGACCACCGATACGATCCCTGCGGGCCGGGTACTCTACTTGGAAGTCGGCCTCCAACGATTCGATGCACGACCCGAAGCCTCGTTGCATGCCTTGGGCGTTACCGAAGTGCGTGATGCCCAGGACACCGTCCGGTTCTATGAACCGTTCCGATTGAACCCCGTGCCCAGCCGACCCGGTGTTTGGCAACAATTGGAATACCGCATCCCCGTGCCTGCGCTCAACAAGGGCGATCGCCTGCGTTTCTATTTCTGGAACAAGGATCTGCGCTCCCGGTTCCTGATGGACGACGTCTTCATGCGCGTAAGCGCCGTGAAGCCCTATTGAAGTGGGCCCAGCAGGATTTGAACCTGCGACCAAGGGATTATGAGTCCCCTGCTCTGACCGCTGAGCTATGGGCCCGGTCTTCCGCGCGAACGCGGGAGCTTGCCTACCGGCAAACAGGCGCGAAAATAGACCGCAGCGGCCGAAGCCTAGTTTTGCCCACCGTGCAACAGACCTACGACACCATCCTGCTGGACCTCGGCGGCGTACTGATCGATGTGGATTACCACGCCACGGCAGAGGCTTTCCAGGCCTTGGGGCATGCTGATTTCGAGCAGCTCTACAGCCAGGCGCAGCAGGACCACCTCTTCGATGGTTTTGAGGTGGGCGCCCTTTCCCCGGCTGAATTCCGTGATCGCATACGTGCTGTGCTGGGGTCCGGCCTCACAGATACGGTGATCGATACCAGCTGGAACGCCATGCTCGGCTCGGTACATCCACAGCGCATCGACCTGGTCCACCGCCTGAAGCAACGCTACCAAGTGCTCCTGCTCAGCAATACCAACGCCATCCATGTGCCCGCCTTCGAGGCCATCATCGCACAGGAGAACGGCATCACCGACTTCAAGGCCTTGTTCCACGGCGCTTACTACAGCTGCGAGATCGGCCTGCGTAAACCAGATGCCGCTTCGTTCCTCCACGTTCTAGAGAAGCATGGTGCGGATCCTGCACGGACACTGTTCATGGACGACAGCATACAGCATGTGCGAGGAGCGCGCCAAGCCGGGTTGCACGCCGAACATTTGGAATTGGCGCACGAGGATATCCTTGGCCTGACCCAACGCCTAAGGCTATTATGATCCGTCAGCGCTTGATGAAACGCGCCCGTAGTTTCTCTCCACCCTGGTGTGCGATCAGCACGTACGGGCCGGGAGCCAAATGGATCAGTGGGATGCGACCCGGGGACATGGCCTGACGGCTCACGACCTCCCGACCGTTCAAGTCCACGACGTGTACATCAACAGGAATAGCCCCTGCAGTGGATGTCAGAACGATGTGATCCTCCGCGATCCGTGGATAGAGATCCAGCACACCAGTGCCCCCCTCGTCGATCGCAGCGCCATCGGTGATCGAGACAAGCCGGCTGGCCGGTTGGCAAAGCAGGTCCGGTGTAAAGCTGATGCGGTATTCGCCGACCGGGAGGCCGGTCCACTCCGCATAGGTACCGGTCTGCTGCGCGCCCACCACTTCCTCGGTCTGGTTGTTGAACAAGGTGAACGTGCCGTTCACAGGGGCTGGCACAGGAAGCGGCTCGGCGGGATCAGGGATCACGTCCGTGACCAGGATGCTACCCGTACTTCCACCGCTCAGGTCATCTTCCACTTCGGTGACCAGTTCCAGGTTCGCACAGCTGTACGCGGTGATGACCTGATCCATCATGATAACCCCGGAACAGGTAGGATCGTCGACCCCGATATCATACACATGACCGTAGGGAAGGTTCGCCATGTAGATCGCTGAGATGCAATCCACACTCTCACAGAACTCACAATTCTCGTTGGTCAACGGGAAGGGTTCTCCATCCTGCAGGATGAGCAGCGAGGTCACTGCCGGGTCCGGATGGCAACACAGTCCAGTGAAGATCTGGCCAAAGCAATATGGTACCGAAAGTGTGCCCGATAGGTTGAACTCATCCGGGGAATGATACGCGGGGACCGGGGTTGAGAACTCCCATCCCACCAGCTCCACTTCCCGTGATCCTTGCGCAACCACTGAACCATCCAGGAATAGCTCGTACCCATACGTGCCGGGGGGGACGTCGGTCAGGTTCCAACCCACGTACCCGGTGGACCAGACGACACTATCCACCAATTCCTGCTCATTGTAGTACCTCAAATTACCATTGCAAGCGTTCTCCAAGGCATGCTCTACGCGCACGCCGCTCTGGCCAGCGGCCGCCATAGAAGCGAAGAACGTTAGCGTGCATCCGAACGACTTGATCAGTAGGTGAGCTTTCATGGTCTTGGGGGTCCAGCCAAAAGACGTTCGGTTCAGACAAGGTTGCTCTCTCACGGATCGCCACGTGCTGTTCGGGGTAGGGTTACGAACTGCTGAACCAAGGACCGATGGCTCCACGATCCAGTGTTGGACCCTCCGGCACAGCGTATCCACCCACACCGTACGGGTCGAGGTTCACAAAGCATGAAGTCCAGTACGCCCGTGCGAAGAACTATCACAGCTCTGCCACCCTACGAGGTGGTCATCATCTTCACCATGTTGGCCGCTTTCATGGCTTCGGCCTGGTTGTACTCCGCCGCCAGCTTGTTGGCGTTCACCGCATCGATGATGGTGCCGATGCCGCAGAAGCCCGCCGTGAGCAGGAATGCCACGCCCATGCCGGTCTGCCCGATGATGAAGCGCTGGATGCCCGCGATGCCCAACAGGCCCACCAGAGCGAGCAGCAGCATTGTTTGCCCGTCTTTACGGGTACCCGCGTACATGGCCATGAACTGGCGCGACTGGTTCTCGGTCATTCCCGTGGTCACGTTCTGCAGAACGAGGAGCTCTTCCGGGCGCAATCCGGGTAACATCATCATCAACTGTTGCTGGTCCATGGTGGTCGGGTTTTGAAGTAGGGGGTGGCGAGTTGGAAGATCCGATAAAGTAGGATGATGAGCACCGGGATGCCGAACGGGTGATGTGCCACGGAGTGTGTGAATTGCAAATGCATCGCATCGTGCACCGCATGTCCGAGGCCACAGCCCCAACAGCGCTCCAAACCCAGCCCGGCGAACAAGCAAACAGTGCCTCCTGTTCCACTACTTCCCAGGAAGTACAACACGAAAAGGCCTGCCGACCAAAGCACGATCTCGGAAGTCGTGAACTGGATCAGTCTCTTCAACATCCGGCGGCCTGCTTGCACAAGCTAAAGATAGAAGTGCTTTTCAATTGGCCAAATCCGGAGCCCTGAATAGGCGCACTTCACTTACGCGCGGACTTCTTCGCCTTGGGCATCGGCAACACCGAAGCAATGCGCAGCAAAAGCTCCGCCAACTTGCGATCGCCCGTGATCAGATCCTCCGGCACCAGGTAGTAGTCCTTCGACCCCGGATAGGCCGGAGCCTTTTCACAACGGGTATCCAGTAACGCGCTCTCCGCCATGATCTTCACGAAAAGCTGGTCGTCGCAGATGAAGGCCACTGGCTTGCCATCGGCGTACAACGCGAATTCGCCGAACATGGACTTCACACTGAACCTGTCCGCGTGGCCCAACTGGTCCAAGATGAATGCTGCCGTGTCTTTCCGGGTACCCATGGCCTATCCCCTTATCTCCTGACACAGTTCCACCAGCACGCCGTTCGCGCTCTTGGGGTGTACGAAACAGACAAGCTTGTTGTCCGCACCGCGCTTGGGCTCTTCGTTCAGCAAGATGAACCCTTCGGCACGCAACCGCTCCATCTCCGCCCGTATATCGGCCACTTCGAAGGCGATGTGGTGGATGCCTTCCCCGCGTTTCTCGATGGCCTTCGCGATGGGCCCATCAGGACGTGTGCTTTCCAGGAGTTCGATCTTGTTGGGGCCGGTCTGGAAGAACGAGGTGATCACGCCCTCGCTCTCCACGGCTTCGCGTTTGTAGCTCGGGGTGCCCAGTAAGCGGGTATAGACCTCTTCGGCTTTCTCCAGGTCTTTCACGGCGATGCCGATGTGTTCAATGCGGATCATGTGCGAGCGCTAGGCGGCGAAGTTCCGAAAAGAAGAAAGCCCTCCGCATGGCGAAGGGCTTTCCAAGGAATGTCGTGGTGATCAACGTTTGATGAAGGTCTCCCCCATCTTGTTGTCGTAGTTGAGGTAGTAGAGGTCCTTCTTCAAGGAAGCCACTTCCACACGATCGGCGTACCCGCGCTTCACGATGTTGCCGTACTGATCGTAGATCTCGAACAAGGTGGTAGCGCTGAAGATGATCTCATCCTTCGGCTTGGGCGGGCTCCAGGTTATGGGGTTTGAATTCGACGCGAGCGTTACGGCTTCGCTATACCGTGCGCGTTTGCTCAGGTCGGTCTGCTTCACGTGGAAGGTGTTCTCGCCACTGTGCGGGGTTACCGTGAAGTTGTAGGTATGTTCGCCTGGTTTGCCAGTGCCCATCACCTCACCCACCTTCACCCATTTGTTCCAGCGTTTCTGCTCCACGATGAAGGGCAGTTCGCCCGTCTCGTTGGTGGTGGTCCAGGTGTAGTTACCGTCCGCACCGATGGATTGTTTCACGATGTCGAAGGTGCTCTTCGGCTTCAGCACTTCGGGGTTGAGGACCACGGGCGTGCAGCCGTCCTTATGCTTCACTTTCACTACCACCTTGTCGCTCAACTTCAAGCCGAAGTTGTTCATGTCCACCTCGAAGGCGCTGCTATTGATCTCGTCCGTGGCGATCTGGTCGTTCACAGTGACCTCGAACACGCAGAAACCCACACCAGCTTCCGAGAACGGATTCTGGATGAAGAGGTTCTTGCCTTGGTAGTTGCCCTCGAGCACGATGACACCAGCAGAGGCTGGCAAGCTCAGAACGGCGGCGAAGAGAAGGTTGATAGAGCGCATGGCGGTAGTCCGGTCAAGTTGCAAGGATAGCCGATCAAAAGCGGCTTTCCTAGGGCTTTTCGACGCCGTGTGTACGGGCCATCGACCAATAGGTTGCGCTCGTCGGATCGCTCCTAGTCGTGGTGCTTCAAAACGCCGGCTTCGACCGATACCTCCAAATGGTTCTCCTGCGGCGGAATGGGGCAGGAATAACGCCCTCCGTAAGCACAATAGGGGTTGTAGGCCCGGTTGAAATCCAGTTCCACGGTATCCCCCAGTGGCCCCTCCAGGTCCAAGTAGCGACCGCCCCCGTAGGTCTGCTCCCCATTGGTCAGGTCCGTGAAGGGCACGAAGAGGTAGTTGCGGTAGTCCTCCAGCCGGCTGAGGTCGATATTCTGGAACACGGTAAGCTGCTCGTCCGTCCCGTTCAGGGTGAAATGGAGGGTGCCCACGCTCCTGTACTTCGGCTCGCGCTCGGTGCTGGTCTTCATGCCGAAAACCTCCCCTTCCTGGGCTACGAAGCGTGCCGTTACCCGGAAGGCCCTATCCGCCGCGAAACGGGGTAGGTTGACGAAACCCGGGCGATCCTCCTTCGGCAGTGGCGAATGCAGCGTGTCCCGGTAGGCCGAGTCGATCTCCGCCCAGTAACGGTCCAGCCCGGCCATCCACTTTTCGTCGCCCTGGGCCCACAACGGACCGAAGGTGACCAACGACATGACCAAGAACGCGCTGCGCACCATGATCAGACCGCGGACTTCGACTTGATGGAAGCCACCATCCGCTGTACATCGGCTTCGTTGAAGCGGACCTGGTCGGCATCGGTGACCACGAAGGTGCGGTCGCCCACTTGCACGGTGCGGTAGAAGTGGATGAAGGTGCCCGCATCATCCGGGAACTGCGATCGGTAGACGAGCTTCTCGGGGGTCTCCTCGATCACGGTGTGTTTCTGCAACATGTCGCGGTCCAGATCGGCTTTCAGGCGGGCCAAGTCAGCGGGTTCTTCGGTGATCAGCAGGCCGAAATGCTCGCCAGCGCCCACTTCCAAGCGGCCTAGCTCTTCGTTCCACTTCACCGTGGGCGAATCCACACCCAGGGTGGCCAGGTCGCCGAACTCCACCAGTAAGGGTGTGTCGAAGGTGGATAGATCCAGTACGGCCGGGGCAACAGTAGCCGTTGCCGTGGTATCGGCCATCTGCTCGGCGGCTTCCTTCTTGCCATCGCCACAGGAGGCCAGGCATACCAACAGCGCGAACGGGATCAGTGCTTTCATGCGGCGAAAGTAAGCGCCTCTATTTGCCAACGACCACACGCACGCCCTCGCTGTGCGAACTGAACTCGGGCGCGTACATGCACATCGCGGTGGTGAGGCCGTTGCTCATATCGCCGGCGTGGGTCACCTTCAGGTCATACTCGAACACATAGGTGCCCGGCGAAATGCGATCGAAGAAGAAGTGCATGCCAGCATCGCGGATGCTTTGGTAATAGCCCAACCCTCCTTGCCATTTGTAGCCGCTGATCGCTTCCACGGGTTCGAAAGCCGCAGCCCGCTGATCCTTCAGGTGTACGTAGTCCAAGTAACGGTCCGTTCGCAATTCGATGCGGATGGTGACACGATCACCGGGGTTCAACTTCTTGTTCCCACCAAGCTCTACCAGCCGGACCCCGGCATCGGTCGGCTGTTCCAGCAGCACGCTCTTCTTGATGGCGAACGGACTTTCGTGCGGCGTCACCTTGTCCATCTTCTCCAAGTATTGCCAGTGCAATGCACCCCACTGCACACCGTCCTTCGCGGTGGTCACCGTTACGCGGCCCATGTCCGGCTCTATGGCATCGCCGGTCCACGTCTTCTCGAAGTAGCCCGTGCCCGCTTCGGCCCTCTCCGGTTTGATGGTGGCATCGCCCACCTTGATGATCGGCGCATTGTCCATGGCCAACCAGTCGTCGCCGGTGAGCAAGAGCGCGTAGCAGGCATCCGCCGTGGCCTTGGTGGTCTTCCAGTCGGTGGTCTGTTTCAGCTTCAAGAGGTACTGGCGCAACTGATCGACGGCTGGCTTGTTCTTGCCGACTTCGTGGAAGGCTTCGATCAACAACGCCTGGGTTTCGGTCGGGAATTCGTTCCACACGTAACCCGCGTTGAAGCCATTCCAATACATGCCGAGCTCTTCGCTCCGTGTAGCGCGTTCGCCCAACGACTTCAAGATCAGCTGTGCCGTCGCTTTTTCGCCCATGCGATCGAACGCCAAAGCCAGCATGGCTTGCTCTTGCAACCCACGTTGCAACCACGTCTCCTTGCAACGCGCTACGTAGAAGTCCATGGCCGTACGTGTGCTGCCGATGATGGACCAACGGGTGAAGAAACTGCGGGCATAGAGCAGGTGTACATCGATCGCACCCGGAACATACTTCGCGCGGTCCTCGGCTTTGGTGTTCTTCAGTAGTTCGCGGTAAGTGCGGTCCACATCTTCATCCAACCACTGAACGGCTTGTGCCAACATGGTCTCGTTCGGGCCATCGCCACGGGTATCAGCGGCCTTCAACGCCTCCAAATGCCCGAAGCCTGCCACGATGTGTTGCGTGATGTAGCGGCTCTCGCGCATGCCGCTCCACCACGGCCACGCCCCGTTCGGCAGCTGCATGTCGCGCAACTTCTTCAGTGATGCTTGTTCTTCCGAAGCCATCCGTTGCATGTCGAAGAACAAGGCCACTCGCCGTTTGCGCTCACCTTCATCCTTGGCGTTCAGCACCCATGGCGTTTCTTCCAGCACCACACTTTTCAACTCAGCGTTCTTCTCCAGTGCGGAGAGGAATGCGGTCTCACCCTGCTTGCTCCACTGCTCGAACACCGTACGAACAACGGGGCGCTGCTCTACGATATGGGTGGCCAACCGGTTCGCATAGTATCTGCCAAAAGTCTGTTCGGCGCATTCGTGCGGGAATTCCATCAAGTATGGCAACGCTTGTACAGCATACCAAGCCGGGTTCGGCGTGAACTCCAACTTCAAGCTGCGTTGCAGCAACGTTGTGCTCGTGGTGTTCACCAATTTGTCCAACGAGAAGGTCTTGGTACCTGCCTTCGTTACTGGTAGCGGCATGCTTTCGGTGACAAGTACCTTGTCCGTGAGCACCGGCAACGGCCGCTCTTCACCATCGCTGATGCCTGCACCCGTGGCGACGATGCGCACGCTGACCATATCCACATCGTCCGGTACCACGATGGGCCACGCTGCGGCGGTGCTCGTCCCCGGCGCTGCTGTGAACGTTTGCTCGGTCCGTTGTTGTGTGAACCGTGATGTGATCTCGGCGCCGCTGAGCGGATCGAAAAGCGATAAGCGCACGCTACCCGTCACCGCACTTTCGATCGCATTGATCTTCGTCGTCAACGTGATGCGATCGCCATGGCGCAAGAAGCGCGGTAGGTTCGGCACCACCATCAACGGCTTGCTCGTGGTGGCTTGTTTGTTGAACTGGGCCAACTGCAATTCCTTGGTATGCGCAAGACCCATCAAGTTCCAGCGCGTCAATGCATCCGGTGTGGTGAACCGGAGGACCACACTTCCATCACGTTCGGTGAGCAGTTCGGGGAAGAAGAACGCGGTCTCGCGGAAGTCCGTGCGCACGGGCTGTGGGGTGTTGGTGGTCGGTGCTGCTTCCGCTTGCGGTTCGGCCATCTCCTCCGCATCCATTTCCGCATCCTTGGACATCATATCCATTCGCCCACCAGCCTTGGGCGGAGCCATCGCCGCATTCGCCACTTCCGAACGCATCATGATCCCGTCCGTAGCATAGCCGTATGTCCCCGGCCACATCGCGAAGAACTCACGCCCCCAGAGCTGCGGATAGCTGCGCGCAGTATCTCCGGGAAGTTGAATGCCCGTGTTCCACATATTACCATGGCGCACGGCGAACGGCTCGCTGCGCTGCCACCCGAAACGTTGGCTGTTCGTGGGCCATTGGAACATGCTCCACGCATGCGGCGCGAAGTGATCCAGCGAGGCATCGTACATCACCGCAAGTAGCTGTGCGGCCACCTTCTCTTTCTTCGGCCCGGTGATCCGCAACCGCCATTCCTCTTTCGCGCCAGGAAGCAGTTTGTCGCGGAAGCTCATCCACTCCACCTGCAATTCCTTGTTCGTCCACGGCACATCGATCCACTTCGTCTCCAGGTGCGAACGACCGCGTTCCACACAGAGGAAATGCACCGCGAAGCCGCCGCGATCACCTTCCAGCACAGGCAGTTCCACCAGTTGCTGGCCTTTGCTCAGGATGAACGTCCGGCTGGCTGCGATCCGCCCATCGCGCTCCACTTCCATCAGCACACGCGCACTTGGCAACGCACTGCTCAACAGCAACGACGCCTTTTCTCCGGGAGCGCACTTCACCTTCACGGCTTCCACATGGAAGGCTTCATCAATGAAGCCCGTGTTCTGGATCGCCGTATCGTACAACGTGACCAGTCGCGCCACTTTCACCGGAACGCCTTGTGCATCCTTGGCATCCACCTCGATGCGGTAAATGCCCACAGTGAAGTCGTCCATGCCCTTCACGGCTAGCGCGCGGCCCTTGGCGTGATGTGCTTTGCGCTCCAGCACCACCTTGCCTTCCGGCCAGCTCATGGGATCATTAGCCAAGTGTGTGCGTGGAAATTCGCCTTCGAGCACACGGTCCGGGCGCTCCCACAAGCGATCGCGACGTGGTGCATCAACAGGTGGGACCAGTTCCACGATTCGGATGTCCATGGGCATATCCACCTCTTCGCCGTTCAAATTCTTCACGCGTACATCGATGCTGTCGGTATGCGCACGATCCAGTGCCTCACCGATGTTCAACTCGATGTTGATGGAGCGATAGGCGAGACTGAAACTGGTGGTGCCTGTCTGTGTTTCACCGCTGATATCCGTGGCACCCGCAGCGATGGTGAAGTTGAACGTGGGATCCGACCGACGCGGAAAAGCCTTGTCGGCATCGGCCATGAAGGTGGCGGTGAACCGGCCTTGTGCATCGCAGGTGGCGGCGCCGCTGGCTACTTCCGTGCTTCGACCCCAAGGCAACCCGCGCCATCCCCAGCTGGACCACCACGGCATCACCACACCACGCTGGATGTTCCACTGCACGGTGGCGCCATCCAACGGAACTCCCGCATAGCTCTTCGCGGTGCCGGTGACCACCACCTCTTCGCCCAGCTTCGGCGTGCCAGCAATGGGATCGAAGACCAGTTCGAACGTGGGGCGTTTGTACTCTTCAACTTGCACAAAGGCGCTGCCGTTCTTCTCCTCGATCCGCATGCCTCCGGTGAGCGTACCGGCCGGTGTTGTGAATTTTCCGTGGAACGCACCGAATGCGTCGGTGGTCACTTTTGCGGAATCGTTCAACTCACCGTTGACATCGAAGAACCTGACCTCCGTTGTGTAGTTCGACTTCACACCTGCGCTCTTGTCCTTCTGCGTTACCACGATGCCTTTGAAGAAGAGTTCCTGGCCCGGACGGTAGATGGCGCGGTCCGTGAAGAGGTAGGTGCGTAGTTCCTCCTGCGATGCGGCTTCGTTCCTGCCGTAGCTCCATTGCATGCTGGTGCGGTACACATCGCTGCCCTGCTTCAACCCATACCACACTTGCGCCTGTGTGCGCACCGGGAAACGCACGCGGCCTTCGGCATCGGTGGTGGCACTGCCCATCCGCTCTCGCTTGTTCTCTTCCGACCAGTGTGATGGTGTGTTCCATTGCACCACTTCCACTGCTGCGCGTGGTGCGCCAGTATGGCGATCAAGGACGAGCAGTTCCTCCTCGTTGTTCACCGTGCGTTGCACCACCGCGAACTGCGTGGACCAGAAAAAGGCGAAGGCCAAGCTGCCTTGTTCGCCGCGGAATTTCCCGTCCTGCGCCACCAAGAGCGCGTAGTTCCCCAACGGCAAACCCTCCACAGGCAGCTCGACCAGGTGTTCGTTCAAGTCGCCATCATCGGGGAGTTCCACGGTCCATTCCTTCACTGGCTTCTGGCCGACCAACCACTTCTCCATCTCGTTGCGCACGGGTTCCTCGCTTGTTTCCGCACCGGGCATGCGTACGATCCGCATACCCACACTGCGCACATTGCGGTAGCTGAGCGCGAACTGGAATCTCTGATCCGGTACGGTGGCCTCCTCCACTTCCAACCGCAGCGCAGGATATTCCAACGTGGCCTTCAGTTGTTCGCAACGCTTCGCGCCGAAGGATCCCGGGAACTTCGCAATGGCTTCGTTGCAGAGATCGCGTGCGGTGCGGTTCTCCCACTTCAGTTCATCACCTGCGAGCCGCTGGAATTTAGCTCCTTCCTCTTGATGCCAACTCGCAATGCGATACGTGACTTCGGCCCAGCACGTGTCGTTCGGTAGGCGGCTGCGCAAGGTGTTCAGCGCACCCAAGAAGAGCGAGTCCTTGTTAGCCACGGTGCTGTTCGCCCGAACAAAGTCGAGACGAGCGAGCGTCACATCCACCAGTGCATCCGGGGTGTCGTCGTTCAGGTGCGCACGCTCCAGTCGTTGGTAGAGCTTCAGCGCTTGGAACTCCCAAGCGGTGCTGTCGCGGTGTTGCAAGGCACGGAAGGCGAACGGTTCGAAGAGGTCGAAGTCCTTCGCATCGTCCAACTTGAAACGCCACGCCGGTTCGGTGATACGCGTCTCGCTATTCCCGTACACCTCCAATGCCCGGTGGGCCAGAACATCGAACAACGTGGGACGAAGTATGCGTGTATCCTCATCACCCAACAACAACGAGCCAAGTTCCCCAACAGGGATCTTCAGCAGCGTATCGGCCGGTTCGAGGGATGCTTGGTAGTGCGCGATCACCCGTTCCATGTAGGTGCCTTGCGTCCATGTATCCGGATCGTCCGAGGGTGCGCTTAGTTCGGTGCGCTCGAGGATGTTCCACCGATCGCTCTGGTAGCGTTGCCACCACCCTTCGGCCACCGTGGAGTGCAGCAACTGTTGCAACGGAACTGCGGCCGTGGTGGTGCGTGCCTCCATCGCCATCAACGCGCTGTCGTTGGATCCACCGATACTGGGGATGAACAATGTGCGGTAGCGCCAAGCGCGGTACTCGTTGCGCCAGTCGCCGCTGGTGCGCGCTTCGGCCAGCAACATTTCGGTGCGCTCCAAAGCACTGGCGTATTGGCCCAGACGCTGGAGCGAATCCACAGCGGACCAGCGTGGGTCGGTGGTTCCAGAAGTGCTACTCACCACGTCGTGCTTGGAACGGCAGGTGATGAAAAGCGGAACGAGCGTGAGCAGAAGTAACGAGGTGCGGACAAGGCGCATGCGGGTTGTGTTCGGGGACAAAGGTCCGTCCCGGCCGCCTATCGCCAACGTTGTGCCGCACTTCGCCATACGATCTTCGCACGATGGAACTCCCCGACCCGTCGATCTTCTTGCAACGCCTCTTCGCCGCACTTGAACAGGATGGCATCGCTGCGGCCCCGTTGGTCCTGGACCATGTGTGCTACCGCGTGGAGACCGCTGAACGCTACGCCGCATGGCGGGATCACCTTTCCAAGAACGGCACCCTGCTTGGCGAACACGTGATCGGGGGCAGGCCCATCGCCACCTTCAAACTATACCGACCGTTCATTCTGCAAGGACGCGCGATCGATGTGATCGAACTGCCAGCACCCAAGAACGGTAGCCCGTATGCGGAAGGCTATGAGCATGCGGAGTTCGTGGTTGGCGAGGATCCGCAAGTGTTCGCGGCGCGCTACCCATCATTGAACTGGGATCTTTCCGGTGCCGAGAAAAAGATCAATGCCGATGTGCGGCTCGGGTACGGTGGCTTCAGTGTGAAGTTCCACGAAAGATCATTGGAAGAGGTGATCGCGGAGGAGAATTCTACGAAGTGAACCGATCCGGCTTCACCGCTTCATCCAACTGCACCCCATCGAACAAGTGATCGCACAGGTGCTGCGCGCACCAGGGGGCGAGTACCACACCGCGAGAGCCCAGGCCGTTGAAGATCACTTCGTGCTTGCCGATACGGCCGAGGATGGGCCTGCGATCCTTCGAGGCCGGACGCACACCGCACCAGTGATCCAGCACCTCCACCTCGCGTTCCACCAAGCGCTCCAGTCGGTCCAGGAGGTAGCGGCGTGCTTCTTCCGTGGGGCCGCTCCACACATCGTTCCACGCGAAGGTGGAGCCTACGCGGTAGACATCGTTGCCGATGGGCAACATGAACACGCCGCGGTGAACGGCTTTTGAAAGATGTAGATCAGGGATACGCACGGTGAGGCCTTCGCCCTTCACTTGCACAAGGCCATCCGCCGTTGCGAAGGGTCCACCGCAATGCACCAACAACGGTGCTGTGCGACCATGTATCTGTATGCCGTCCGGTAATTGGTGGATGTCCGATGCTTCGATACGCCGTTCTTCCAACTCACCCGCTGCGATGGCCTGTGCGCGATGCCTCGCAAGCAACGCCGACACATCCACCCAGGCACACCGATCGATGATACCTCGGCCATACGGTTGCGGCAATTGATCCAACGCTGGATCGGCGGAGGTGTCCAGGCGGAGGAGGCGCATCATCTCCGGATCCTTCATGCGCAACTGCCAGATGCCGGCTTCTTGTGCCGTGGGGAACAACACGGCCAACGGTGTGGGATGCCAGAAGACCGTGTCGTACTGCAAGCCGAGATCCCGGTAGAAAGCCCCCGCGATCGCCAGCATCTCCGAAGCTCGCCAAGTGAGCACCGTGCGGCGCAACGAGATCGGGTTCACCAGTCCGGCTGCCACCTGCGAGGCACGACCGGGAAGCGGCGTGTCGAACACCACCACACGCTTGCCGCGCTGGACCAGCGTTTCGGAAAGTACCGTACCGGCCAAGCCCTGACCGATGATGATGACGTCGTGTGTGAACGGTGTGGGCACGTGGCCCAAAGGTCGGCTACGCGGCCAGCAACCGCTGCATGCGGCGCAACAACTCGTCGGGGTCGTACGGTTTGCGCACCAGTTCGTTGGCGCCCGTGCTGTGGACCGTCGCTTGCAAGTGAGGCAGGTCGTATGCGGTGAGGATCATCACCGGCGTGTCGATGCCCGCCGCGCGTAGCTGCTCGACCAACGCAAGCCCATCGATGTGCGGCAGGCCGAGATCGATGAGGATCAGGTCGGCGGGATGCGCTTCCAGTTGAGCCAAGAGCCCACGGCCATCGCGCAGGCCGCTTACGTGCCAGCCAGCCGCGATCAATCGTTTCTCCAGAAGCTTGCGGACGAGGGCATCATCCTCGACCAGCACCACGTACGCCATGCGGGCTTGTACGCAGGAATGCGTTGCAGGGTTCAAGGGTGCAGGGGTGTGACAGTGGCGGCTCCAGCGCCCTCGCAACCTTGACTCTCGCCTAGAACTTCCCCGTGATCCCTTTGAAGATGTCGTTGCCGTTGGCGAACAGGATAAGGCCCAGCAAGAGCACCATGCCCACCATCTGCGCCACTTCCATCACCCGTTGCGGCGCTGGTTTACCCGCGATCATCTCGTAGATCAGGAAAAGCACGTGGCCACCGTCCAGCGCCGGTATCGGCAGGATGTTCATGAAGGCGAGGATGATGCTGAGGAAGGCCGTCATGTTCCAGAAGGCGTTCCAATCCCATTGCCCGGGGAACATGTTGCCGATGGCACCGAAGCCCCCGATCTGCTCCGCGCCGCTCTTGGTGAAGAGCAGTTTCAAGGAACGCACGTACCCGCTCAACGTTTCCAAGCCGTAGTTGATGCCCGCCGGGATGGAAGCGAAGAAACCGAAGCTCTCCTTCACCGTTCCGAAGCCCTCTCCCATCGCCGCGAGTTTCTTGTAGGTCATCGGACCAAGACCCACTTTGCCTTCCGCATCCACCTTCACCGGAACCTGCACGGTGTCGCCGTTGTGGATCGTTGTCATGGAGACCTCCTGTCCCTTCTTCGTTTGCAGCGTCTTGCGGAAATCTTCGAAGAACGCGGTCGGTGTTCCATCCACCGCAAGCACACGGTCACCTTTGCTCAAGGTGGTCTCGGATGCGGTCCCACCCGCGATGATGCTATCGATGTAGAACGGCAAACGCACCGCCATGATCTCCTTCTCACCACTGGACAGCGCTTGCTCATTAAAGCCCTCGGGTAGTTCGATCGTCAGCTGCTGGCCGTTGCGCTCCACCACGAGGGTACGTGCGGCATCGATCATGATCGCCTTGCCTGCAGCACTCGTCGTCTCAGGCTTCACGCCATCGATGCTGATGATGCGATCGCCATCCTGCACACCTGCCGCAGCAAGTGTCTTGCTCGGGTGGATGCCATATGTGGCGTTCTCCAACGGCAAGTATTCACGGCCCCACACGAAGAGCACCATGATGTAGATGAGCATGCCGAGGATCAGGTTCACGGTAACCCCACCGATCATCACGATGAGGCGTTGCCAAGCGGGTTTGCTGCGGAACTCCCACGGTTCTGCGGGCTTGGACATCTGCTCCTTGTCCATGCTCTCGTCCACCATACCACTGATCTTCACGTAACCACCGAGCGGCAGCCAGCCGATGCCATATTCGGTATCGCCCACCTTCTTCTTGAAGAGCGAGAACCACGGGTCGAAGAAGAGGTAGAACTTCTCCACGCGGATCTTGAACCAACGTGCGGGGAGGAAGTGGCCCATCTCGTGCAGGACAACGAGGATGGAGAGGCTCAGCAGAAGTTGAGCGGCTTTGATCAGGAATTCCATGCAGGGGTTCGGGTGCGTCCCGCAAAGGTGCGGGATAAGCGACGGGCTTCAGCGTCGCTGGCTTCGAGGTCGGCGAGTGCCGGATTTGCGATGTACGGGACGGTTTCCAGGGTCTCGGCGATCAGGTCGCTCATCTCCAGGAAACCGATGCTGTCTTTGAGGAAAAGTTCCACGGCCACTTCGTTCGCGGCGTTCAACACGCACGGTACGTTGCCGCCTTTGTCCATGGCTTGCAGCGCGAGCGCCAGATTGCGGAAGGTGACCACGTCCGGTTGTTCGAAGGTGAAGGCCGGGTACTTGGTGAAATCGAAACGCGGCCAGGTGGTGGGCAGCCGATCCGGGTAGGCCATGGCGTATTGGATCGGCAACTTCATGTCCGGCAAGCCCATCTGCGCTTTCATGCTGCCATCGCGGAACTGCACCATGCTGTGGATGATGCTCTGCGGATGCACGATGATCTCTATCTGCTCGGCCTTGAGGTTGAAGAGCCACTTCGCTTCGATGGCCTCCAGCCCTTTGTTCATCAGGCTCGCGCTGTCGATGGTGATCTTCGCGCCCATGTCCCAGTTGGGATGTTTCAACGCCTGGGCCTTGGTGACTTTCGCCAGCTCCTCGCGCGACTTGCCACGGAACGGACCGCCGCTCGCGGTGAGCACGATCTTCTCGATGGGGTTGTGCCATTCACCGGCGAGGCACTGGAAGATGGCGCTGTGCTCGCTGTCCACCGGATAGATGTTCACGCCTTTCTCGCGCGCCGCTTTCGTCACCAGTTCTCCCGCAACGACCAAGGTCTCCTTGTTGGCCAGGGCGATGTGCTTGCCAGCGTCGATCGCGGCCAATGTGGGGCGCAATCCGGCATAGCCCACCAGCGCGGTAAGCACCAGCTCGATGCCTTCCATACGCACACACTGCTCCAACGCTTCAGGCCCCGCATAGACCTTGATGCCAGCAGGGAAGAGCACATCCTTCGTTGCGTCGAGCTTCGTGGCATCTCCGATCACCACCGCGTTCGGCCTGAACTCGAGCGCTTGCTTGATGAGCAGGTCCACGTTGTTGCCGCAGCTGAGCAGCTCCACTTCGAAGCGTTCCGGCTGCTCACGCACCACCTCCAGCGCTTGCGTGCCGATGGAACCGGTGGAGCCGAGGATGGCGATGCGTTTGGACATGTGCTCATGAGACCATGTGAACATGTGAACATGAACGCACGGTACCGATGGAAGGTGCAAAGATCGCGTTTGGTGGGCGATGCGGCGCTAAAGACAACATCCAACTAGTCTCCGTCCTTCCATAGGGCAAGCTTGCGATCCAAGAAGGCCCCGGGCCGAAGCACGAGACCCGCGAGGAGCAATGCCACGGAGAACCCGGCGAACAACCACGGCATCATGTATCCGCCTAGGATATACATGCTGATCCCCATCAGCACGAGAACCAGTGCATTACCCACTAACAAGATCAGTGTCTTGCTCCTTGCCAATGACCGCATCCAAGTGAAATAGATGGCATACAGAACCACCGTTGGCAACGAAAAGACAGCTCCCATCAGGATGATCAAAACCCCAAAAGCGAAACCGTCCTTCAGAGAACTCCCCAAACTCATACCGTCCCCAATGAACCCGAAAAGGCCGATGATCACGGGTGCGATGAACAGGGTCAACACCCAATGTATCACCGGGTAGCGCACATGTCGTTTGATGAGATGCCGATTCATAGAACCTCTATCGTGCCGCCGCCCGCCGCAACCGATCATTGATCGCACGGCCCAGGCCTTCATCCGGAAAGCGCTCGGCGAGGATGATGTCGCAGTCGCTGACGTCCAACGCACGTAATGCTGCGAAGAGCTTCTGCGCGGCTTGGTCCAGATCGCCTGCGGGAGATAGCACTTCGCACCGGTACACGGGATAGGGTGTGGTGAACGAGATGACGCCGATGCGTTGACCGATGTGTGCTGGGATCAGGGCATCGATGCTGCCTACGAGTACCGGTTTCCGAGGGGCATAGTGGCTCTCCAGCATGCCGGGCGCCTTCGCGGAAGGTTCGGCGCCCGAAGAGATCTCGATGGCCACGTTCAACGAACACCCGAGGACCTGCTCGATCTCTTCGGCCGGAACACCGCCGGGCCGATAGAGTTTCCACTCGCCTGCTTCCCACCCGATGATGGTGCTTTCCACACCCACGTTGCACGCACCACCATCGAGGATGTACGGGATGCGGTCGCCGAGCTGATCGGCCACGTGTTGTGCGGTGGTGGGGCTCACGTAGCCGAAGGGGTTGGCGCTGGGTGCCGCGAGCGGGAATTCCAGCTGGTTCAACAACGCCAACGCCATCGGGTGCGCGGGCATACGAACGCCCACGGTGTCCAGGCCGCTGGTAACGATATCGGGCACCTCCGGCCGTTTCGGCAGCACCAACGTGAGCGGCCCCGGCCAGAATGCCTCCATCAACCCTTGCGCACCCGGCGGAAGTTCCTTGGCCAAGCGCGCCACGTCGTCCATTCGCCCGATGTGGACGATGAGCGGGTCGAAACCGGGGCGTTGTTTGGTGGTGAAGATCTTGAGTACAGCCTCGGCGTTGAACGCATCTGCGGCCAAGCCGTACACCGTTTCGGTGGGAATGGCCACCACATCGCCCGCACGCAGCAGCTCAGCGGCGGCGCGCACGTCGGTTCCTGTGCGGGCTTGCATGACGCAAAGGTCGTACTCCACCGCGGTGTGGAGCGATCTCCCCATTGGCGGGGTCGGGTCACCCATTTCCACTGTTTTCACACTTCTTAACCTGACATACATCCGTTCGGCACGGTTTCCGCGTAGATGCTTCTAACAACTCCGAACGACCATGCCACGCGCAAAACGTAAACTGGTACTTACCCAGCCCATCAAAGAAGGTCTCAAAGCCATCAAAGTGCAATTGGACCACCGCACCGTGATCACCTTGGCCAGCTTGAAGGCGCTCGATTTCTGGAAGAAGCGCTACCCGCAAGCGGTGGTGATCGGCTAAGGCGCACCCGCCCTACAGGCCTTCCACGTACCGCCGGTCATTGGCCAGCCGTGGGACCTTGCTCTGGGCGTCGTTCATGCCGCGTGCTTTCATCCATGTGGTGAAGGCCCCGCGCGGCAGTGAACGGATGATCAACGGCTGAAGCACTTTCCCCGTGATCAGATCCTTGTAATAGACGTTCCGCCGCTGCAACGCCTCGTCGAGCAGTGTGGCGAAACGGGCCATTTCCGCAGGTGGTGCCGCGAATTCGATGGACCACTCGTGATAGGGAAGCCCGTTGGCCGGGGCTAGTTGTGGCGCTACGGTGAATTCGGCCACCTCGCATGGCATGGCGGTCATAGCATCCTTCAGTGCTCCTTCCACTTCTTCCACGATCACGTGTTCGCCGAACGCGCTGGTGAAATGCTTGGTACGTCCCGTAACTACAATGCGTGGTGGCGAGAGTGACACGAATTTCACGGTATCGCCGATCTCATAGCCCCAGAGGCCCGCGTTGGTGTAGAGTACTAGCGCATATTGCTTGTTCAGTTCCACCTCGGCGATGGATAGAGGAACCACACCCCTGCCCTTCTCCGAGGGAGATGGGTCCCCTGGCCCCACAGGCAAGAACCCATAGTAGATGCCGTTGTCCAGCACCAGCAACAAGCCCTCTTCGTTGCCCTTGTCCTGGTAGGCGATGAAGCCTTCGCTGGCGGGGAACAACTCAACGCTCGGCACGCTTCCGCCGATGAGTTTTTCCATGCGGCTGCGGTACGGTGCGTAGTTGACACCGCCGTACACGAACAGCGAGAAATTCGGGAACACTTCTTTCACGTTGGCCTTGCCGGTACGCGCCAGCAAGCGTTCGAAGTACATCTGCACCCACGCCGGTATGCCACTGATCAAGCGCATGTCGGCCTTCATCGTTTCGCCTACGATGGCTTCCACCTTGGTCTCCCAGTCGTCGATGGTATTGGTGGCGTAGCTGGGCATGCGGTTCTTCAGCAGATACGCCGGCACATGGTTCGCCACGATGCCGCTCAGCCGTCCGCTGGGGATGTGAACGCTCTTGTCCAACACCGGGCTGCCTTGGAGGAAGATCATCTTGCCATCCAAGAAATCAGCCTTGCCGCTGTGCGCGATGTAGGCCAGCAATGCCCGGCGCGCGCTGCCGATGTGGTTGGGCAGGCTCTCCTTGGTGATGGGGATGTACTTGGCGCCGCTGGTGGTACCACTGGTCTTGCACAGGTACAGCGGCTTGCCGGGCCAGAGCACATCCTCTTCGCCGAACTTCAACCGATCGATGTACGGCTTGAAGCCTTCGTAATCGCGCAAGGGCACGGCTTGCACAAGGTCCGCGTGGCTTTGTACCGAGTGGATCCTGTGCTGCCTACCGAAAGACGTATCCCCGCCGAAGCGCACGAGCTCCTTCAGCACCGCAGCCTGCGTTGCCTCGGGGTCCATAGCGCGTTTCATCACCGCTTTGGTAACGGCTTGCGCGTAGGGCTTGGCGATGGCGGACTTGAGGCTCATGCTTGGTGGTCAGGGGCGGTTCGCAGGGGCACCATCATTCCAGAACCATGTACGCCTGCGGATCCACGGGCTCGCCGTTCAGCCACAATTCGAAGTGCAGGTGCGGACCGGTGGTGAGTTCGCCGCTGTTGCCCACGATGGCGATGGCTTCTCCCGCCTTCACCTTGTCGCCGACCTTCTTGAGCAGTACGCTGTTGTGTTTGTAGATGCTCACCAGGTCGTTGGCGTGCTGGATCTGCAACACGTGCCCGGCGTCGGTGGTCCAACTGGCGATGGTGACGGTCCCGGCCAAGCAAGCTTTCACGGCAGCGTCCGCTTTTGAAACGATGTCGATACCGAAATGGTCGCTCTTGCGCTCGAACTTACTGGTGACGATCCCGCGCAACGGCGGAAAGAAGAAGATGCCGGCCAATTCCTTGCGGTCGGTGCTCACGCGGCCTTCCTTCAAGCTATACGCCTCCTCACGCGCCACACGCTCGCGCAGCAAACTGTCGGCCATGCCCGGCCGCAGATCGTCCAGCGTGGGTTTTTCCGCAAGCGGGGCGAAAAGTGTCGCACTGTCGGCCTTCACCTCGCCGCTAAGGACGGCCCGCAAATTCGCGATGTAGAGGTCGCGGTCGCGCAGCTTCTGCTCCAAGGAATCGGCCATCACCAAGCTGCGGTAGGCGTTGCGTTTGGTCTCCTGGTCCGCGTAGCCGGGGATGTAGCGCTTGAGCGGCGTGAAGACGATGACCGCCGTAACGAACGCGCCGTAGAGCAGGAACGCCCCGATGCCCAGCAAAAGCACGTTGAGCCGGTTGAGCCGGATGCTGAAGCGCTCCTCGAAGGTGCTGTCGTTGATCAGTAGGAGCCGGTAACGGTCGCGCAGCTTACGCAGCCATCGCCGCCGCCGGTCCTTAGGCTGGCGTGTAGGGGGTGCGGCTGCGGGCATCGGACAAATATCGGTGGTTGCATTCGCCGGACCGCCTGAAAAGAGCATCGTGCAGTGGGGCTTGTGGCGGGACTTCGGCTTCCGAACGGCTTCCGAAGCATGTGGTCCGATCGGGGCCGGTGAAATATCTTCGCCCGTTCGTAGTTATCCCTGCCGGAGCCATGCGCCGTATCACCTTCTTCCGCCTAGCCACGATACTTGTGGTGGTAGCTGCGTTGGCCGCGGGCTGTTCGCAGGAGAAGGATGCCTTCCTCAACCGCACCTTCCACCGCCTCACCGCGCGGGACAACGGCTGGTTCAACGCCAACGAGAAGCTGAAGGAGATCCTGGTGGGTATCGAAGATACCCACCAGGACGACTACGACCAGATCCTGCCGCTGTTCGTGTACGGCACCGATGAGCAAGCCAAATCGGCCACGCCGGACCTGGAGAAATGCATAGACAAGTGCTCGCTGGTGATCGAGCGCCACTCCATGTCCATCGAAGGCAAGGAGCGGAATAAGTGGATCGATGATGCCTGGTTCGTGATCGCCAAGAGCCACTTCTTCAAGCGCAACTACTACGAGGCCGAACGTGGCTTCTCGCACATCAGCCGACGGTTCAAAGGCGAGAACAGGCAGCTGGAAAGCCTGATCTGGCTGGCGCGTACCGCGATCCAACTGGAACAGTTCGGCAAGGCCCAGAGCGCGCTGGACGAGATCAAGAACCAGAAAACCCTGCCGAAGAAATTCGACCATGGCGAACTGGAGGCCGTGCAAGCCGAGCTGGACCTGAAGCGCGGCAAGGTGGACGATGCCATCCTGCACCTGGAAGCGGCCATTCCCAATGCCGAGACCAAGAAGGAACGGGTGCGCTGGGCCTTCGTGCTGGCACAGCTGTACCAGATGAAGGGCCTGGACGATAAGGCCATCAAGCAGTTCGTGGCCGTGGGCCGGATGAACCCGCCGTACGAGATGGCGTTCCACACGCAGATCTTCCAAGCCCTCGCCTTCAACAACGGCAACAGCAAAGAGATCCGCAAGAAGCTGAAACGCATGCTGCGCGACGACAAGCACATCGACCACTTCGATATGCTCCACTATGCGCTGGCCGATCTGGACCTGAAGGAGCGCCAGGATTCTTCCGCCATCGACCACCTGATGACCAGTGCGCGCGTGAGCACCACGGACATCAAGCAGAAAGCCAAGACCTTCTTGAAGTTGGCCGACATCTATTTCGATGACCGCGCCTATTCGGATGCACAGAAATACTACGACTCCACGCAGACCATCATCGCCGAAACGCACATCCGGGTAGACGAAGTGAAGACCCGCGCCCGGGTGCTGGGCGAACTGGTGGAACAGCTGGAGATCATTGCCCGCGAAGACAGCTTGCAAGCGCTTGGCAAGATGGACGAGAAGGACCTGGAGAGGAAGATCCGGGACATGATCCAGGATCGCGAACGTGAGGAAGCTGCGCGCGAACAGGCCGAAGAAGAAGCTCGTGCAGCGGCCGAGGCAAACCCCGGAGCCGGGACCCCCCCACCTCCGATCGCCCCCGGTGGCCGCGGCAATTGGTACTTCTACGACCCCCAGCAGATCGGCCGCGGACTATCCAACTTCCGCAAGAAATGGGGCAACCGCCCGCTGGAAGACGACTGGCGCCGTAAGGACAAGAGCGGAAGCGCCCTCGCCGCACAAGAGGAAGAGGAGGAAGAGGAAGACCCCGAAGCCAAGGAAGAGCGCGAGAAGAAGGCCAACGAATGGAAAGACCCCTCCTTCTACACCAAGGACATCCCCAAGACCGAAGAGGCCCTCGCAGCCTCGGATTCCATGGTCTGTGCCGCGCTGTACACCAGCGGCATGATCTACAAGGAGCAGTTGAAGGATGCCGACAACGCCATTGAGAGCTTCGAGGTGTTGAACGGCCGGTTCGAGGAGTGCCGCTACACGCCGGAGAGCTTCTACCAGCTCTACCGCATCTACCTGGAAAAGGAGCAGACCACCAACTACTTCGCTCCGGATGGTATGGGATCCCAGCACTACGCCAACGTGATCCTGGAGCGCTGGCCCGATTCGGAGTTCGCCCGCTTGGTGCGCGACCCCAACATCCTGCAAGCCGACGAAGCCCGCAAGAAGGAGGAGGAGCTCGCCTACAAAGAGGTGTACGACCGCTACCGCCAGTACATGTTCGGTTCCGTGATCCTCTCCTGCGATGGGGTGATCGCCAACGAACCACGCAACCATTTCCTGCCCAAGTACCACATGCTGCGCGCCATGGCCATCGGCGGATCGCGCGATACCAACGGCTTCCGCGCAGCGCTGAACGAACTGAAGACCAAGTTCCCCGACACCGACGAGGAGCGTGCCGCCACCGAACTGCTAGCCGCGCTGGACCGATCTGCCGGAGCACCACCCCAAGCACCACAACGCACAGGGGCCACGGGCGAATACAAAGCAGACCCCGGCCAGCACTACTTCGCCTTGATCGTGCCCGGTACCGGTACCGATATGGATGCCCTGAAACGCAGCATCTCGGTGTTCAACCAACAGTATTACCCCACCATACCGGTGGAGATCACCAACAGCTTCCTGGACCCACAGCATCAAGTGGTCCTGCTCAGCGGATTCCCTTCCAAGGAAAAAGCCATGGAGTATTTCGGCCTGTTCAACAGCGGAAGTGAGCAACTTGTGGGTATCAACGACCAAGGCTTTCCCGCATTCCCCATCACCACGGCCAACTACGCCCAGCTGTACAAAAGCAAGGACGTGGATGGCTACACCAGCTTCTTCACCGAGAACTACCTTGACGGTCAGTAGGATAACACATCCCTGCGCCTATCTTTGACCCGACCGTCCTCTCCCAACGACCCGTAAGGACCCATGTTCCGCTCCGAAAAACCTGCGAACCCTGCACCCACGATGAACAAGACCGCAGAACCCGTAAGCCCCGGCAAGATCAACAGCATCATGGAGGGCACCTCCATCGTCGGGGAGATCAACAGCGACAGCAACATCCGGATCGATGGGAAGGTGAAGGGTACGGTGAACGCCCGTGGGCGCGTGATCGTGGGCCAGACCGGCATCATCGAGGGTGAGGTGATCTGCCAGAGCTCCGATATCGAAGGCACCGTGATCGGCAAGGTGAACTGCCAAGACCTGTTGAGCCTGAAGGCCACGGCGAAACTCCAAGGCGACATCAACACGAAGAAACTGGCCATCGAGCCGGGTGCCGTGTTCACCGGTAACTGCAGCATGGGCGGCGGCGTGGTGAAGGAGATGGACCCTGTTCGCCTGCGTACGGACAATACCACCGCTGTGCGCCCCGAGCAGCAGCAAGCCGCCCGCTGAGCAACCCTGATCGCTGGTCATGGCGACCCAACAACGGTCGTTCCTCGTTCCCCTTTCCGTGTTCACGCTGGCTTGTGGTGCCGTGATGTTCGCCATCCTGCGCACCGTTCAAGCACCCCTGACGGCACATTACATCATCGCGCCGCTCTACTTCGCGGTGTTCACCTTCTTCCTGCACCGCTGGCAAGAGGCCAACTTCGCCACCGACCCCAAAGGGTTCGTGCGGCGCTTCATGACCGGTCTGGTGCTGAAGATGTTCGCTTCCATCGCTGTGCTGGTGACGTGCATGTTGCTGCTCCCAGCCGATCTGCTGGTGCCTTTCACGCTGAGCTTCGCTGTGCTCTACCTGGCCTACCTCGTCTTCAGCACGGCACGGTTGATGCGGCTTTCCCGCCCAACAGCGCGCCCATGAACACCAACCAGAAAGGCACTGCCGGTAAGGTCCGCTCGGGCTACAACAGCTACCTGCGCTTCACCGGTCTGGGCTTCACCATGATCGGGATCATCCTGGTGTTCTGTTTCGCCGGGTATTGGCTTGACGAACGCATCGGATGGGACTATCCCGTGCTCACCATCGTGCTCAGCTTGCTCGGCATCGCCGGGTCCATGCTGTATCTGTTCAAGGAAACAGCTCCAAGGAAGTAAAGCCAGTTCTGGAGCGGCTAGCGGCTAGTTCTGCATGGTCAGCATTGAACTAGCCGCTTGCCAACTGGCCCAACTAGCCGCTGCGCTCATGCCACTATGGGCAAGGCTTTTTGAAGATCCTGCAACAAGGGGATCCACCATTGGCTTACGAGTTCTACCTTCGCGGCCGCAAACAGGGGTACAACCCTTATGTGATGTCGATCCAGAACCTGCTGCGCACCGCGTCCCTCCTGATCGGAAGCCTATTCCTAGGCGCCACGAACGCACAGCATGATGGCCATGACCACGGTACCGCCGAGGCCACTGCACACACCACGGAGGCCCATGCGACCACCGCACATGCTGAAGAAGGCCATGTGAAGGAGCGCTTCAATGCCGGTAAGCTCATCATGGACCACATCGGCGATGAGCACGGCTGGCACCTCTTCGGCCACACCACCCTACCGCTGCCGGTGATCCTGTACGATACCCAACGCGGGTTGCAGGTCTTCAGCAGCAGCCGTTTCGACCATGGCCACGCCAGCTACAACGGCTATGCCTTGGTGGATCACGAGGTGGTCGCCGTTGCGGATGCCAAGGCGAACGGCCATGCGCCCTTCACCGTGGATGAGGTCGCCACCAAGGCGATCTGGGACATTAGCATCACCAAGAACGTGCTGAGCTTGTTCATCAGCCTCACCGTGCTGGTGATCATCTTCCTCACCGTAGCCAAAGCCTACACCCGACGTGCTGGCCAAGCGCCTGCCGGCTTGCAGAACCTGGTGGAGCCGATCATCCTGTTCGTTCGCGATGATGTGGCCAAAAGCGCGATCGGCGAGAAGAAGTACATGAAGTACATGCCGTACCTGCTCACGGCTTTCTTCTTCATCTTCCTGAACAACCTGATGGGGCTGGTGCCCTTCTTCCCCGGCGGCGCCAACCTGACCGGCAACATCGCGGTGACACTGGTGATGGCGTTGATCACATTCATCATCGTTACGGTGAACGGCAACAAACACTACTGGGGCCACATCTTCGCTATGCCGGGCGTACCGGGCTGGGTGCTCGCGATCTTGACGCCTGTGGAGATCCTGGGCATGTTCCTGAAGCCCTTCGTATTGATGATCCGACTGTTCGCCAACATCACGGCGGGCCACATCATCGCGCTCAGCTTCTTCAGCTTGATTTTCGTATTCGGCGAGACCAGCACCGGCGCCGGCCTCGGCGTGGGCGTGTTCTCGCTCGCCTTCACCATCTTCATGACCATGCTCGAGTTGCTGGTCGCCTTCATCCAAGCCTACGTGTTCACCTTCCTGTCCGCCATGTACATCGGATCGGCCGTGGAGGAACCACATCATCATTAGAACCTGAACCCTTCCTAAACCTCGAACACATGTTCCTTTCTGTTCTCCTCGACCTCGGCACTGGATATGGTATCGCCGCCCTCGGCGCTGGTCTCGCCGCTGTTGGTGCCGGTATCGGTATCGGTCGCATCGGTGGTGACGCAGTTCAAGCCATGGCCCGCCAACCGGAAGCCATCAACGACCTGCGCGCCAACATGATCCTGACCGCCGCTCTCGTGGAAGGTGCTGCCTTCTTTGCGATGGTGGTAGGTCTGCTGGTGGTGTTGAAGTAAGCCAGGACATTCCGTCCGCGCTTCCTTTTCATTCAACCCATTCATAACGCACGCCCATGCTGCTCGCTAGTCTCGTAGAGCCCTCGTTCGGCCTCATCTTCTGGATGACGCTGTCGTTCCTGGCAGTGTTGTTCATCCTGGCCAAATTCGCCTGGAAGCCCATTCTACAGGGGCTGAAGGATCGCGAAGCGTCCATCGCCGACGCGTTGAACAAGGCCGAACAAGCACGCGCGGAGAACGCGTTGATGATGGCCAAGAACGAAGACCTGATGCGCCAAGCCCGCGAAGAGCGCGAGCTGCTGCTGAAGGAAGCGCGCGACATCCGCGATAAGGAGATCGCCGGTGCGAAAGCCAAGGCCAAGGCCGAAGGTGACGCCCTGCTCGCCCGCGCCCGTGAGGACATCCGCAACGAGAAGAACGCCGCCATAACCGAGATGAAGAACTCGGTTGCCGAACTGAGCATCCTCGTAGCTGAGCGTATCCTGAAGGAGAAGCTCGGTGACGCTGCTGCACAGAAAGCACTGGTGGACAAAGTGATGGCCGAGGCCGACATGCGCAAGTCATGAACGTAGCACCGGTCGCATACCGCTATGCCCGCTCGCTGATGGAGCTTGCCCAAGAGCGGGGCGTGCTCGCTGGTGCGCATGACGACATGGCACTGATCGCGAACACCTGCGCCGCAAGCCGCGAACTGCTGGTATTGCTCAGCAGCCCAGTGGTGAAAGCCGACAAGAAGGCCGCGGTGCTAGAGAAAGTGTTCGCTGGCCGCATCGGTGAGCTCACGAACCGTTTCGTGGGCATCCTTGTCCGCAAGGGCCGCGAAGCCATGCTGCCGCACGTGGCCGTAGCGTTCAACGAACTCTACAAGATCAACCAAGGCATCGTTACCGCCGAGGTCACCAGCGCCGTGCCGCTCGATGATGCCGCCCGCAAGCGCGTCCACGAACTGGCCACCGTCAAACACCCCGGCAAGTCCATCCAACTCTCCGAGAAGGTGGACCCCTCGCTCATCGGCGGGGTATCGATCCGCATCGGCGACGAACAGTACGATGGCACCGTGAGCCGTCGCCTGAGCGATATGCGCCGCGAATTCTCCAAGAACCCGTACATACCAGGTATCTAACGTCTTTCCGACATGGCCCACGTACAACCCGCCGAAGTATCGGCGATCCTGAAACAAGAACTCGCCGGTTTCCGCTCGGAAGCCGAGATGGAAGAGGTCGGTACCGTTCTCCAAGTGGGTGATGGTATCGCCCGTATCTATGGCCTCGGCGGCGTGCAGAGCGGCGAGCTCGTGGAGTTCAAGAGCGGCCTGCAAGCCATCGTGTTGAACCTCGAGGAGGACAACGTGGGTGCGGTATTGCTCGGCCCTTCCGTCGGTATCAAAGAAGGCGACACCGTGAAGCGTACCAAGCGCATCGCCAGCATCCGCACGGGTGAAGGCATCGTTGGGCGTGTGGTGAACACCCTCGGCGAACCCATCGATGGCAAAGGCCCGATCAGCGGTGAGTTGTTCGAGATGCCGATCGAGCGCAAAGCGCCCGGTGTGATCTACCGCGAGCCCGTGAAAGAGCCGTTGCAAACGGGTATCAAGGCTATCGACGCCATGATCCCCGTAGGTCGTGGCCAGCGCGAATTGATCATCGGTGACCGCCAGACCGGCAAGAGCACCGTGGCGATCGATACGATCATCAACCAGAAGGAATTCTACGACGCGGGCAAGCCTGTGTACTGCATCTATGTGGCCATCGGCCAGAAGGGCAGCACCGTGGCCGGCACCGTGAAAGTGTTGGAAGAAGCGGGTGCCATGGCCTACACCACCGTGGTGGCCGCCAACGCCAGCGACCCCGCGCCGATGCAGTTCTACGCACCCTTCACCGGTGCAGCCATCGGCGAGTATTTCCGCGATACCGGTCGTCCTGCACTGATCGTGTACGATGATCTCTCCAAACAAGCCGTGGCTTACCGTGAGGTTTCGCTGTTGCTGCGTCGCCCACCCGGACGTGAAGCTTATCCCGGTGACGTGTTCTACCTGCACAGCCGTCTGTTGGAGCGCGCCGCGAAAGTGACCGCCGACCAGACCGTGGCCGAGCAGATGAACGACCTCCCCGCTTCGCTGAAAGGCAAGGTGAAAGGTGGTGGTTCCTTGACCGCTCTGCCGATCATCGAAACACAGGCCGGTGACGTTTCCGCGTACATCCCCACGAACGTGATCTCCATCACCGATGGACAGATCTTCCTGGAGAGCAACTTGTTCCTCGCTGGTGTGCGTCCCGCCATCAACGTGGGTATCAGCGTGAGCCGCGTAGGTGGTAATGCGCAGATCAAGTCCATGAAGAAAGTGGCCGGTACGCTGAAGCTTGACCAGGCCGCCTACCGCGAACTGGAAGCCTTCTCGAAGTTCGGTTCCGACCTGGATGCCGCCACCAAATCCGTTCTGGACAAAGGTGCCCGCAACGTGGAGATCCTGAAGCAAGGACAGAACAGCCCGGTGCGCGTGGAAGAGCAGATCGCCATCATCTACTGTGGTACCAAAGGCCTGTTGAGCAAAGTGCCGGTGAAGAACATCAAGCAGTTCGAAGCTGAGTTCATCACCATGCTACGCAACAAGCACAACGATGTGCTCGAAGCACTGAAGAAAGGTGACTACAACGAACAGATCACCGGTACGCTGGAGAAAGTGGCCGCTGACCTGGTGAAGAGTTTGGACAACTAAGAAGCCTTTCCCCCGGCCCCTCTGAGCCTCACCCCGGCCCTCTCCGAAGGAGAGGGAGGAATGCGAAAGCCGAAGAGGAGCTGAAGGAAGAAACTCAGAAAGAACGCAGCGATGCCAAGCCTGAAGGAAGTACGCAGCCGGATCGTCTCGGTCAACAGCACCAAGCAGATCACCGCCGCCATGAAGATGGTGAGCGCGGCCAAGCTGCGTCGTGCCCAGGATGCGATCACACGCATGCGTCCGTATGCGGAGAAGCTGCAACAGATCCTGAGCAACGTGAGCGCTTCGCTGGACAGCAGCGAAGGCAAGTACAGCCAGCAGCGCGAAGTGAAGAAGGTGTTGCTCGTGGCCATCGTGAGCAACCGTGGACTAGCCGGTGCGTTCAACTCGCAGGTGTTCCGCCAGATCCGCCGCACGGCTGCACAACTGGAGAGCGAAGGCAAGACCGTTCATGTGCTGCCGCTCGGCAAGAAAGCGATGGACGCCTACCGCCGCACCAAGTACTTCAGCGAAGCCCTACCGACGGACGGTGCTAGCCTGTACGATGGTCTAAGCTTCGACAAAGCCGCCCCCAAGGCCGAGTTGCTGATGGAGCTGTTCGCCAACGGCACCTACGACCAGATCGCGCTGGTGTACAACAAGTTCAAGAACGCTGCGGTACAGATCCTCGTGGAGGAGCCATACCTGCCCGTAGCACCGCCCAAGGCTGACGCCTCTTCCAAAGCCGCTCCATCGAAGGTCGATTACATCATGGAGCCGAGCCGCGAGGAGATCGTGGAGAACATCATACCCAAGAGCCTGAAGATCCAGCTCTACAAGGCGCTGCTCGATAGTAACGCAGCCGAGCATGGTGCCCGCATGACCGCCATGCACAAAGCCACCGACAACGCCGACAGCCTGCTGAAAGGCCTGAAGCTGACCTACAACAAGGCACGCCAGGCAAGCATCACCAACGAGATCCTGGAGATCGTGGGTGGCGCGGAGGCGTTGAAGGGGTAAGCTCTTTCCCGCTTTGTGTGAAGGGTCTTAACGTTACCGTTACGACCTTGTCGACGGCGCATTCTTTCGTCATGGGTGTAGTTAGCCGTTCATCATACCCTACGGCCTTCGTTCTTGGAGGCATAAGCCTGTTCCTCACAAGCTGTGACCGTAATCCCGGTGATATCCCCGCATGTAACATCGACCTGGGAGCAGCAGTGGGCGCTCTTGAGGTCGCACTAGACACCAACTTCGGTCCCTTGGAACATTGGGTGCATAAGTCAGACTACAGCTGTGGGAAGGAACTTGTTTGGGGTACGCCGTATTCCTCCTGGCCATTCGTAAAGGATACCGCGTACCTCACCGTACATCCCGACACCTTCTTCCACTGTATGGTCCGGTTGTTCCCGAACGCGCCTCTTGATTGTGACAGTGCGCTTCACGCTCCGCAGTGGCTTTCTCAACAAGTTCATGGTCTTGAAAGGGAGTACTTGACCAGTGGGCCAGATCATGTCTTGGTTTCTCATGGGATCGTTGCGACCGAGAGTGTCGAATGGGCCTATGTTCAGACTCACCGCTCACTACCCCAGCAGAACGCCCGTTTCGTGGCATACACCGAACAGAACGGCCATGGGATCCGGCTTATGTGGCAACGGGTTGCACGATCTCCCGTGCAATTTGAATTCAACGCCTATTGCCGAAAGCAGCTCGAAACTGCACAACTCGTGCAGGGCGCGCACTAAACCCTCTCCAACGCCACGAACGGCGGCTCGGGCAGTTCCACTTCGATCCTATCACCTGGATTCACTATGCCACCGCGCAGCACGATGCCCATGATCCCTGCCTTGCGGATCAACGAGCCGTCGGGGCCCCGGTCCAGTACAGCGGTCATCAACCCGGGACGGAGATCATCCAACTGAGCGCACGGGTTCCGTAGGCCGGTGACCTCCACCACCGCTTCCCCAAAATGAAGCCGTGCACCACGGGGCAGGGCCAGCAGTTCTATGCCGCGCGTGGTGATGTTCTCGCCCATCAGGCCTGGTGCGAGATCGAAGCCTTGATCGTTCAGGGTCTCGATCAGCTCCATCATCATCAGGTGGACCTGGCGCAGATTGGGTCGTGATGGATCCTGGCGGACACGGGACCGGTGCTTCACCGTCATGCCAGCGTGGGCATCACCTTCCACACCAAGGCCCTGAAGCAGCTTGATGCTGGGGCGCACGAGCTTGCTCATGGAATGTTGGGGGCTGCTGCAAACCGCACCTACCTCACCTACATGCCGGGGATCCACTGGAACAAGGTCTGGAGAAATTCAACTACCGTGTAACGCAGATGCGCAACCGTTAGTCTGCACCCAAAACCATCAGCGGATATTCAAGATGCAAGCCCCAAATCCTTAGAACGCACTACTCGTCATCCTGCGCTCCCTTCCGGAGTGCGTGCCATAGTACACCACGGTGAACTCGAAGGCTCCGTTGCGGTTCGTGTACGCCTTCAGCGGTGAGGTGTTGATGTCGTAGCTGAATCGGTACATCGCGCTCTTGTGCTTCAAACCCACTTGCGCTACGATGGCATCGTTCAACCGGTAGGTGGCACCGCCCACTACGCTGTACATGGAACCCATGAGGTTGACCTCGGCGAGCATCCCTGCATTGATCAACTGGTCGTTGCCTTGGCGCATGTAGATGCCCATCGGGATCAGGTATGTTCCATCCACGACCTCGATGCGCACGCCAGCGTTGGCCATGTACCGGATGGGGATATCGCTCTTCGCGGTGCGGTAGATGGATTCATCCGGAGTGGTCACGTGGAACAACGCGAAATTGCCATACGGGTTCACACGCTTACGGCTGTTCGTGGCGCGGTAAGCAATACCAACGGAGACCTCCGGCATCATCCGACTTCCCTTCTGCATGATCTCGCCGGAAGGCAGGTCGGTGTTGAAGTAGCCTTGGTCGTACTGCGCGTCCCAAACGAGCTGTTGGTCGTTGATCTTCTTGTAGATCAAGCCGAGGTTGACACCAACTGACAAGGTGTGGTTCGCCTTGCCTTGCGACACGTTGTAGGCGCCAGTGACGCCCGTTTGGAAACTGTTCATGATCCCGGCCATGTTGTAGTTGTTCAGGTAGGTACCGAATCCGTACCGCTTCTGGACCGACATATCATAGGCGAACGCTGTGGTGACGAAGCTGCTGGAAAGGCTGCTCCATTGGCTTCGCACGGCTGTGTTCATCCGGAAATCAGCGTTCTCGTACATGCCTGTCAGCGCGGGATTCAGGATCACGGCCGTGGCATCGTACTGGGAGAACTGCCCGTCCTGGGCTTGCATGCCTGTCGCACCGATCACGGCGGACAACACAAGGGAGAAGTGCTTGTTGGCTTTCATGTTGCTCACGTTCTTGTTCATCGTACCAGTGTCACTTTGCCCGACCGATCATGCTCTACTCCATCCACCGACTTGGCGATCACCGTGTACACATACACACCATTGATCTCCGGCTTCCCGTCGTGGGTACCATCCCATCCTGCGAGCGGATCGGTGGTCTCGAAGATCATCTCGCCCCAACTGTTGTAGACCTTCAATTCCATGGTCTCGAAGGGTCCACCGCGCACGAAGAAGGCATCGTTCACACCATCGCCGTTCGGGCTGAAGGCGTTGGGCAGTTTCGGCGGAAGGATGTCCTTTACCTCGATGGTGATCAGCAATGAGTCGCGATCCGCACAGCCGTTAGCGTTGGTCACCGTTTGCACGATGATGTACTGACCAGCTTCACTGTACTCATGCACCGGTGATGCAGTGATCGCGCCTTGACCATCACCGAAGTCGTACTGCCAGTTGGTAGCGCCCACCGAGGTGTCGGCGAATGCGATCGGCGTTTCCGCCAGCAGCTCGCCTTCCAGGGTGAAGCCCGCCACTGGAGCGCCGAGCACATCGATGGTGCGTGTGATCGTCGCGCTGCATCCATTCTGCGCGAAGACCGTGAGCGTTGCGGTGTACTGGCCCGGTGTTGCGAACGTGGTGTTCACTTGTGGCCCGTTGCCTGTGCCGCCGTTGTCGAAGCTCCAGTTCCAACCGATGATCGGCGAACCGCTCGTGGTGCTCGCATCCATGAACACCGTTTCAGAACCCGCACAAGCGTTGCTGACACCGAACGCCGGTTGCAACGGATTGGTGAAGCTGAGGAACAACGTGTCGCTCGCCGCAGCGCACACACCATTGCCGGTGCTAGTGAGGATCATGCGCACGGTGCCGAGTTGCTCATCCGTTGTGCCAGGCTGATAGCTCGCGTTCGCGTCGGTGCTGCTCGGCAGGAAGACCCCGGAGCCGTTCGTTGACCACAGCACACCTGCTGATCCCGTGGAGATCGCACCCAGCTGTACAGCATCCGAAGCATCGCACACATTGATATCCGTGCCTGCATTCACCGTAGGCACTTGCTGCAGCGCTACCACCATGGTATCAGTGTGTGCAGCGCAGCCCAGGTTCCCTGTCGTAGCCAGCACGAAGCGCAGTTCGCCGAAGACCATGTCCGTGGCACTAGGCACATAAGCCGCACCCAGTGTGGTGTTGTCCGGCAGGAAGGTTCCCGTGCCCGTGGTGCTCCACACGCCCCCGCTGACACCGGTGATGGCTCCGTTCAGTTGGACCGGATCACCATCGGCGCAGATCGTTTGGTCACTGCCCGCATTCGCGATGCGCGTTGGGCCGATGTCCACGAAGAGCGAATCACTGCTGTTGCCGCAGGTGCCAGTGCCGAAGCCGGTAAGGATGAGGTACACACCCCCCACGATACTGTCGTTGGCCGTTGGTGTGTAGACCGCGTTCGCCACATCGGCCGCAGGGTTAAAGGTTCCCGTACCTGTGGTGAACCACTGCACGCTGCCTGCGTTCTGCACCACACCGTTGAGTTGCACATCTTCCAAGCCGTCGCACAGGAGCACACTTGCACCCGCATCCACGGTCGGCGGAACATGGTAGCTCACCACCAGGGTATCACGACCGGCTGCACAGCCTTGGTTGTCCGTGGTGGAGAGGATCAGCGAGACGTTGCCGATCACGAAGTCCGCAGGACCTGGGATGTACGTAGCGTTCAGGGCCGTTGCAGCGGGCATGAACGAACCCGTGCCCGTTGTGGTCCAGATGCCCGTAGTGGTTCCAGCAACCACGCCATTCAGTGCAACGTTCGGATCGGTGCTGCACGCGATCACATCAGCTCCAGCTTCAGCCGCAAGGCCGCCGCCGAAAGTGATCACGAGTTGGTCGCTCACTGCGCTGCAAGGATCCACACCCGTGGTGGTCACGGTGAGCGTGATGCTTCCCGCGGTGCTATCCGCAGCGCTCGGCGTGTAGAGCGTGGTGAGCGCATCTGCGTTCAAGAATGTGCCGCTACCCGATGTGCTCCACGTGCCCGAAGGCGCATTCACCGCGTTGGCGATAAGTTGTACCGCTTCGGCAGTGCAGGCCACGATGTCGGCACCGGCGTTGATCTGCGGAATGGCTTGTACACCCACGGTCATCACATCGCTCACCGCAGCACAAGAGCCGCTGGTAATGGTGGTCACCGTCAGCTGCACACCGCCGTTCGCAACGTCCGCCGCGCTTAAGGTGTAGCTCGCATTCGCAGCCGTGGTGTTGCTGAAGAAGCCGCTGCCGTTGCTGCTCCACTGCACACCCTGTGCGCCACCGCTGAAGTTGGCGTTGAGCTGCACAAGCGGAGAGTTCGCGCACACCACTTGGTCATCGCCAGCGAAGGCGAAGCTGGTATTACCGAAGGTGAGCACCAGTTGATCCTGCACCGGTGGGCACGTGCCGGTGTTAGTGCTGAGCAAGGTGAGCACCACGCTGCCGTTGGCCACGTCGGCCGCGGAGAAGTGGTACTGCGCGTTCAACACATCCGGACCGGGCACGAAGGAACCCGTACCCGTGGCGGACCACAGTCCCGAAGGCGAACCGTTGATGATCTGCCCTTGCAGCTGCGCGAAAGTGCCGAGCACACACACGCTCTGGTCAGGACCAGCGTTCGCAGCCAGTCCGTCGGTGAGGTAGATCGTCATCTCATCGGTCACCGCGTTGCAGTTCGCGTTGTTCAGCGAGGTCAACGTGAAAGTGATCTCGCCAGCAGCGATGTCAGCAGCACTTGCAGCGTAGGTCGTGTTGAGCGCTCCAGCGTTGGCGATGGTGCCCGTACCGGTGGTGCTCCAAATACCCGTGCTGGTGATGCCGCTGATCGTCCCGTTCAGATCGAAGGTGCTCACTTGGTTGCAGTAGGTCTGATCAGCTCCTGCGTTCACTACCGGTGCAGGCGTGAGTTCCAGTACCAGCGCATCCGTTGCCGCATTGCAGCTGTTCAGTGCGCTCAGTGTGAGCGTGATGTTGCCGAGGATGGCGTCCGTAGCGCTCGGGATGTACGTCGGAGTGAGTACCGCATTGTTCGGGAAGAACTGACCCGAGCCCGAGGTGCTCCATTGGATGGTCGTGGCATCACCAATAAGCGATCCGTTCAACTGCACCACGGCGCTGTTCGCACAGTAGCTGAGGTCCGTACCGGCGTTCACCGTACCGAACGGCAGGATGTCGATGTGGATGGTGTCCACCGCAGCTGGGCAAACACTCGTGCCGGTCGCCGTGAGGATCAGGTCCACACCGGTGGCAAGGGAATCCTGCACGCTGGCGTTGTAGATGTTCGCCAAGGCACTGGCAGCGTTCTGGAATGTTCCGGTACCGAGCGTGCTCCAAATCCCCGTGGTGGAAGCACCACTTACACTACCGTTGATCAGCACATCCAGGTCATCCACACACACAACCAGGTCGTTGCCTGCATTGGCTTGCGACTCCGGTACGATGGTCAATGTCATCTGATCCATCGCGTTGTCACAACTGTTCACGCTCCAGGTGAAAGTGACCGTGCCATTCAGCGCATCGCTCGGCGCGATGGTGTATACCGCATTGGCCGCATCGGCATTCGGTGCGAAGCTTCCGGCACCGTTGGTGGTCCAGGTGCCTTGCGTGGCGTTACCGGTGATGGTGCCATTGAGCGCAATGCTCGTTTCCGAAGCACACACCACTTGGTCCACACCGGCGTTCGCGATCGCGTTCGGCAGGATGGTCAACGTCAGCACATCACTTACACCCGTGCACAGACCGTTGTTGGTGGTGGTGAGCGTGAGGTCCACACTGCCGTTCAGCGAATCGAGGCTGCTGGCGATGTAGGTCGCATTCAGGATGTTCGCGTTCGGGAAGAAGGTGCCCGTACCCGAAGTGCTCCATTCGCCCGTTGTCGCACCAGCGCTCACTGTTCCGTTCAGCGGCAAATCCAATTCGTTGGAGCAAGCGGTGATATCGGCTCCAGCGTTCACTACAGGTGCAGGCGTCACGTTGATCGTCACCTGGTCGTTCACGGCCAGGCAATTGCCATTGCCGGTGCTGGTCAAGGTGAGCGTTACGCCGCCCTGTTGCAATTCGAATGGTGTGAGCGTGTATTGTGCGTTCAGTGTATTGGCATCCGGAGTATACGTGCCCAGACCACCACTCCACGTTCCGCCCACTGCCACGGTCATCGAACCACTCAAGGTCACCACCGGGTTATTCTCGCACATGTCGAGGTCGATACCGGCGTTCGCCACAGGCGCTGGCGTGAAGGTGATCAGCACTTGGTCGTTCACCGCGAAGCAGTTGCTGTTGCCAGTGCTGGTCAAGGTCAGGGTCACGCTACCGGCGGCCACTTCAGCGGCGGTCGGGGTGTACACCGGAGCGAACACGTTGCTCGCTGGCGAGTAAGTACCATCCCCGCCGGACCACACAACACCGTTGGCGTTGGTCACGTTGCCGTTCAGTTGCACCGCGCTGTTGTTCGCGCAGATCGCCAAGTCCACACCGGCATCCACAACGGGAGCTCCGGTGAAGGTGATCGTCATCTGGTCGCTCATGGCATCGCAGATCGTAGTGCCCGTGCTGGTCAAGGTGAAGGTGATGGAACCCGCAGCGATCTCAGCCGCCGTTGGCTGGTATTGCGTGGCGGTGGCCGTAGCGCCCGACACGTAGATGCCACTTCCGCCGCTCCAGATGGCCCCGGATGCGTTGCCCACGAAGCCGTTCAGTTGCAGGTTCGGATTGTTGGCGCAGATCGATTGGTCAGGACCGGCGTTCACGACCGGAATGGGATCGATGGTGATGACCATTTGATCTTGCACAGCGATGCAGTTACCGATGCCGGTGGTAGTGAGCGTGAGTGTCACCTGGCCTGCGGCGATCTCACCTAGGCTCGGCGTGTAGGTCGCGTTCAATGCCGTGTTGTTCGGGTTGAAGCTCCCCGCTCCTCCGCTCCATGCACCACCTGTCGCAACGGTCACTGCACCGTTCAACACCACTTCAGCTGCATTGGCACAGACGTGCGCATTGGCTCCAGCGTTCACGGTGGGAGCCGGGGTGAAGAACACCTGCACGGAATCGCGCGCAGCGTTGCAACCACCATTGCCAGTGGACGTGAGGAACAACCAGAGGCTGCCCGCGTTGATCTCCGCATTGCTCGGCGTGTACACGCTGTTCAGTGCATTCGAGTTCGGGGCGAAGGTGCCCGCACCACCGCTCCAGTTGCCGCCGGTCGATCCCGTTACACTTCCGGCCAGTTGCACCGCAGCGTTGTTCGCGCAGAGCGTTTGTGGAACACCCGCTTCCACGACAGGAGCTGGTGTGAAGGTGATGGTGACGTTATCCGCAACCGCGACACAGAGCCCATTGCCCGTGCTGGAGAGGATCACTGTGGCAGTGCCAGCAGCCACCTCAGCAGCAGTTGGTGTGTACACCGCGTTCAACGTGGTCGGGTTCGGGCTGAAGGTTCCCGCACCGCTCCAGATCGCGCCTGTAGCATTCAGCACGGAACCGTTCAATTGTGCGTTCGCGTTGTTCGCGCACACTTGGATGGCAGTACCGGCATCCACGATCGGCGCAGGTGCGATGGTGATCGATACCTGGTCGCTCACCGCTGTGCAGAGGCCGTTGCCGACAGTTGTCAACGTGAGCGTTGCCGTACCCGCAGCGATCTCGGACGCGCTCGGTGTATAGGTGGCGTTCAGCGTGCTGTTGTTCGGGTTGAAGGTTCCCGTTCCACCGCTCCACAGGCCACCCGTCGATACGGTGATCGCACCGTTCAATTGCACCACCGCGTTGTTCGCGCAGCTGTTGAGGTCCGAACCGGCGTTCGCTGTTGGTGCAGGGGTGAAGGTGTACGTGACTTGGTCGCTCACGGCCACACAACCGTTGTTCCCGGTCGAAGTGAGGGTGATCGTCACACTGCCAGCAGCAAGTTCCCCGACCGATGGCGTGTACACCGCGTTCAGTGCATTCGCGTTCGGCGTGAAGGTGCCTTGCGCACCGGACCAGGTACCGCCATTCGCTACGGTGATACTGCCCGCGAGCTGGATGTTCGCATTGTTCATGCAGTACACACCGCCCACACCTGCTTCCACAACAGGAGCCGGCGTGATCGTGATCACCACCTGATCGCTTACCGCATTGCACAGACCGTTGCCCGTGCTGGTCAAGGTGAGTGTTGCCACGCCAGCGGCGATCTCCGCAGCACTTGGTATGTAGCTTGGGCTGAGAACACTCGAGGATGGGCTGAAGGTGCCGCCACCGCTCCATGTTCCACCGGCAGCGTTCAGCACAGAACCGTTCATTTGCACCGTAGCGTTGTTGGCGCACACGGACTGGTTGGCGCCCGCATTAACGATCGGCGAGGGAGCGATGGTGATCACCACCTGGTCGCTCACCGCGGTGCACGTACCATTGCCCACAGTGGTCAACGTCAGTGTTGCGGTTCCCGCCGCGATCTCTGCAGCGCTCGGCGTGTAGGTCGCATTCAGCGTGCTGTTGTTCGGGTTGAAGCCGCCAGTTCCACCGGTCCAGAGTCCTCCCGTAGCTACAGTGATCGCACCATTCAACTGAACGGTCGCGCTGTTCGCGCAACTGTTCAGGTCCACACCGGCGTTGGCCGTTGGTGCAGGCGTGAAGGTGTAGGTCACCTGATCGCTCACCGAGGTGCAACCATTGTTGCCTGTGGTGGTCAAGGTCAAGGTCACACTACCAGCGGCGAGTTCACCCACGGAAGGAGCATACACCGCATTCAGGCTGTTCGCGTTCGGCGTGAAGGTGCCTTGCGCGCCGGACCACGAGCCTCCATTGGCCACGGTAACACTGCCGTTCAATTGGATGCCCGCGTTGTTCGCGCAGAACACCGCACCCGTTCCAGCTTCCGCCGTTGGTGCTGCGGTGAAAGTGATCAGCACATTGTCCGTGACCGGTACACAGTTACCGTTACCGATGGTCGTCAGTGTGAGCGTCAACGTGCCCGCCGCGATCTCCGCAGGTGTTGGTGTGTACACGGCATTCAGAGAGGCTATGGAAGGTGTGAAGGTGCCCGCACCACCACTCCATTGGCCACCGCCTGCTCCGGCCACACTACCACCAAGTTGAACACTTGGATTATTGCTGCACACGAAGAGATTGTTGCCCGCATCGGCGACAGGTGCCGCGATGATGGTGATCGTCATGGCATCGCTCACGGCGTTGCACAGACCGTTCTGTGTGGAGGTGAGCGTGAGGGTTGCAGTACCCAGTGCTACTTCCGCAGGGCTTGGTGTGTAGGTCCCGTTCAGTGTATTCGCGTTCGGGCTGAAAGTTCCACCGCCGCCGCTCCAGACACCACCACCCGCGATCGTCACCGATCCGTTCAGGTTCACCGAGGCACCATTCGCGCAGACAGTGACATCCGTAGCGGCATTCACTACCGGCGTTTGTGTGAAGACGATGAAGACCTGATCCGTGACCTGGGCACAGGATCCGTTGCCGGTGCTGGTCAAGCTCAAGGTGACCGATCCGTTATTCAGTTCAGTTGTGCTTGGCGTGTAGACCGCGTTGAGGGCCGTGATGCTCGGGGAGAATCCGCCGGTGCCACCGCTCCAGATACCGCCGCCTGCATTGCTTACCGTAGCCGACAGTTGTACCGCAGCGTTGTTCGTGCAGACCGTTGCATCGAGACCGGCGTTAACCACCGGCGCCGGCGCGATGTTGATCACCACTTGATCGCTCACCGCATTGCACAGACCGTTTCCGGTACTGGTCAGTGTGAGCGTTACGGTGCCTGCCGCGATCTCACCAGGAGTAGGTGTGTAGGTCGCGTTCAGGTTGGTATTGCTCGGGTTGAAGGTGCCCGATCCACCACTCCACGCACCACCGGTCGCGTTGTTCACGATACCGGCGAGTTGCGCGGTGGATTGGTTGGCGCATACCGTGAGGTTCGCACCAGCGTTCACGACAGGTGCTGGCGTGATGGTGATCGTCATCTGATCGCTCACCGGATTGCTGTTGCCGTTGCCAACCGTGGTGAGCGTGAGCGTAACCGTACCCGCAGCGATCTCGGCCGCGCTCGGCACATAGGTCGCGTTGAGCGCACCGCTGTTCGGCGTATACGTTCCCGTACCACCGCTCCAGATACCGCCGGTCGCGATCGCTACTTGGCCGTTCAACACCACACTGGCGTTGTTCGCACAAATGGTCTGATCGGCTCCTGCGTTCGCAGTAGGTGCTGCGCCGAAGGTGATCGTCATCTGGTCGCTCGAAGGCGCGCAGGCTCCATTGCCCGTGGTGGTCATCGTCAAGGTCACACTACCTGCGGCGATCTCCGCGTTGGTCGGCGTGTACACCGCGTTGGCGGTGGTGTTGTTCGGGTTGTAGGTGCCCGCGCCACCGCTCCACACGATGCCCGTGGCGATGCTGAACGTGCCAGCCAACGTGGTGTTGGCGTTGTTACTGCTCACCGTTTGGTCCGGACCGGCGTTGGCCATCGGGGCATTGGTGAAGGTCAGCGTCACTTGATCGCTTACCGCACCGCAATTGCCGTTGCCGGTAGTGGTCACAGTGAGTGTCACGCTGCCGTTCGCGATCTCGATCGGCGAAGGCGAATACGTGATGTTCTGCGCTGTGCTTCCTGGTGCGTACAGACCGGAACCGCCGGACCATTGCACGCCCGTTGCCACCGTGATCGCAGCATTCAATACAGCGTTCGCGTTGTTTCCGCAGAGCGTTTGGTCCACACCCGCATTCACCGTTGGTGCTGGGGTGATGGTGAAGGTCACTTGATCGGTCACGGCATTGCAGAGGCCGTTACCCGCGCTGGTGAGCGTGAGGGTCACACTGCCACTGGCGATCTGCGCAGCGGTTGGCATGTAGGTCGCATTCAGTGTGATGTTGTTCGGGGTGAACACACCGGCACCAACGCTCCACACACCACCCACCGCACCGTTCACGGTACCGTTCAAGTTGATCAGCGGTGCGTTCGCGCAGACTACGCCATCCACACTAGCGTTCACGATGGGCGCAGGCGTGTAGGTGATGACACGCGTATCCGTTGCAGGTGCGCAGTTGCCATTGCCCGTTGTGGTCAAGGTCAAGGTGATCTGTCCCGAAGCGATGTCCGCAGCGCCGGGCGTGTAGGTCGCGTTCAGCGTGTTGGCGTTGGGCGAGAAGGTTCCCGTTCCACCGCTCCACACACCGCCTGTTGCGGTCACCACACTTCCGCCGAGAGCGATAGCCGCGTTGTTCGCGCACACCGTCACATCGGGTCCCGCGTTGGCCGATGGCGCATCGGTGAAGGTGAGCACTACTTGATCCGTCACCGCATTGCACAATCCGTTGCCGGTGGTGGTAAGCGTGAGCGTGACACTTCCTGCGGTGATCTCCGCCGCAGTCGGCGTATAGATCGCGCTCATGTTCGTGGTGCTCGGATCGAATGTTCCGTTACCACCGCTCCACACACCGCCAGTTGCGATGGAGAACGCGCCGGACAATCCGGTGGAAGCATTGTTCGCACAAAGCACACGATCAGCACCCGCGTTCGCGGTTGGCGCTGCCGTGATACTGAAGGTGACCTGATCACTCACAGCCGAGCAGTTTCCGTTGCCCGCCGTGGTCAGCGTAAGCGTTACCGTACCGGCTGTGCGTTCAGCGGCGCTCGGTGTGTATGTCGCGTTCAGGGTGCTGTTGTTCGGTGAGAAAGTGCCCGTACCGCCGCTCCAGATGGCTCCGGTCGCGATGGTTATGCTGCCGTTCAAGCTGATCGCAGCGTTGTTGGAGCAGACCGTTCCGTTCGCACCGGCATCCACGGTCGGTGCAGGTGTGAAGGTGATCACGCGACTATCGGATACCGCTGTGCAGTTGTTGTTACCCGTGCTCGTCAAGGTCAGCGTGAGCGTGCCCGCAGCGATCTCAGCCGGTGTTGGCGTGTAGGTCGCATTGAGCGTGGTGTTGTTCGGCGTGAAGCTGCCGAGGCCACCGCTCCAGATCCCACCGCTTGCGATGGTGACGGTGCCGTTCAAGGCGATCGCTGCGTTGTTCGCGCAGAAGCTCGCATCTAAACCAGCGTTCACCACCGGTGCTGGCGTGAAGTTCAGGATGATGTTGTCGCTCACCTGGTTGCACAGGCCGTTACCCGTGGTGGTCAAGGTGAGCGTCACGTTGCCGTTCGCGATCTCCGCCGCCGTGGGCGTGTAGGTCGCGTTCATGTTGGTGTTGCTCGGGCTGAAGGTCCCGGCACCGCCGCTCCACACACCACCCGTCGCCACTGTGAAACCGCCGTTCAAGGTGGCCACCGTGTTGTTCGCGCAAAGGGTTTGATCCACACCCGCGTTCGCTGTTGGCGCAGGGCTGATGGTCCACAACACCTGATCGCTCACCGCGCTGCAGTTGCCATTGCCGGTGCTGGTCAAGGTCAGGTTCACACTGCCTGCAGTGCGTTCAGTGGCTGTAGGTGTATACACAGCGTTCAGCGTAGCGTTGTTCGGTGCGAAGCTTCCTGCGCCGCCACTCCAAACACCACCGGTGGCTCCCACTACGGTACCGGCCAGGGTGATCGCGGAGTTGTTCGCGCACACCGTACCGTTCACACCAGCGTTCACCGTCGGTGCAGGCGTGAAAGTGATCACACGTTCATCGGATACCGCATTGCAATTGCCGTTACCCGTAGTGCTCAGCGTAAGCGTGAGAATTCCATTGGCGATCTCGGCAGGCGTGGGCGTGTAGGTCGCATTCAGGGCCGTGTTGTTCGGCGTGAAGGACCCATTGCCGCCGCTCCAAACACCACCCGTTGCACCGCCCACCGTTCCGCTCAAAGCGACAGCAGCGTTGTTGGCACAGATGGAAACATCCGCACCGGCGTTCACCGTGGGTGCAGGCGTGAAGGTCAGCAGAACGTTATCGGTGACCGCAGTACACAAGCCATTGCCCGTGGTGGTCAAGGTCAGCGTAACGTTTCCGTTCGCTATCTCCGCAGCGCTTGGCGTGTACACCGCACCGAGGTTGGTGCTGCTTGGCGCGTAAGTGCCGTTGCCGCCGCTCCAGATGCCACCTGTCGCAACAGAAACACTTCCGTTCAGCGCAGCATTCGCATTGTTCGAGCAGAGCGAGATGTTCGCACCGGCGTTAGCTGTTGGTGCTGGTGTGATCGTGTAGGTGACTTGGCTCGTAACTGCGCTGCAATTGCCATTGCCAGCAGAGGTCAAGGTGAAGGTCACACTGCCGTTGGCGATCTCCGCAGCGGTGGGTGTGTAGGTCGCGTTCAGCGTGGTGTTGTTCGGTGTGAAGGTTCCAGCGCCAGCACTCCAGATGGCACCCGTAGCACCGCTCACGCTGCCGTTCAAGCTCATCAGCGGCGCGTTCGCGCAAACCGTTCCTGCCGTACCGGCGTTCACGATCGGCGCTGGCGTGAAGGTGATCACCCGACTATCGGAAGCCGATACACAATTGCCATTGCCCGTGGTGGTCAATGTCAACGTGATGGTGCCTGCCGCGAGTTCAGCGGCCGTTGGTGTGTAGGTGCCATTCAGGGCCGTGTTGTTCGGTGTGAAGGATCCCGCACCGCCGGACCAGATACCGCCCGTGGCGATGGTCACCCCGCCGTTCAAAGCAACGCTCGGGTTGTTCACACAGACCGATGCATCGGCGCCTGCGTTGGCAGTTGGCGAAGGCGTGAAGTTCAAGATGATGTTGTCGCTCACTGCCACGCACAGACCGTTGCCCGTGGTGGTGAGGGTGAGCGTCACGCTACCGTTCGCGATCTCCGCCGCCGTAGGCGTGTAGGTCGCGTTCATGTTGATCGTACTCGGGAAGAAGGTGCCTGCGCCACCGCTCCAAAACGCACCGGTCGCAACCGTGTAACCACCGCTCAAGGTCGCCACAGGGTTGTTGCTGCACAGCGTTTGGTCCGCACCGGCGTTGGCCGTTGGTGCTGGTGAGATCGTGTAGGTCACCGCATCGTTCACCGCGTTGCACAGACCGTTGCCGGTGCTGGTGAGCGTGAGCGTTACAGTACCCGCGGTACGTTCAGCCGCGCTGGGAACATAGGTTGCGTTCAGTGTGGTGTTGTTCGGCGTGAAGGTGCCCGTGCCACCGCTCCAGATACCGCCACCAGCTCCGGAAACAGAGCCGTTCAAGGTGATAGTGGAAGCATTCGCGCAGACGGCTCCGTTCGCACCAGCGTTGACGATCGGTGCAGGCGTGAAGGTGATCACACGGCTATCGGTCGCGGGGTTGCACGTGCCGTTGCCAGTGGTGCTCAAGGTCAGGGTGAGGATGCCCCCTGCGAGTTCCGCAGCGGTAGGCGTGTAGGTCGCGTTCAGTGCCGTGTTGTTCGGCGAATAGGTTCCGGCGCCACCGCTCCACACACCGCCCGTCGCCAGGGTGATGCTACCGCTCAGGGCAACGCTCGCATTGTTCGCGCACAGCGTTACATCCGCACCAGCGTTGGCCGTAGGTGCAGGTGTGAAGGTGATGGTCATGGCATCGCTCACAGCAGTGCAAGAGCCCACACCGGTTGTCGTTGCCGTCAGTGTGATGCTGCCGTTCGCGATCTCTGTGGCAGTTGGTGTGTACACCGGATTCACCGCCGTGTTGCCGGGCGTGAAGGTGCCTGCGCCACCGCTCCACACGATGCCCGTGGCAACCGTATAACCACCGATCAAGGTGGCGTTCGCATTGTTGCCGCAGAGTGTTTGATCCGCGCCAGCCGTTACGGTCGGTGCCGGTGTGATGGTGAAGGTCACCTGATCGCTCACGGCGTTGCAGATGCCATTGCCGATGCTGCTCAATGTCAGCGTGACCGTTCCCGCCGTGCGCTCGGCAGCGCTCGGTGTGTAGGTCGCGTTCAGCGTGCTGTTGTTCGGGTTGAAGGTGCCCGTGCCGCCGCTCCAGATCGCGCCGGTGGCGATGGTCACTGCACCGTTCAGGATGATCGCGCTGTTGTTCGCGCACACGGTTCCGTTCGCTCCAGCATCGACCGTTGGTGCGGGTGTGAAGGTGATCACACGGCTGTCCGATACAGCGTTGCAAGTGCCATTGCCCGTGCTGGTCAAGGTGAGCGTCAGGGTGCCTGCGGCGATCTCGGCTGCGGTCGGTGTGTAGGTCGCGTTGAGCGTGCTGTTGTTCGGCGTGTAGCTTCCCAAACCACCGGTCCAAACGCCACCGCTCGCTACGGTCACACTTCCATTGAGTGCAATGGATGCATTATTCGCGCAGCGCGTTACATCAGCACCCGCATTCACCACCGGCGAAGGCGTGAAGTTCAAGGTGATGTTGTCGGTCACCTGGTTGCATGATCCGTTGCCGGTCGTCGTCAACGTGAGTGTCACGCTACCGTTCGCGATCTCAGCCGCCGTGGGCGTGTAGGTCGCGTTCATGTTGGTGGTGCTCGGATCGAAGCTGCCATTGCCGCCGCTCCACACACCGCCTGTTGCCACGGTGAAGCTGCCGTTCAATGTGGCCACAGGGTTGTTGCTGCAAAGTGTCTGGTCCGTGCCTGCATTAGCAGTTGGTGCAGGTGTGATCGTGAAGGTCACTTGATCAGCGACGGCATTGCAGTTCCCATTGCCGGTGCTGGTCAAGGTGAGCGTAACCGTCCCAGCGGTGCGCTCGGCAGCCGTTGGTGTGTAGGTCGCGTTCAACGTGGTGTTGTTCGGCGCATACGTGCCCGCTCCACCGGTCCACGTTCCACCGGTAGCACCGGTAACAGAACCGTTCAAGCTGATCGCGCTGTTGTTCGCACAGACCGATGCGTTCGCACCGGCGTTCACCACAGGGGCCGGCGTGAAGGTGATCACACGGCTCGCAGCAACAGCGTTGCAATTCCCATTGCCGGTGCTCGTCAAGGTCAGGGTCAGCGTGCCCGATGCGATCTCGCCTGCTGTTGGTGTGTAGGTCGCGTTGAGCGTGGTGTTGTTCGGTGTGAAGGATCCAGCACCGCCGGACCATACTCCACCCGTTGCACCGCTTACGCTTCCGTTCAAGGAAACCGATGCGTTGTTGGCGCACAGCGAAACAGCAGCACCCGTGTTCACTACCGGCGAAGGCGTGAAGTTCAAGGTGATGTTGTCCGTGACCTGGTTGCAAGTACCGTTGCCCGTCGTGGTGAGTGTGAGCGTCACGTTGCCCGTCGCGATCTCCGCCGCCGTAGGCGTGTAGGTCGCGTTCATGTTGGTGGTGCTCGGATCGAAGCTCCCGTTGCCACCGCTCCACACACCGCCGGTAGCAATGGTGAATGATCCACCGAGTGTGGCCACCGCATTGTTGCTGCACAAGGACTGGTCCGCACCAGCGTTCGCCGTAGGTGCAGGTGTGATCGTGAAGGTCACTTGATCGGTTACCGCATTGCAATTACCATTGCCAGTGCTGGTCAAGGTGAGTGTCACCGTTCCAGCAGTACGTTCAGCGGCGCTTGGCGTGTAGGTCGCGTTCAGCGAAGTGTTGTTCGGAGCGTAGGCTCCTGTGCCGCCCGTCCATGTTCCTCCGGTAGCGCCGGTCACAGATCCGTTCAAGCTGATCGCGCTGTTGTTGGAGCAGACCGATGCATTCACACCGGCATCCACAACAGGAGCTGGCGTGAAGGTGATCACGCGACTCGCGGAAACAGCATTACAATTGCCGTTGCCCGTGCTCGTCAAGGTCAGGGTCAGC
>DLGQ01000015.1:0-27803 GCA_002482775.1 Flavobacteriales bacterium UBA7690 | reverse complement strand
GCCGGACCATACTCCACCCGTTGCTCCAGTCACACTTCCGTTCAGGGAAACCGCAGCATTGTTCGCGCACAGCGAGACAGCAGCACCCGCGTTCACTACCGGTGAAGGCGTGAAGTTCAAGGTGATGTTATCCGTGACCTGGTTGCAGGTACCGTTGCCCGTCGTGGTGAGTGTGAGCGTAACGTTGCCCGTCGCGATCTCCGCCGCCGTGGGCGTATAGGTCGCGTTCATGTTGGTGGTGCTCGGGTCGAAGGTGCCCGCGCCACCGCTCCACACGCCGCCGGTAGCAATGGTGAATGATCCACCGAGTGTGGCCACCGCATTGTTGCTGCACAAGGACTGATCCGCACCAGCGTTCGCGGTAGGTGCAGGTGTGATCGTGAAGGTCACTTGATCAGCGACTTCATTACAGTTGCCGTTGCCCGTGCTGGTCAAGGTCAGCGTCACTGTTCCAGCTGCGCGTTCTGCCGCACTCGGCGTGTAGGTCGCGTTCAGCGTGGTGTTGTTGGGCGCGTACGTTCCTGCACCGCCCGTCCACGTTCCACCGGTAGCACCGGTCACAGATCCGTTCAGGCTGATCGCACTATTGTTCGCACAGACCGATGCGTTCGCACCAGCGTTCACGACAGGTGCTGGCGTGAAGGTGATCACACGGTTGCTGGTCACGGGCAAGCAAGTACCATTGCCGGTGCTGGTCAAGGTCAACGTAAGAGTGCCCGCCGCGATCTCACCGGCCGTTGGCGTGTAGGTCGCGTTCAGCGTGGTGTTGTTCGGTGCATAGGTACCCGCACCACCACTCCATGCGCCACCGGTCGCTCCGGTCACGCTTCCGTTCAATGCGACTGCTGCGTTGTTCGCGCAAACAGAAACCGGCGCACCCGCATTCACCACCGCAGCGGGCGTGAAGCTGATCACCATCTGGTCCGCAACCGCCACGCAACCACCGTTACCGGTAGTGGTCAACGTCAGCGTTACGCTGCCGTTCGCGATCTCCGCCGCCGTGGGTGTGTAGATCGCGTTCATGTTCGTGGTGCTGGGGTCGAAGGTGCCCGCGCCACCGCTCCATACACCGCCAGTGGCAATGGTGAAGGATCCGTTCAAGGTGACCGCTGCATTATTCGCGCACACCACACGATCACTGCCCGCATTCGCAGTTGGTGCTGGTGTTATCGTGTAGGTGACCTGCGCGCTCTCGGCATTGCAGGTGCCGTTGCCGACGGTGGTCAATGTCAACGTAACTGTTCCCGCTGTTCGTTCCGCAGCACTTGGCGTGTACACGGCGTTCAGCGTGTTCGCGTTCGGCGCATACGTTCCTGTTCCGCCGCTCCATGTCGCGCCGGTGGCAACCGTCACGGATCCATTCAAGGAGATGGCGCTGTTGTTGGCACACACCGATCCGTTCGCTCCCGCACTCACTGTGGGTGCTGGCGTGAAGGTGATGGTGCGGTTGCTTGTTGCAGGCAAACACGTGCCGTTGCCCGTGGTGGTCAACGTGAGCGTCAACGTTCCCGCTGCGATCTCTGCCGCTGTGGGTGCATACGTCGCATTCAGCGTGTTGCTGTTCGGCGTGAAGACACCGGTGCCTCCACTCCATGCTCCACTGGTTGCGACCGTTACACTTCCGTTCAGGTTGATCGTGGCATTGTTCGCGCAAGCCGATGAGTTCGCGCCAGCGTTCGCTGTGGGACCGGGGGTGAAGGTGAGCGTGACCTGATCGTTCACCGCAAGGCAATTCCCGTTGCCCGTAGTGGTGAGGGTAAGCGTGACACTGCCGTTGGCGATCTCGGCCGCGGTAGGTGTGTACGTTACGTTCTGGTTGGTGGTGCTGGGGTCGAAGCTGCCCGCGCCGCCGCTCCAGATCACACCGGTGGCAACGGTGAACGCTCCGCTGAGCGATGCTGCTGCGTTGTTCGAACAACGGCTCTGATCAGCACCGGCGCTCACCGTGGGCGATGGCGTGAAGGTGATGAACACGCTGTCTTGCACCGCTGTGCAAACACCGTTGCCCGTTGTGGTGAGGTACAGACGAATGGAACCGGCCAACACTTCGGCATTGGTCGGGGTGTACGTCGCGTTCATGTTGGAATTCGATGGCAGGAAGGACCCTGTACCACCGGTCCACACACCGCCAACAGCATTCAGAACAGAACCCGACAGGGGAACCGCCGGGTTGTTCGTGCATACCAATTGATCAGGACCAGCTTCCGGTTGCGGACGTGGCGTGATCGTGATCGTCATGTCATCGCTCACCGGCGTGCAGCTACCCGTTGAGGTGAGCGTGAGGGTGACCGTGCCCAGCGCGATGTCGCCGATGCTGGGTACGTATTGCGCGTTCAAAGTGGTGGCGTTCGGCGAGAAGGTGCCGCTTCCGTTGGACGTCCAAATGCCTGAGGTACTTCCGCCTGTGACGGACCCCGCGAGTTGGACATTCTGGTCGGCACAGCGGTTCTGGTTCACCCCTGCGTTCACTTCGATCTTGCCGCTGAACTCCGAGAAGAACCCGTAACGGCAGCCTGTTGCAGCACCACCGTTGATCACTGCGAGCGAGAACACCTCCGTGGAGTTGGTCACGATGAATGCTTGGCCTACGGGTACCTCGGTTGTGTTGTACTGGATACGTGCACCCATCCATACGCCTCCGGTGCCGGGCACCGCGCTGAATGCGCTTGCCGGGATCGTGGCCGTTCCGGGCCCGGTGACAATGAAATCATCCTGTGACCCGTTGCGCACCAACAGATGCAGGAAGAATGATTCGTTCGTGGATCTTGTGAAGCTGAGCTGTGTACTTCCCGCGCAGTTCAGTGGCGGCAAGATGGCCATACCTTGTTCGCAGCCGAAGCCGGTGACGTGGATGGCATACGCGGGCTTGCTCGTATTGATATAGGCACCCGTACCAGCTGCCAGGTTGTCCATGTCGTGCCGGTAGTACTGACCCGCGAACAGGGTTGCCAAAGGAGTAGGATTGCCATTGGCGTACACCAACGTGTTGTTCTGCACGGCCATGATGAACATCGACTCATCACCGGTAGCGTTAAGCCCGCCCTTGATCCCGATGTAATCAGTGCCCAGAATATTCACCGGCACGATCTGGTCCAGCATCAGATCGTAGCAACTTCCGCTGGGGTTGTGGTTGGAATCATCCTTCAGCGAAACAGCGACCGGCTTGTTGGAAAGAACAACGGCCCCGCTGGGGTGCGTGGCCGGATCGAAGTGCGTGGCGGGTGCCGTGTTGGCGCAGGAATAGGTTTGCCCACGGTTCAGCGTCACCGTGAACGGGGTGAGCGCCGCATGACCATCCACCGCCACGGGCGAATAGATCATGACAAGTGTATTGTTCTCCGTAGCTACGATGTCGAACGAGGCATAGGCCAGGTCGTTGTTGTTGGGTGCGTAGTTGTGATTGTAGAATGGTGCGTGCTTATGCAGCGGGATGTAGAATTCCTCGCCCAAGCCATTCGGGCCCTTCAAGGCCATGATGTCCGCGTTGTTGGAGAAGCTGACCTCGTAGTAGCTGGTGATCGGTGCCGTGGACTGGACCAATAGGCCGGTGTTCCGCACACTGTTGGTGGGCTTCGTTTCCAGCTGGGCTTTGAAGGCCGTGAGGTCGTAGCGTGTGGCCGTGTTCGCCCCTACATTGAGGACGATGGGCGTGCCGCCGTTGAACGCCGCGTTGGCCGGTTGCGAAATGGTGACCGTGGCTGCCGCAGCCCCCGTTGTAACGTTGAGGTAGATCGGCTGATCACCGTGGTGGACGGTAACGTCCGGCGGAGCGAGCCAGAATTCGGTGCCGGTTTGGGCTCGGAGATACCCCGCAAGGAGCAGTCCAAGCACGAGGAGCAGTGCCTGTTTCATTCGGAGAGGTCAATTGGCCCATGAGTGGTGGGCCGGACCGTTCTACGCCGATCCGACGAAAAGGGTTATCCGATCGACGATCGCTCACCCGATACCGGGTATCGTGGGGCCCATTTGCCGATATGACGGACATTCCGAACACGATAATGCTTCAGTCTGGTCGGACCGTTCAGGGTGCTACGCCCGTTCTCCAGCTAACCCGGGTGGATCCTCGCCTTCGCGAACCAAAGCGCCATCCACGTTGACGGAGGTCCACGCACCGGCATCGGATCACGTCGATCATCTTGTTCCTTATGCCGATCAGCCGCTTCTGTCCATGGCGGATCCTTCGCAACCCCACGACCCAAAAGGCCCAGTGGCCAAGCACGAGGGATCCATGCCGCAAACAGACCCTACTATTCAGCAACCTGCACGCGGCGCTAGCGTAGAAGGCCGACTCCCGTCCCACCTCATGCAACTGCTCCACGCTTTCTGGCCAGCGCTCCTGCTGCCCCTGCTCTCCCTTGGTCAATCAGGACCCGGTGGCGTAGGCTCACAAACCTCCAACGTCCTCTGGCTCGATGCGAACTATCATGTCACGGTGGCCGCCGGTGCGGTAAGCGGCTGGAGCGATCGGTCCGGCAACGGCAACAACGCCACGCAGACCGTGGCCGCCCAAAGGCCCGTGCTTGCGGGTTCCATCCACAACGGTTACCCGGCTATCCTATTCGACAACGATCAGACCAATTACGACTTCCTGCGCGTGCCGGACAACAGCACGTTGGAGGGTATGAACGGGCTTACCGGTTTCGTGGTGTACAGGCTACTCCCCGGTACCGTTTCTTCTGCGCCGCGTTGCTTCTTTTCCAAACGCGATGGTGTGGATGTGCAAGAAGCATACGACTGGTTCCTCTGGGGCGGTAGCAGCGGAAGCACCATACACCAGCAGCTGGATGTCGTGAACACGAACAACAGGATCTCCAGCTCCACTAATTACACAACGGGAACCACCTACCTGAACTCTTTCACCTACCACGGCGCAACGCCAAGCAATACGAACGACCAGATCCTCTTTGACGGGAATGCCTCTGTCGGGAACGGGACAGAAAGCGCAACCAGCATCCCCAACTACACGTCGGATCTTTATGTCGGCATCCTTCGGGGCCATACCGGAACAGGTACCAACGTGTCGCGATTCAATGGGTACATCAGCGAGATCATCCTCTACAACACGGTCTTGAACGATGCACAACGCATCATCGTGAACAACTACCTCGCGGCGAAATACAATACTCCACTCGCCAGCTTGGACCTCTTTCGGCAAGATGATGCTGCCAACGGCAATCATGATCACGATGTAGCTGGCATCGGGCGCACCTCATCGACCAGCATTCAAACGGATTCCAAGGGAACGGGGATCGTGCAGATCAGCGGGGCGAATAACCTGAACGACGGCGAGTTCCTGTTCTGGGGACACGATAACGGGGGGCTTGGGACCTTCGGCGTATTTGATAGACCTATAGGACTTGTGGGGCGGTGGCATCGCACTTGGCGTGTGAGCGAATTGAACACCTCTTCTTCCCCGATCGACGTAGGTGCGGTTGATATGACATTCGACCTTTCCGCGTTCAGCAGCGTGAACGCAACTGATCTACGCCTCCTTGTGGATACGGACAACGACAACGCTTTCGCGGACGAGATCGCCATTTCCGGTGCTACCAGCCTCGGCGGCGGGCGCTACCGCTTCTCCAGTATCACAGCCCTCACCAACGGTGTACGCTTCACACTGGGTACGGCCAGTGCGAACACACCCCTGCCAGTGGAGTTGTTGTCATTCTCAGGAGAGGAACTCCCCGACAAGCGCGTGCAACTCCTCTGGTCCACTGCTTCGGAGAACGGCAGTTCACTATTCCAGGTCGAGCGTTCAACGGATGCTGCACAGTGGAGCGTAATAGCGGCGATCCCCGCTGCCGGCAATAGCACCAGCGTGCTCGATTACGCGTGCATGGACACCGCACCGCGTGCTTCAGTGGCGTACTACAGGTTGCGGCAGTTGGATATCGATGGCACAGCCGCCTTCTCGAATATCGTAAGCATAGCCCCTGCGCGAGAGCTTGAACCACTGATCTGGCCGAACCCCGCCGTGGACCGCGTGCAGGTACTTCTGCCCGACGGCGCTATCGAGCGTGCCGAGCTGGTGGATGAGCAAGGTCGCGTGCTGCAGGTCGCCATGGCGTTCCAGGCCGATCGGATCTCGCTGCCGGTGCACATGGTGGCTGGTGGCCAGTACCTCCTCCGCCTCTGGACCACCAACGGACCGATCGTGCGCAAGCTGATCATCACCGGCGAAGAACGCTAGACCGTCCGTCTTACTTTGGCTCGGCCCTTGCGGCCCCTGGCACAGATGCCTCGCACAGCCCTGCTCCTCCTGCTATCCGTCCTGCTCGCGTTCGCCGCGTGGATGGTGCATGAGCCGGATGCCGATGCACGCGCTACGAACGAAGCAGCGCGCCTTCAGCATACGCTGGATCAACAAGCTGCTCGCCTTGCCGCCGGAACAGAACAGTGGATGCAAGCCCTGGCCGAACAGGGTGCCGCCGAATGGATGAGGCGCAATTCCGAAGAACTCGAAGAAGAGCGCCTGCTGAACGGAACCGTCTACCTCGGTTTCGTCAACGACAGCTTGGTGTGCTGGTCGGGCCAACTTCCCGCCGACCCTTCGCTAGTGCTCCAGGGCACTCAACCCGCACAACGCGTTCTTCCCGAAGCGATCCATCAACATGCGCGCACCTCCGTGGGGTCGTTGCACCTGCACGCTTTGGGTCCCGTCTGGATCACGCCCGCCATCGAGAACAAGTACATCCAACGCGGATTCCATCCCTCGCTGAACACCCCCGACGGATTGGTGGCACAGCCGCGTACTGCCGCAGGACCTGTACTTCTTGATGCCGCCGGAGAACCGCTACTCCGGCTGGCATGGCGCGATGGTGCTTTGGACGTGGGCCCGTGGATCATCCTGAAACTGTTGCTCTTGATCGCCGCGGCAGCATGCGCGATCGCCGCTTCCGCAACGGTCAACATGGTGCTCGCGCAACGCGGGTATCGGTGGACATCCATCGCAGCATTCGTGACATCGCTCTTCGCGCTACGTTGGGCCGTACTCTACTTCATCCCCTCCGCACCGTTCGACAGGCTCCCGCTGTTCGATCCCGCGACCTATGCCGCTTCGTTCGCCTTTCCTTCCTTGGGTGATCTGGTGATCAATGCCGCACTGCTCGTTCTTGCCGCCTTCTTTATCCGCCGTGTGATCCGCCACGTGGTCGTTGGTGCTCGGTTGAATTGGGCCGCTGCGTTGGTCTGGGCCTTCTTGTTCGCCGCAGCGGCCTGGGTCACGCACACCATCATCGGTCTGGTGAACGACAGCAGTGTTGATCTGGACCTCTACCACGTGCAAAGTTTGAACGGGGCCAGTGTGGCGGCCGTACTGGGCATCGCACTGCTCTTCGTCGCTTGGTCACTGCTGGCGGATACCTGCATCCACGCATTCGCCCAAGCACGTTCGTCGTGGCTCCCATGGCTCATCGGCGCAGGGGTGCTCGCCATCTCCATCGCCCTGCATCACCGCGAAGGCATCCGCGATACCGTGCTGTTCCTGTGGCCGGTGCCATTGCTCTTCTTGTTCTTCCTGGCCAACCGCGATCGGTTCCGTTTCGCCCATGCGCTGTTGGTGCTGGGTGTGCTCGCGGCGGTATCCTCGCACATCCTCACCAAGTACACGCGCGACCGCGAACAGCGCGAACGGACCGTGCTGGCCGAACGCCTCAGTGTGCGGGAAGACCCCGTGGTGGAAACGCTCTTCCGCGAAGTGGCTCCCCTGCTCCGCGCCGACCCTGCGTTGCACGCGATCATCACATCTCCCAAACCCTGCGAAGCCGGTCAGTTGGACGCCGCTGTTAGACAGATCTTCTCCGGGGCCTTCTGGGAACGGTATGATGTGCGGGTGTTCGCCTTCGATGCAGCGGGCGCACCACGCTGCCGAGCCGAAGGCACCGCACCGCGCAGTTTGGAAAAGGCGCGTTCCAGCTTCGCCGACCATACGGCATTAGCTGATATGCCTGACCTGTTCTTCGATCAAGGAGGCGTGGACGGACCTTTCTATCACGCACGCTTGGTGGTGATGCCGACGGATAATTCCACACCCGGCCAGTTGATCATCGAACTGCTTCCGCGATCCGCTGCACAAGGCCTTGGATTCCCCGAACTCTTGCTCTCCGGGGAAGACCCCATCGGGCGCCGCACCGAGCGATACGCCATCGCCCGCTACGAACACGGCGTGCTGGTGGACCGGTGGAACACACGTGGTGTACCTCTTCGTTGGACGCGCAACCTCGGCCCCGAAGGCATGTTGTGGTACGAAGAGAACAACATGCAATACCTCGCGCGCGGATCGGTCAATGGCACCTTGCTCGCTTTGGGCACACCACTTCCTTCGCTGGTGGATCAAGCCACCACCTTCAGTTACCTCTTCGCGCTGTTCTCCTTGCTGCTGGCACTTGCCGCGTTGGTCCGCATGTTCATCCGCGCGCGGCACATACCTCCCTTGGGGATCGCTGGAAAAGTGCGCGCTGCGCTATTGCTCTTCGCCGTCATCGGACTGTTCTTCTTCGGCGCCGGTGCGCAACAGTTGCTCACGCGCCAATACACGGAACGATCCGAGACCACCATCCTGGAGAAGGCACGCTCCGCACATGCCGAGCTGCAGCAGAAGATGGATGGCCAACCGCCCTTGCAACGCGACGGCTCCCGCTACTTGGAACACGTGCTCGCGCAACTGAGCAATGTGCTCTTCGCCGACATAACCCTGTACGATCGACAAGGCATGATGATCGCTTCCTCGCGTCCACAGGTCTTCGCCAACGGGCTGCTCGGCCCGCGCATGGATGCCGTCGCATACGCCCGCATGGTGGTGGATCAAGCGAGTGATCTCGTTCACCAGGAATCCATCGGCACCGCAAAGTACCAAAGCGCTTACATGCCGCTGCGTGACCGGAAAGGTGTCGTGCTCGGCTACCTCTCGGTCCCCTCTTTCGCCGATCAACGGCAACAGGAACAAGAACGGTCCGGTGTATTGGTCGCTGTGGTCAACCTCTTCGTGCTGCTCTTCGCGATGAGCGTGCTGGTGGCCGTCTTCATCAGCAACTGGACCACGCGCCCTTTGGATCTGCTGAAGCGATCGCTCTCCGCCGTGGATCTGCAAGGCGCCAACAAACCACTACCCTATCGCGGCAAGGATGAAGTAGGACAGCTTGTGGAAGTCTACAACCGCAAAGTGGATGAGCTACGTGAAAGCGCCGAAAAACTCGCCCGCAGCGAACGCGAAAGCGCGTGGAAGGAAATGGCGAAACAGGTGGCGCACGAGATCAAGAACCCGCTAACGCCGATGAAGCTCAACATCCAGCACTTCCAGCACACGTGGGATCCGAACGCGCCCGATGCGAAGGCGAAACTGGACCGCTTCACCACCAGCATGGTGGAACAGATCGATGTGCTGAGCCGCGTCGCCGGTGACTTCTCGCGCTTCGCACAACTGAGCGCGGCCAAGGAAACCATCGTGGATGTGAACGAGGTCGCACGCAGTGTCGTCGCCTTGTTCGCCGGTGAAGTGAACGCGACGATCACCTTGAACTCCGCGCCGGAACTCTTGGTGAAAGCCGACCGCGAACACCTCGTGCGTGTGCTGAACAATCTGATCAAGAACGCGCTGCAAGCGATCCCCGAAGACCGCGCTGGTAGGATCGAAGTCGTGCTGAAGAACGATGGAAGCAATGCCTTGATCGAAGTGCGCGACAACGGTTCAGGCATCGCCGACGCCGACCGCGAACGCATCTTCACCCCCAGTTTCACCACAAAGACCAGCGGCACAGGCCTGGGCCTCGCCATGGTGAAACGGATGGTGGAACAGGCTGGTGGAACCGTTTGGTTCGAGACGCAGGTCGGTGTGGGAACGAGCTTCTTCGTAGCGCTGCCAGTTCTCCAGAAGTGACCACTCGCCAACTTCCCATTCCACAGGTACTTTTGGTCCTGTCCAGACGGACCCGCATCAGCTAATCCGCTCATCAGCACATCCGCTAATCCCTTCATGTCCTACACCAACCTCCTCCTCACTGACGCCGACAACGTCCGCACCATCACCATCAACCGGCACGAACAGCTGAACGCGCTGAACCGCGACACCATCGCAGAACTCGATCGTGCGCTCACCGAAGCCGATGCGGACAAGAGCGTGCGCGTGGTCATCATCACCGGTAGCGGTGCGAAAGCCTTCGTGGCCGGTGCCGATATAAAGGAGTTCGCGGACTTCAGTGTGGCGGATGGCAAGGCCCTGGCCGCCGATGGCCAGAAGAAACTCTTCGACCATATGGAGTACATGAGCAAGCCGGTGATCGCTGCCGTGAACGGGTTCGCGCTGGGCGGTGGATTGGAACTGGCCATGAGCTGCCACGTGCGCATCGCCAGCGACAATGCCAAGATGGGCCTGCCCGAAGTGAGCCTCGGTGTGATCCCGGGCTACGGCGGCACTCAACGCCTGCCTCGCCTCGTTGGCAAAGGCAAGGCGATGGAGATGATCTTGAGCGCGCAGATGATCGATGCGAACGACGCCCTGCAATGGGGTCTGGTGAACCGCGTTGTACCACAGGATCAACTCCTGAGCACCGCACACGAACTGGCCGTCCGCATCATGAAGAACAGCCCCACCGCCCTCGCCGCCGCCATCCGCGCGGTGAACGCCGGTTACGAACCCGCCGCCAACGGCCTGCAACGCGAGATCGAAGAATTCGGCAAGTGCTTCGGCACGGCGGATTTCAAGGAAGGGACGACGGCGTTCGTGGAGAAGAGGAAGGCGAATTTCACAGGTGAATAGAACGCAGATGACGCAGATCAAGCGCAGATCAACGCAGATCAGAAGTCCGCTTGCATTATCTGCGTTATCATATCCACCTGTGATATCTGCGTTCCATTGAGCGCCCTCCGCAAACTCGCCGGCCAAACGGCCATTTACGGGCTCAGCAGCATCGTTGCGCTCCTGGTCACCGTTAGTGGAGGGGCGAAATCTCCATCCAATCCATACTTCCTTCGCGCACCCGACTTCGATGCTCTGCTACCATTCGATGCAGGGATGCGTTCAGCCCTACGTTCAAAAGGAGTGACCCGTGTGATCGAGATCCATCAGAACGGCACTGAAACAACATATTCCTTGAATGATAAAGGACAGGTCATCAAGGAAGAGACCACTTGGATAGAGCGCGGGCGAAGAAAGGTCTCGCAGTCTTGCGTGTATCGCTATACAGGCTCTGGACAACTGACTTCTGTCAAACGATCGGATGTGGATGATGTGTTCTTGGATACGATCAGCTACGACTCGCTTGGTCGCGTCGTCAAGTATTTGTCCATGATGACAACGCTCCGAGGGAAATACAAGGGCGAGACGATCTGGTGGGATTTGACGTTGTCAAGCCCTCACCCCACCCATGTCGTTCTCAAGGATAGTTCGGAGCATCGAGTTTGTTTGATCACGCTGAATAATGGGAACGAGGTGATCCGCATCGACGATGGCCAAAAGACTGACTCCATATCCGTAGACATCGATAGTTTGGGGCGAACCCATCAGTCATACTGGTATCGCTCAGATACATCTAGTTATCGTCTGGGCAAGAAGGTCACCTCCGAAGGGGAAAGACGGACCTCTGAAACGCTGTGGGACATGATCTGGGGTGGCCAGCAGGTGGTCTATAGAACAAACTACTACTATGACCACACTCAGCTCCTCTACAAGAAGGAGAACGAGGTTCGATACCAAGAAAAGGAGCTGTTCACGTACTACGACTTCGGCCTCCCAATGGAACATGTTGTCATTACTCTTCAGGATGTGAAGGTCACTCGCTATCAATACCGATTCAACTGATCCTGGCCACCGTGAGCGCCCTCCGCAAACTCGCCGGCCAAACGGCCATCTACGGGCTCAGCAGCATTGTTGCGCGCTTCATCAACTTCCTGTTGGTGCCGTTGTACACCAGCAAGTTCGTGTTCGAACCAGCGGAGTATGGTGTGGTCACCGCGTTGTATTCCTGGACGGCTTTGCTCAACGTGGTGCTCACCTTCGGCATGGAAACGGCCTACTTCCGCTTTGCTGTGAAAGCACCACTCGCACAGCAGAACGACAATGGGCGGACGCTGTACAGCACAGCAACTTACGGCCTGCTCATTCCAGCGTTGCTATTCATGGTGTTTGCCGGTGCGTCCTCTGGCAACATCGCTAGCGGTCTCGGCTTTCCGGCCTACGCCAGTTCCGTGTTGATGCTGGTGCTCATCATCGGCATCGACACCGTCACCACCATCCCGATGGCGCGGCTGCGGCAGGAAGGTCGCCCGTGGAAATTCGCGTTCATCAACATGCTTAGCGTAGCGGTGAACGTGGGCCTCAGCCTGTTCTTCATCCTCTACTGCATGAAGCGCTACAACATGGGCGAGACCAACGGCCTGATCGATGCGGCGTACGACCCCAGCTTCGGTGTGGGCTACGTGTTCGCCATCAATTTGGTGGCCACCGCTGTGAAGTTGTTGGTGCTGTTGCCATCGTGGCCATCGCCTGCGCACATCGAGAAACAATTGCTGCGCGCCATGGCGGCGTTCGGCCTACCGTTGATGTTGGCCGGCCTCGCGGGCATGATCAACGAGACCTCGGACCGCATCATCCTCAAGTACCTCTTGCCCGCCGACATTGCCGATGCGCAGATCGGGATCTATGGCGCGTGTTACAAACTCGCGGTGCTGATCACGCTCTTCATCCAGGCCTTCCGCATGGGCGCCGAGCCGTTCTTCTTCAGCCACGCGAAAGAGAAGAACAGCAAGGAGACCTTCGCCCGCATCATGAACGTGTTCGTGGCCGTGTGCATGAGCGCCTTCCTGGTGGTGATGCTTTTCATGGACCTCTTCAAATGGTTCATCCCCAACCCGGCCTTCCACGAAGGGCTGCGTGTGGTGCCCATCCTCATGCTCGCCAACGTGTTCCTCGGCATCTACTACAACCAGAGCGTGTGGTACAAGCTCACCGACCGCACCCGGACCGGCGGTACCATCGCCCTCATCGGCGCAGCCATCACCATCGCGCTCAACTTCGCACTGATCCCCGTGATCGGCTACATGGGCAGCGCCTGGGCCACACTGGCGTGCTACGCGGGCATGGCCATCATCAGCTACTTCTGGGGCCAAAAGCACTACCCGATCCCGTACAACGTGAGCCGTGTGCTGCTGTACATGGCGGGGGCGGTGGTGCTGTGGTGGGGGTGCGAACAGGTGGCGTTGGAGGGAGTGGTGAAGTATGGGGTGCGGGCGGTGGTGCTAATGGGATATATCGCCGCGTTATGGCGGATGGAGAGACCGATCTCACCAACTTCGTAGCGATGAGTGATAGCGACATCCAAGCCCTGTACACCGAGCACCGCAAACCCTTTCTGCGGTGGGTGAAGCAGCGCTTCGGGATATCAGAGGCCGATGCGGAAGATGTCTACCAAGATTCGGTGACTGCATATTCCCAACGCCCGAAGCAAGACGGCGATGCGGAATTGGACTGCCAACCTTCCACATTCCTGTATGCCATTGGACGCAATCAAACATTGAAGCTCATACGTTCCCGTAAGTCGAATGGGAACGTTGATTTCGACCTAGCAGATGACTTGTTCGAGTTACCAGAGGTTGAATCGTTATTCAACATGGAACACGCTCGGAGCGTGGTGCGGGAAGGATTGGCCCAGTTAACCGAACGGCAGCGAGAGGTGCTCCGACTCTACTACTACGAAGAGCGAAGTATGCAAGAAATCGCTGCCACTATGGGTTACAACAATGCGGATGTGGCGAAGAAGATGAAGTACGAGGGACTGAAGAAACTATCTATGCTTGTCATCCGCACATGTGCGATCATGTCCTTCCTCAATGCACTCTGAACACCAGGATATCGAGCGTATCGAGGCGTTCGTGGAAGGGCGCATGAGCGATGCTGAACGCTACGCTTTCGAGGGAAGGCTTGAGGAAGATGAGCCCTTACTGTACGAACTCCATGCCTATCGCGCCGCGCGCCAAGCCTTGGTAGATGTGTTCGCAGAACAGGGGCAGCGCAAAGCACACAATGACAATATTGTGGAGCTATCGTCCACGCCCAAGAGAACATGGGCCTGGGCCGCAGCCGCGTCGATCGCACTTCTACTCAGCATCGGTGGCTGGCATTTCCTCAGAGAAAGTGACTCGCTACCCAAACTGGCTGAACGCTACGCGGTGCATGAATCTCCGCTGCCTGTATTCATGTCAGCGGGTCGTCAACCTCAGGTGATCATGGATGAGGCCATGCAGGCCTATGGCATGAGAGACTACTCAACAGCGATCACAACCTTGGACCAACTTCCACGAACCGATACAACACTTTTCTTCATCGGTCTGGCGCAAATGCAATTGGAGCAGGATGCAACGGCGGCGTTTGAAGCTGTTGTTGATCAACCTGCTTCTTCGTTCCGCAACAAAGCGCTATACCACTTGATGCTTTCCGCCATGAGCGTGAACAATTCTTCCGAGGCGCAACGTCTTTGGAAGGAACAACTCGCTGCGAAGGACCACCCCTACCAAGATCGTTTGGAAGCCCTCGCTTCTGAAGCAGGATGGAGGCCCTGAACCGATCAATTGCGGCCTTTCTCCGCAGGTTTCTCGCGCCCCTTCTTTGTGTCTCCCTAGTTCCCGTAGCTGCACAGGAGCCGGTCATCGACCGCTTGGAGATCGCCTTTGCGAAGGGCGCTTCGGATAGTGTGATCGCACAACTTCACGGTATAATTCGCGCCACTGGCTCAGCGAACAGGTTGCGCTTCGAGACCTGTATGCTCATGGCGGAGTGCTACGCACAACGCGCAAGCATGGAGCTCTTCACAGCGTGGAATGACAGTGCGGCCATACTTCTCACCGATAATGATGATCAGCGCTGGGCACGTGTGGAAGTGAACCGATCGCGGTATGCCAACTTCTTCATCAAGCCTCAACAGGCTCTGGCTTGGGGGAACAAGGCGTTGGCACGCTACCGGCGAGCCGTAGATCGCTCGACCTGGCGACGCGGGTACATGATCTATCAAACACTCGGCACGACACATCGCAACATCCACAACGGTCATGAGGTGCTCTTCGCATTGTTCGATACGGCACAAACGCTACTCACTCGTCGTACGGATGTGATCCCCTATTGGCAAGCGAACCTGCACAAGGCTATCTCCAATGCCGCGATGGACCGTTTGGTATCGGGACTCTACGACTCTGGACCCTATGGTCCGATCTGCGACCGTGAGCAGCTTGCAGCGATCCGCATTCTGGAAGCTAACTATCCGGCGCAATTGGCCGAACGAGGCACCTTACAGAACCTGCGCTGTCTTTTTCACATCTATGGCGATAGGCCAGATAGCGCACTCTGGTGGTTCCAGCGCACAGAAGTGTTGGTCGGGCCTGGATATAAGACCGGCCATAATGACGACCTAGCTTCCACATGGTTAACCGGTCTCCGGTATAGTTCTTTCGTCCTAGATCAGGAGCCGTGGCGCAACGACAAAAGAATTCTGAAGACTTTTCTCCTCGAACTGACCAACGCCCAAGATCACTTCACGAGTTACCTCGATAGCCGAGCCACGGCAGGTGGTCTGTTCTTCGACGACCAATACTGGATCTCTCCTTTTCCGACCATCATGGCAACCTGTTCACGCCTTTGGGAGCTGACCGGAGACACGACCTACATCGAGCAAGCCCTCTGGGCCACCGAGAAGAGCAGGCGTGATGCTTGGAATACCGCGCAGTCCATTCGCGGAAAGACCACACTCCTTGGTGACCCACCACCGAACATGCTTCGTTCAGTGCGGGAACATCTCTCCCAAAAAGAGGCTGTTCTTGTCTGCGCTCAAAGCAACCTCGGTGGGTTAAAGGAGAAATTGCTCTTGCTCGCTATCACCAGGGATACGGTCGCCTTCATAGCGCGTGAGCCAAAGTTCCCGCTCCGTATCACCGCACATCTAGATCACAAGACAACTGCCTCGTATCGAAGCGAATATCACTTGTTGCACAACGAGGTTTACCTGCCGGTCGCTCCTGTCCTGCGCAAAGCTTCCCGCATCCGAGTGCTCCCCAGTGGCGATGCCGCATTCGTCGCATTCGATGCACTACTGGCCGATACGAATTCAAAGGAGATAAGACGCTGCAACCCATTGGTGGAACGCCACGCCTTTAGCTACCCCATGTTGTTGATAGCGCCGAACGTCGAGGAGGCCAAATCCTTCGCGACCAAAACGCTGTACATCGCTCCAGCGCCCGGCACTGGCCAACTCACCGATCTGAAACGGATGCGCAGTGCTTTGCGCGGATGGGCAATGGAGGCCGAGGTCGACTCCTCCTTTAAGGAAAGCGAAATGCTACGCGAGTTTCCTTCGGCTGCGGAGATCTACCTCGCCGGACATTGCGTAGGAGGTCACGAACGGGACAACCAACCGCGACACTACTTCAGTACCGATACCAGTAATTTCTGGATAGAACCCAGCGACCTTTTGCCTTTGGACCTGCGCGCCGATCTCGTCGTCCATCTGGCCTGTAAAAGCGGACTTTTCGAGGCCGACAGGAGCGGTAGCGCCATCTCTTTTTCTCGTGCCTTCTTGTTGGCCGGTGCTCGTTATGTGGTGAGTTCGCAATACCTGGCCGACGAAGCCTCTTCCATCCGATTGGTCGACCTCTTCCGTGAGGAATTGGCCAAGGGACTTCCGAAGGACATAGCACTACAACGTGCGAAGTTGACCTACTTGGAACAGTGCGTAACAGAAGAGGACCGAATGCCCCTTCACTGGGCTGGTTGGCAAGTGCTCGGGGAGCCAGAGCGACTCGAAGAGGACTCTGGATCAGGAGCTTGGTGGTTGCTGGTCGCCTCACTGATCGGCTTCCTCGGCATCGCCGTGTACTTCAGGTTCCGCTGAATTACACCGCGGCTGGTTACCTCCTTCATCCGTTTGGTATTAACGGATGAAACAACCACTCTTCCATGCGCATTACTCTCCTCCTTGTTGCCTGTCTTTTCCTGCAATATGCCTCGAACGCCCAAGTGCCCAGCTACGTCCCCACTGATGGACTTATTGGCTGGTGGCCGTTCACTGGGAATGCGAACGATGAGAGCGGGAATGGGAATGATGGGGTGGTGAATGGTGCAAGCTTAGCTACCGATCGGACCGGAACAGTTGACGCTGCCTACAGCTTCAATGGCTTTGGCGATTACATCGCCTGCGGCTACAGCAATCTTCCAGCTGGAAATAGCCCACGAACGATCTCGTTCTGGATCCTCAGCGAAGACTATCCGCAGAATGATGCCTTCGACGCCAACCAAGGCTTTGCATACGGAGCCGGAACCGATGGCGCGGACAACGAAGTGTACTTCTGGCGGAACGCGAACAATGAAGACTTCTTGCGCTATTCAGGCTATGGCCCACAGAACAATCTGGATGTAGCGGTTGAATACGAACCGCAAGTCTGGTATCATATCGCCACGACCTATGATGGTGCGGCGGCGTCACTTTACTTCAACGGCACCATGGTCGGCACACAATCTTTCTCTGGATGGAGCACCGTGCTCGATTCGGTGCTCTTCGGAACCTACCCATCCCGCCTCAATCATCATCATGGCAGTATCGATGATTCTGGGATCTGGAACCGCGCCTTGACCCCCACTGAAGTGAACAGCCTGTATACCGGATCAGGGGTCGGTGTCACCGAGACAACGAATGGGGCTCCGCACCTACGCGTGTTTCCTAATCCAAGCGCAGGCCGTTTCGTACTCGAGACTTCGCTTTCTGGAACGATTGGAATCCAAGTGCTGGATATAGCTGGTCGACAGGTTTACACAGGTAGCCTACCGACAAATGCAGGAAATGGACAACAGCTCTTGGATCTCACTTGGCTGAGTTCCGGCACCTATCTGTTGCAGGTTCGGAACAATTCGACTGTGATCACCGAACGACTGATCATTGAGTGATCGACATGTTGACAACTCTCTCTTCAACCACCCATAGCGAACCACCTCATGCGTCGACTTCTCCACACTACCGTAGCGCTGTTCTTGCTTACCGATCTCTCGGCCCAAGTGCCTGGTTATGTCCCCACCGACGGACTCGTTGGCTGGTGGCCGTTCAGCGGGAATGCGAATGATGAAAGTGGAAATGAACTTAACGGTGCGGTGAGCGGCGCAACCCCAACTCAAGATCGGTTCGGCAATCCATCCGCCGCGTTCAGCTACTTTGGGATTGATGACTACGTTGAAATACCAACCAGTTCTGGGTTGTTGGACAACGAAACCTACACAAGGTCCTTTTGGTTCAAAACACCCATCGGACCTTCCAGCGTTCTTGGAACACCGAATGTGAACCCGGCCATCCTTTCAAGACTTCCTGTGGGTGGACCTGTCAACTCCCCAGGTGCGATCGACAATTGGGTGGTCTACGAGATTGGAGGGTCAGCCCATCTGAATGGAATTGGAGGTGGCGGGATCACAGGGTTCAATACAGTCACAGACAATTCTTGGCATCACATAGTCTACACACGTTCAGAGGATTCATCAAAGACCTTTCTGGACGGCACATACATTGGTGGAGGCCCCGAAAGTGGCCAAATCGTTTTCCAGTCTTACCCGATCAGGATAGGTCGCTCACAACACACCTATTGGAGAGACCTTACTGGTGACGTGGACGACTTGGGCTTCTGGAATCGAGCGCTATCAGCAGAGGAGATAGTTGGGCTGTATGCTGGATCCGGGGTTGGAGTGGTGCAACAATCTTCACCGACAGTTGAGCTGCTGGTGTTCCCCAACCCAAGTTCTGGCAAATTCCTACTGAAACACACGCTTATAGGACAGGTATACGTGCGCGTATTTGACGTTACCGGTCGTTTGGCAACGAACATGGTCCTCCAAGCCAATGGCAGCCCCACGCAGTCCGCGTTGGACCTCTCCTATTTGGCCAAGGGAAGCTATGAAATACAACTTGCGAATGCCGACACAACAGTCACACGGCACGTGGTCATAGAATAGCTCGCCTACACCTTCGACCTTTTCAAACCCAATAGATCACGACCATGAAAGTCTTCCAGTGTAGCAAGTGTGCAACCGTCATCAGCGCCAATAATCTTCCAACATCCAACGGATGCCCCTCGTCGGGGCAGCACTCTTGGACTGTTCTTGGAGAGGATGGTCCCAATAATTATCAATGCAAAAAGTGCGGCACGGTCGTGCAAACAAGAAATCTTCCGGCCTCCAATGGGTGTCCAAGAGGAAGCCAGCATTCTTGGAACAAGCTTTCGTAAGGGGCAGTCGTTCATCAGCCCTGAACCCCAGACAGGTCTCGCGGCTAGATTTCCCGCCGACTGTCGCTCACAAGAAGCTTACATCGTGCTCATGTACAGATTGATCGCCTCCTCAATGTGCTTCATCACCTCGTCCATGCTATCGCCTTGCGTATGGCAGCCCTTCAGCTCCGGCACATAGGCGAAGTAGCCGTCCTTGTCCTGCTCGATGATTGCTTGGAACCTGTGGCTCATGGATAACACAAACTTAAGCCCCTTCCCTCCGTTACCTTTGGATCATGGCCGCGAACAACCGCATTCGTAAGCATGCCAAAAGCTTTGGCGATCGAAGTGGAAGTGCTCTTGGTGAAGGAGGGCGACTACTGGGTGTCGTACGCGCCTTCGCTGGAACTGTCGTCCTATGGCGATAGCCGGGCCGAAGCGAAGAAAGGTTTTTCCGAAGCCCTGTCGATCTTCATTGATGACACCATCAAGAAGGGAACACTGGAGCGCCTGCTGATCGACTACGGCTGGACCCTCTCCAGCAAGGCGTACCACCCTCCACCGGGCTTCGCTTCGGTCGACGAGACCAATTTGTTGCAGTGCGCAACGGGTAAGACTTCCGTGTACACACGGAAGGTCCCCATTCCTGCCTGAGCAGTAGCCTACTACCCATGGTCTTGAACACCTGTATCTGGTCGGGTTCAGAGTGCAGCCTTTAGCGGATTACGTATCGGTGCATCGGATACGTATCTTTGTTTTGCCATGAAAAAGAAACTCACCCTCAGCATCGAGGAATCGATTGTGCGAAAAGCGAAGGCGAACAGCCGCCGCCAAGGCAAGAGCGTGAGCGAATTCTTCGAAGAGGTGGTGGAACAAGCCACCAGCGCCAAGAAGCCCGAACGCAAAGCGTGGAGTGAGACGTGGGGCGGCACCCTTCAACTTACCGAGGCCGATGCTGTACGCGATGATCGGATGGGACATCTTGTGCGTCAAGCGAAGGCCAAAAGCACACGGGCTAAACAGAAGCGTGCCTGATGCGCGTACTGATCGATAGCGATGTGGTGATCGCCGCTATGGCAGGCACCGAAGATCAGAGTGCCGCCAGCCAAGAGGTGATGGATGCATTAGCGGAAGGGCGTTTCACCGGACTGACCACGCCAATACTGATGGCCAACATCATGTTCGTACTCAGCAACAAGTGGCGCATCAGCCGCAAACATGTGGATCGCGACCGCGTGGTGAAGGCCATGAACAGCCTGCTGCCCCTGTTCACGATGGTGCCCGTAGCGAACGCCGACTTCTACGCCAGCTTCGCCAGTGAATTCGCGGATCTTGAGGATGGTGTGCAACACTTCGCTGCCATGCATGCCACTGGTGTGGATGCGATCATCACCTGCAATACCAAGGACTTCGTATCGAGCCAGATCCCGGTGATGGAGCCTTCAGCCTTTATTGGTGGAGATCTGGTGTGATCATCTGCGCTTGTTCGAGACATCCGTTCCGACCTTTGCCTCCATGAACGAGGTCCTCGCCAAGCACACCGAAGTCCGCATCACCAACAAAAGCCACCACCCGCTCCCCTCTTACGCCACCGCCCAAAGCGCGGGCATGGACCTTCGCGCCAACCTCGATGCCTCCATCACCTTAGCGCCCGGCCAACGAGCCCTGATCCCCACCGGCCTCTTCCTGGAACTGCCCGAAGGCACCGAAGCCCAAGTGCGGCCCCGCAGTGGACTGGCCTTCAAACACGGCATCACCGTGCTCAACAGCCCAGGCACGATCGACGCGGATTACCGCGGCGAAGTGGGTGTACTCCTCATCAACCACGGGCAGGAAGCTTTTGAGGTGAAGGACGGGGAACGGGTTGCCCAACTGGTCATTGCCCGGTACCTCAGGGTTACTTTCACGGAAAGTGCGGACCTTCGCGCCACTGAACGAGGAGCGGGAGGTTTCGGACATACCGGCACCCGCTGAGCGAGAACAAACGGAATGAAGATCATCGTCCCCATGGCGGGTATGGGAAAGCGGATGCGTCCGCACACCCACACCACCGCCAAGCCACTGCTGCCCATCGCCGGCAAGCCCATTGTACAACGTCTCGTGGAGGATCTGGCCGCCGTGGCCGGTGAAGCCGTGGAAGAGGTCGCCTTCATCGTCCACCCCAGCTTCGGCAAAAAGGTGGAAGAGGAACTGCTCGGCATCGCGAAAGCCATCGGCAGCAAGGGCACCATCCACTACCAGAAGGAAGCGCTCGGCACCGCCCACGCCATCCTCTGCGCCGAAAGCGCGCTCACCGGCCGCGTGATCGTGGCCTTCGCCGATACGCTCTTCCGTGCCCAGCTGAAATTGGACAAAGACTGCGACGGCGTGATCTGGGTGAACAAAGTCGACGACCCCAAGCCCTTCGGCGTGGTGAAGCTGGACGCCAACGGCATCATCACCGAGTTCGTGGAGAAGCCACAGACCTTCGTGAGCGACCTCGCCATCATTGGCATCTACTACTTCGCCGATGGCGAGTACCTGCGCAAGGAGATGCAGTTCCTGATCGACAACGACATCAAGGACAAGGGCGAGTACCAGCTGACCAATGCCATGGAGAACATGAAGCAGAAAGGCGCTCGCTTCAAGGCCGGCAGTGTGGATGTGTGGATGGACTGCGGCAACAAGAACGCCATGGTGGACACCAACACCAAGGTGCTCGGTTTCTTATGGAGAGACCCCGGCTCAAAGGCCGGGGATCTCGTGAGCGGTTCGTTGAAGAAAGAGAACAGCGTGGTGATCGAGCCGTGCTTCATCGGCGAGAATGTTTCGCTGGTGAACAGCATCGTAGGCCCGAACGTTTCCATCGAGAGCGGCGCAACGGTCACTGGCAGTGTTGTGAAGAATTCGATCCTACGCGGCAATACGCGTGTACAGGACTGCGTGATGGACAACAGCATGATCGGTGAGCGAGCCAGCGTGAAGGGCACGGCCCTTGATGTGAGCATCAGCGACGACAGCACCCTCGGATGAACGAACACAACGCCCTGTATGTGAGCGCGGCCGCTCTGCCCGGTCCGCGAACCATGGCGGGGCGCGGCTTCTTCGCCTTGTTGCTCTCCACGCTCTTGATCGCGTGCGGTGGCACGAAGCAGACCGTGGAAAAACCTCCTGCTGGAGTGGACCCCGAGTCAGGAGCACCCGCAGCCACCGGGACCGATAAGCGCGCCGAGACCATGCGCTACTTCATGGAGGCCACGCAGGCACGCCTCAGTGGGCAGATCCCGAAAGCGGTACAACTCTATCGCGAATGCTTGAAGCTGGATCCCACGAACGGTGCGGCACTCTTCGAATTGGCGAAACTCTATCACCAAGGCCAGGACTTCCCGTCAGCGCTGGATCACGCGAAACGTGCTGTAGCGGCTGACAAGGAGAACATCTGGTACCGCTTCCTGCTGGCCGACCTGTATTCACAGAACCGCCAAACGAACGAAGCCGCTGCCGTCTATCGCGAGGTGCTCGCCAAGTGGCCAGACCGGTACGAAGTGTATTTCGATCTGGCCAACATGCTTGCCTTCAGTGGCAAGGTGGACGAAGCCATCAAGGTCTACAATGACCAGGAACAACGCTTCGGGTTGAGCGAAGAGCTGATCATGCAGGAGTTCGGCATGCTGAGCCAAAGCGGCAAGTTGCCCGAAGCACAAGCCTTGGTGGAACGCGCCATCAAAGCATACCCCAACGAACCGCAGTACCTCGGCCTGCTCGCCGAAGTGTACGACCAACAAGGCGAGCACGAAAAAGCCCTGGAGCAGTACCGCAAGACGCTGGAGCTGGATCCGGACAACAGTATGCTCCGTATCGCGCTGGCCGAGCACTACTACACCGTGGGCAAGATGGAGGAGGCCTACAACGAACTGGGCATCGCCTTCTTGGATCCCGACCTGGACATCGATGCCAAGATGCAGGTGCTCATCGGCTTCTTCGAAATGACGGACCGCGAGGGCGAGAAACCCACCGACCGTCCGGACCTGATCCGACGCTCCTACACCCTGATCGAAGCGCTGGAGAAAGCCCATCCGGAAAGTGGCAAGCCACACACCATCCACGGGGATTTCCTGCTGCGCGATGGCAAGTTCTCCGAGGCACGAGACCAGTTCCGCGAAGCGCTGCGTACGGAGAAAGAACGTTTCCCCATCCACATGCAACTGCTGCAGCTGGACCTTCAACTAGGCGATCACGAAGCGTTGCACAAAGACGCCGAAGAAGCCATCAGCATCTTCCCCACCGTACCCGAACCCTACCTCTACAACGGTATCGCGCTCTCGCGACTGAGCAAGCACGACGAAGCCATCGAGACCTTGATCACCGGTCGCGATGTGGTGGTGGACAATCCGCAACTGCAAGCACAGTTCTGGAGCAGCCTGGGCGACGCCTACAACGAAGCTGAACGTTTCGCCGACTCCGACAAGGCCTACGACAAGGCCCTAGCCTTGGAGCCCGACAATGCTGGCACATTGAACAACTACGCGTACTACCTCAGCGTGCGCAACGAACAACTGGAGAAGGCCGAGCGCATGAGCAAGCGTTCGCTGGAGATCACCCCGGGATCCGCCACGTACATGGACACCTATGCGTGGATCCTATTCCGCCTAGCGAAATACGCCGATGCCAAAGTGTGGATCGAGAAGGCCCTTGCTTCCGGTGAAGCCGATGGCGTGGTGGTGGAGCACTACGGCGATATCCTCTTCGAACTGGGCGACAAGAACGGAGCTACCGAACAGTGGCGCAAAGCGAAGACCCTCGGCGGTGGAAGCGATGCCCTGGACCGCAAGATCAACGAAGGAGCACGCGTGGAATGAACGGTGTGAGCAAAGCGTTCCTGCTGCTCGCGCTCGCCATCTCCGCCGGGTGCAAGTCCAGTAAACCCATCCCCATCATCAGGCCGGAGATACCGGCGCGCTCCGCGGATAAATTGGTCGAGCGTGTGATGGCCGCTAATGCCGACACCTTCCGCTACTACTCTGCCAAAGCGAACGTGGAGCTGGAAATGCCCGACGGCGGCAAGAGCTTCAAGGCGCAGATCCGTTCTGTGCGCGACAGTGCGGCATGGGTGAGCGTGATCCCCGCGCTGGGTATCGAGGTGGCCCGCATCCTGCTCACCCCGGACAGCCTGAAGATGATGGACAAGCTGCACGACCAGTTCTTCGTGGGCGACACCACCTCGGCAAAGGCGAAGTTCGGTCTGCAACCCAGCCTGACGCTTCTCCAGCAAGCGCTGCTCGGTCGTCCCATCGGCTTGGACCCCAACGAGAAATACCGAAGCGACCGCGAGGACGGGCAATACGTGCTCACCAGCAAGGAGAAGCGGAAATTCGTGCGCGCTGCTGAAGACATCAGTCCTGGCGACACGCTGGCACGCGACCGCGACATGAAGGAGAAACGCCTGGAACGCACGCTGCGCAAGGCCGAAGAGAAGGAAGCCATCGTGCTCCGCTATTGGATAGAGCCCGATAGTTTCCGTGTTTCGCGTGTCCAGATCGCAGACCTCATGCGCGACCAGACCGCTGATGTGCGTTATGAAGAACGGAGCGGCCCGGAAACCTACCACTTGCCCACCCGCATCACCATCACCTTGAGCGAACCGACCCGACAAGCCACCGGCATATTGGAACTCTCGCGGATCGAACTCGAAGGACCGCTGCAGTTGAACTTCCGCATACCTGAGAAATTCACGCCCATGCCATGAGCATGCGCCACAGCATACCGAGCCTCCCAACGCTGCAACGCCTCGTGCTCTTGCTACTCATGCTGTTCGCGGCGGTCGACATCTCGGCCCAGAGCAAGAAGGAGCTGGAGAAGAAACGCGCCGCGCTGGACAAGCAGATCAAGACCACCACGGCACTGATCGATCAGGCGCGCAAAGAACAGCGTGTCACGCAGGAACAACTACAGCTGCTGGAAAGCCAGATCAGCGCGCGGGAGGAACTGATCAACGCCATGAACGGCGAACTGCGCAAAGTGGATCAGCGCATCGCAGAAGATGTGGAACTCGTTGCATCACTGAAGCAGGACATGGTGAAGCTGAAAGAAGAGTATGCGCGCATGCTTCAATTCGCTTACCGCAACCGCAGTGCGTACGACCGCATGAGCTACCTCTTCGCGGCGAACAGTTTCCAACAGGCCTACCGCCGTTCACGCTACTTGGCACAGATCGCCGAACAGCGCCAGCGCCAAGCGGCACTGATCGAAGAGACGCGCACCACCATCGATGAGCGGCTCAGCGGTCTGCAGGTGCAACGCGAGGAGAAGACCAAGTTGATGAGCCAGCAACAGGCCGAGAAGCAACGCTTGAACAGCGACCGCAGCGGTCAGCAAAGTGCGCTCACCAATTTGAAGAGGGAAGAGGGCCGCTTGCGCGATACGCAAAAGAAGCAAGAGAGCCAACGTCGCGAGTTGGATGCCGCGATCCGCAAGGCCATCGAGGCAGAACTGAAGCCCAAGGCAAAGCCCGGTGCCAAACCCGGAACTGCCGCGAAACTGGACCTCAGCCTGACCCCCGAAGCCAAGGAACTCAACACCGACTTCGAGAAGAACAAAGGCAAACTGCCGTGGCCCGTGGAGAAAGGCGTCATCACCAGCCGCTTCGGAAAACAGCCGCACCCGGTGCTGAAGGGTATCGTGATCGAGAACAACGGGATCGATATCACCACGGAGAAGAATTCATCCGTACGTGCCCTTTTCCGCGGCGAGGTAAGCAGCGTGATCGTGATCCCCGGCGCGGGTAAAGCCGTGATCATCAGCCATGGCGTCTACCGCACGGTGTACAGCAACCTCCGCGACGTGAGCGTGACGAAGGGCCAGAAGGTGGATACCAAAGCAACCGTGGGCACCGTCCTTACGGACGACAACGGTTCGGTGGCCCACGTGGAACTGTGGAAGATCACCGCAGAAGGCCTTGTGAAGGTAGATCCAGCACCGTGGCTTTTCAGGGACTGACAACGGTTGCTGTATTTTCGCCGCGCCGATATCAACCAACCGACCATCGGCATCTATCATGGGTAAAATGGGTGTTATGGAGATCGTCCTGATCCTCCTTGTGGTCGTTCTCCTCTTCGGTGGCAAGAAGATCCCGCAGCTCATGCGTGGACTTGGCCAGGGCATGAAGGAATTCAAGGACGCCACCAACGGCCAACCGAATCCGGACCAGAGGAACTAAGTCGTTCGTTCTGGAAACCCTACATCCTCGCCGGGCGAAGGATACCGTACTTTTACCCATCAAACCCCTCTGCACATGGCAGCGCCCACTCTTTCCATCTTGCTCGGTGTCATTGGACCATGGCAGATCGTTCTGATCGTGGTGGTGTTGCTTCTTATGTTCGGAGGCAAGAAGATCCCGGAACTCATGCGCGGCTTGGGCCAAGGCATGAAGGAATTCAAGAACGCCAAGGACGGGCTCAACGACGATAAAAAAGAGGAGGGCAAGTAGTCCGAGTTGTAGCGTGGGCAACACCAAGACCTTTACTGAGGCCCGCCCCACCTTGTCGCATGGCGAGGTGACCAGTGCTGTGCAACACGCCCTGGACAAGGCTGCTGCTGAGAGCGGACTGAACGCATTCCTCGAACTTTTCCACGACAGCGCACATGAACAAGCAGCGCGGGTGGAAGCCCGTATGAAGGCCGGTGATGCTGGTCCGCTCGCTGGTCTGGTGCTCAGCATCAAGGACAATATCTGCTACAAAGGCCACAAGGTCAGCGCGGCTTCGCGCATCTTGGACGGCTTCACCTCGCTCTATAGTGCTACCGTTGTAGAACGCCTGCTCGCCGCAGACGCGGTGATCATCGGCCGCACCAATTGCGACGAGTTCGCCATGGGCAGCAGCAACGAGAACAGCGCATTCGGAAACGTGCTGAACCCGTTGGACAAGACGAAAGTGCCCGGCGGATCCAGTGGTGGTGCCGCCGCTTCGGTGGCTGCGGACATCGTGCACGTGGCGCTGGGGAGCGATACCGGCGGAAGTATCCGTCAACCCGCATCGTTCACCGGAACGGTCGGTTTCAAACCCACTTACGGCCGGGTAAGTCGTTATGGGCTCATCGCTTTCGCCAGCAGCTTCGACCAGATAGGTCCCTTTGCGCACACCGTGGCCGACACCGCCGCCGTCTACAACGCAATGGCCGGCCACGACCCGAAAGACAGCACCACTGGCCGCAAGCCGGTGGAACCCGTCACGCTTCAGCATCCGGGAAAACTGCGCATCGCCTACTACCGCGAAGGCCTCGAGCGCGCAGGCATGGACCCCGAAGTGGTGGCACACCTGCAAGCCCACATCGATCGCCTGAAAACCGACGGCCATACCGTGGAGCCGATCTCCGTGCCGCTACTGGACCACCAAGTGCCCACCTACTACATATTGGCCACCGCCGAAGCGAGCAGCAACCTCGCCCGCTTCGATGGCATCCGCTACGGGCACCGCAGCAACCATGCGAAGGGCGTCGACGAGACCTACCGCCTCAGCCGCACCGAAGGGTTCGGCCCGGAGGTGAAACGCCGGATCCTCCTAGGCACCTTCGTGCTGAGCGCCGGTTACTACGATGCCTACTAC
>DLGQ01000114.1 GCA_002482775.1 Flavobacteriales bacterium UBA7690 | reverse complement strand
GGTGTTGCCGCCGAAGCAGTTCACATTGGTCTGTGTGGTGATGGATGTCGCCAAAGCAGCAGCGGGTTGCGTTATGATCACGGCCTTTGTCGTAGAACATCCGCGTGCATCGGTGACCGTGCAGGTCCAAGTACCGGCTGGCAGGTTGTTCGCCGTGGCAGCAGTTTGCACCGGCACTGTGTTCCAACTGTAGGCGTAGGGTGTTGTTCCACCGGAAACAGCGATCGTAGCGTTCCCTGTATTGTCGCCGAAGCAGTTCACGTTGGTCTGTGCGCCAAGCGTGGCAGCGAGTGCAGCAGCGGGTTGTGTGATGGTGACGTTCTGTGCTGTGGTACATCCGCGCGCATCGGTGATGGTGCAGGTCCATGTGCCAGCGGGGAGGTTGGTCGCGCTGGCGGAAGTCTGCACGGGCGTTGTGTTCCAGCTGTAGGCATAGGGTGTAGTTCCTCCAGCAGCGGAAACCGTCGCGCTACCGGTGTTCCCACCGAAGCAGTTCACGTTGGTCTGCGTGCCGATGCTGGAGCTGAGCGCCGCCGCCGGTTGTGTGATGGTGACGTTGCGCGTGGTGGAACAACCGGTGGCATCGGTCACGGTGCAGATCCATGTGCCAGCCGCGAGAGTGCTGGCCGTTGCGGAGGTCTGTACCGGCGTGGTGTTCCAACTGTAGTTGTAGGGTGAAGTACCACCCGTTGCAGCAACGGTAGCGCTACCGGTGTTCCCACCGAAGCAGTTCACGTTGGTCTGTGTGGTGATGGATGTCGCCAAAGCAGCAGCAGGACCGGCGATCGTGGTGGAAACCGCGCTGGTACAGTTGTATCCGTCGGTGACGGTCACCGTGTAGTTGCGTGGAGCCAGTCCTGTCGCGGTGGCGGTAGTTTGTACGGGAACGCTGTTCCAGCTGTACGACAAGGGTGGTACACCACCGGCAGTGTTCACCGTGGCTTGGCCGATGTTGTTGCCGAAGCACAGCACGTTGGCCACACCGCTGATCGATGGCGATATTGCCGCCGGCTGCGTCATGGTGTAACTGGTGGAGTGCGTGCAGCCGTTAGCATCGGTGATGTTCACGGTGTACGCTCCTACTGCGAGACCGGTCAGGTTCTGGCTGTTCGCGGTGAACCCGTTCGGGCCGGCCCAACTGGTGGAGTAAGGTCCTGTACCACCAGTGATGGCGAGTGTGAGCGCTCCTGTGCTGGCACTGTGGCAAGCGATGTTCTCGCCGAACGGTAGGATGGAAGGCGTAAGCGCACCGTTAAGCACACCGGGCGAACCAACGTTGAAGCTCTGAGTTCGTGTGCATCCGATGTTGTCCACGATGTTCACCGAGTAGGTACCGGCGACGATGTTCACTAGGTCCTCCGTAGAAGCCGAGAAGCCGTTCGGGCCTGTCCAGGCAAAGGTGTAAGGTTGCTGTCCGCCGGTCACCGTCAAGTTGATGGCGCCGTTCGAGGCACCTTCGCAAAGGGGTCTTGTGGTCACCACGCTTAGCTGCGGGTTGCTTACACGCACGAGGCGCGTGAAGGTGCGCGAGCACGTGCCTTCGTTCACCGTCAGTGTATAGGTGGTGTTCGCTGTTGGTTTGGCCCACGGGTGCGCCGATGTGGCAGAGCTCAAGGATCCGGCCGGGCTCCACGCATAGTCAGCTCCACCGGAAATATGGAACTGCACGGAATCGCCTCGGCAGATGAGCGCTGTGGTCGGGCTTACCGTAGCGATCAACGTGTCATGGATATCGAACAGGAGGGAGTCCAAGGCCACCGCCGGACAAAGCGGGTTGCCAAGGATGAAGAGCAGGTTCTCGGTGGGTTCCGATACAGCGTCAGCTTGCGGCGTCACGTTAACACTTACCGAAGTCTGGTTCGCCGGGATCGTTATGGTCTTCGGCACGTTCGGGTTCACGTTGCCGATGGCCGTGTAGTCAGTGCCATTGATGGCGGTGCCCTGCAGGTAGTACGTAAGGTTCAGCGGCGTAGGAAGTGGAGCTGGTCGGGTGAAGGTGACCCACCCCGGATTACATCCCTCCACCATGTGCGGCGTTCCGTTCACCGTTCCGCTGGTCATCACCACCTGGTTGCTCTGGATGCGCTCGATGAAAACACCGCTATCGAATTTCCGATCCGAGGCATCGGCCACCACGAGTTTCAAATGGTAGGTCTGGCACGGTTGAACGATCGATTCGGCATAGAGGCCTTGCGTCAGACCATCATACTGGAGGTCCTGTCCACCAGCATTGTCGTAGTAGTATTGGCTGTGCGAACCATTGTTCACATTGTTGATCGTCACCGGAGAGTTGGTGCCGGGAACAAGAGCGATGTTGTGGTCGCTGCCGATACCAGCGTCGCCGGTTATACCGGGTCCGCTGATGAAGAAGCCGAAGACGTCGTTGTACTGCGATCCGACCCACTCGTTGTATTCTTCACTGCCGAGCACGAAATTGAAGCGCAGGCTATCTCCGCTCGGGATGATGTCGAACTCGAACATGCAGGCATCGCGCGTGGTGCGGCCCGTTACGACGTTCAACAACGAGTTGCCGGATGTGCCTTGCTCGAAGGTCTTGTTCTCAACGTTGTTCGGACCGATGGTCTCCGTGATGCGACCCGAGGTGAGCAACACACCTTCGTTGATGCCGAGGATGCTTCCACTGTAATTGAACTCGCCATAACCTTGTGTATGGCAGTTGATCACCGGGTTGGCGATACGAACCCCTGGGCCGGTGATGGCAGCGGCAAGTGCAGAGAGGTCCGTCTGTGGGGAGACTGTCAACTGGGCGCTCGCTGCGGAAGCGACCAGGAGTGCCGCTGACCCGACGATCAGTGCCCTTACAGCCAGCGTTGCACGCAAGGTGTTCTTCAACTGGCTCATCGGTTCCGCGCTTGTTCGCATGCGTTCTCCGCTTGGGCGAGTGACTGATCAACGGTGCGGGCGCGTAGGTTGGAAGCCCGGCTGCTGAGCAGGCTGCGCGTACGGTCCTCGACTTGTGTTCGACTTTGACCGTTGCGTCCTTCCAGTACGATGATACCTGCGGGGACACAGGCGAAGACCATACGTACGTCGTTCGCTTGCGCGAGATCACGTGTCAGTTCATCGCGTGTAGCGCTGGTGAGCCCTTCCACCTGGAAGGTGACCACTTCACGTTGATCCGTTCGTTGTTGGGCAAAGCAGGCCGCGCCCAAGGCGAGTACCACTGCAAGCCAAACTGAACGCAGGAAGATCGGAGAGTTCTTCATTGCCCGGTTCATTCAGTAAACCCGTGCTGGAGTGAAGCACGGACAGGTCAGGATGATCTGACGCGTTTATACCGGACTTCGACAGGAAAGGTTCCGACAAGGACGAATAGGAGGAAGCTGCCGACGAGTGCGCCGGGTCAAGAAAGCTGCTTGGACGGGCCGTTAGGCCTTGGTCAGCCGTTCGTTCAAGGCGGCGTGGAGGATGATCCCCGTAGCCACCGAAACGTTCAACGAGCCGATGGATCCGGCCATGGGGATGTTCACCAGTTCGTCTGCGATGCGCAGAACGGCATCGCTGATGCCCTCGTCCTCGGATCCCATCACGATCACCAAAGGGCCGGTCAGATCGGCCTTGCTAAGCGGTGTTGTACCCTTTTCGGTGCAGGCCACGATGCGGAGGCCATGGTCACGCGCAGCCCTGAGGCCATCCGTGAGGCGGGTCACACGGCACACCGGTTTGCGGAGCAATGCCCCTGCGGAACTCTTCACCGCATCGGGACCCAACCGCGCGGTGCCCATTTTCGGCACCAGCAAGGCGTGGACCCCGAAACACTCCGCGCTGCGGACGATCGCGCCCATGTTGCGCACATCGGTCACGCTATCCAAGGCGAGGATCAGCGGGGTTTCTCCACTCTCGAACGCCCGTGCGATCACCTCGGTGAGGTCCTGCTCCTCCACTTGGCTCAGGAAGGCGATCACCCCTTGGTGCTCGGTCTTGGTGAGGCGGTCCAGCTTTTCCACCGGAACGGGTTGCCACGGGATCTGGCGGTCCAAGGCCAGCTGGCGGATCTCTTTGATGCCATCACCACCGGCCTCGCGTCGGATCAGGAGCTTTTCAACGTTCTTGCCTGCTCGTAGTGCCTCGATCACCGGCCAAACGCCGCATACCATATCATTCGCCGCCATGGGGCAAAGGTGGTGAGTTTGGGGGTCAGTTCGCTGTTCGCGGCTGTCAGGGCACGCGAAGGGCCGCTCTACCTCGCCGCAAGGAGCCGGTTCATCGGGGATGAACGAACGGCCAGGACCTAGTTCTGGTACACCCGCCCGTTGCGCCAGCTCTCCACGTTGCGGTACCACGCACCCTTCAACAGCGGATCGCGCTCAAGCACCAGGTCGTTGTCGCTGAACGATCCGTTGCGTCGCTTGAAGGTGAAGTTCAGGCTCATCAGGTTGTTCTCTTCACCGTAGATCCAGGTCTCGGCGAGGTCGGTCTTGTAGATGGAAGTGGGTACGCCGAAGATGATATGGACCAATCCGCGATCGGTGCGCCATCCTTCGGCATCGGCCGTGAAGTGCCTGTTGGCGTTCTCCACGCGCCCGTAGTAGATCCGGATAGCCTCGCGTCCGCGCTCGCGATCCCCGGCGGCATCGATCCAAAAGCGCTCTACGGCTTGCCGGATGTCGCCGCTCTTGGCGATGCGGTCGTATTCCTGGTTTGAAGTGATGTAACGCAAAGGTTTCAAGAGGTCATCGGGACTGACCACCAGCGGATAAGCATCGGCAACGGAATACACGCAGTAGTCCGCCTCGGAGGTGGTGTCGGCAGCGATCCGGTAGGTGCCCGGCAGGCTCAGATCCATGGTGAAGACACCGTCCGCATCCACGCTCACGTTGAACGAACTGTCCGCAGGAAGGGTGGTCGCTGCGGATGTCGACGATGTGTTGAAGACCGGAGCCGGCATGGCGCCGGTAGCGGGATGATGCTTCACGGTGAGCGTCTTTCCGATGCATGTTTCGCAACGCACACGAACGGTGCCTGCTTTGAAATGATCGGAGAACAAGGGCAGGCCATGGGCGGTATCCACGGGCATGAAATACTGACGGCCACCCGTGCCATCTTTCTCCACGCGCAGGAACACCGTGCTCTGGAGGTCGCGGTTCAGGTCTCGGGCCATGATCTTCAATACGAACGAGCGCTGTTCTTTGCGGCGTAGGTCCATGCTGCCGATCAGCTCTTTGTCTTCGGAGGGGTCCAGGCTTTCATCATCGATGATGGTGCTCGCACTGTCCAGCAGCACACTGGAGCCGAACGCGGCATACGATTCATAGCTGATGCGTACCACGGCATGGAACGGCCCGCCGCCGCCATCGCTCTTGTACAACAGGTCCTTGGTGTTGAGCTTGTAGTAGACCCGCGAACGTTCTGGTGACGTGTGATGCACACGCGCTTGCAACGGCATTTGGGCTCCGCTCTTCCCATAGAGGTACGAGAAGTTGTCGTGTTTGCTCAAGGGCGCAGAACTGCCACAACCGGCCAACAGCGCGGCCAACAGTACAATGGGTGCTATGATCGACCGCATCATCCTACCAGGTCTTCGTTCCGTATTTCCAACGATCGTTCCAGCAATTTAGGGTGCAGGCCTTTGTTGGTCTTCGCGCCGAGCTCCTTCAACATCTCTACTTGGCGAACGAGATTCCCGGGTCCTTCGCTCAATTTGCCGATGGCTTTTTCGTAGCTGTCATTGGCATCCTTCACGCTCTTTCCGATGCGGCCCAGGTCTTCCGTGAAGCCGACGAATTTCTCGTACAGGGCACCGGCACGCTCGGCGATGGCGATGTGGTTGCGTGCGATGCGCTCGTTCTTCCAGATGCCGTGTACGGTGCGCAAGGTGGCCATCAACGTACTGTGCGTCACCATCACCACTTGGCGGTCGTAGGCCTCCTGGAAGATCTCCGGACGTTCACGCAACGCCAGCAGGAAGGCCGGTTCAATGGGCACGAACATCATTACGAAATCCACCGTATGCAGGTCGTACACTTTGGTGTAATCCTTTTCACCAAGGCCTTTCGCGTGGGCTCGAAGGCTCTCCACATGCTGTTTCAGGAGCCGTTCGCGTTCGGCTTCATCGGTGCTCGCGGCGAACCGGTCGTAATGCAGCAGCGAGACCTTGGAATCGATGATCAGGTGTTTGCCGTCGGGCAGGAAGATCACCGCATCCGGACGAAGGCGAGTGCCATCCGCCAGCGTGGTACTTTCCTGCATGCTGTATTCCTGGCCCTTCACCAGCCCGGATCCGTCCAGCAGTTTCTCCAACAGCATTTCCCCCCAAGCGCCTTGGGCCTGCGAATCACCCTTCAACGCTTTGGTGAGGTTGTCGGCATCCTTGCTCAGGCGTTGGTTCTGTTCCACCAACTTGGCCACTTCGCTTTTCAGGAGGTGCCGTTCCTTGCCTTCGTTGTCGTAGGCCTCGCGCACCTGCTTCTGGAACTCGCTGATGCGTTCGTTCAGCGGCTGCAGGATGTGGGTGAGCTTCTCCTGCTGTTGTTCGTTCAATTCCTTTCCACGAGCGGTCAGCAGCTTGTTGGCGATCACTTCGAACTCGGTGGTCAGGCGGCCTTGTAGGCGTTCCAAGTCGGCTTGTTGGTTCTCCAGTTTCTCCTGCAGGCCCAGCGTGCGTTGCGCTTCCGCAGCTAATTCGACGCTCAGCCGCGTGGCTTCCCGCGCGCGTTCATTCGCTTCCTGTTGGTGTGCGGCGATGCGCCGTTCCAGATCGGTGCGTTCTTGCACATGCTGTTCGCGCAGCATACTGACGATGCCACTTTCCTTATTGCGTTGCCACCACGCGAAGGCGAATGCGCCAAGGATAAGACCGGCCAGGAGACCGAACAGAAGTGAGAGCACATCCATGTGGTGCGAAGTTACGGCAGCCGGAATGGGGCCATCACCAAGGGAGAATACCGCCCTTCAGGTTGCGGACTGCCAGCTATTCGAGGCTCGCGGATCGTAGTTTCGATCCATCGGGCAAGAGCACGAAGTAGATACCTGATGGAAGACCGGCTACCTCGAACACCTCCTCGCCACGGTATGCATGGTTCGCTGTCACGCGCCCGAGTGCATCCAAGAACGTGACCATCCCGTTCGGCATGGTGCCATCCACTCGGAAGCGCCCGCCGCCCAGTGCTTGTAAGCGGGCGGTTGCATGTTCGCCGATCGCAGCCACGGAAACATCGCCGCTACAGTGGTTCTCGAATTCCGGTGCAACGAATTGGGCGATCCCCACGATCTGCTGGCCATCCACCACCGCATCAAGGCCGCACCCGATGTAGAGCGTATCGTTGTAGAAGGCCATGGCCGTTACCTCGTTGTCGCCGAAATCGCCGCCAACGGAACACCATTCCACCCCGTCCCAAGTGGCGATGCGTGGCGCGTATTCATGCCCTGCGTAGGTAAAGCCGCCGCACACGAAGAGTTTGCCGTCGTGGACAAGCAGGTCTTTCACTTTGATGGTCTGCCCCGTACCACCTGTTTCGTCTTGAAGGCCTTCGCCCACCTGGCTCCAAGCCGTACCATTCCATTTTTGGAGACAGAACCCGGCGTTGCCCGCGTTCAAAGGAATTAAGCCGCCTACGTAAAGCTCGTCTTGGTACACCTGCAATTGGCCACCACCACTTAAGCCGCCTAAGATGCCGTAAGGCCCCACAGGTATCCACTCGCCATCCACGTATTGCATCACGTGGGCGTACTGAGCCTCATCGAAGTAGAGCGTGCCACTGATGACCAACCGACCTTGATAGCTCGTGATGTCCACGGGTAGGCAGAAACTAGCGTTCAGATCGCCCACGCATTCCCAACCATTGCCCGCCCACTTGGCCACGCCTTGGCAGGGCGAGCTGTTGATGGTGGTGAACGCACCGATCACATAGAGCTCATCATCGATCACCTCGAAGCGCCGGACAGCATTGTTGAAGTTGCCGCAGCTTTCCCACACGTCATTCACCCGGCGGGCGGCGTAGTACATGAATTCACCACCCACCCCAATGAAGTCACCACCCATGTAGAGCGTGTCACGGTAGTTGGCCACGGTGTAGATGAGATTGTCCACAGGGACGGAAAGCGACCAGCCGGTTTCGTCCTTCATCACGTAGCGAAGGGATTGACCTGGTTGGCCTTGATCCTGGATCCAAGAACCCGTGCTGTAGAGTTTGTTGTTTACTGCGTCGAAATGGAATCGACCTATTTCTCCGAACGCATCGATCACGACACCTGCGTCTGACCAGTACTGCGCCGTGCTGGGAAGTAAAAGCGTTAGGCCAATTACGCCGAACAGCGTCCTCATGGCACCAAGAACTTGCTGCGTTCACCAGAAGCAGCAACAAGTACATAGATCCCGGGGGGCAAATTTCCTAACCCTAACACTTGTAAACCGGCTAAATGCCCAGGCTGCAAGTAGTCCACCTTAACCAATCGTCCATCAGTCGAGTAGCACTGCACCAACCCACCATCGCTCAGGCCTTGTATATTCAGGTTCCCATCGGTCCACCACACGTCGAAAGGCACGTCTTGTGCATCCGTTGGTTCAAGTGATTTCTCGCCACCCGCGACCATGCCAGACCATGGCGTGCAGAATTTGGTGAGGAAGCCATCGTAGGTAGGGCTAGCCAGATCGCCGAAGTAATCGACGTAAAAACTACCAAATATCCCGTTGTATTGCAGCGGGAAGTAGGAGGCCAGGTTTGTATACTTGGAGGTTACGCCCGCCGCGAAAAGGGCACCTTCCTTAGCCACCAAGGTGTGTATGCGCTCTGGCAGGCTTCCGGCATTACCACCGAAGTAGGTACACCATTCCATTACATCATCTACCGGTTTGAACATGGCGAGGAAGCCGTCGTTGTCCAAGCCATCATTGGGTGTTATGGTGGGCTGGTTCCAGAAGAACATCGTGCTGGTGGTGATAGGCAAGTTGGTACTTGCGGTCTCGCCAGCGATGTAAACGAGGCCGCTCTCGTCCACCGTTACAGCCTTGAGGTGGTGCTCGTAGTCATAGTTGCCGAAGTACGTACACCATTTCAGTGCATTGTTAACGCCGTTGAAATGGGCGATGAATCCGTTCCTGCCGGGGCCGAGCGTGCCATCGAAATAAGCGAGACCATTGGCGTGCGGTTGCAACGGGAATCCAGTGGAAGGGAGGGCGGGGTCGTTCAACGTGCCAACGAGATACACATCACCATTCAGCGGACTAACGGCTAGATTATCAAAGGGGACGGTTTCGGCTCCTGCACCTCCAAAATAGGTGCTCCAGCGGCACATGTATTGGTTGTTGAAACGCGCTAGGAACAGGTCTCCGCCACCGGCGTATGTGTTATCGTTGAAAGCGCCCGGTTGGATCAAGGTGGGGAAATTCGAGCTCGTGGTACTTCCCAATACATAGATATCACTACCGCGTACTTTGAGATGATACCCGATCTCCGCTGAACTACCGCCTAGGTAACAGCGCCATTGGGTGCGGTCCAGAGCATCGAACCCATAGACATAGGCATCACCCGTGGTCGTCATGGTTGGTTGTGGAGGCCAGCTGGTTGCACTAGTAGGCGCTGGTATAATCGGCGTGGGTAGCGAGGCCATTGTGTGACCGGTTATCACTAGTCGCCGATCGGAGATGTCCATACCGTGGATGCGCGTCTTGTCACCCCAATACGTGCTCCAGCGTAGTTGACCGATCTCGTTGAACTTGCAGATGAAACTATTTGTCCCTGACGTATTGGGTGAATTGTCAAAATAGGCCGACGAACCAAGAGGTAAGAACGTGAACAGATTGGGCACATTGTTCCAGAGATTGCCCCCGATATAGACTTCGGGCGAACTGTAGTTCTTAACGGCGATTGCTTCGGGATAGGTGAGCACGTTCAGTCCGCCGCCGAGCATGCTTGTCCAATTGAGCCGTTCTTCATAGTTGAACTGGCTTATCGTACCATAATAGGTTCCGGATAGGTAGACGGTCGGTCCACCCGGCCCGCCGGGGAAGGTGAATGGTTCAGATTTGGTCCAGCCGACAACGTAGTAGTTGTTCTTCCAATCCTTGGCACTTGTTTTCACCCATTCCTGTCTGTTGCCGCCGTAGTAGGTGCTCCAGCACAGGTCACTACCACCTCCCATGCCGCGTTCCATGTCCAGGTTCTCTTCACTAAAGAGCAGTACGGTCGGCTTCGTAGGGTCGGTCACCACGTCGGGCACGGCGTATTCCACGGCTTCTTCCCCGGCCACATCAGCTACATCTTCCAAGGTTGCTGGGGCCTGTTCAGGTAAATTGATAGCCGTGTTGCCAACCACTTTGTAGATCAGCGGAGATGGCATCATCAGTTCACCACCATTCGCATCCAGCAAGGTATTGCCCTCGCCATCAAGGAAGGCCACTTGTTGGCCCACGTATTTGAACTTGATCCTATTGGGATCGCTGCCCGGAGCGCAGGCAAAGGCGATGCGCTGTTTGTGGCCATCAGCATAGACCCACATGGTTATACCAGGCCATAGCTCAGGGTATACCACGTACCGGTAGCGGTGCATGTTCTCAACGCCACTAGGCATGGTGTGGCCGAAGTAGAAATGCATCACCTCCACTGATGCTTCAAGGCCGATGGGGACTACCGGTGCAGCATCCACGGGAATCATGTCCACACGATAGAGTGTGTCAGGGTTTATCGTGTCCGGTGAGAGGTATTCCTGCACGAGACCCAAGTGCCCACCATCCATGAAGCACGTCTTCGGCAGAACACCATCGGAATAGAATCGCACCCCTTCTAACGGCAATTGATCAAGGTCACATGCCTGCCCACGGTTCTCCCAGTAGCCTACACCAGGCAAGAATTCTTTTGGGAGCGGATCCAGCGGCGGGGTTTGAGCGATCGCGTACGACAAGGAGAAGAGCGTGAGCAGGGTCAGCGGAAGGCGGAAGGCGGAAGGCGGAAGGTGTGCGGCGCATGGGGATGGTGGTTTTGGCGTACCTAAGCTAGGTGGGCTGCAACGGTGAACCAAACGATTCGTCGAATAGCTTGACCGGCTGCGCTGTAACGCAGATCAGTTCAGTGCGCAAATGCCTCAGTTATCCAGGATCACCACCAACGCCCCTACAGGCACTTGCTCGTAGAGGGCGATCACATCATCATTCCGCATACGGACGCAACCCATGGAGCTGGCGGTACCGATGCTGCGCTCGTTGGCCGTGCCGTGGATGTAGATGTAGCGCGCATGGCTGTCCACCCTTCCGCCTTGGTTGAGGCCGGGTTCCAAGCCTTCTAGCCACAGGATCCGCGAGGTGATCCAGTCCTTGTCGATGCCAGCGAAGTCAGGGTCTGCGAATTCCCCGGTGAAAACGCGGTCTTTCAGGATGCCGAGGGGTGGTATGTCGTCCCCGTGTTTTTCACGCACACGGTGCAGGCCGACTGGGGTTCGGTAGCTGCCATCCTCACTACCTACGCCGGCTTTGGCCGTCGCTACCGGATAGCGCTTCAACAGGCGCCCATCGCGCACATGGAACAAGGCCTGGCGGTGTACGGAAACGTAGAGCAGGTCGCCGTTGAACTGTTTTGTTGGATAGCGCGAGGCCAGATAATCCAAGCACAGATCGATGATGCCTTGTTGGTGCACCACCTGAGCACTGAGTGTGCCGTGGCAGAGCAGTGCGAAGGTGATGATGACTACGATGTGTGTTCTCCTGAAGGCCATGACCGGCGCTGGTCTTTTGTTGAGGTGATGATCCGCGTGAAAGGAGAGTTCCGCCGAATTCCTAGAACAAGCTTATGAACCCGAAGTGGACTTTGCCACCGCGCAGCACCACGGGATTGTCGAATTGTTGACCCAGCGCGTAAGTAAGGCTGAAGAGCCCGGCCTTTGTTTCGAAGGTTGTGCCAGCGCCGAAACCCATCGGCGTATCGGTAGCGAATTCACCTTGAATGGTACGTTCCCACCAGGCTTGGTCCATGAAGGCGAAGAAGTTGGAGTTCTCCTCGAAGACGAAGCGGTATTCGATGGTGCCGATCAGGTAGGAGGAGCAGAAGATGGAGGCTTCATCCACCCCGCGCAAGGTCTTGAGGCCGCCCATGCGGTAGAGTTCGTTCAGGTAGAGGTCGTCGTTCTCCATGCGGCCCCCTTGTGCGGAGAACCGGACGGTGCTGCGCTTCCCGAAGGCGACATGCCCCACGGCCGTGCCGATCATCTCCAACTGCACGGTACTGATCTCCGGAGCTACTTCCAACGCGCCGAACACCGCTTGCGAAGTGCGCTTGCGCCCGGCACTGCCTTCGATCTGTAGCGAATGCCCCCGGCGTGGATTCAACCGGTAATCGAACCGTTGGCGCGTGAGCCCAAGGCCGTAACTGATCAAGGTGACATCGGCGAGCCCGGGTTGCAGGATGATGTTCGATCCCAGCCGATCGCTGCTCTTGCTGTTGAGGAACAAGGTCACCTTGTCGCCCTGGGTCATCAAGTATTCCAAGCCCGCGCGGGAGGTCACTTCCAGAAAGGTGGTGTCGCGCTTGAAGAGTTTCAGCGAAGCATCCAGACCGAACGGCGTATTGAACGCGAACGGGAGGTTGGCGTGTACCTTCAGGTCCTGTGTGGCGTTCTGCAACCGGCGCCAGTTCAATTCAATGGCTTCGCCCCGACGCAATGCATTGCGCAAGCGAAGGTCCAGGTCGCCGGTCAGGTTCACCTTGCCGGTCACCTCATCGGGTTGCAGGCCCAGGATACCATTGATGGAACTTGCTTTCTTCGCCTCCAGGAAGAGGTAGAGCTTGGTGCTCTCCGGTGTGAACTGCACGTAGGGCCGTTGCTTCTGTGTCACGAACGGAAGCTCTTTCAACCTCCGTTCCACCGAGGCGAGGAGCACTTCGTTGTAGAGGTCGCCCGGTTTGATACCGATGCTCGCCTGCAGGTAACGCGTGGAGGTGCGCACCGTACCACGGACCACCACACTATCATACCGCACCAGCCGCCCCTGATCCAACCGCACCACGGCGGAAAGACCATCACCTTCCGGCCGCAAACTGTCCAGCCACACCTGCGCGAAGGGATGGCCGTTGTTCTCGCTGTTCTGCAAGAGCGTTTCCATCAGGTTGCCCACCTTGCGCGCATCGATCGGGGTGTCTGTGTAGAGCTTCTCGCGGAAGCCGGCTTCGCTCGCGATCTCGGCAGGAACGCCGCTCGCGGAAAGTTTCGCCCACCGATAACTGCGGCCCACAGCGATAGGGCACGTGCTGGTATCGCCCACCGCGTAACAGGTGTCGCAGGCGGCTTCCAGGTAACCCCTGCTTTGCAGGAAGGCGATCTGTTCGTTCACCACGTTGGGCACGAGCGCTACTGAAGCCACCGGTATGGGCCGCATCCATTTCTTCGGCAAGGCGCTATCCGCCTGGAGCACGATCACATGGCGCTGCGCGGACGCGAGGAAGGGAGAAGCCAACAACAGCCCCGCCGTTAGACATCTGATCAGCGCCACCCGGTTCATGGCAATTGCCAATCGATGGCGGCTTT
>DLGQ01000097.1 GCA_002482775.1 Flavobacteriales bacterium UBA7690 | reverse complement strand
ACTGAACGGATCGAACTACGATCCTGCGACGATGACTCCGGGCACATACACGTATGCGCTTCTTGCTTCAGCTCCGTGCGCTTCAGCCAGCGCAACCGTTGAAGTGCAAGAAGAGCTGGCGTTGGATGCCGGAACATCAAGTGACATCAGCTTGTGTGCCGGAGCACCTGCTCAATCACTCTTCAGCATCCTGCAGGGAACACCGGATGCGGGCGGAACATGGACAGGTCCAGGCGGCGCATCCAACGGACAGTTCGATCCCGGAAGTGATCCGCCCGGTAATTACACATACACCCATGCTGGTTCGGCCTGCCCCGGTTCCAGTGCTTCGGTGACCATTGCGATCCAAACCGGCCCGGATGCCGGAGGGGATGGCACCGTCTCGTTGTGTTCCAATTCCGGAGTTGTGCAACTGTTCGATCAACTGATGGGATCCCCGGATGCTGGTGGTGTTTGGACGTTGCCCAACGGCACCCCGACGACACCTTCGTTCGATCCGTTGCAGAGCGATGGCGGCACATTCATCTACACCGTACCCGGAGGTGCTGATTGTCCAGCGGATCAAGCCACGGTCTCCATCGTCGTGAACATCTCCCCACAGGCCGGCACGAGCGGTAGCCTGGCCTTGTGTGCCAGCTCCGCGGCGGTTTCATTGTTCGAAGGTTTGACGGGGACACTGGATGCCGGCGGCACATGGGCGGGTCCGGATGGAACCACCCATGCCAGTATCATCGATCCCGCTAACGATGGGCCAGGACCTTACACGTACACGGTATCCGGGGTAGCACCATGTATCACGGCATCTTCCACGGTCAACGTTCTGATCGCAGCCGTTCCCGATGCGGGCGACGATGCGGTAGCCCTTCAGTGTTCTTCCAATGCACCGTTCAACCTGACCACCGCCTTGGCCGGAACACCACAAACGAACGGCACCTGGTATAGCCCCGATGGTGATGTGGTGCCTGCCCTGTTCGCGCCAGCATCCAATGATCCCGGCACATACACCTACATCGTCCCGGGTGTGGCTCCGTGCGGCAACGATCAATCCACATTGGTGGTCACCGTGAACCAAGCATCGGATGCCGGAGCGGATGCAACCGTGCAAATTTGTGAGAATGCCAGTACGCAGGTCGATCTACTTGACCAACTGAACGGATCCCCGGACAGTGCAGGCTCGTGGACAGCTCCGGATGGAACGGCTTTCGATGGCACCTTCGCGCCGGGTGCCGATCAGCCGGGAACATACCGCTACGAGGTCACCGCACCAGCACCGTGCCCCACCGCTAGCGCACTTGTCATGGTGGATGTGATCCCGACACCAGAGGCTTCCATCGTGGTTTCCGGAGCGGATGGTTGTGTGCCTGCCGAGGTCGTACTTTCCAGTACCTATGCGGGTTCCGGTTCTTGCCAATGGACCTTGTGGAACGGGGAGGTGATCGACGATTGCGCTCCCATCACCCGAACAGTGACCGAAGCGGGTATCTATGGTGCAACACTTCAGATCGAGGCCGGCAACGGTTGTGGGCAAGTGGTGATCGACTCGCCTGATCTTTTCTCCATGTTCGCAACGCCCGTTGCCGCTTTCTACCATCTGCCGGAAGTCATCAACACGGTTGATCCGAACGTCGCGTTCAACAATGCCTCCACCGATGCTGTGCGTTTCGAATGGGACATCGCCGGTCTTGCCACTTCTTCCGCGTTCCATACATCCTATTCGTTCCCGCCCGGCCTTGCTGCGGAGTACACGGTCTGCCTGGCGGCGATCGCTTCGCCGACCTGCGCTGATACGGTGTGCCGGACCATCACCATCGAGGACGGGCTCAACGTCTTCGTGCCGAACACCTTCACCCCGGACGGAGATGGTACCAACGATGACTTCAAGCCGGTGATGATCGGTGCTGACCCTGATACCTACCGTTTCTTCATCTTCGATCGCTTGGGACAACCGTTGTTCGAGACCGATGACCCCAGTGTGGCGTGGAACGGGAGCTTCAGCGATGGCTCAGAGGTCCCCATAGGCGTTTACGTCTGGAAGGTCACGGTGAAGGACCGTGTGACGACCTCGCGCATGGAACGTGTAGGTCACGTTACCCTGTTGCGCTGATCAGCGACCAACGCCCCGCTATCTTTGACGCCGCCTCTGTAGACCCGGAGCGCCCATCACGTGTACGAGCGCCTCGTCATCATCCCCACCTACAACGAGAAGGAGAACATCCAGGACATCCTGGAACATGTGCTGCGCCTGCAGCCCGCCTTCGATGTGCTCGTTGTGGATGATGGCTCCCCGGATGGCACAGCCGCTATCGTCAAGCGGATGCAAGCCGAACACACGGGCCGGATCCATCTGCTGGAACGCTCTGGTAAACTCGGCCTCGGCACCGCATACATCGCGGGGTTCAAATGGGCCATCAGTAAAGGCTACGATTTCATCTTCGAGATGGATGCCGACTTTTCGCATGATCCTGACGACCTGGTCCGCCTCTACGATGCCTGCGCGAAAGGCGGCGCGGACATGAGCGTGGGCTCGCGCTATGTGAAAGGCGGCCGCGTGAAAGACTGGTCGTGGGACCGCATCATGCTCAGCTTTTCCGCATCGCTTTATGTGCGCACCATACTTTGGCTCGGTGTGCGCGATACCACGGCGGGTTTTGTCTGTTACCGCCGCCATGTGCTGGAGACCATCCCGTTGGACGAAGTGAAATTCGTGGGCTACGCGTTCCAGATCGAAATGAAATACCGCGTCCGGCTTGGTGGATTCCGCATCACTGAAGTGCCCATCACGTTCGTGGATAGATTGAAAGGCAAGAGCAAGATGAATTCCAACATCTTCAAGGAAGCCATCATCGGCGTGCTTCAGATGCGCGCCCGTATCGAACGACCATGAGCGGGCTGTTGATCAGGGATGCTCTGGTGGCGAATGATGGGAAGACCTTCCAAGCCGATGTGCTCGTGCGTTCCGGTATCATCGAGCGGGTAGCCGAGGAAGGCATCGGGTCGGCGCGTGCTGTGGCAGAGATCGATGCGAAGGGCAAGCTTCTGTTGCCCGGAGTGATCGATGACCAGGTACACTTCCGAGAACCCGGACTCACCCACAAGGATGATATCGCACACGCTTCGGCTGCGGCTGCTGCAGGTGGCGTCACCAGTTTCATGGAGATGCCCAATACCAACCCGCAAACGCTGACGCAGGAGCTGTTGGAAGCGAAGTACGCGCTCGGTGCGAAGCATTCCGTGGTGAACTATTCGTTCTACATGGGCATCAGCAACGACAACCTGGATGAGGCGTTGCGCACCGATCCCGCCACCGTGTGTGGGCTGAAGGCTTTCCTCGGATCCAGCACCGGCAACATGTTGGTGGATGATCCCGCCACGCTGGACCGGTTGTTCCGCAAGGCGCACATGCTGCTCGCGATCCATGCGGAAGATGAAGGAACCATCCGCGCGAACATGCAAGTCGCAGTGGACCGTTGGGGTGAAGCGATCCCGATGGACCAGCATCCGATCATCCGAAGCGCGGAAGCGTGTTTCAAGAGCAGCAGCAACGCGGTGGCACTGGCGAAGGAACACGGAACTAGACTGCATGTGCTGCACATCAGCACCGCGCGCGAGATCGAACTGTTCGAAGCCGCACCGTTGGAGAAGAAGCGCATCACGGCGGAAGCCTGCGTACACCACCTCTGGTTCAGTGATGCGGACTACGCGAAGAAAGGCGCCCTATTGAAGTGGAACCCCGCGGTGAAGTCCGCCGAGGATCGCGCTGCCATCCGCCAAGCCGTGCTGGATGACCGCATAGACGTGGTGGCCACCGACCATGCACCGCATACGTTGGAAGAGAAGGCCTTGCCCTACGCGAAGTGCCCTTCCGGCGGGCCGCTGATCCAGCATTCGTTGGTGGCCATGTTGGAACTGGAACAACAAGGGGTGTTCACGTTGGCGCAGGTCGTGGAGAAGTTGTCGCACGCGCCGGCGCGCCTGTTCAAGGTGGATCATCGTGGCTACATCCGTGAAGGGTATCACGCCGATCTTGTGCTCGTTGATCGCAAGGCGCCATGGACCGTGGAGAAGGCCAACCTGTTCTACAAGTGTGGCTGGTCACCTTTCGAGGGGCAACGTTTCACTTCACAGGTGGTGCGCACGTGGGTGAATGGTCGCATCGTCTTCGCGGATGGCCAAGTGGACCGCGCCGTTCGCGGCGAACGTTTACGCTTCGAGCGATGAAGCGGCTTTTCTTCATCGGCCTATTGCTTGTCGCTTGCTCCAGTGGAACGGAGGCACCACCAGCGGATGTCCTTCCGCGCGATCGTTTCAAAGACGCTTTGTTGGAAGCACAGCTGATCGAAGCACGCATGAACCACGAGCTCGTCGTTTCGCACCACAGCGCCATCCCGGCGGACCAGTACTACGCGGAGATGTTCAAAGCGCAAGGCACCACCAAGGAGCAGTTCCAACGTTCGTTCACCTACTATTCCGGTAGGCCCGAAGAGATGAAAGGGATCTACGAGGATATCCTCAACGAGCTGAGCCGCCGGAAGGACGAGCTCGCTCAGTAGGACTTCTCCCTGTTCACGAACGCAGCAACATTCGCGATCGATTCCTCCGCTGTGCGGAAACCATGCCCGAGCAACTTCGTCACCTTTTCCGCGCTGTAGCTCCGTTGTGTAAGTGCGCTGTGCGCTGTGTCGCGCGTGATGAACGGCGTGGAGCCCGTCAGTACTGTACGCAACCGCTCTACGCGCCATCCGAGCTGGAGCATCCACGGACGTAGTGGTGTGCTTGGGCCTGATCTCCCGAATGCTTTCGCGAGCAGGTTGAATAAGTGCTGGTAGGAGAGGTTCTCCCCGACGAGCAAGTAGCGGTCACCGGTGCCGCCTTTCTCCATCAAAGCCAACATGCACTGGGCCACATCGCGTGCATCAACCACCGCATTGCTGCCCGGCGGGTAGAAGCGCGTGCCTTTGCGCAAACGCTCCACCAAGGTCATGGAACTGCGACCTACCTGGCCCGGCCCGATGATCACGCAAGGGTTCACCAGCACAGCATCCAAGCCTTCGGCAATGCCGCGCTGCACCTCCAACTCCGCAGCATACTTGCTCAACGAATAGGCCGAAGTGTGCTTATCGCTGTTCCAAGGCAAGGTCTCGTCGCGCATCACACCAGGAGGTGCGTGCCCGATGGCCGCCGTACTGCTCACGTGACACAACCGTTGAATGCCGCATTCCAAGGCGATGTTCACCACGTTCGCGGTGCCACCGGCGTTCACACGTTGAATGGTATCGGCATCGCCGGGTGCGAAGGAGACAACAGCGGCGGTGTGGTAGACCTGGCGAACGCCGTGCATCGCATCGCGCAGGGCATCAACGTCCAGCACATCGCCCTCCACCCATTCAACAGCGGTAAGCAGGGTGGCGGCATCGCTCCGGTAGTGCCGGAAGATCCGCTCCACGATCGACCTATCGCTGCCACGGCGGTAGAGCGCTCGTACCGGCCCGCGTGCCGCACATTCCAGCAGCACGTGCGAACCCACGATGCCCGTTGCGCCAGTGACCAGATGCATGCCGCCAAGGTAAACCGCCGGACCGAACGCACCCGGTTATCTTTGGCCGCCTTCGAAAAGGCGCACCACGAGAGATGACACGCGACTTCGTACACGAGCTGAAATGGCGCGGGATGCTGAACGACAGCACGCCCGACGTGGATAAACACTTGCTGAAAGGATCCGCCAGCGGCTATATCGGTTTCGACCCAACGGCGGATTCGCTGCATGTGGGCCACTTGGTGCAGGTGATGACGCTCACACATTTCCAGCGTTGCGGACACAAGCCTGTCGCCCTCGTCGGCGGCGCTACCGGTATGGTGGGCGACCCAAGCGGCAAACGCACCGAACGGAATTTGTTGGATGAGGATGCCCTGCGCCACAACCAGGAATGCGTGAAGAAGCAACTGGAGCGCTTCCTCGATTTCAGCGGAACGGTGAACCCGGCCCGTATGGTGAACAATTACGACTGGTTCAAGGATATGAGCTTCCTCCAGTTCATCCGCGACGTGGGCAAGCACATCACCGTGAACTACATGATGGCGAAGGACAGCGTGAAAAGCCGTCTGGAGACCGGCCTCTCCTTCACCGAGTTCAGCTACCAACTGGTGCAGGGCTACGATTTCTACTGGCTGAACAAGCACATGGATTGCACCGTGCAGATGGGCGGCAGCGACCAATGGGGCAACATCACCACCGGAACGGAACTGATCCGCCGCATGGGTGGCAACGATGCGTACGCCATCACCACGCAATTGCTCACCAAGGCCGATGGCACCAAGTTCGGCAAGAGCGAAGGCGGCAACGTGTGGCTGGATGCGCAACGCACTTCACCGTACAAGTTCTACCAGTTCTGGTTGAACAACAGCGATACCGATGCCGCAAAGGCCGCGTTGATCTTCACCACGTGGGAGCAAGCGTTCGCGGAGGATCTGCTTGCCCAGCATACGAAAGCACCACACGAACGTCGGCTTCAAAAGGAACTGGCCGCTTTCATCACCACGCTCGTGCATGGCGAAGGCGAGCTGAAGGCTGCGATCGCGGCAAGCGACATCTTGTTCGGCAATGCCAGTGAAGGATTGTCAACCCTAAGCGAGCAACAGTGGTTGGATGTGTTCGATGGTGTTCCGCAGGCCGAAGTGTCCCGCACAACACTGGAGAGCGGCACTTCCATCATCGACCTTTTGACCGACCACACCGCATTCCTTCCTTCGAAGGGTGAAGCGAAACGTGCGCTCAAAGAAGGCAGTATCAGCGTGAACAAGGTGAAGGTGGATGATGCTCGGACCGTTAGCACCTCGGACCTGATCAACGGGAAGTTCATCCTGCTGCAGCGCGGGAAGAAGAACTACTTCTTGGTGAAGGCGGTGTAGATCCCAGAGCTATGGTGCAGCTTTCGTGCTTGGGTATTGTTTCGTTCACCCCATGCTTCTTCGGGCTTAAGGAACTTCAATCGTCCGTTCACCGGGATCTGAAACAATTCTTGAATTACTCTCTGTTCGCTTCCTGCGCTGCACTGCTGCACAAAACAAGAGAACAGACAATTGTTGAGGTCGATGTCATAGTCAATCCAACTAGCGAGTGAGCCGTCTTTGAAGTAGTTCTTATCGGACAGCATGAATCCTTCCTTGAAGATGAACTCTCGCTTAAGAACGCCATTCCTGTAGTAGAATTGGAAAGTACCCGAGACCAGCTTGCGATTCCCCTTTTTGAAGCAGGTGTCTGTCGTGGTGGTGCGGGCCTTTGAGAGGTCAAACCTGCTGGTAGGATAAAGTCCACTCGGGTTGGCCGACCATCCTAACGCATGGATCGCCCCATATCCCTTCTTTCTGGACCTTGTGTCGTGTAGGTCTTTTCGGACCCAAAGCGTGTCTCCGGTTATGCGTTGGGACAACAAGTCTGAGCAGGATGACTTTGGTCCCTTTGCCCATTGCGCGGTACAGGTCAATTCGACTAACGCGAACAAGACCGAGATGGATCGCAAGGCGTTGGCGTGCATTGATAGAGTTGGTTTCCTCGTCTGTGTTACTGCATCCCGTTGTCAGTAGCTCAGAGCGAGGTCAAAGGTGCTGTTGTTAGCAATGTACGGTTTGGATAATGGTGCTGACCTTTATTCAGTTATGCGTCCTTCATGCCCAAAGGCAGTGTGGCGAACCTATTATTCGACAGCGGTCTACGCCTCCATCAACAGATTACATCCTCGCACATCGCTGTGGTCGAACCTTCCCAGCACCTCGAAGGATCCATCTGCATTAATGCGCCCCAGATCCTGCGTGGCGATGAACGGGCAGCTCGCGATGTTGGCCAGATCGATCACGTTGATGCCTCCGGTACGGCCTTGCGGTAACATGCTCATCGGGTCGTTGGGGTCGCGGATCACCACCTTCATCCAAGGCGGAGCGGTGTAACGCCCTTCGCCTTGCGACCACGCTTGGCTCAGCAGTTCCGTCATGCCGTACTCGCTGTGGATGGACGACACTTGGAAGGCAGTTTTCAGTATCCGGTGCAATTCGTCGCGCACGATCTCCGGTCGCCTGCCTTTCATGCCACCGGTCTCCATGATCACCGTGTTCGGGATCGGCTGCGGGAATTGTTCTGCGAGGTCGAGTAACGCGAACGTGACACCGAGCAGCAAGGTCTTCTTGCCTTCGCGCTCGGAGCGTTCCAGCAACGCGGAAACCTCATCGTACTTGTAGAGGTAGGTGCCGCTCAACGGATCGCCGGATGCTTCGATCAAGCGTTGCGCCATATAGACCAGCGAACTTCCCTCGCGTTCCAAGTAAGCGGGGAGTAGTGCGATGATCCGCCATGTACTTGGATCGCCGTACGCAGCAGCGAAAGAGGACATGAACGACCGTTCGTACAACGCAGGCCAAGGCACATGGTGGTGACTGGTGATCGCGCCGGTGGTGCCACTGCTAGTGAAGAAGCTGCTGGGGTCCAGCCTGTGGAGCAGCACCCGGTGGTTCTTGAAGGTGCTGATCGGGAGGAAAGGGATCGCTTCGATCGTGGTCACCGCAGCCGGTTCAACCCGGAGGCCCTCAAGGAATCCACGGTACACCGGGTTCTTGGCCGCGTGCAACTGAAATAGGTCGAGCGCTAGCGCGTTGAACGCTTCGGGGCCATCCAATTTGAACGGTCGTTCCAGCAGTTCCGGATCGATATGCGGCGGGTAGGATGGCATCAGCAGCGGACCTGCCTAACTTTGTGGAAGATGAAGCACACGTGCGCGGCAAAAGTAGCGGGAGCGGTGGCCCTGACGGGGATACTGCTTTCCGGGTGTTTGAAAACGGAGGAATTCCCGTCCACACCGGCCATCAAATTCAAGTCGTTCGAGTTCTTCGGCGACTCGGCCTCGCTGGTGGTCTCCTTCACCGATGGTGACGGTGATGTGGGCCTGGATGCCTCGGACAACGCTCCGCCGTACGACACGTCTTCCATTTATTACTACAACTTCTTCCTGCGTTACAGTGAGAAGGTGAACAACGTGTGGCAGAACGTGCAGTTCGAGGATTCCATCTTCTACCGCATCCCGCGCATCACACCCACCGGCCAGAACAAGACCCTTGAAGGTGAGATCGCCGTAGCCATTGATCCCTTCCCGCTTTTCATCACCGGCAATTCGGATACGGTACGTTACAGTGTTGAAATGGTGGACCGTGCGCTCAACCGCAGCAACAGGGTCTTCACCACGGACATCATCGTCCCTTAAACGTCCCCGACCAGCGCCTCGGAAACGTTGATCACGTGGTCCCCGACTTTCTCGCAGCTGGAGAAAAGGTCGTTGTAGATCAAGCCGCTCTTCACGTTGTAGTCGCCGGTCTCGATGCTCTTCAGGTGCATGCGGCGCAGTTGGTCGCGCAGTTGGTTGATGTGCTGTTCGGCCTCCACGGCTTCATCGATCGCCACATGTCCATCCTCGGCGTCGAGGTTCTTCAGCATGATCGTGAACGCGCGGTCGAGCAGCTTCAACAGGTCCTGTAGGTTGTTGCGTTGTTCCGGCGTGAACCACAACCGTTCTTCGTGTTTGCGTTCCAACAAGCGCGACATCTGGTAGAAGATATCGCCGATGCGTTCCAGGTCGCTGATGATGGCCAACATCGCCCGGATCTGCTCGCTCATCTCCTCGTCCTTCGCTTCGGCACTGGTGCGCGTAAGGTATTTGCTGATCTCCACTTCCAGCCTGTCCGTGATGTCCTCGTACCGCGCCACTTTGCCGAACAGGTCCGTGCGCTCCGCATCGTTGGTGCTCACCAGCAATTGGTTCACCATGCCCGTCATGCTGGCGGTGAGCTTCCCGAATTTGGAGATCTCCTTGCGTGCTTCGATCAGCGAGAGTTCCGGCGAAACGGCCATCACCGGATCGTTGATGTATTCAAGACGGAATTCCTTGTCGTCTTCCGTCCGGCTTGGCACCATGCGCGTGACGATGCGTTCGATCTGCGGTACGAAACCGATCAGCAGCAAGGTGTTCACGATGTTGAACGAGATGTGCAAATAGGTGAGCGCCCATACGAGCACATCGCCGTTCACGTAGGGTGAAGTGCCGTGGACCTCGGTGACATAACCATCGATCACCCGCAAATACGGACCGAACAAGAGAAGCGCCCAGATCACGCCGATCGCCTTGATCACGAAGTGCGCGCGGGCTGCCCGGCGACCCCAAACATTCGCGACCAGTGCGGCGAGGTTCGCTGTGACGGTGGTGCCCAAGTTCATGCCGAGCACTGTGGCCGCGGCCATTTCGTAGCCGATGATGCCGCGTTGGCAAAGCACCATGGTGGCCGCCAGTGCGACACTGCTGCTCTGCACCATCATGGTGAACAGCATGCCGAGGCCGGTGAACAACAACACCGACAGCATACCGTGATCAGCAATACCACCGAGGATGGAGATCCCGTCGTCGTTCGGCACGGGGATCATGTTCTTCAGGAACTCCAGGCCGAGGAAGAGGATGGCGAACCCCACCATGAAGTCGCCGATAGGTTTGGAATGGCGGCTCTTGAGGAAGAGCAGCGGGAAAGCCAACCCTATGATGGGCAAGGCGAAGAAATGAATGTCCATGGAAGCGAAGCCGAGCGCACTGAATAGCAACGCCTTCACCGTGGTGCCGATGTTGGCGCCCATGAGCACGCCGATGGACTGCCGTACCGTGATCAAGCCCGCGTTGGCGAAACTCACCACCATCACCGAGGTCACCGATGAAAGTTGGATCAGCACCGTGGTGAAGAATCCGGTGAATACGCTGAGCACCCGGTTCGCGGTCATCACCTTCATCACATCGCGCATGCGCGAACCGGCCACTTTCTGCAAGCCTTCGCTCATGGCTTTCATGCCATAGATGAAGAGCCCGAGGGAGCCTGCCAGGGTGAGGAATTCGAGGATGCCGAAACGCATGGAAATGCCTGCTACGAAGGCGCGCAAGCTATCACCGGCATGTTTCCTTCATGTTAAGTGATCGCTGTGTTCTGCGCGTGGTGCGGCATCCCGTGGGCGAAAGCTGCTCGGCTAACTTTGCCGCGCGTTCCTACGTTGACCGATCGATCCAATGGGCCAGCTTTCTCCCCGCCAAGTCGCTTTGATCGCTGCCATCGTCGTGGCGCTGGTCGCCGGGGCCTTGCTGGGTCTGGCCAACTGGTCCGGAGCGCAAGAATTGGACCTCCGGTGGTCGCTCGCCATCATCGTGCTGCTCTTCGGTGTTGCGTATGGTGCGGTCTCCTACGGCATCGACCGTTTCGTGCATGCACGGCTGAAACTGCTCTACCGCACCGTTCATGATCTGCGACGGTCCAGGAAGGAAGATGACCGCATAGACCTGCGCGGCGACGTGCTGGGAAAGGTGAACGCGGAAGTTTCGGCATGGGCTACCGAGCGGCGTACGGAGATCCGTGAGTTGCAAGAGCGCGAAGAGTTCCGGCGCGAGTTCATCGGCAACCTTTCGCATGAATTGAAGACGCCGATCTTCAACATCCAGGGGTATATCCTTACCCTGCTCGAAGGCGGCTTGGAGGATGAGAAGGTGAACCGTGATTTCTTGAACCGCGCCTCCAACGGCGTGGACAGGTTGATGAAGATCGTGGAAGACCTCGACCTCATCACCAAACTCGAAAGCGGTGTGATGGATATGCGTATCGCCCGCATGGACATGGGCGAGCTGGTGAAGGATACCATCGAGAACATGGAGATCCTCGCGTTGGACAGGAAGTTCAAGCTGGTCAACGATCTACAGCCGGGAACCTTCGTCATGGCCGACCGCAACCGGATGGCGCAAGTCTTCACCAACCTCTTCACCAACGCCATCAACTATGGGAAAGAGGGCGGGCAGTGTACGGTGAAGAGCTACCTGCTCGACGACCGGATCCTGGTGGAGGTGTCCGATGATGGCATCGGCATCAGCAAGGAACACCTGCCGCGTTTGTTCGAGCGATTCTACCGTGTGGGCAAGAGCCGCGCGCGCAACGAAGGCGGTTCGGGATTGGGCCTCGCCATCGTGAAGCATATCATCGACGTACACGGCGGCACCATCACGGTAAAAAGTACGGAAGGCGAAGGCACCACCTTCGCCTTCACCTTGGAACGCGCCACCGGGTAGGGCTACGGTGCGGCGATCGCTTCCTCGTAGAGCACCACTTCCTTTTCGTTGTTGATGCTGATGCGCGGGATGTCATCGAAGATGGTGAGCTTGCCGGTGACGCACACCTTCTTGTTCACCAACCATACCTCGGGATCATAGCTGAAGTTCGGGCCGTTGTATTCCCAGATCGTCGCGTAGAACTCCTGGTTCGGGTGCATCCGATCGAAGTTGAGGTAGATGGCTTTCGCTTTCGCCGTCTTGCGTGCCGATACCACCGTTCCACAGACGGTTGCCGTTTTTCCGATGTGGTACTTCGCCTGCACGGAATTGATCATCCCTTTCGGAAGCGGGGCGCGCAAGGGTTCTACTTCGCCTTGGTTCGGATCACCTTCCGCATACCAATCCTTCAGCTCGCGCATCGCTTCGATCCTGCTCTCCACCGCATCGTCCAAAGCGGGGAAGAAGTCCAGGCCGGTCAAGGTCTCCACGCTATCAACGGTCACGGCGAAGCTGATGGGTGGTCCATCTTGCTTTCCATTGCTCATCACGAAAGCGATCGCTTGCGGCTTGTCACCGTCCAGATCGGCGATCACCTTCCAGAAATATTCCGGGATGCTCACCTCGTTCTTGCGATCCGCTTTCTGCATGGTGGGTAGTCCATCGCGCAGCACCGGGCCCGTGATCACGAACACGCGGCGTTTGCTGAAGTTCACATAACGACGGCCCCAATCCTCAAGGTCGGCCCAGGTCTCGCGGTTCAACTCCGGTTTCTGCGGGCTGATGTTCGAGTACAGGTACGTGCCTTGCAATGCTTCCAGGTTCCAGCGCATGTCCGCGCTCGGCACCAAGTGGCCGCGATCGTAGCCGCTGTTCCAGTAATCCGCCGTGACAGCGGTACCTGTCTTCACCAACGGATCGGGCAGGAAAGAATCGATGCGCGCCAGGTTCCCTTTGATCAGGTCCGGTGCCGCGATGTGTGCGGTCCACTTCGGCTGTTCGTGCTTCTCGCTGTACACGAGCATGTGCCCCGCGTGTACCACCACTTCATCTCCGGCTTCCAACTTCGGCAGGCCAAAGCGTTCCAGGTCGCGCCGGATGATGGCGAGCTTGGCGCTGTCGATGCGGCCGGTCAAACGGAGCTGTTGTTCCTCGATGGCGATGCGTTGTTCTTCGAGTTTCTTCAGCCGGCTTTCAAGGTCGGGCTGTGCGAAGGAGCACAGTGCAGCAACGCCGGACGCGACGAGCAATAGGATACGTGGAGCGATCATCTCAGGTAAATGTAGCGGACGTCAGCCGAGCAAGGTGTCAAGCTCATCCAAAGCCTGTTCCAAAAGTGGATGGCCCGGCACAGGCTTTAGATGCACAGCGGCCGATCGGTCACCCCAAGCAGCTTGCAGATCGATCCGCTGTTGGGACTGGACAACGAACCTTCCGGTGCGCGTGTGCAGTTCGCCGAGGTATTCCTGCTCCGCCTGCCCCGGTGTGGGGATCACCAAAGCGCTGCGGCCGAGGGCGACAAGGTCCATCAGGGTGGTGTATCCGCTGCGCGAAACGATCAACTCCGCAGAAGCCATCGCTGCAGAGAGTTCAGTGCCGTTCAGGTGTGGAACGCGCAACACGTTCACCACCGTCTCCTGTTCAGCGTTCGCTGGAAGTCCGCGCACCAGCAAGTGTTTCCCTTCGATCCGTTGGAGTTGTTCTGTGAGGATACCATCCAGTAATGTGCGGTGCGGTTCCGGGCCACTGATCACAGCGACGATCCGATACTTCGAGGGGCTGGAAGTATGGGACCCGCTCATGCGGCTCACCGTGCCGATGTAGCGCGCATTCGTTGGAAGGGATCTCCCGTGCGAAAGTTCGCCAGCCAATCCAGGCGCGGTCGCTTCATCCATGATCCAACACCGATGGAACTTGCCGATGTTGCGCAGGTTCAATTTCCGCAATGCACCTTGTGCGATGGGCGTGAACGGGAACACCTGGTGCGTGATCAGCACGCTCGGCATGTCCGGTGAGCGCAGCCCGAAACGTTGGTCGCTGATCACGGCGTCCAACCGAAGGTCGCCACGGATACGATCGAACAAGGCGCTCTCGGCACGAACACTGCGCACCATTTCCGGGAACTGGCGTGCCATGCTCCAGAGCTGGCTTTGGCCCTTCGAGTAGCGGATGTTCGCGCCGGGAATGCGCACATGTTCCAACTGCGGGAACTCCGAACGCAGCAGGGCCAGCGGTCCATTGTCCGCGCCTAGCACCGGAATGGCACCGCGATCGAGCAACCGTTGGATGATGGGGATGCAGCGCGTACTGTGCCCCAGACCCCAGTCCAGCGGTGCCACGAGAACGCGTTTTCCGGCCAGCATCGGCCAAAGGTCGTGCCTCTACGTGAAGGAGATGTGAACCGCTGTGCGCGTGGCTCCTATTTTCGCGGCCCTCATGGGCAAGAACAAGATCAGCCGCTTCGCCGAGAACCTCGCGTTCGACCACGTGGTGCAACCCACCTTCACCGAACTCCAAGCTGCAGACCTCAAGTTCAAAGGGCGCTGGAACAACGACTTCTTCAAACGTGAAGCACCACTCGTGCTGGAGCTTGGCTGCGGTGGTGGCGAATACACGGTCGGGCTCGCGCAGCTGCAACCGCAGAAGAACTACATCGGCGTGGACATCAAAGGTGCCCGCATCTGGCGCGGTGCCAAGACCGCCAAAGAACTTGGGCTCACCAACGTGGGTTTCGTCCGCACACATGTGGACCACATACTGCGCTGTTTCGGTAAGCACGAGGTCAGCGAGATCTGGCTAACCTTCAGCGATCCGCAGATCGGCAAAGCGCGTAAACGCCTCACCAGCCCGCTGTTCCTGGCACGGTACAAGGAGATCCTGAAGCCCGATGGCATCGTCCACCTGAAAACGGACAGTCCCTTGCTGTACGAATACACCTTGGAGCAGATCGCCGAGAACAAGCTACCCACCTACGAGCAAAGCGCCGAGGTGTATGCCGAACTGGTGCCGCGCGTATCACCCGAAGAACAAGCCGTGCTCAACATCAAGACCTTCTACGAGCAGATGTGGCTGGAAGAGGGAAGGACGATCCACTATGTGCGGTTCGGGATAAACTGAGCCATGCCAAAACGAACCCTCATCAACGAAGCCGTCCAAGAACGCGACTTCTTCGCCGATGTCATGTCCGTGGTGCGGCAGATCCCGAAGGGCCGGGTGACGAGTTACGGCGCCATCGCCAAGTACTTGGGTGCCGCGCGAAGTGCCCGCATCGTGGGGTATTGCATGAACAACGCGCACTCCGTGAAGCCCAGAGTGCCAGCGCATCGTGTGGTCAACCGCATCGGTATGCTCAGTGGCAAACACCACTTCGGTTCGGATACCGCTATGGAAGACCTGCTGAAGAAGGAGGGCATCCACGTGAAGAAGGATCTGGTGGTGGACTTCCAGAAGAAATTCTGGGACCCGGCGGTGGAGTTGGCGATGTGATTGTCTACCTTTCGATTGCAACTAGAACGCCATGTCGACCGCTGAACTCAGGAAGCGCTTGATCGAACGTATCAATCGTTCACGCCGCTCCGATCTCTTGAAGGAAGCGTACCTGTTGATGGGTACGGATACTGAAGATCTGGAGATCTACAAAGTCTCGGCGGATCAGCGCAAGGCTATCGAGAAAGGTCTGAAGGCCGCCAGGACGGGCAAGGTCGTAGCGGCGAAGGATGCTGATCGTGAGATCGATCAATGGCTCTCAAAGTAGTTTGGACCGCTCCGGCTCAAGCACAGCGCAAGAGCATTCTATCCTATTGGGTGAAGCGGAACGGCAGTTCAGGTTACTCCGTGAAGTTGGACCTGCGGATCCGAAGTGTTCTGCGGATGATCAGTCGCAATCCGGGATTGGGTAGACCGACCTCTTTTCCCGAGGTGAGGGTGAAGACGATCGGTGACTATTTGCTTTTCTATCGCGTGGAAGACAGTGTCATTGTGGTCCTGGTGCTATGGGATGCACGGCAGGACCCAGAACGACTCAAGCTTTGATGGGGCTTGCTTTCCCTGCCCGATGAGCGATCTTTGTGTAGGCGAACGCCGCACACGCCATGAAGACCATCCGGAACGATGAACTGCTCCGCATCGATGTGGATGTCGAGCAGAGCTTGGTGATCAGCACCTGGAAAGCCACGCCGTCCAGTGAGGTCTATCGTACCGCGTTATGGCAAATGCTGGAAGCGGTGAAGGACAGTAACCTCGCGCTCTGGCTATCGGATACGCGTGGTCTTGGCCTGATCCTGCGTGCCGATGAGAACTGGTCCATGGAGGTCTTCGTACCCGAATTGATGAAGGAAGGCCTGCGCCGTGTGGCCGTGGTGCAAGGTGCCGAGTACTTCAACCGCACCGTGACCGAACGATTAGTGGATGCGACTTCGGCCGTTGCAGCTTTCAAGGTGGAACTCTTCGGGGATGCGGAAGAAGCGGAGGGTTGGCTGGCGAAGGAGTTGGAGGCGTTGGTCTAGTGGGCGAACGCGGCCACTTGCGTTCTACTTTTGTGCCCCGCCATGCCCATCACCGAAGAAGCCATCCTCGCCGCCCTTTCGCGCATCATCGAACCCGACCTGAAGAAGGACATCGTGGAGCTCGACCTCGTGCGCGACGTTACCGTTGACGAGAACACCGTTCACGTGCATGTAGAGGTGAGCAATCCCGCCATGCACAGCCGCAAACGCATGGAAGAGGCCGTCGTCTTCAACCTGCAACAAGCGTTGGGCAACGAAGTGAAAGTGGTGGTGAACGTGACACCCTTGAGCGGAGACCGTGGCACCTTGCGTAAAGTGCTTCCGCATGTGAAACACATCGTTGCCGTGGCCAGCGGGAAAGGCGGTGTGGGCAAGAGCACCGTTACCGCCAACCTCGCTGTAGGCTTGGCGCGCATGGGCTGGAAGGTGGGTCTGGTGGATGCCGACATCCATGGTCCCAGCATGCCCATGATGTTCGATGTGCTGCGCGAAAGGCCAACGACCACGGAGGTCAACGGCAAACACTGGATCGTGCCGGTGGAGAGCCACGGCGTGAAACTGCTCAGCATCGGCTTCTTCGCCGACCCCGCACAAGCGATCGCGTGGCGCGGACCCATGGCGAGCAAAGCGCTGGAACAACTCTTCAAGGATGCCGATTGGGGCGAACTCGACATCATGCTCGTGGATCTTCCGCCCGGCACCAGCGATATCCATCTTTCGTTGGTGCAAGCCGTGCCGCTCTCCGGTGCCATCATCGTGAGCACGCCGCAACCCGTTGCCTTGGCCGATGCGCGCAAAGGTGTCGGCTTCTTCCAACTGCCCAGCGTGAACGTCTCTGTGCTTGGCATCGTG
>DLGQ01000056.1 GCA_002482775.1 Flavobacteriales bacterium UBA7690 | reverse complement strand
CAGCGGCAGCAGCATCGGCATCCTCGTCCACACCTTCCACATCCGCACGTGATACCAAACGAGGAGCGTCCAAGCGCTCGCTCCGGCAGTGGTTCTCGGCGAGGTTCTTACGCTCTTCCAGGAACACGTTTCCGTCTTCGCAGACGTACACGTTCTCGGCTTCGGGATGTGCGGCGAATACGGCAACGATGGCCGCGAGGAGTTTGCTCGTGCTCATGCTAGAACAGGGGTTTGAGGAACTTGAGGAGCTTGGCCACGATAGGCCATAGCAGTTTCACGGCAGCGGCAAGGCCGAGCAGCAGTGACCACCACACCCACTTCGGTGTGTAGGGAACTTCTACCTGCTCGGTGCGCAATGTCTCCTTCAACACCGTGCGTGTGCCGAACAGCTTGGACCAACGGTCGAACAGACGGATGGCCATCGAAGATGAATCGCAACCTCCGCTGTGATGCAGTCGACCATTGGTGATCGCCACGGCGCTCCATGCCTTTTCGGAGCGAATGGTATCGGGTGGCAAGTCCACTCCAGGTGCCGGTAGTTCCACCGAACCCGATACGTGCGATGGTGGTGTCACCACGTTCGTATCGCGCGGAGTAGTGCCGCTTTCTTTCTCGGTGCGCTCCTCGGTGGTTGAGGTCTGCACCAGCTGCTGTTTGCGTTTGCATGCGCCCATTGCGAACGCTGCTAGAACGAGCACCACGAGGATCACCAGGCGATGCTTTGATGTAAGACGTGATAGCATGGATCTTGGCGAGTTCGCGTTTGCGGGCATACACTCCATCACCTTCGCGGCTGCCCGGCCCGCTGGTGTTTCCTTCAATGGTCAAGAGGTACTTACCCTCCACACCTCGCACGAAGCCGACGTGACCAACACGCTTCAGGTTGGGGTAGTAGATGCTGAACACATCGCCAGCAAGTGGGGAGCGGGACGCCTTACGGGGCGTCCACACCCGGTTCGCGACTGAGGCGTACGCGGGGCTCCATGCACTCAGGGGATTGGTTACCCCGCAACCAGATAGATGATAGCTCACGAATGCTGCGCACCACGCGTTGCCTTTGCCTAGGCCGACGTGGGCGAGGTAACGTTCCACCGCAGGCCCATCATTACGGCCTGTGGCTTCACGCACGCCCACGTCGGACATCGCGGCATCTACAACACAAGTGCGAACGGAGGATACGTTGCCGGTGACCGGTGCGCCAGCTACGGCGAGGCCGATCAGGCCGAAGAACAGGATGGCATACATCCGGAGCGCGAAGGAGTTCTTCTCGCTCTCGGTGAGCGTGTCGAACTTATCGTTCAGCCGATGCTTCAAGTGGTTGTACACTTTTGGCGCGACCAAGCGCAAGCCCATCCACGCTGCGAGGCTGTAGAGCACGTTCCGTAGCACCACGAAGAACACCGTCTCGGTCTGCGCAGCCAGGTCATACTGGCCAGTGGTGGGCCAGATGCTGGAGCTGACCCAACGGATCAGGAGTAGCACGATGGAGAGCAGGCCGATAGCGGCCAGCTCTTCCTTGTATCGTTTCAGTTCCTTCATCGAGTGCGACGTGTTCAGTTCGGCGTTGAAGTGGCTCTTGAACAGCGCTTAGATGATGGCGCTGGCGATGGCACCGAAGCCGATGGTCTTCATCGGTGCGATGATGTGGTACTGCTGGAAGCCGACCACCGATTGACGGTTCTCCGGGTCGATCGACTTGTCGCGGAAGAACATCTCGGTGGTACCGCACGCTTGGAAGGCACGCGGTGCGTAGAAGCACACGCTCGCATTGCGGTCCGTGCTCGGTGCAGCAGCGGCACCAAAGGCAACCTTCGCGGTGCTTGCGTTGAACACCGGGTTGTAGACGTCCTCGAAGATCTCGAAGCCGTAGAACATACCGATGATGGTACCCTTCTCCGTGTTGCCGTTGTAGCGCAACTGGAAGCTCTGGTCTTCCAAGAGCAGGTCGGCAACGTGATCCGAGCAGAGTACCAGGATCCGGCCTTCTTTCGGCACCTTGAGGTTATCCAGGCGTTGCTTCAGCGCGATCAGATCAGCGCTCTTCATGCGGCGACGGCTGTTGCCGTTATCCACACCGGTAGTGGCGATCACGGGCGTGTTGGCCGTGTTACCCGCAGGTGTCAAGATGTGCAAGCCATGTTCACCCGTCTTCTCCAGGAGCACTTCCTTATGCTGGGTGATCACGCTACCCTCCTTGTCGTAGGGCAGTGCGTACAACTCATCACGACGGATGGCCGTGTTGGTGGTGTCGTACTTGTTCAGCGCGAGAATAGTGGTGTCATCCGTGCGCTGTGCAACAGCGATGGGATAGGTCGTGTTGTTGATCAACACGGTGGGGTCCGCGCCGATCTCTTGCAGGTTGATGGCATTGTTGCCAACGTATTGATCCTTACGCGGGATCCGGCCGTTCCAGGAACGGTTGGCTCGGAACGCGCGGATCAGTTCAGCCTCCCACATTTCCTTCAGCACAAGTGCGCTGGCCACGCCCTGTGGCAGGGGGATGAAGGAGAGGGCTACGGAGCCGAGGATACAACCGACCATCGCTACACCGAAGTCCACGCCCAAAGCAGCGGATACAACGGTGGCCAGCAGGACGGCCATCAAGACCGCAGAAAGGAAGTTGAGGATATTCTTCATCTTGTTGAGTATGTCGGCTGCGCCGTTCGTTGTTCTTCGTTGAAGGAGGTGCGGTGGAACTCTTAGGCCTTGGCGATCACCGGCGCTTTGCCGTAGTGGGCTTGGTAGAGGGCAGTGAACGCGGCCGTGTCTTTGGTCATGAGAGCCTTCAGGCCCTCGGGGTCATTCTTCGCCCACCAAGCGTAGTCCTTGTCCTTGCGAGCCTGCATGGCAGCGGCACCGGATGCCGTTGCATCAGCAGCGCCACCAGCGGCGACTTCCTGCGCCACGTTCGGAGCGGCGGTCAAGCCTTCCACTTCCGCTTTCGTCGCATCGAAGGCAGCGGTGAACTTGCTCTCGTAACTCGCCCGGTGTCCCTCCGTGAGTTTCTTCTCGGCGATCGCCTTGTCCAGGATGGTCTTGATCTCCGTCTTGCGGAGGGCTTCGTGCTGCGCTACATGCCGGTCGTTCGCCAGCTTCAGTTCGTTCACACGCGCGGTGACTTCAGCTTCCGTTGAGGTCAAGGGCATACCCAAAAGGGCAGCCAGGGCTTTGATATCCATCGTTGGTTGATTGATGGCCGCGTGGGCCTTGGGTAACTTGTTGGCAGGGCAGCCGCATGCCGCGATGCGGGCTACGGCGTCCTCGTCGAGTTCGTCCTGGTCATCTTCTACCAGGCCATCCACGAAGCCTTCGGCAACAGCTTCCTCGCCGGTGAACCAGCGATCGCCCTTGCTCCAGAGCACTTCGATCTCATTCTCGCTCTTGCCCGTCTTCTTAGCGTAGGCGGTGCGGTACTCCTTGGTGATGTCCTTGAGGCCCTTGAGATCGCTCTCCACTTCGTCCTCATTCCCGGCCACGGAGGTCTGCGGCTTGTGGAACATGTAGGCCGTGTTGCGCTGCACCTTGAATTCATCCAAGTGCAGGCCGACATAGGTGGCAGCGCTCATCACAGCGGGGCCACCCTCGCCTGTGATCCGGCCGGTGAACTTGCGTAGTGCGCTGACCAGGCGCTTGGCCTCGAGCACGCTGCCACCCTCACTATCGATGTACACGTGGGCATCACTGATACCCGAAGCCACGAGCTGCGCTATCTGCGCTTCGAACTCGCGGGCGTTGGCCTTCTCGTAACTGGCAATGACACCCTCGATGCGCACATCGGCCTTGCGACCGTTGCGTTGTGCAGTGAGTAGTAGAGGGCGGCGTTTGCTCATATCGGCGGCAAACATTCACCGAGCAGCAAGGCCTTACCAAAAGAACAAACAAGGACACGGGGTTGGCGCCCCGTATGCCGCGAGAAATTCGCGCGCGCGGGATCATTGACGGGGCACCTTCGCAGCATGGCAAAAGAGGCCGAACGCGACGTTGCGCGCATCCTTTTCGTTGAGCAGGGCAAGACCCGGAAGGAGATCGCCGAGAAGCTCAATGTCCGTGAGAAGACCGTTGGTGATTGGGCCACCAAGGGCAATTGGGAGAGCCTGCGCGCTGCCCACTTGACCAACTCGCAGAACGTAGAGAACGCACTGCGTGGGTTGATCCAGACCTACACCGAGCAGCTCACTGACATGGAGCGATCGGACGCGCCGCCATCATCACTGGCCAAGGAGAAGGCACGGCTCGTTGATGCGCTGGTGAAGACGAGCAAGACGCTGGAGGTCGTGCGCAGTGAGAACGACATCACGCTGAGCGCTCGTGTACGCGTGATGGACTGGCTCTTCACGGAGCTACAGAAGCGCGACCCTGCAACGCACATCAAACTCCTGGACTTTCAATCGCAGATGCTCGAAGAAGCAGCACGCCTTCACGAGTAGCCCTACCAGTCAAAACAGGCACTCATGTGGAGTAAGAAGTTCGACAGACCCGAAGACGACGATCACGAGATCATACAGTACGAGCGGACAATTCACGACCACGTGAGGAACACCAACGCTACCTGCACGATGAGCGATATCGATTACATGCCCAAGTGGTGCCAACGGCTGGTCAAGTGGACCAGCCCAGCATGGTATCTCTTCCTCGTGTACACCTTGCTGATGCTGATCGGCATCTGCATTTACGTGGCATGCGCCACCGATGACGAATGAGCAAGAAAGCAAGGGACCGGAAGCAAGGCCTGCGCGAGGTGGAGCGCTACAAGCGCAAGCTCGATATTCTGCGAGCAAGCGGAGGCTTCAACGTCAGTGAAACGCCGGATGAAAGGCAAGCACGCATCGAAGCGGCTAAGGTCGACCCGGTAACGTTCGCCGAAACGTACCTGCCCCACTATTGCACTAGCAAGTGTGCGGACTTCCAGCATTGGGCCGCGATGCGCATCCTACGCACCCAGGACATCAGGATTGTACTGCGCTGGGCACGTGGCCATGCGAAGAGCGTATGGGCCACCGTGATCATTCCCATGTGGCTGTGGGCACGTGGCGAGCCGATGTATCTAGTCATCATTGGCAGCAACTTCGACAAGGCAAAGACGCTTCTGAGCGACGTACAAGCAGAGTTCGAGGCCAACCCCAAGTTGATCCATGACTTCGGTGATCAGCAGATGGACGGCGACTGGACCGATGGCTTCTTCGCCACGCGCGGAGGTTTCGTTGGCGCAGCTCTCGGCATGGGACAGAGCGTGCGCGGCCTTCGTCGGCGTACCCTGCGCCCCACCTACATCGTGCCTGATGACTGCGAGACGAGGCAGCTCTGCAAGAACCCGAAGCGACTGGCCGAGATGGCCCGCTGGATAGAGACCGATGTGCTCGGGTGCTTCGACGGCCCGATCCAACGTCTTGTGATCGCGAACAACCGCTTCGCCCCTGTGATGATACAAACCCTTTTGCTGGAGAAGCATGAGGATTGGAAGTGCCACGAGGTAAAGGCCTACGACCCGGTGACCTACGCGCCCACATGGCCAGCGAAGTACACCGCAGAATACTGGAGGAACAAAGAGCGCAAGGATGGCGTCATTCCCACGCGAGCGGAGTACCAGCACGAACCGCACACGGAGGGCGCGATGTTCAAGGACGAACTGTTCAACTGGGGCAAGCCGCCGCGCATCGATCACTTCAAGCACATCGTTGGGCATTGGGATGTTGCGTACGCCGGAACCGCCACCGCTGACTACAACGCCGTGCGCGTGTGGGGCTTGGACAATGACAACCAGTACTGGCTCATCGCCACCTATTGCAAGCAGAGCAAGATGGCCGATGCCGTTCGCTGGATGATCGAGTACGACCGGAACCTCCCGGACAGCGCCATCGTGCATTGGCAGTACGAGAGCCAGTTCTGGAACGACGCACTCGCGCAAACCGTGCGAGCTGTATGCAAAGACGAGAAGTACGACCTGCGCCTTGGCCAGGCCGAGCGTAGCAAGGCTGCGAAGTACGACCGCATCCTGAGCATGCACCCGTTCTATCAGACCGGCCGCGTGTGGTTCAGCGAGAAGCTACTGAACCACAACGATAGCATGGTGGCACTGGAGCAGCTCAAGGGCATCGAGCCGGGCTACGACACGCACGACGACGCACCGGATGCCGACGAGGCAGCCATCTCCATCCTCAGCCTATACGTGGAACAGGCCGAGTATTCCGACCCCGTGTTCGGTGAACGCCCACGACCCCGCAACGTCTGGTAACATGCCAACAGCCTACACCTTCCTTACCGAGAGCGATGTGCGCAGTCGCATCCGCGCCGAGCACCTGAACGACCTGGTCGACTACGACCCCGGAGCACCGGTGCCCGAGGAGAGTGACACCGAAGCCTATGCCGCCTACCAGGCAGCCGTTGCCGCCAGCGAGACCGTGAAGGTGAGCTGCGAGAGCATGGCGATCGCCAAGATCCGAAGCGTGTTGAATAACCGCTTCAACACCACTGCACTGCTGGGGGCCACCGGCAACGACCGGCATAGCCTGCTGGTTCTCCACGTCCTCAACATCTTCACCTACCTGGTCTACCGCCGGATCAACCCGCGTAAGATCCCCGAGACGGTGAAGCAAGACCACGACGAAACGCTCGCGTGGCTGGACAGGGTGGCAGACGGTCGGGAGGCTCCGGACTTTCCAGCAGTTGAACCGCCCGAGGACAACGCCGGAATACCCCGAGTCGGCGGAGCGTGGATCCCAAAGGGACATTACTTCTGATCGAGAGGGCGGCTAGACCCCCGTTTAAGTTGTTGAAATGAAACGATAGGACAATGAGTGGCACACTGACCCGCCCGAACATGTTTCAGCGCCTTAGGGCGGCTTTTTCGCCGAGCCTGATCCACCCTGCCCAGATGCAGAGCTTCCGCATGCCCGACCTGGAGCGGTGGAACATGCCCCACCGTAGCGTGGACATGGCGGACTGGGAGGTAGCGCTGAACATGGCCAAGAACCTGTACCGGCCTGACCGGACAAAGCTCATGGACCTTTACGATTCCATCCTGAAGGATGCACACTTGGGCAGCCTGATCGAAACGCGCGAGCTGCGTGTGCAGGGCGCGAAGTACAAGCTGGTGGACCAGAAGGGCGAATCGAAGCCGGAGCATGCACGCATGTTGGAAGCGCCTTGGTTCCTGGATTTCGTGAAGTACGTACTGAGTGCTCGCTTCGAAGGCCACACCCTCATCGAGCTAGGTGAACTGAAGGCACCCGGCCAGCTGCGCCAGGTCAACAAGATCGACCCACGTAACGTGCTGCCCTATTCGGGTGTGGTCGCCAAGCGCCAAGGCGAAGAGACCGGTTACCTCTTCCGCGAGGAACCACTGCGCACCTACCTTATCGAAGTGGGCCGTCCCGAAGACCTGGGCCTGCTGGAGCGCGTGGCACCGGTGGCCGTGGTGAAGAAGTACGCCGTGGGATCCTGGAGCGCATTCACCGGCAGCTACGGCATACCTGCCCGGTGGGTGAAGACACGCGGCACCGACGCGCGCCGGGTGAAGCAGTTGGAGAACGTGATGCAGAACATGCTCAGTAGCGCCTACGCGGTCATCCAAGGCGATGAGGAGTTCGGTATAGCACCAACGCCGAGCACCTCACCGGACGCGTTGTTCGACAAGCTCATCAGCCGCATGAACAGCGAGATGAGCAAGCGCCTGATGGGACAGGACGGCACGACGGACAACAAGGACGCGAGCGGCACCTATGGCAGCATGAAGGTGTTGGAAGGCGTTGCCGAGGACCGCCACGAGAGCGACAAGACGTTCGTCTCCCACGTGATCAACATGGAACTGCTGCCGCGCTTGGTGGCGCTGGGCTATCCGTTCGCGGGCTTGCGTTTCGAGTGGGACGAATTCCGCGACATGTCCGCCGGTGAACTAGTGGACGCGGTGGCCAAGCTGGCACCTCACTACGACTTCGACCCCGAGCACATCGAGGCGCGCACGGGTCTCAAGATCCTTGGAGCGCGTCGTATGCCTGGCGAGATCGGCCCTGGCACTGACCGCGACAAGACTACCGACCCGGATGCGCCTGCACCGGACCCTTTGCTACCAGCGGCCGACACGAACATCCAAGACACCGCGATGAACGGCGCACAGGTGCAAAGCCTGCTGGAGCTGATCACCAAGGTGGCCAATGGCGAGATCCCCGAGAGCGTGGCCAGGCCCATACTGCGCACGGCCTTCCCCAAGATCGCGGAGGAACGCATCAACGAGATGCTCACTGGCATGAAGGACATGCCGCCCAAGCAAACGCCACCGGAAGGGAACCCACCGGGCAGCGGCAAGCAGAGCGGTAAGAAGAAGGGCGAGGGCGAAGACGCGCCGACCACCGATGACGATGACGAAGACGGAGCCACCGCACAGTGGCCACGGGCGCAGCTGGGCAGCTGTGGCATGTGCGGCGGCAAGTTGAACGTGCGAGCGGAGAACACGCCGGAGGTCGCTGCTGAAGCACTGGAGCAGTTGATGCGCGATACCCACGGCGGTGCGGCTTGGTCGCAGAGCTACTTCGAGGAAGTGCGTGGGATCCTCAGCAATGGGCTGGCCAGCCGATTCAGCAGAGGCCTGCAACAGGTGAGTTACGACCAACCGGATCACGTGGCTTACGCTGCGATGGAGGCGAACCTCACACGCTTCAGCGCGGCAAAGACACTAAGCGCCGCCACGGAACTGAATGCCATGATCCGCAAGAGCACGGGCTTCGCGGACTTCAAACGCCTGGTGGACGAAAGCGGCCTGGTGGATAAGTACAACCGCCGCTGGCTGGCCACGGAGTACCAGACCGCAGTGAACACCGGACTGCAAGCGAGCCGCTGGTTCGACATCCAACGCAACGCGGATGCTCTGCCGTTCGTGGAGTACTGGACGCAAGGCGATGCACAGGTTCGACCAGCTCACGCGGCACTCGACGGCAAGCGCTGGCCAGTGAACCATCCCATCCTGGCGACCATCGCACCACCTAACGGAGACGGCTGTCGCTGCACCTTGGTGAGTTCGGTGGATGGCCCAGCCGGCGACGAGCTGGTGCAACAGACCCGCACCGCGTGGGAACAGCTGGAGGTGAGCGGAGAGTACGACCGCATGAAGAAGCGCGGCTACGACAAGAATAAAGCCATCACCGGCGAAGTGTTCGACCTGAACCGCTCTTACCTGGATCAGTTGGATAAGGGCCAAGCGAAGAAGCTCGCGTTCAACGTGGAGCAGAGCTACGGTACAGAGGCTAGGCGGTACACCCTAGAGGCCATTGACGAGCGCGCCACAGCCACAGCACTCCCCGGCTACAACACGGCCGACGAGGCACGTAGCCTGGTGGGCGATGGCAAGGTGATCACCGATGCCCAGGGAAGGCCATGGTCAATGAGCCGCAGCATGGTGGAAAAGCACATCACCGGCAAGTATGTTCCGGAGGAGCGGCACCGCACGTTGCACCTAGTTCCGGAGGTGATCTCACAACCGGATGAGGTGTGGTTGACCAGTAAGGGTGGCACTACGCAACAATACGCCTACGTGAAGTACTACAAGGGTATGCCCGTGGTGGTGCGGACCGAGGTGAACATGAACGCCCCCGAGCCGATGCGCGTGAGCAGCTGGTACAAGCTGGACAAGGCTAAAGCCGATGACGTACGCAACGGGCTTCTACTAAAGCGCATGCCCGGATGAAGAACAGGCCGAACGGTTACCGAAGTCGCCGCGCCTAGATCCCCAACCGGGCAAGCAGAACAAAGATATGGGCATCCGCGGAGTTGACCAACTGAACGCCAAGGTGAGCAACCTGAAGAAGGTTCTGCTCAACACCGTGCCGAAGCGCTTGGGCAACGACGCTCTGCGCCATTACCTGATGAGCTTCCGCAACCAGGGCTTCACCGACGAACGCTTGGTACTCTGGCCGAAGACGAAGGCACCGCGCACCATTGGAGGCAGAGCTGTGCAGGGCCGTATCCTCAAAGGGCGTGGCCTGCTGATGAACAGCCTGCGCATCACCCGCGCAGACTGGAACGGGATACAGTTGGCGGCTGGTGGACCGCAAGTGCCCTATGCCAAGATCCACAACGAAGGCGGCACCATAGAGACCACCGCCAACGTTCGCGCACATACTCGCCGCGATCATGCCGCTAGGTTGCGCACCGGCAAGGTGGTCCGGCGTGGCGGTGCGGTTAAGTCGCACTCCCGACGCATGCTCACCTACATGCCCAAGCGCCAGTACATGGGCCGCTCCGCCGTGCTGGTCAATACCATGCGCGAGACCATCGTCAAAACAGTCGTTCAAACCCTTGTGAAATGAGCTGGATCATCGAAGACAACTTGGACCCGAAGCTGCAAGACTGGGGCGAAGCGTACAAGGAGCTCTGCGTCCTTATCAAGGAGAAGGTGCCCGAGGTGAAGCACATCGACCTCTACTACGGGCAGGACCAGTTGGTGGAACAGGACGGGAACTGGAACCCCTTCCCCTGCCCAGCGGTGCTACTGAGCTTCAAGGCGGCACAGGTACGCGACCTTGGAGACAACACACAGGAGCTGCACATGGACATCACCATGTACCTGTATCTGGAGACCGTGCAGGACACGCATCACGGCAGCGCTGGCCAGCGGCGTGCAATGGAGTTCGTTGGGTTGATGCGCAAGCTCCATACGAACATGCATGGCGCGAGCGGCGAGCACTTCAGTCCATTGAGCCGCGTGGAGATGGCGCAGAAGGCCGATGCGCCGCCTTACGCCTATGTGTTCGGCCAGACGTACCGCTGCGTGCTGCTTGACAACAGCACGAGCAAGCAGTACAACTTCAGCGAACCGGGAACCCTTGGGCTGGAGATAACCCCACACGAGGCTCCACCTGTGCCTACTGGACAGCTTGTTGTGGTCCGCAACAGTGACGACACCTACAGCGTGACCATTGAAGCACCGGATGAACACCTGCTGGCCGATGTGACACACACGGACAGTGATGGTACGCCGGTGACTCGCCCCGCAATGACGCCCTTCGTGGCCACCGTGTGTGTGACACCCGACCCGGTGCAGGTAAGGAACAGCGACAACAGCTTTGGACAAGCCGTTACTCCGCCTGGTCCACTGATCCTGGCGGATGTTACCCACACCGACAGTGATGGACAGCCTGCCGTACGCCCTGCAATGGTGCCGTTCGTGGCCACCCCTGCACAGCCCGCGCAGCTCTACGACAGCGAGAGCAACCTGATCGCATTGATCCCGGCAGGGGCATCCGCCTCAGTACCCTCCGGTGCGCTGTACTACGAGGATGCAGCGGGCATCCTGCAACCTATCACCGGGGTTCCATTGGTGCTAGTCGGGGACCAACTCTTCCTTCAGTGGAGCCCGGACCGGTTCATCGTGTTCAAGAGCAATGGCATCACGATACACGCGACACGGGATATCCTGTCTCCGTCGATCACAGTACCGAAGATGCCCGTGCGCAACTCGCTGAACACCCAGATCAGCGAACACGAGGTCGGTGATCCTGGTATTGCCGGTGACAGCGTGATAACGAGGCCCGATGCATCAACGTTCGGCCTGCCTGCAACGGTCCCGTTCGACATACGTGTTCTGCGGTCCGGCATCGTCTATGATTTCGGGCAGATGCTGCACACTGGGCAGCTCACTGTGTTCCGTGCAGGTGACGAGGCTTCCTTACATGCAGCGGGATGGTTCAACTACACGCCACCGCCATATCCAGCCAGCTACGCGAGTCTGGCGTCGTTCAGCACGCTTTCGGCGGCGAACATGCACGGCAATACTTTACGGTTCACGGATCGCGCTGGTGCGGCGGCAGCCACCAGTGGTGACCGCATCATCCAGGACCACCTGACCGGGCTGGAGTGGTATCTCGCCGCTACGCTACTGACAGGTACATGGACAGCAGCGATCGATGCGGCAGAGGCATCAACCGTTGGCGGTTCCACGGATTGGCACCTGCCTCCCGAGAAGGCGCTGGAAACCATAAGCGACTATTCGCTCGGAACAGGTGCGCTGAACTATGCGCCGTTCAACATCGCGAACAACATACTTACCGGAACAACGTATCCTGCTGACACCGCTAGCGTGAGGTATTACACCACCGGGGGCGGTGTAACTGCCAACATCGGTAAGACGAGTTCGCAGCGCTACATCTTCTGCCGCCGGTTCATCTAGTCCCTTGCCTTCCACACGATGTCCTCGATGGTGCGCTCGCTGAGGAAGAAGCGCTCGCTGAGCATGGTGACGATGTAGTCAGCCGTGTACTTCCGGCTGCGCCCTTCGCGGACTTCGCGGAGGCGGTCGTACTCTTTGCGGATAGCGGCGTTGCGTTTGTCTCGAAGTGCGGTTTCGCGGGCCATGGTAAGATGGTCAGAGTAAGGTGCAGCCACATAGTAACAGCGCCACCAGTGCGAACAGGAGAGCAGCCAGGCCTAACCAAAAGGTGCGGCGTTCCTGCTTCATCGTGTCAGGTGTTTGCGCAGCTGTGTTCGTGCGCGGTGCGTGATGGTCTTTACCTCATCAGGAGAGAGGTCCAACAGGATAGCGATCTCCATATTGGTGAGGCCTCGCAGCACTTCATTCATCACCGCGCTGGACATCGGTGGCAACATGGCTACAGCTATGTGCAGCCGGTCGTTCGCCTCGCGACGCTCCAACCATTCCTGCACGCTCTCCACAGAACTAGCCAGGCGCTCCATGACATCGGACTGCGGCGAGGCCGTCCGGCGTTGTTCGGCCAAGTACTTCAGACAGCAGCTGCGGGCGATGCTGAGCATGTAACGCCAGCTCACAGCATCCGCCGACACGGCCCCAAGACGGCGGAACCGCAGCAACACGCGAATACATATGCGTTGGTACACCTCGCTACGGTCGTGGTGCGGTATGGTGTAGGCATTGATGCACCAGCGAATGGTGCCGTGGTAACGCTCTACAAAGGCCATGGCCTGCTGATCCACCAAGGGACAGGAGCGCCCAACCTCATCGGTGGGCGCTCCCCGCAGCAGTGTGTTCCTTGATCCCATGAAGGCGACAAAGAACTGATCGACCTGCACGGATCCAATGAACAGTCAACGGTTCAATTCACGTTCGTAACGTAGACTTCGGTGCGCACGTTGCGCAAGTTGTGGCGCTGCCCGATGATGACAACGCGAAGTCCGTACTCCTTCGCAAGCTGCAATACCACCGGGTGATCGAACTCCGAGATACCGAAGCGCATGCCGCTGGCCACCAGCTCGGCGAACAGGTCGCGCGTGTCGTGTTCTTTCCACGTTGAAGCATCGTTGTAGTTCGCCTTGGTATCGAGATACGGAGGGTCAGCGTACACGAATGCGTTGGCCCGCTCGCGCTTGCTCATCGGTATGCGACACAGTACCTGGCGGAAGTCGCAGTGCAGGAACTCGGTATCGAAGAACGCATCCCGCGTCTGTGCGATGCGTTCGTACAACAGGCGCTTGGCGTTCTTGTTGTTCAGTTTCAACGTCTGTGGTAAGCCGAGGAAGCCGAAGTTGCTCACCAGCAGGAACCGGACTGCGCGCCATACGGGATCGGTGGGCGTGGTCTTCTTCCAGGCCTTCCAAAGATCATCGTGGATGGGCGTGTCGCACCATGCCGCTTCGAGGTCTGCAGACCTGTCCTGGATAACACAGAAGAGGTTGTACACCTCGCTGTCCAGATCGTTGACGATGCTCCGGACGCGCGGCTTGTTGAAGTACATGCCGCCCGCTCCAAAGAAGAGCTCTACCCAGAGGGTGTGATCAGGGATGTGCGGGAGGATCTTGGCCGCGATGCGGCGCTTGTTTCCGAGACGGGTAAGTATCATGGGCCGCGAAGCAGCGGCCATGGACTAGCCTTCGCCTCATTGAATCGGCTTCTTGCGTGGGCCTTTGGGACCGGGCTTGTTGCGACGAAGTCCACCCTTCCTGGCAATGATGGGATTGAGCTTGAACTGAACCCGCCGGAGTTCAAAAGCGTAGTGTTCAAATACCCCATTCTTGGTCCTATTGTAGATGTGGTATCTAGGATAGGCCGGATGTGCATTGCAGAACGCGGTAAGGCTGGACCACGCCTCCCACACGTCCTTCTTCTTCCACCGCACGACGACCACTGTCTTCCTTTCTGCCCCCATGTCACGTGGTACGTGACGCGCGCCTAACGGGTTTCCTGAAACCCTGCCATGGTGTCACCCAAGAACAACTGGCAGGCTTAATGCATCACTCTTCAAAACAAGACCCATGGACCAACTGAACAGAGTACATCGTGTTACCGCTTCTCCATATGCAGACAAGCAACATCCCAGCGAAGTCGAATTGAATACGCTACTTGCGCAGGGATGGATTATCAAAGAGATGCACATCGTAAGTCTGGAGGCGGGTACAAACATCCAGACCAAGTACGACACTCTCTACTGGCTGTACTCCCCAGTGACTATGACAACGAAGTTGAAGGAGGCTTGGGACGCGGAAAAGGGCCAGTGAAAATATGCAGCTCTTGAAGGAACCCGTCCCGAGGCGGGTTTCTTCATTTTGAACACGTGCTGACGTGCCGCGAATAGACCTTTCGGACCAGGCCATCCTTGCAGCGCGTGTAGATGTGCTGCCTTGGGTAACGGGGATGCATCGAGCAGAACGTTGCAAGGCTAGACCAGGCCTGCCATTCGTCGCACTTCTTCCAACGCACCATCACCACGCACTTCCGGCTCATGTGGCATGTGGTACGTGCCACGTGCAGTACGGGTTGCGATTGATGTCAGTCGCCCATAATTTGGCGGCATGGATGAAGAATTCCTCAAGTTCGGCGATGCCTTCCTAAAGCGGGTTCTTCACAACACCCGCTCTTCATCGAAGATTGACCTAACTGATATCCTCCCTCCGGCCAAGATTGGAGACCTGCCGTACGTGAGGCACTGCCTTACACTGCTTCGTGCTCTAGGCTTCATTGATTCTTCAGATAGACTCTGGATTACCCTCATCTATGGGTATGAAAAGAACCAAACATCGAATCAGCATGTAACGCTGACTGACAAAGGAATTGATGCCTGCAAGTCCTCTTTGTCCGCAATGATCAACGATGCGAACGACAGGAAGCAACGTGACCAGCAGCTTTTCGACCTTTCCGTTCGCAGCACTTTGGCCGCTGAACGAAGCGCCGAGGACGCTACGCGAGCAAACCGTATCGCATGGATTGCCATTTGGTGCGCCGCAGGTGCAGCGATAATAACGGCAATGGCCTGGTTGTTTCCGAGGGTCGCACTTTAACCGTTGCACGGAACACTACTTCCTGTCCGTGAATTCGAACATTGAAAGAGCGTACAGCGCCAACTTGCCATCCACCTCTAGCACGGCATACACCAAGCTCTGCTGAAACCCCTCGTCGTTGAAGAAACTTTCATGAAGTCGGTGGAAGTAACCATCTGAATACTCGGCGGGCTTCCCAGACATGGCTGGACGAACTTCCACCCTAACTGGACGCAAGGATTCTTTCTCGGCTGTTGTAGTTGCGGTCATCTGGATCTGATTCTGTGGTATTGATGTGCGCTGCGAATCCCCTTACTAGCTCTTCCTCATTTTAGCCCCATCACCGTTACGGCTCCCCACCGCGACGGCGACGGGGCTTGTTCGTTTTCGCTCCCGAAGGAGCGCGCGCAAGGCATCTACTTCCGCTTCCGACAAATCCTCGAAAGGAGCCCGCTTAGCTCCAGTAACAGCTGGCCCGCCTTGGACCTGCGCACGGCGCATGGCACCCCGGCCCATGACGAACCATTCTGCGCTGACCTCCGGGTAGGTATTGAGAATCTTCTGTATGGTGTCGCTGTGTAGGCCCTTGCGGTTCTTGATCGCTTGGGCAAGTAGGCCCACGCTAAGACCGGCCTTCACCGTGAGGCTGTTGTTATTAAGGCCATACGCCTCAATGAACTCCTGTAGTCGGTCTATGATCGAACCCACGCCTCGATGTTGATAACTATCTATTGAGGAATCTCTTGATTGTATAGAGTTCCTTCAATACGTTTGTATCCGTTATGAGGTACAAAGAAAGGACACGCGAAGGAACCGGTATCACCGACTCGGCAAAAGCCCGCATCGCACGAGAACTGCGCAAGGGCGACAAGGCGCTGATCGCTGAGATCACCAAGTCTTCGCCCGTGTATGTGAAGAAGGTAATCGCCACGAAGCGAGCAGATAGGTCAGCACTTGCCCGCCGCATCTGGAGCACGGCCAACCGCCTCATCATGGACCGTAACCGCATCAAGGGCGAACTCGGCGCATGATCGTCACCAACGGCACATACCTCATCGAACGCCACGAGCTGGTGAACGAAGCCTGCTTAGGTCAGGCGGCATACGACAACGCGGTGAAGGCCGGGTTGATCACCGTAGCACAGAAGGCCAAAGGCAGCAGCGCGGAGTTGGTGGACTGGGCCTCTCTGCCGGAGGCGTTCAAGGCCATGGCTACGGCACACCTCGGAGGCACCCCTGAACAGGTGGTGGCCGTTCAGATGGTAGAACGCTGGCTGGTGCTAGACCCCAAGGACGAGGCGCACTTGGACAGCTTCCGAGCAGGCAACGCCATGGGCCTATCATCCAAGGCCCGCGCTGAACTTCTGCTGGCCTCGCGCATCATGGCCATGCTAGCCACGGTTGATGCCGTGAGCAAGGAAGGGGGGAGCAGCGCCGTGCAGCTGCACTACGGCATGAGCGTGATGGCGCTGAAGGCCATGGTGCTGGACTATGTGAAGCTGAACAAGGCCAAGTTGCCGAGCAAGTTCCCCACCAGCTTCGCCCGCCTTGAAACGCGCAAGCGCGCATACCTGCAAGCCCGTGCAACGGGTGAGGCCGGTGCCGCTTCTCTGATCCACGGCGGGCACGGGAACAGCAACCGGAGCAAGCTCGGCAGCGACGAGCAGAAGAAGGTTCTACGCGTACTGGCGGCGCGCCCACAGAACTACCCACTGCGCACGATCGCAGCTGACTACAACGCGATCGCGGCAACACGAGACTGGCAGACGATAAGCGCCAACACGGTGAAGAGCTTCCTCAACGATGGTGCGAATGGCCGAGCGGTGGCTGTGTACGCGAAGGGGAGCGCACAGTACCATAACACCTACGGCGTGGTGGTACACCGCAGCCGCCCATCGCAACCCACATACCTGTGGGTCCACGATGCCACGGACTACGAGCTGCTGTTCCAACGCGAAGCCGCTGGTAAGACCACCTACCATCACCGCAAGAAGGTCGCTGTTGTCCTGGACCCGCACAGCTGGTATCCGGTCGGCTTCGCCATCGGCGAGGAGGATACCATTGAGCTGAGCAAAGAGGCTGTCCGCAACGCGGTACGCCACATGCGTGAACTCACCGGGGAATACGCGCTGCCCTACCAAGTGCAAAGCGACAGGCTTGGCCACAAAGCCCTGGGCGAATGGTACGATACCATGGGCGTGAAGTACACCCCTGCTGCTGCTCGCAACGCCCGTGCAAAGGTCATTGAACCGTGGTTCAAACAGCACAACGATCACTACGCGAACCGCTACCCGAACTGGAGTGGGCACAACGTGACCAGCCGCAAGGAGAACCAGCCCAACCCGGATGCGCTGAACCTGAACCGCAAGAGCTTCCCGAACGAGGCTACCGTGATCGAACAGATCCACGAAGCCATCGGCCGTGAACGTGCCGCGAAGGTGGAAGCCTTCCGCTCTGCACTAGCTGCGATGCCGAGCGGCCAACTCCGAACCGTGAACCGCAGCCAGTTCCTTGAACGCTTCGGTGTGGTGCATCCTTGGCAGAACGAACTCACCAACCGTGGCCTTTGCCCAACCCTCCTTGGAGAGGAGCGCCCGTTCCAGTTGCTATCCCGCGAGTTCCAGCAGCATGTGGGTATGCAGTTCCAAGTGATGTATGACCCGACCGACCTAGGCGACATACTGGCCTTGGCGAACGAAGGAAGCCTGCGCTACCTGGTACCAGCCATGCAACAGGTTCCGATGGCTCTGATGGACCATACTCCCGACACACGAGCGAACCTCGCGTCCATCGAAGCCTTCAAACGCAACCTCTCGCAGGAGGCGATCAACCAAGTGCTGAATGACCAGGAGCAGGTGAAGCAACTGGCGGAGATGCTGCTGGCCGATGCCCTTGGAAGAAAGCTGAAGGGTTCGCGCACCACCGATGATCTAGTGACCATGCAACCCGAAGAGGAGGTTGTGACCAAAGCCTACCTGACGGAACGCGGCAGCCACAAGGCGGCGCTCCGCACCGCACGTGACCACAAGCAATTCGACCCCGAGCGATTCGCCGAGGAGAACTTCTAAACCAGCAGGACCACACCCATGAACACAGCATTGAGCACCGCCCACAAGGAAGGCATCACAAGGAAGGCACTTGCAGGCTTCCGCGCCAGCGGGTTCCAAAGCCGCAAGCGGTACGCAACAAGCATCAACATCACCAGCAGCGACTTCAGCAACCTGGAGAACGAGAAGTGGAAACAGAACGACCGCCTGTTCAGCGCACAGAAGTGGGTGCGAATCGCTCGCGAGGTGGGCTACGAATTCAACGCGCGGCAGAGCTGGAACACGGCCGAGACGATGACGTACCGCGCCATCCGCCGTCAACTTGAGATGTGCGCGAAGGATGGACTTAGTGCCATCTTCTGCGACGAGGCCGGACTGGGTAAGACACACGCCGCTCGCGAGTTCTGCACCAACACGCCGAACGCCTTCTACGTCAACGGCGGCAGCTTCCCGCGCAAGGTGGCCTTCATCCGCGCGCTCGCCACAGCTGTAGGGATCAACCCGGACAAGAGCAAGGTGGAGGATGTGTTGATGGACACGGTGATGTACCTGAAGGCACTGCCGCATCCGGTGATCGTGATCGATGAGGCCGGTGACCTGCACAACAATACCTACCTGCTCCTGAAACGCATCTACAACGAACTGGAATTCCAGTGCGGCCTGTACATGATCGGTGCGCGCGGGTTGAAGAAGCGCATCGACAGCGCCATCCGCAACCGCACCAATGGCTTCGAGGAGGTGTATAGCCGCTTCGGTGGAAGGTTCACCACGGTGCTGCCTGACGGGGCCAAGGAACGCAAGGAATTCCTGCGCAAGGAGGCTCTTCTGGTGGCCGACGCGAACGGCCTGCACGACAATGAACGCATCAACCGCATCCTCTCGCGCGACTTCGACATGCGCACGGTTCGCCGCGAGGTGCTCAAATCCCGCATCGCAGCATGAACGCTCTGATCAAACTCAGCAACGAAGCCCGTGTGCAATTGCAGCGTGCCGCTGGGATGGATGACCTGGAGTACCACCTCCTGATCCTCGAGAGCGGATGCCAGTGCCTCGATGACCTGGTGCGGCCAGTCGGCACCATCAGCCAAGACGCGCGGGACATGTACCGCAACCACCTCGGGGCCATCGGATGGTGGACCTGGTACGAGCACACCTTCCGCGCCTTCGAGATCCGCCTAGCATCTGAATGGTTCGGCCCCGAAAGCCTAGTGCCGCTGCAAGACAAGGCGTGGTGCCGGAAAGGGCTGATCGCCGAGGCGCGAACCCTCCGCTACACCGCACACTACCAACGCGCATTCGACACGTGGATGAAGCTGGTCGAAGACAAGCGCGTACTGACCCTGCCACCTCTACAAACACTCCAACCCAAACCCCAACATGTCAAGCACTGACATCACCACAATGAGCGCCGCCGACTTGAAGGCCGCGCTGAAGAAGAAGCAGGCCGACGAGAAGGCTGCCAAGGCGAACGCGAAGAAGGGCTACGAAGCCATGCGCGATGGATACATCGATACCGTGTTCGGAAAGATGGAAGAGCTGAGCGCTCAGCTCAGGGACTTCAAGACCGAAAGTGTGAAGCTCGGCATCGAGCTGCATGCGAAGATGTACCACACCCTAGGCCGTGAGCCGAAGGACGGGATCGACAGCTACACCCTGACCAGCGCGGACGGCCTCCGAAAGGTGAGCATCGAGCGCCAGTGGCGTTGTGAATACGACGAGACCAGCACGGTGGCCATCGACACGATCAAAGCCGTGTTGCGCGACAAGTTCGAAGGCCGCAACAAGTCGATGTATAGGATCATCGATGACATTCTCAGCAAGAACGGCACTGGCGATTATGACGAGCGCTTGGTGGCACGTCTGCGCAAGCACGAGGAGGCCGTAGATGACAGGCGCTTCAGCGAAGCCTTGGACATCCTTGCGCGCGCCTACCGACCCACGACCAGTCAGATGTACATCCGAGCCTATCGCCGTGAACAGGGCGGCAAGTGGCGCGACGTTGTGATGAACTGGAGCGCGATGTAGGACAACGAAGGGCCGCGCTGCCAGGCGAAATGGTGAGCGGTCAGCTCCGGCCAAGTTGGGCCGGAGCACTTGGGAGGGTAGCTCAACGACAGAGCACGGGTAGCCCCGGAGATGCAGGTTCGATTCCTGCCCCTTCCACCAACCTCAGCACAATGCCCGAACCACTGCGCGAATTCGACCGCGTACGCATCCAGCGCGATCTGGACCAGTACCGTGAACTCATCAACCGGAAGCAGTGGGCTTGGGAACAAGAAACCGACGCAACGCGCAAGGCTCAACTGGCGCAAGAACTAGCACAGCTATCCGACCTCCTTACCCAAACCCAAGCCTACCTGTCATGAACGCCGAAGCCTCCACCCGTGAAGAGTACATCACCGCCTTTGCAGCGCTGAACAAACACGCCATCATCGGCGACCACACCATCGGGAAGGTGAAGGTGCATGTTGGCCCGAAGCGATGGAAGGTTTCCAGCGGACCTAACGAGATCGCTGGGCCGGTGAAGTCAGGTCCACAAGTGAGGCATCAAGTGAACGTCGCACTGCACACATGGCTTAACGGTAGCGGCATCCGATGAACCACGATTGGCGCGCACACATCGTGACACCAACGGCACCGCCACCCACATCCATCTGGAATGGTTCGCCTCACGCTCTTCGACAGCCAGTATCAGCAAGCTGTGGCGGACATGATAGCGGAATTCCAACGCCAGTTGAAGGAGGCTGCAACGCCGGAGGAACGAACGGAAATAGAGCTGGCGATACAGAGCTGGACAGCAGCGCACGGAGAGCCGCAGAGATCCACGCGAGCCGCCTCAAAGCGATCGAGGCGCTCTTCGAACCACGACCCGAAACCATGAGCACGTACAAACGATTCTTCGGCCTCTTCAAACAGGCCCAGCGCCAACCGGAGTGGCCCTATGAAAGCCATGGGGAACTGGTGGCGGAATTCACCGGCGGACAAACGGACAGCCTACGCAAGCTCACCGAGCGCGAGCTGTGGAAGTTGGAGGTGCGCCTAGAGGAGATGATCGGCGACCCGAAGAAGCAGGCCGGTCAACGCATGCGCCGCAAGATCATCGGGATCCTGGCCGCGCGCGGCGCGGTGAATTCCCAGGGCAAGCCGGACATGGAACGCGTGTACGCCTGGGTGCGGAAGTACGGCTACCTGCATAAGGACTTGAACGCCTACACCGTGGGCGAGCTGACCAAGCTGGTGACGCAAGCCGAAGGCATCGTTGCAAGTGACCTCAAAGCACTCCTCGCTAACCATGGCTGACGTACGCTTCAAGGTCGACCACGACCAACTCGGCATCCTCATCGCGGTGATGGATGAAGCCCTCCAGGACAAGGTGCAAGGCGAAGGGCTCAGCATCATCTGGAGCATCCTTGAACGCCTGGTGGAACGGCTTAAGAAGCGCCACGCGGTGAAGCGGGTGGACCATCTGCTCATCCTCACCGTGTACCAAGCGCTGGCCCTTCGACGCATCGCCATCGTTGGACAGGACTTCGTTACCAACGAGCGCCATGTCAACGAGCTACGCATGGTGCTGATGACACTAGACCCCAAGCTCACCGCCTACACGATCTGACCATTCACCAACAAACCCTTGAACCATGCATCACTTCCTTTCCCGTCCCGACTGGCTTACCGAACTGAACGAAGACCTCGCCAAGCGCGGCAGCAACATCGTCCTGGACTTCGACCGCGACTTCGTCAAGGTTGAGAACGAATGGGCCAGCGGCTTTGACCCCGACAGCGTGGCCGATGCCATCGTTGCCGGTACACATAAGCACGTGAACGCCGTGGCCGCTCATGTCAACGCAGCAACTGCCTGAACGATGAGCCACCAAACACCCGAAACCGCCGCCGCACATCTACGTGCTGCGTTCGATAATTCGCTGCTCACCTGCGGCGGCAGCAACGAAGCCAACATTCGGCTGATCCAACTTCTTATGGAGCATGCCGCGAGTAAGACCACCGGGTCGCGTCCTATGAACCCCACTGAAATGAAGTGGGCGTGCTACGCCACCGCAGCGATGGACGAAGCAAAGGACCACATTGCCGTAGTCACCATGGTCGTCGACCGTACAGGGTTGATACGTCCACTGGTATCAACGAAGAATCTGCCCGAGGCGCTGAGCATGACGCTCCGTGCGTCTGTCACGGACTTCCTCGCCAACGTGTGCAGCTTCATTTTCAAGAGGCCGTTCCGATGCGGTTGCAGAACCTGCGAAACCAAGGAGGGCAAGGATCTGCACAAGGCAATCGCCTCGCACAACTGGAACGTGGACATCAAAGCCCAAGCCTGATGAACAAGCCTACCTACCTGGTCGCGCTCGTGATCTACGTCGTGACCGAATACCGCTGGCTGCTGCTGTTCCTGCTGACGATTGTCCTTCTCTGCTGCCCCGCTCCGTTGAACCTATGCCCTTGCCACTGATGGGTTACACGCATGTGCAGGTACCAATCGAGCAAGAAGCTCTATGGAAGGTTCACACCGCCAACCTGCTGAGGGAAGTATTGAACTGCCCAGGATCATCTGCATTGAGAATCCCGTTAAGCATCTTCAGTAATCTCCTCGCGGAGGTCGGTGAAAGGGCGGCGCAGCTCAATGACCCAAAGCTCAATGATCTGATGATGCGTTTGACCATTTATGCTGTGGCTGACCCCGAACTTCCGGACTACGACCAGCGACTTGTTGAACAAACCATCGCCCTAGGGCGAGCCAAGTAACATGCGCTACCTGATCACCGGCACCAAGTCCCAAGCCCGCGTCATCCTGGGCTATGATGGAAACGGCCTGCTCTGCGAGGTGCAGACCGAGGAGATGCCTGATGCGGAAGCTCAGGAGTGGCCCTTCCGACACGCACCAATGCGCGAGGCTGATGTCAAGGCCGTGTTCCACGCAGCGCATCTGAAGTTCCAGACCCTCAATGTCACCTTCGATGAGTACTGGAAGAAGTATGGAGTTAAGGAAGGCAAGAAGGATACGATGAGCGCGTGGGATCGGATGCCCGAAGCGAAAAGACAATTGGCATTCGCGTACATCGATTCATATAGGGCCAAGTGCCACCGTGAAGGCACTAGAATGCAATACCCTGCCAGCTACCTGCGCGCCGAGCGCTGGCTTGATCACACCTAGCATCATGGATATCCGCATAACCATTGAGGTCGCCGAGGACTTCACCCGGCGTGGCTTGAAGTGGAAGGAGCACTCGAAGCGCCAATACGAACTGCGACCCTTCTACCTGACCAAAGCGCTAGAACAAGCAATCGAACACGCAGGGGCTGAATACGGCACGAGCAGCGCAGAGGCGTGCTTCCTCCGCCTGTTTCTATCCGACCTGACCAAGTAACCATGGCACCACACCACGCACTCTCCCGTCAGTTGGTCCACGACCTACTCGACATGCTCTCACCCGATGAGGTGGTGGCGGTAGGCCTGGTCATGAATGAGCTGATTGCCGCCAAGCGCGCCTACCCTGAATGGCCTACAGACCTAGTGTACGGCGCTGCCGTGGTTGCGGAGGAGGCAGGTGAGCTGGTGCAGGCAACGCTCAATGCCCACTACAAAGGCACACGCCGCGACCTAGCCAAGAAGGAGGCAGAGCAAACGGCCGTCACCGCCATCCGGTTCATCGCGAACTTCCCTGTCGACCTACCTCTATGACCGACCACGAACTCAGCGAGCTGTTGGCCCATCCACGGGTACGCGCATTCGTTGAGCGTGTGGCTAGGGAGGCAGCCGCACAGGCCTATGCAGAACTCTCCGTGAATCATAAGGCCAAGTCAGTACCGCGAGCTACACCAGCAGCGGCCGGAGACCTTAACTACGCTGACGCAGCCGTGTTGATAGGCTGCCCAAGGGAATCAGTGCGCTCCTACGTTTGCAGCGGTAAGATGGAGCGGGGCAAGTTGCCTCGTACCGTCACATACACCAGTTGCATGACATTCAAACAGACCTACAAGCCGCGCCCGAGCGGTCGTTCTTCGGGCAACCATTAAACCATCACCATGAAGAAGGCCTTTAAGATTCTCGGATTCGCCGCACTGGGCTTCATTGCACTGTGCATTGTAATTGGACTAACGGTTGACCTTCCGGCTACCAGCGCGGTTGCAAAACCCGCAGAGGAGGTCGCGGAGCAGGTCACTACCAGCCCCGAACCAACGCCCGCCACGATCATTCCCGGCCTCAATCCAGTGGACGTGTACCTGACCCTGGAGAAGCGCGGGTTCACCGTCAGCAAGAACCTGAAGCCCGGCCAGCTGTCCTGGACATGCAAGCAGAGCTGGCCATCGGTAGAGTTCAGCGCCGAGGTGTTCGGCCCTGAGGTGGACGAGGTGAGCTTTGTGCGCGCGGAAGTGATGGCGGACGGGGTGAACAAGACTGCCCTCGCGGGTCGTGACTACCTTGCAATGATGGCCAGCGCGCCATACACCGGCTCACAGCCCCAAGTTGCTCACGATTGGGTCGTGGCCAACTTCGACCAGGACGGTGCCACCACCACCATTGGAGGCACCAGCTTCACACTGCGCGCTCCGTCAGAGGTCTACCGCATGCTGACCATTCAGCCTGCGCCATAACCTCCCGGCCACCCGGTACGAAGGCCCGCCGAAAGGTGGGCCTTCGTCGTTTTGGCCATCCAAGACTGAGGGGTTCGCCGAAGGGGGCATCGGCCTCCATTTGTGCGGTTCGTTCGGCTCTTTTCTGGGAGGGATCTGTACGATTCGTTCTGCACGATCCTCCGGGGACATGTCGAAGGCCTTGGTACGCCGGGTCGCAAATGGCGCTACAGGGCCGCAGGTTGGACGTGAGAGGCGGTAACGGCGCTTCAATGGCGGTACGCAGCCTTTGAAGAGGCGCTCAAATGGCGGCGGATCAGCGCTGTTGTACGGTTCGTTCTGCACATGGCTACCCGTCCAATCGGGGCGAATGTGCTAGAGTGACGCGGGTTTCCGGGTTATCGGGGCAAAATGGGGAGTTGTCCCATTCGTTCGGGGGGCCTTACATGCGCAACATAGGCCACGTTGC
>DLGQ01000109.1:118983-126261 GCA_002482775.1 Flavobacteriales bacterium UBA7690 | reverse complement strand
CAGACATGGGCTGCCAGCCGCACCAGGGCGCCGGCTACTTCGCCGTGGACACGCCCGAGTACAGCAAGCTCTACGACGACTTCTATGGCGTGCACGTGCCGAACGTCGTCGGCAAGAAGATCCCGCAGATGTATGACGCCGCGCTCTCCGGCACCCTGAAAGCGATGTGGGTCTGCGGCGAGGACATGGGCCAGACGGATCCCAACACCAACCACGTGCGCAAGGCCCTCGGCGCCCTCGACCTCTTCGTGGTACAGGAGCTCTTCATGACGGAGACCGCCAAGCTCGCGCACGTCGTGTTGCCCGGCGCCAGCTTCCTGGAAAAGAGCGGCACCTTCACCAACGGCGAACGCCGCATCCAACGCGTGAACGCCGCCGTGCCACCGGTGGAAGGCACCAAGCCCGATGGCCAGATCATCTGCGACATCATGGAGCGCTACGCGAAGAAGACCGGTCGCAAGAGCGGGAACAATTACGCCCTCACCCCCAACCCCTCTCCGGAGGAGAGGGGAGCCGCTCACGGGAAGTACCATCCTGAGTGGATCCTGCAAGAGATCAGCCGCATCGCGCCCTTCTTCAAAGGCGTGAAGTGGGACGAGCTCGGCGAGCAAGGCAAGCAATGGCCCGTGAACGCCGACGGCACCGACACCAAGATCCTGCATACCGATACCTTCAAGCGCGGGCTGGGCCACTTCTACTTCAACGCGTGGCAGATGAGCCCCGAGGTGAAGGCCAACCAGGCGGAGTTCCCCTACATCATCACCACCAACCGCGAGCTGGAGCACTACAACTGCGGCGCCATGACGCGGCGCACCGGCAACGGCGCCATCCTCACCGAGGACGTGCTGCTGATCAACCCTGCCGACGCCGCCAAGCACGGCATCGCCGAGGGCGACATGGTGTGCGTGGAAAGCGCGCGCGGCAAAGTGGACATCAAGGCGCTGATCTCCGACGAGGTGAAGCCGGGGATACTTTCAAGCACCTTCCACTTCCCGGAAATAATGCTGAACCTAATCACCAGTAGCGTAAGCGACTCACTGGCGATGTGCCCTGAGTACAAGGTGGTGAGCTGCAGGATCAGGAAGGCGCGAAAGACGCATCTGCGGGAGGCGGGGGAAGTGGTGACGAAGGCATAGAACTACAAATAATGGCAGCCCGTTCCAGTCTGTCGGTCGCGATGAGTTTTTGGGCGGTTTGCGGTGTGTCGATGCTCCACGGCCAGAACCTTGTGCCGAACCCGAGCTTCGAGTTGTTCGACAACTGCCCAGATATGCTCTCTGGCAATATTCCGGTTTCCCATGCAATTGGCTGGCAGAGCTACTCCAACACCCCGGACTATTACAACGCATGTAATGGAACATCGTGCGGATGGTGCGTGCCTGAGAACTTCATCGCAACCCAAGCTGCACATTCGGGCCAGGCATACATGGGCCTTTGCACCTACTTCTCCAGCATCCCAGGAGAGATGGACTTCAGAGAGTACATCGGCATTGATCTGCTGAGTCCGCTCGTGGTCGGAGAGACCTACTACGCAAGCATGTATGTCTGTTTGGCGGGTGATTACACTCCTGTCTACGATTACTTCGAGGGAACTCAAGCTGCCAACAACAATCTGGGTATCCTGTTCACCAACATGTCGAGCACCTTACCCGACAGCTACCTGGAAGAGTTGGCCATCCCGGATCGCGCCCAAGTGCATGCTGATAGTATCATTTCAGATACGACCAATTGGACACTGGTCAGTGGTTCGTTCCTTGCGGATTCGAGCTACCAGAGACTCATCATCGGGAACCTCTTCTCCAACCTGAACACGCTCCACACAAGCATTTACGGGAATCCCTTTGAACTCGGTTACTATTTGGTTGATGATATCTGCGTGAGCAGAGATCTACAGGGTTGCCACATAGAGAACGGCATTGCGCCGAACGCTGCACACCTGATACGCATCGCCCCCAATCCTTCTTCGAATGAGATCACGATCACTGGTGCGGGGCCTGCTGTGCGGGGCGCTATGGTGCTGGATGAGCTGGGTCGGCGCATAGCCGCATGGCCTTGCTGCATCGAGGGAATAGACGTAAGCGAGTTGGCACAGGGCACTTACACCTTGGTCCTTCTGGATAAGAGCGATGCCGTCGTTTCTCGGTCGCGGTTCGTGAAGCAATAGGCGAGCCTCAGCAGCACCTTCCACTTCCCGGAACGTCTCGCATGTATCCCCGATGGCTACTCCGGGAAATTCAACAGCCCCAGCACATCCGCCAACGGAGTGTTCAGGTCCAACAGGGTTGTGCGCATTTGCACCCCGGCCAATGAGAGCTGGGTGATCTTCGCGCTGAGCCTTTGGTCCTTTGTAAGGAAGTGGCTGATGCGCGGCTCCACATCGGCTTGGGCCAGCAACTTGATGTCGTTGATGACAACGGCGCGTTCCTCATCCTTGCGTTGATCGAGCAGGATGCGGGCGAATTCACCGGAGCGCTGGGCATGCTGCCAGTTGAAGGGCAGGACGCGCACGTTGCGGAGTGGAAGTTGATCGAACGAACCCTTCACGCAGAACTCCGAAATTGAGATGGTGCTGAGGTGCATGGGCACTTTGTGGTCCAGCAACCAGCGGAACCACGCCTTGGTGTTCGCATGCAGCGGATCGTCCGTCTTGAGCAGGCGGATGATAAAACTCGTGTCCAACAGGACGCCCTCAAACGTCGTATTGCCCGCGGACATCGTTGAGGTATTGGTCCGGGTCGATGTCCTTCAGCCAGCCTTTGGCTTTGGCCTGAAGCCGCGCCAAGTAGTTGTCCTCGTAACGTTGGTCGTAGTCGATCAATTCGATCAGCTTCAAGGAGCCGCGTTCGATCTCGCCCGTCTGTACGTTCTGGCGGCCTATTGCACGGATGCCCAACTGATGGTAGAGGATGTTGTTCTCCAGTGCAGCGAGGAATGACTCTTCCGCTTCAATGGTGAAGATCCCCTGACCTTCCACCTGCAAGTGGATGTTCGGCTTCTCCTTGCCACCCGCGTCGGTCACTTTGCCGTACAGGTAGAGTTCCGTTTCCACCACCGTGGCTTCACTGCGGAAGTATGCCGTGGAGCGATCCACGCGAAGTTCATCGCTCGGATTGGTGGAAGTCGTCAGCGTGAAGGTATAGTCCTTCTCGATCGCCCATTGCTGGATAGTCTCAAAGGCTTTGGCGGTGCGCGGCTCCAGGATATCGAGCGTCCGTTGGGCGTTGACCAGTCCGATCACCGCACCCAAGCTGGCAATGGACTGAACACCGGTCTGGAAGATGTTGCGCACGGATCCCTCTTCAACACGGTAGCTGATCACCGGTCGTTCACGGCGATCATTCGGGAACAGCAGCACCTCCACCTCATCCAACAACCCGCGCAGTTCGCGGATGTCGAATTCGGTCGGCTTCAGGTCTTTGCTGCCCCGCTTGCCATCAATGCGAACCTCAAATGTTGCCAGCGCTTCCACGGTGGAAAATTAGTGCTTTAGAGGTCGTGGCCTGCGGCCAACATTGCCGCAAGTCTGTAACTCGTGGCCTTTCCATTCCCTCACCCCAACACCTTCAACACCACTGTGATCGTCCGTTGGGCTCTTTCGTCGTGCGTCAGTCCGTCCGTGTAGTCGATGGTGTGTACCGCTGTGCCATCAACACGCACGGTGTAGCGCATGTAGTCATCGCGCCAGTCGTTCTGCTTGATCTCTACCGCATGACCTGCCGCTTCCAAGATGACGCGATCGGGGTAGCGGTCTTTGTGATAGGATGGTAGCAGCTTGTTGTGCCAGGTCATCGAGCATCCCATGGGGTCCAACGCATGCTTCACCGCGCTTACCAGTTGGTCGATCACGGTTGGGCCATTATCGACCAAGTAGGGCCGCAGGGTGCGCAAGCGCTCCAGATCGATCCAGGCATCGCCTGCAAGCCGTGCCGCATGGCGGCGGAACAACGCAGCAGTGGTCTTCAGCACGCCGTTCATACCCTTGCTGCCACCCGCGAAGTAGTCCATGTGTTCGTAGTTCCCATTGCTCTCCAGCACCGCAAGGCTCTCGAAACCGATGCAGTTGGTGCTATCCTCATAGGCTGCGGGCCTGCCCGCGATGATGCGTCGGATCTCGCAATGGAAGTATCCATCATCCGCTGAGATCTCCAGTTGTTTGGCTGCCTTCTCACTGCGATACACGAGGAGGTTGGCACCGCAGTATTCCTGGTTCACATCGGTGCGGATGAGCGCATAGCCCAGCTCGCTGCGCAGGAAGGATAGCTGGTGATCGATGGTCCGCTGGGTGGGGTTGGATAGCATCGCGCAAGCAAGTTAGCCGGTCAGGAAGCTCCAGAACCGCGGATCCCTATTCGGCTCGCATTCGCCACAAATAGACCTGAGCCCGGTCGAGCTATCGCGTTCGCATCACATGTTGTGGACGCTCGTTGATGGCAACTCCATCGGCCGCTGGGCATCGATCAAGACCATCACCGCGAATTGCAACCAAGTAACTCTGCCTCACCCCTTCAACGCCGCCGCGATCCCTTCCCGGTACGACGTTGCGCTTAACTGGAAAGCCCGCTCCACCTTGCTGCTGTCGAAGCGGTAGTCGTGCTCGAACTGGTACATCATCTCCATGTTCTCGCGGAGCACAGGCACGAAGAGGCCCATGATGCCGAGCATCCAACGCGGCGCCACTTGGATGCCGTAGGGCTTGCCGGCGAGTTCACACGCCAGGCGCACGTAGGCTTCGCCGCTCATGGCCTCGTTGCTGGTGAGGGCGTGCCACACCTGTCCGTAGGCGCTGGCCGTGTTGCCGAGCAGTGCTACGGTGCGACCGGCATCGGGGGTGTACGTGAAGGTGTGCATGGCCTTGGCGTTGCCCACCCATTGTGGTGTCTTGTTGGCCTTCAATCGCTCGGTGACGGTGGAATGCGTGAGGCTGAGCGTGGCACCCGGACCGTAGAAGTCGGCCGCGCGCACGATCAAGGCTTGGAGCTCACCGCGCTTTACCTCGTCCATCAACGTGGTGGCGATGCGTGCACGCACCTCGCCCTTCTTGCTGCACGGTGCATAGGGCGTGTCCTCGGTCATGGTGCCGTTCGCTTTCCCATAGGCGTAAACGTTGTCAAAGAAGACGAGCTTGGTGCCGTGGCGTTTGCAGGCGTCGATGGTGTGGCGCATCACCTTGGGCCATTGCTCCTGCCACACGGTGGTGTCGTACTTCAGCCCGGCCACCAGGTAGGCCACTTCACAACCTTGCACCGCCTTGGACACGGCTTGTGCATCGAGCAGGTCGGCGGTGACCGTCTCGTCGCTGGCGTTCACCTTGCGCGGGTTGCGCCCCACCTGACGGATGGTGTTGGTGTACTGCGGGAGCAGCCGGGAGAGTTCGCAGCCGATGGTTCCGTTGGCGCCGAGGATGCACTGCATGGGGAGTAGATTGGAACACGAACCTAATGGCTCGGATCTTGAGCCCGATCAGCCGATCGATGAATGGTCCGAAGACCAGTTGAGCGGTGAAGCTCCCATCACTTCTCGTCCGCCTTCGGCCACGCCCGCCAGGTGTAGCTCTTCTGCACGATCCTCCATGCGCCTTCGTACTTCAGCAACAGGAAGTAATCGGTGAAGATGCGCCAGCCGGGTATGGCGATCTCCGCCTTCGCCATGGCAGCATTGCCTTCCACGTCGATGGAAATGATGCGGCCCTGTCGCGTGTTCTTCTCGCCCGGCTTGATGCCCTCGATGTACTTGGCGCCGGAGCGGATCAACAGGCTGTCTGCATCGTTGACGGTGTAGAGGTTGAAGTCCGGATGGAAGGCACGGCGTACCTGCTCGGGATCACCATTGGCGGTACCATCGATGTAATCCATGAGCGTGGTCGTGATCAGCGGTAGGTCCTGTGGGGTGGCGTTCGGTTGTGCTACGAAAAGCAGTGGCGCGTGTATGAAGGCGACCAGTAGAAAGGGATGAATGCGAAGCATGGAGTGGTGGTTGGGGATCGATCTTGACAGCCGCAACTATCAGACCGATCGGTTGGTCCGGTTCGCTTCATGAAGGTCTCACTTCACGATCCTTGTGCTCTTCGCAGACGCGACAAGTAAAGCGTGCATCTACCTTGCTCCGACCATTCCTACTCCATGAATACCCGGCCATTGTCCATCGCGCCATTCCTGAGCGCATCCTTTCTTTTCATGGCCGCGTGCGACGCGCAAACGCCCTCATCATCCAAAGTTGACAGGCAGGTTCCTCCTGCAGCACTTTCACCCACCGAGACCGCACAGCTTAGTGCCTACATCGTGGCCACCCTCGAGGACAGCAAGGGCAACCTCTGGTTCGGTACGGTGGGCGATGGTGTGATCCGCTATTCACCCCAGCCATCGGTGGTTCCCGGCGAACGCCTCACCTACTTCACCACGGATGACGGCCTCGCCGACATGGTGTCCTCCAGCATCGTGGAGGATAGGCAAGGTCACATCTGGATCGGCTCGCACGATGGGGCCACACGTTATGATGGCACTACGTTCACGGCGTTCAAGACCGCGGAAGGCCTGCACGGGCCGGGTTGCGTGTTGCTCGTGGATCGCAAAGGGACCTTGTGGGCCGGCACGAACGATGGTGCCTTCCGTTTCGATGGCACTCGCTTTCAGCCGTTCGAGATCCCGGTACCGAAGATCAAGGAGCCGTCGCACAAATGGGTGGCGGGCAAGGTGTGGGAGATCATCGAGGATAGCAAAGGCAATATCTGGTTCGGGCGGGACGGATACGGTGCGTGCAAGTACGATGGTCGCACGTTCACGCACTTCACCAAGGCGGATGGGCTGTGCAGTAACAATGTCGCGAGCATCGCAGAAGACGTATACGGTAACATCTGGTTCGGTTCCATCACCTCGGACTTTCCGCCCATCAAAGAAGGCGGGCTTAGCCGCTACGATGGCAAGACCTTCACGCGATTCGAGGATGTGAAGGGACTCACCGCCAATGATGTGTACACGGTGTACGCCATGCCTTCAGGTCATGTCTGGATCGGGTCCGTGGGAGTAGGAGCCTATCAGTACACTCCCCCAACGTTACTCCGCACGGATCGGCAGGCCTTCACCCTCTTCGACAAGACCGACCGGCCGGACCTGATCCAGAACTTCGGCGTGCAGAGCATCCTGGAGGACAGCAACGGAACAGTATGGTTCGGCTTCAGCGGTGGGCTGTTCCGGTTCAATGGAACGCTGTTCGAGCATGTGACGCGCGCGGGACGGTGGGGGCGCTCATGATGAGTGCCCAGGTGATCCGTTGGGGGTGCGG
>DLGQ01000109.1:0-118968 GCA_002482775.1 Flavobacteriales bacterium UBA7690 | reverse complement strand
CTGCGGCGGCGAACGGTGGCGGCCGATCGGTCCCCGTTCCGTTCTACTGCTCTTCTCGCCTGTCCCCGCTACCCGGTCCCGCTGACATTGCCTTGGCCATTGACCAGTCCCAATGTTAACCCTGTATGAAGTTTTGGCTTCCTATGACCCGGATCAGCTGAGGGACGAACAGATCGACCGAGATTTACAGGACAAAAGCGATNNATCACCATGGGCTCCCCAGTACACGCTCCCGACCAGTTCAAGGAAGGAGGTCTTCGCACAGCACTCCATCTCGGCAGTTCCGGTGCGCTTGAGGTGATGCGTGTTACACGTGCGGTACCCACCGCGAACGGCGACCTGCTTTTCCTGGGCTTGCCGGCACGGAGTGGCAGCACGGCTCGAAGCTTACAGGTATCGTTCGTTGCCGAAGGTGTTCTTCCAGCTCCGACCTTGGATGCGAACAACGGCCGTATCCGCATGTTCTATCCCCACAAGGATCATCCGGAAGTGCAAGCGCTGCTCAACAGCAAACGCGACCGGTTCTGCTACTTCTGGCGTTCGGCCAAAGGCGACCACACGCACGCGTGGTTGCTCAGTTCGAAGTAACCCGACCCCCACCGGAGCAGGTGGACACGCTCTTTCGTTCCGCCATCACGTCCGTTCTCATTTCAACTTTCCATCGCGGCCTTTGCGCAGGATGGCTTGGATGAATTCGCTCTTGCCCTGTGTATACGCCACACGATCCTTAGCGTATTTCTTGGCGAGCGTGCTCTTCAGCTCCTCGTAGGCAGTGGCTTCTTCGGGATGCCTGCGTAGGATGTCGCGGAACATGATCCGCTCTGCGCTGACATGGTCCGGGGCCACGATGTGCACATGCTCCGTGCGTTCGCCCTTTTCGTTGCGTTTGATGAACCACGCATAGAACGGTGCGTTCTCACCGATGCTGGGACGCCAGATGAATTCGTAGCCCTCCTCTTCCATCATCGGCACCACCCTATCACGCACCTCTTGCAGGTCATTGACCTCCACCTGCACATCGATGATGGGTTTCGCGCTCAGGCCGGGTACAGCAGTACTGCCGATGTGGGCGATGCGTTGCACGAGGTTCTTCGGCAGCAACTTCTTCAGCCGTCCTTCCAATTCCAAAAAGCGCTGCGGCCATGCGGGATCGTACGGGACCACGGCAATGTGTTCTTTCGTGAGCGCGGCGATGCGCTTCTTATGGGGAGTGGACTCGTCCATCATGGTGCATAGCAGTTGAAACGATCACCGCGCAGGAAACCGATGAGCGTAAGGCCGCTCTCTTTCGCGAGTTGAACGGCAAGCGACGATGGTGCACCGATGGCCGCCATCAAGGGAATACCGGCCACGATGCACTTTTGTACGAGCTCGAAACCAGCGCGGCCGCTGACCAAGAGCTGGCATGCACGCAGCGGAACACCCGTTAGCAACGCCTCACCGATGACCTTGTCCACAGCGTTGTGCCGACCGACATCTTCGCGAAGCAGGACCAACACACCCTGATCGTTGAAGAGCGCGGCGGCATGAATACCCCCGGTGTGGCGGAACACGGTCTGGGCCGCGCGCATCCTATCCGGTAATGCGATGATCATCTCCTGATCCACCGGCCCGAACGGTACGATGGGCTTCTCGCATTGGACATGTACGGCCTCGATGCTGCTCTTGCCGCATACGCCACAGCTGCTGGTGGTGTAGAAGTTGCGCTGCCACCGCACAGGGTCGACCTCCACCTCCGGATGCAATTCGGCGCGGATCACATTCCCCTGTTCTTCGTCCTTCACGTTCACGCAAGGGGCGATCCGTAACAGGTCCGTTTGATCCCGCACGATGCCTTCGGTGTATAGGAAGCCTCGGACCAGATCCTCATCATGCCCCGGTGTGCGCATGGTAACGCTCAACCGTACCTCTCGACGATCATGCTCAGGACCATGACCCAACCTGATCTCCAAGGGCTCCTCGACCACGAGCAGGTCATCACGCTGCGTGCTGACAGCACCCTCCGATGTGGACACGCGCGCAGGAACGACAAGGGCTGACATGCCACCAAGGTAACCCGCGCAAGCCGCTTCTACCCCTTTCTGCGCCAACAACCCAACAGGTGATCGTTCACCATACCGATGGCTTGCATGTACGCATACACGATCGTGGTGCCTACGAAGGAGAACCCGGCCTTCTTCAGGTCCTTGCTGAGCGCATCGCTCACTGGCGTGCTGGTGGGCACCTGGCCCATCGCCGTCCACTTGTTCATCACGGGCTGGTGATCCACATGCTTCCAGACGAACGTATCGAAGGAGCCCTTGCCACCTTCCATGATCCGCAGATACGCTTGTGCGTTCTTGATGGCACTTTCGATCTTCTGCCGGTTGCGGATGATACCAGGATCCTGCATCAGCCGTTGAATATCCTTCGGCCCATATCGCGCGATCCTCCCAGCATCCCACGCATCAAAAGCGCGCGTATAACCTTCGGTGCGTATGAGGATGGTGTACCAGCTGAGGCCCGCTTGGGCACCATCGAGGACCAGCTTCGCGAAGAGCTTCCGGTCATCATGCTCCGGACGGCCCCAAACATCGTCGTGGTAGGCCTTGTAAACATCATCCTTGAGGCACCAAGGACAACGTTCCTTTTCTTGGAGGGAAGACATGGTGCGTAAGAAAACGAAAGCCGGACGAAGATCGTGATCCTCGTCCGGCTTTGTACATGTTGGACGTTAGTGGGCTACGACGAACCGTTGCAGCACTGTTCGTTCAGCGGCCGAAGCGCGCAGGAAATATTGGCCAGAAGGTAATCCGCGCTCGAAGCTTATCTCTGTGCGCAGGAGCGAGCCGGATGTAGGAATACGCTCTTGACGAACGAGTTTACCGGTCATGTCCATGATGACGACCTCTACTGGAACTTCCCCGGCAAGGCCTGTGAGGTTCATCTGGATACCACCGCCATTGCTGGGGTTCGGCCAAAGGGCCAGTTCGAGCTCTTCGACCTCCTCCACGTGGTCAACATCCGGTGCTGTCACCATAGCTCCTCCCCCGGCGATGGTAACCTCACAGACCTCGCCATAGGAGCACCAGGACACGCCGTTGTTGCGACTGGCACGCACACGCACCTGATACGTACGGCCCGGAACCAAGGCCGGAGTTGCCCAGTTCAGGTAACGGTGGTAGCCGGTTGACTGAATGCTGTGCGAGTAACCATCGCCCAGGTTAACGAACTCGAACTCGTAACGGTTCGCGCCAGAAACCGGCCGCGCAGTGACGTACTGAGACCTTGCCCGTGTTACGCCACATGAGAAGTACTGCTCGCCTGGGGTATCGATCAGTTTGGTACGTGGGCACGCAGCTGCTTCCGGATCCAGTTTGAAACGGCACGCCGCACCCCATTCGCTGTTCACACCGTTCACACGACCGCGCACTTTCACGTTCAGCAAGACGTTCTCTGGAATGGGGTTGACCGCCCATGTGATGTTCTGGTAGCAAGCTCTGGTGGCACCGCTTCCGGTCCCACCAGAGGTCGAGTGGCTGCGGAACTTGCGCTGTGAGTAGGTCCCGTCCGGATCGTAGAACCAGAACTCATATCCATCATCGGCTTGGTTACCCACGCCCCATTGGGCGCTCACCTCGGCGATGGGCGATGCGATCATGTACTGGTTGTAGGTCCATTCCACCTTATCACAAAGACTGTTCAGTGGACGATGATCGCTCATGGGCAAGTAGAACGATCCGTTGGTCGCAATACTGCTGATGCTGCCGAACGCACCATCATGCGCATTGTCGATGATGCGCCTTCCGGAAGCATCTTTCAGTACATAGCCTCCGGTGGTCATACCGTCGCCCGCACTGTCCAACACACGCAACCGCAACGGTCCATGAGGCACGCAGCAACCGACCGTTGACTCAGTATCGTTCGCGAAGCCTGAACCGGTGCATACCGGATAAGTAAAGCCCTCGCCGATCAGCTCCCAACTGGTTTGCGAACCGAATGCATCGGCCTTGACCGTCAGTTGAACGTTCTCGTCACAACCTGTCTGCAACCGCACCAAACGATTGCGTCCACTTCCGTTATAGTTCGTGAATCCACCGGCAACGGTGGTGCGGCCTTCCGGCTGCCAAGTGATGGCGTACACCCAGTTGTTGAACGCGGTACCCGTATTGAATCCGGTATCCAGCGTTCCGTTGGTATTAAGGCGCACCATCCTGTTACGCGAAGTGCCGTTGTAGCTGGTGAAGTCGCCTCCTGCGAGGATCTTGCCATCGCCTTGCAGCGCAATGGTGTACACCCAGCTGTTGAAGCCCGTGCCCACGGAGAACGTATTGTCGTAGGCCCCCGTGCGTTCCAGGCGGGCAATTCGCGCAGATGGGGTGATGGCATTGTAACTGGTGAACGGCCCACCGATAAGGATGCGGCCATCGCGTTGTACCGCTACGCAATACACGGCGTTGTTCGTTCCAGCCCCGGGGTTGAAACCGCTATCCACTGCACCCGTGGTGGTGAGGCGCGCCACACCGATACGCGTGACCCCGTTCACCGTGGAGAATGATCCGCCGATGATCAAGCGACCCTCGGCATCGAGCGCCGCTCCGTAGATATCGCTGTTAGCACCGGTGCCGATCGCATACGTGCCATCCGCACTGCCATCCGTGTTGAGCCGGACGATGCGGTTGTGCGTGGACCCGTTGTAGGTGGTGAAGGTCCCTACGACCAGGATCTTGCCGTCGGCTTGGATCAGGATGTAGTTGACATTCCCGTTGAAGCCCGTGCCGATCGAGAATCCCGCGTCGATGCTACCATCGCTGTTGACACGCACCAATCGTGACCGGGCTGTGCCGTTGTAGGAAGTGAATGTCCCGCCGATCAGGACCTTGCCGTCCGCATCCACGGCGATGTGGTTCACCTGGCCGTTAAAGCCAGTGCCCACGACGAACGAACCATCCAAGGCCCCAGTGCGCGAGATCCTCGCCACGCGGCTCGAGGCCGTGCCGTTGTAGGAGGTGAACGCTCCACCGATGATCTGTTTCCCATCCGCTTGCTGAGCCATGGCATAAACGCGGTTGTTCGCACCGCTGCCCACACTGAACGTGCCGTCGGGACTTCCTGGTTGTGCCGTTCCGGGGATCGCGAAGAGCCCAAAGACTACGGTTGCTAGAAGGGACCGGCTCAAGCCGATCAGATTGATACTGTTGTTCATGGTCCTAAATGGGGTTCGTGCAGGGACCGCTAGTACTGGAGAGCGTACGCTCCTTCCCTTGACCACCCTTGTACGCTGACCAGTAGAATAGGTTGCAACGACGTTCACTCGCGCGCAACATCGTTCCTTTGGAAGGCCATGCCCCTGAACGACCTCCACGGACGAACGCACAAGAGCCTCCGCATCAGCATCGTGGACAAGTGCGACCTGCGCTGCACGTACTGCATGCCCGAGGACCAGCACTTCCTGCGTCGGGAGGAACTGATGACCCGCGCAGAGATCGCGACCATCGCCCGCTTGTTCGTGGATCGCTATGGGATATCCAAGATCCGCCTCACCGGTGGTGAACCATTGCTGCGCCCTGATGTGGTTGACATCGTGCGCGACCTGAAGGCACTCGGTGTCCAACTCGGCATGACCACCAACGCCGTGTCCTTGCACAAGTTCGCCGATGGGCTGAAGGAAGCCGGACTAGAAAGCCTGAACGTGAGCTTGGATACGTTCGATGCCGAGCGGTTCAAGCGTATCTCCCGCCGCGACCACTATGAACAAGTATGGCACAACATCCTTGCGGCTTACGACAAAGGCATACGCGTGAAGTTGAACATGGTGGTGATGCGTGGGGTGAACGAAGATGAGATCCTGCGCTTCGTGGAACTGACCCAGCACCGAGCGATGCATGTGCGCTTCATCGAGTTCATGCCCTTCGCTGGCAATCATTGGGGGCGCGAACGGGTGTACACCTATGCCGAGATGCTCGGCCACATCGGCAGCGTGCATTCGTACGAGAAGCTGAGCGACGATGTGCATAGCACAGCCAAGGCGTACCGCGTACCCGGTTGGCTTGGCACGTTCGCGGTGATCAGCACGGTGACAGAACCGTTCTGCGGCAACTGTGATCGGTTGCGCCTCACCGCTGAAGGCAAGATGCGTAACTGTTTGTTCGCACGGGAAGAGACGGACCTGCTTTCAGCTTTACGGCGCGGAGACGACATCGACCCGCTGATCGAAGCGAACGTCCTGGCGAAACACGCGATGCTTGGCGGGTTACCACAATTCAAGCCTGAAGCCCAGGAAGAAGTGCTTCACGACCTCAGTGTGCGCCCGATGGTGAGCATCGGTGGTTAGCTCCATGTGGGCATGTGGGCATTCACGACTCCTGGTCGTAGTAGATCTTGTAGAATTTCCGGCCTTTCTCATCCACACCTTGTTCGATACGGTCGCGGTCGCCGTGGATGTAGATGTGGAAGTTCTTGTCCAGCTTGAGGACGCTCTTGAAGATCCGTGCCTGACGTTTCACAGCGTGTGAAGAGATCTCGAAGTTGTCGCCGATCTCCACGTCGCGACTTTCTTGGAAACGCTCGCTGTAATCGTTGAATGAACGAATGGCGCCTTCCTCCTGGAACACCTCCTGCGCGAACTCCTGCTTGTCGAATTCGGAGTGGCTCTTGAAGTACTGCACAGAACGGTTCAGCAGGTCGATCTGGTCCGCCTTGGCGATCTGGTAGTCTTGCGGCAGTTGCTCGGTGATGAACGACTTGGTCAGATCCAGTACGCTGCTCGTGCTGTTCACGTTGTCCTTCTTCGGGCGGTGATCAATGAAGTCCTTTTGCCAGAATTCGGTGCTGGTATTGTCGTCGATCACGAAAAGCGTTGGCGTATCCACCGTATACACCACCAGCACGGCCTTGTTCGGCTTGAGGTTGCCCAGCCCACGTTTCATGCTGAGTTCGATGAGGCCTCCAGCCTGCTTGCTCTCGATGAACACTTCCTTCTCATCGAACTTGTAGATCCCGACCGCCTCGTACACCGCATTGCCCAGCTGCACTCCGCTGAACTTCGCAACGTACAGGTCGCCACCGTTGATGTTATGGTGCTTCGATACATGGACAAGGTGCTTGGCGATGGCCTCGGAACGTGCGAGCAGATCCTCGCCAGATCGGATCTGCGCGCACAAACCGTGCAGCACATTGTACTCAAGGCCCACGGCATGCGTGAATTCCGAAGTAAAGGCCATGTTCGCGAACGGCTTCAAGAAGAGTTTGCGCAAGAACTCCTGTTCCTCGTCGCCCTTCAACGTTACCGTGAAATCGCTGAAGATGTTGTCCTTGTGCTCTCCACCCAACCGGTGCAATACGAACTCTTCCACCAAGGCTTCTTTGCCGATCACCATGTCATTCTACATTGACAAAACGTTGAACATCGTACAAGATCTTGTCGCCTACATTCCTGACGATCAATACTTGGCTAAACGCACCTTGCCTCCGGTCAATAGTGCTTCATCCTCTGGCAGCAATTCACGCCGCCACCCGATCAGGTATTCCGTTAATGACCCGATCTCCAGAGAATCCAACCCCCGGAATGGAAAGGCCATCACATCTTTGGGGAACCGTTCCATCGCGAATTGCTTGCGCTTACTGACATCCTTGGCATTGTCGTAAGGTGTCATGTACAGGTCCAACGCTCCGAACAGATGAAGAAATTCGTGTGCGATCACACCTGGTCGCTTGAAGGCCACCGTAGCATACTCGATCAGGGATGTGCTGCCCGTGTGCATCGCAACAGAGGTTTCTGATCCGTAGTATTTGTTCACGAAGAGCATCAAAGCCACATTGTCAGTACGGTGACGGTCACGTAAGGAAGCTATCAGGCGCTCTCTGTCCTTCGGCGTGTTCTTGGTCAATGTGATGCGAGCCGTATCGCGTGGGAAAGCCGACTGTACCTGGCGACAGGCTTTATCCGCCCAGCGATCCAAAGAAGAAGCCGGGTTCATTCCATGCAGAAGCCCTTCAAGACCGCCCCGTGGCAGCTCACTTCGCACCGGAACGACCCCGCCTCTTTCGTGGGATCCCACAACGATATCAAGGTCCACGCCCTTCTTGCGTGCCTGCTGCATGATCCAGTCAGCCGCCAACCGCATGCTGTCCACTGTGCTCCTGATATCATGCGTGCTCCATACTCCTCCAACCTTGGAATCAACAAAAACCCCGTAGATCACGACCCGTTCGGTCAACCTCTTGCACACATTGTTGTTCACAGTAGCAATATGGACCTCCCCTTTGGGTCTACCCGAACCACCTGACAGCAGCGAACATGCCGTGAGGAACAGCACGGCAACCAGCATCATCGGGATCACCTGCCTACAACCCATGTCTGAACGCATGTTCTTGAACTTTGATCACATGCAACACGAACGGAAAAAGGGCGTCCATCGTCTCTTGTGTCCCGCGAGTTGATCCGGGAAGCGTGATCACCAGCGTGCGACCGATCATGCCGGAGACACCGCGGCTCATCATGGCCCAAGGCATTCGTTCCTGCCCGTAGCTCCGCGCGGCTTCCATGATTCCGGGCACTTCGCGGTCCAGTAGCGGCGCGATGGCTTCGGGTGTGCGGTCTCGCGGGGAAAGCCCGGTTCCACCAGTGGTGAGGATGAGGTCTAGCCCTTGATCCGCCCATGCCTGCACTTGTGCGGCTATGGATGCCGGCTCATCTGCGACAACGCCATGTGCAGAGATCCCGACACCGAGCTTCGTAAGGCGCTCTGCTATCGCTGCACCTGCCTTGTCCTCCTTCTTGCCGCTGGCCACACCATCGCTGATGACGAGCACAGCTGCGCGCGGGGCCTTGTCGAACACATCTTTCCAATCGCTCTTGCCGCCTTTCTTCTCCACCAACCGGATGCTGGCGATCGCTACGCTTTTGTCGATGGGCTTGAGCATGTCGTAGATCGTGAGCGCGGCCACGCTTGCACCGTGCATGGCTTCCACCTCAACACCTGTGCGATAGATGGTGCGCACCCGCATGGTGATGGTGATCGCAATGTCACTGATATCAAAACGTACCTCGGCATGTTCGATCGGCAATGGATGACAATCCGGGATAAGCTCGTGCGTCTTCTTCACCCCGAAGAGGGCAGCCACGCGGGCGGTCTCCAACACGTTGCCTTTGGGTACGCTGTTCTCCAGAACTGCGACGATCGTCGCAGAATTGGAAACGGTGACCAACGCCGTGGCCGTGGCCTCTCGAAGCGTGGTGGGTTTATGGGTGATGTCGATCATCTTCTCAAGGCGGGTACTTCCCGGCCCTTACGAATTCGTTTTCCAGACGTGGGAGGCATCTGACAGGATCTCGCGTCCGAAGATGGGCAGTTCCGCCTTGATGCGATCCACCACCCACGCCACGGCTTCGCGGGCTTGTATGCGGTGGGGTGCGCTAGCGAAGACCATGAAGCACAACTCCCCCGCTTTGATGCACCCCAAGCTGTGATGCACGTGCAAGCAGGTCATGGCAGGCCACTTCGTGAACGCCTCTTCGCGGATGATGGTCATGCGCTCCAGCGCCATTTCACGGTATGCGGTGAATTCGATGGCTTGTACACGACCATCCTGCACGCTGGGAACCACATCGGCACGCACTTGGCCGAGGAAGATCTCGTGCGCACCGATATCCGTGCGCGTTGCGTGTTTGGCGATGTTCTCCGCGATGAACGAAGCGGGTATGGCACCTTCCACGAAGATGTCCTTCACCTTATGTGGCCGACCATCGCTCATCCGCCGGCGAACGGGGGTAACACGGCGATCTCTTCGGAGCCGGTGAGCGGTCGTTCGCCGATCATCACCTTGCGATCCACAGCAATGGCGTAGCGCATGTGCTCCAACCCAGGAATGCGCTTGATGAGTTCAACGCGGAGCGCGGACAGCGATGTTGCTTCCACTTGAAGCAGCGCGACGCCTGCCTTCTCTGCAATGGAACCGAACAAGAGCACGTTCATGGGGTTCAAAGATCGCTCGGCGCGTTGATGTTCCGGAAAAGATCCGCTGGCCAGCCTTCTTCACCGGGGCAGACCTGCACGTATCGCGCATTGACACGCTCAACGGCCATCGACATCTTCAGCTCTCCTTCAGCAATGGCTGCCGCGAACGCTCCACGGCAATGCCTGTGGTAGATCGCTGCAAGGGGCTCCAACCGTCCATCGCACTGTGGCACCACGGCATCATGACCTTCATCATACAGGGACTTCAATCGCTCAAAAAGGGCGGAATTCACGTTCGGCATATCACACGCAAGAACGATCAAACGGTCGTTCCATGCGTATCGCAACGCTGTAAGGATGCCTCCTAACGGCCCAAGACCCGGAGTGTCGTCTGCGAGGACCAATGGACCTGTGCCTTGGTGCATCGTGGGATCACCGATGATGAGCAGCTCTTCCACATGCGGACGAAGTAGTCCTACGGCGTTCGCCAGCAACGTGCGTCCATCGCTTTCGACCAGCGCTTTGTCGCGACCCATGCGGCTGCTCTTCCCACCGGCCAACACCACACCAGCCCATCCTTGCGTGCTCATCGGATCTTCGTTCGTTCAACGCCCCTGCGGAGACCTGTGGTGCGGCAATGCATGTACTTCCACTGGATCACCTGCATTCCACGCGCGTTGTGTGGCGGGCAGGTAGACCAAGGCATCCGCTTCCACCAAGGTACGCAGCATGTGCGATCCTTCATCCGCCAGCAGTTCCACGCGTCCATCGTGCACACGTGCCGCCCTGAATTCCGCGCGATCACCTTTCAGGGTGAGCGCCGTGTTCAATGGAAGATGATGGGTGCGCAACCACGGATCGCGCCTCTGCCGCATCGCGGAAAGGAAGGGGAGCACATACTCATAGAACAAGACGAGCGCCGCGCGCGGATTGCCCGGCAGACCGAATATCGGGACCCCGTTCAGCGTGGCGAAGAACATGGGTTTGCCTGGCTTCTGAGCAACACCGTGGAAGTGGATGGTGGCGTTCATCTCCTTTAGCACCGGCACTAAAAGATCATGATCGCCAACGGACGCACCACCGGTGGTGATCACAACACCACCTGCTTGAACAGCCGCAAGAAGGACCCTGCGCAGCTCATCCGCTTCGTCTTGCGCAAGGAGCGCTTCATCCTTCGTGTAGCACCCGGCTTCGCGCAGGGCACCAATGAGCATACGGTCGTTGCTGCTGTAAATGCGACCTTTCTTCGGCGCGCCTTCTTCGATGAACTCACCGCCCGTACGGATGATGCTGATCAGCGGCTCGATCGAGACCATCACATCCTTCAACCCACACGACGCAAGCAACCCGATCGCTGCGGGTGTGAGCACACTTCCTTTACGCAGGATGATCTCACCGGCCTTCACACTTTCACCTTCACGGCGGATGTTCGCTCCAACAAGGAACGGTGCTCCTTCGTGGATCAGGATGGGACCTTCCCGGGTGCAGCGCTCCTGCATCAGCACTGCTGTGGTCCCAAGCGGCACGGTAGCTCCGGTGAAGATCCGGTGCGCATCATCTCCACCCAGCACGATATCGGTGGTATCGCCGGCGGCCAATTCACCGACCACGGTCCACGGACCTTGAGAAGTGCCCACGGCATAACCATCCACAGCGCTCACATCGGACAGTGGATAGGCCTCGGGTGAAACAATGTCCACGATCACCACACGGCCCACGGCGTTCTCCAGAAGCCGGTGCTCACCTTCACACGGCCGTACCTGCGACATCACCAACTGGCGGGCCTCTTCAACCGAGATCATGCGAAGAATAATTTGAACGAAGCGAACAGCAGCACCATACCCAGCACCTGCCGCAGCCGCGTTTGGCTGAACCGTTGCGCACCGATGTAGGCACCAATCGCCCCACCAGCTACCGCTGCAGCGATCCAGAGGATGTGGGAAGATGTGAAGATGCCTTGGGATGGATCAAGGACGACATCGGAAATCCCTGCAAGGCCAGCTAGGCTATTGACGAAAATGAATGCAGCGCTCACTGCGGCACTCTCCTTCGCGGAGCTCCAGCCGAATACCAGCAATAAGGGACTAAGTAGTATGCCGCCGCCAATACCGATCATGCCGGAGACCAGGCCCAGCAAAGCCCCAATGATCAAAGCGAGGATCAACGGCGGTGTATGCTGTGGTGCTGTGCTACTACCGAAGAAGCCGAGCAAACGCGCTACCGCGATGACCAAACAAACAGCCAACACACGTTTGTAGACCACCACATCCAGTTCTACCTGCGCCCCCAACCAGGCGCACGGCACGGAAGCCAGCGCGAAAGGCCAGAACAGCGGCCACCGGAAATGTCCCGCTCGAGCGAACTGTGCGAAGGCCATGGCGCTCACGAAGAGGTTCAACACAAGTGCCGTTGGCCTGATCACCTCCGGTGCGAACCCCAACAGCGCCATCACCGCGATGTAGCCGCTCGCGCCGCCGTGGCCCACACTGGCGTAGAGGAAGGCCACCAACGCCAGCAACAGCGCTATCCACAGTTCGTTCATGCGTAGTGCTGCGGGTCGATCGGGGTATCCATGAACTCTCCGGCTTCGGGCCCCATGATGCGCATCCACCGCCCGTGCTGGCTATCCACCAGGTCCATCACACCGGCAAGGCCATCGCCACCCTTCAGCAGATCAGCGATCCGCAAAGCCATCAGCGAAGCGGCGAGCGTGGTAACCGCAGCTGGCACGTCGCGCATGTCGCAGCCCAGTTGCTCTTCCGTCACTCGGCCTTGGAAGAACGTACCGCGACGTTCGCGATGCACCATGCCGTAGCAGGTGATCACTTGCACCTGGTGGCCGTGGACCGCGCCGCTCACGAGCGGAACACCCAGTGCCCGGCAGGTGCGTTCAATGAGGGCGCGTGCGGCCAGGTCATCCGTGCAATCGGCGACAAGATCGCAACCGGTGATGAGCGCGGCGCAGTTCGCGGCATCCACGAAACAGTGCTCCGTTCGCCATGTGACACCTGCGGCCATCATGCGCATCCGTCCGGCAGCGACCTCCACTTTCGGGTGGCCTACATCCGCCATGGTGTAAAGCAATTGACGTGGTAGATTCTTCTCTTCAACGGTGTCGCCATCGATCACGGTGATAGCTGTAAGCGGAAGTCCTCCGAGCAGCGGCAACAGTCCGCAACCCGTGCCGCCTGCACCGATCACGGCGACCCGCCCGCGCGTTACGTTCTCAGTCCCCTGGCCCACCGGCGCAAGGTACGGCCCACCCTACTGGATGCCGTTCGCGACCGCCATGGCGAAGACGTGCTGAAAGACCACGAATCCGGATCCGCGGATCACTGTCCGTCCGTGTACGTCACATCCACACTTCCGGAAATGGCCTTCGTACTACCGCTCATCTCGTTGCGCACGGTTGCGGCGAACGTGGCTTTAAGGCTATGCGCGGCGGCATCGTGCGAACTGATCGTGACCGATCCGGCACTGTCGCCCATGGAGGTATAGGGTGTTCCTATTGCCATGTACAACACCGCGTTCTCCGCTTCGCTGATGGTGTAGGTGCCCGGTGCGAGCGTATCCAACTGGATGCTCAAGGTATTGCCCAGCAGGGTGATGCCGCTCACCGTGGCGCTGATACCATCGGAAACCGCAACGACCTGCGCGTCGCCACAGAATGAGGAACCATCCACTTGGGCTTGTACACGGGCACCATCGGCGCCACACGTGGAGGGAATGATACCCAATTCCTCTGCCACCTCTTTGCCCGCCTTCGCACATGCGGTGAGGGTGATGATGGAGACACTGAGTAGAAGCAAGTTGATGTGGCGCATGGGAGGGTGGTTGCCCGCCTTGTACGTCCACAACACCGCTGGGGATACACGAAGAAGCCCCCGCTCTGGTGAGCGAAGGCTTCTGTTGTTCAACTGGAAGAGCGATCACTGCAGCACCACACGGCGCACAACGCTACCGCCTTCGTGGCGCACGTTCAATGTGTATTCGCCGGAAGCCAAACCGTTCAGGTCCAATACCGAGATGCCTTGTGCCGTGGCGTCCATGTTAGTGGCAAGTACCAAACGTCCGGTGACATCGTGCAGGTCCATCGATACCCGGCCCTTCACACCGGCGAGATCAATGTTCAACTGACCCGTGGTGGGGTTTGGCCACACGTTCAATCCATCGGCCGGGACTTGTTCACCAATGCTGGTAGAGCCAACGAAAACTTGCACTTCGGTGCGTGGACCTTCGCAGGTGGTGCTCGGGCTCTTCACTTCGATGTCGTAGAAGAAGTAGTAGTAAGCCGTTGCATTCGCACCACTGGCGGTGCTGCTCGTCATGCTACCAAGCGTGCCAAGTGCATACGGATAAGCTGGATTGCTACCAGCACCATCGCGCCAGAGTTGCGGGTTGCCGCCCACGGCACGCAGGCCATAAGGTCCACCTGCTGGCACGTTGAAGTTCAACGTTACGCGGCTTTCGCCGTTGGGGATGTTGAAGGTGCCTGTAGCGACGGTGCTTCCATTGCCTTGGTTGATCACTGCGATGGTACGGTTGCCCGCGCCATTGGCATAGACCTTCACGCTCACGATGATCATGTCCTCGGAAGCTGTGAAGAGCTGGTAGTTGTCCGCGTTGGTGTGGTAGATGCCGCTTGCACTGTTGTTCGTCCGGCCACCGAAAGCGATGGCACCACCGTGTACCGTTGATGACGACACCCAGTAGGTGGCATCCGCATTCAATACCGGTGTGTTGAACGTTGTTCCCGTACCGAGCGCCGTGCCGCCATTCGCTTGGCCGAACCATTGTAGGTTGGTGCCTGTGGCCTCCAGCGTGGCACTCGTGTTCAATGGCGTGTTGGTATCATCGGCGATCGGTGCATTGGGTGCATCGAGCACTTCCACCTCTACAGCCTCGCTGGTGAATTCGCCGCATACACCTTCAATGGTGACCTCGTACGTACCGCTGGTGGTAGCTGTGATGCTCTGTGTATCCCCAGCACCGTTGTTCCATGCATAGGATGAAGCAGTGCTTGATGTGAGGACCACACCGCCGCCCTCGCAGAACTTCAATTCGCCATCCACGTTCACCACCGGTGTTTCATCGGGGCTCTGTTGCACGAAGATGCTTGTTGAAGCCGAGCATCCCTCGCCATCATCGATCGTAACGGAATAGTTCCCTGCTGCGGTGACATTGATGCTGCGCGTGGTAGCACCGTTGCTCCAGACGTATTCGTATCCATCGTCGGCGGTAAGGGTTAGCTGGTCGCCGTTGCCGCAGATGATCGGCGCCGTTGGCGTGGTGATGGTGGCCACCGGGCTTATGCAGGTGTTCTCGATCACCGTGATGGTCTGGTCGGCGGTCAGGTTGTTGAAGGTCTCCACCAGCCCACTAGGCCAGTTGATCGTCAACGTAGGGATCGTTGTGTTCTGGCCAAGGCCGAAGTTGCACGCGAAGGTGGTGACCATGCCGTAGCTCTCGCCTGCCTTCACCTCCCGTACTTGTGTGCCCCATGGGCCGGTGATGCGCACTTGCCCACCTATAGCGTCGCGGTTGCTCACTGTGCCCTGCAAACGCACCGTGAACCAGTGGTTGCTATTCCCGTTATTCAGCCATAGGCGATCGGGGTTGTTGGCATCCGGGGTGATGTATCCACCACCATAGTTCGCAAAAATGTCCGTGAAGCCATCGTTGTTCAGATCGCCCGTGGCGAAACTGTGCAGGTCCTTACCAGCTGGTAACAAGTTGTTGATCTGGGTAAAGGTGCCGTTGCCGTTGCCTTTGAAGAAGTACTCGTCGCCTCCGGCAATGATCACGTCCAAGAACCCATCATTATCCAGATCGGCGAACTTGCTTTGGAGGAAGAAGCCGTTCACCTCCATACCGCAGCCTGCTGTGGCATCTGTAAAATGTCCTGTCCCATCGTTCTCGAAAAGCTGAACGGTGGCATCGTGGTTGGTGGCAACCATGTCCAGGTCACCATCGTTGTCCATATCGCCGAAATCGGCGGTCCAGGTCTGGTTGCGGTTTTGAACGCCATACTCCGGAGCTTGATCCGTGAAGGTGCTATTGCCGTCATTCACAAAAAGACGGTCCCATCTCCGAATGTCATTCGGATCATTCACTCCTTGGCGACACTTGGCTATATAAAGGTCGATGTCCCCATCGCTATCGAAATCGGAGAAGCAGCTGCCGTAGTTGCCGCTCATGTCACTGGTGGGGTTGGTGGCCCAGTTGATGTAACCGTTGTTGTTCACCGGCACGCCGCTCGCATTGGTGAACCAAAGATTCGGTGCACCATCGTCGTGGCAGGCGAACACATCCACACGGCCATCGTTGTTCACATCGCCCATGCTCATCGCTTGGGTGAAAATGTCCGGACCATCCAAGTCCGTCATGGTGGAGGCTCCGGGGGCGGTGATGCGCACGTAGTGTGAGCCATCGTAGCTGCCACCGCTCACCATGTCCTTATGTCCGTCGTTATCCAGATCGGCAATGGCCCAGCCCCACTGGCCGCTGTTGCTCACTTGGCCGTAATCCACCAAGGTGAACGTACCGTCCGGGTTCTGGTAATCGACTTGGAATACCCGGGCGTTGTGCAGTTTGGCGATGTCGTCCAAGCCATCACCGTTCATATCAACCACCCCCATGCAGCCACCGCTTAGGGTGACATTGCTCATGCGGTTGGTAGCGTTCGTGAAGCTGAGCTGCGCCATGGTCAGTGGTGCGCACAGCAAGGCCGGAAGACCTAGCGTAAGGGTTTTGAGCATGTGAAAATTCCTTGCAGTTGGTTTTGAACGCTCGAAGGTAGGGGGAGGTTCGCTCAGGCGTCCAGTCCTTCCATGGCGGACTGTGGAGATCCTGCCGAGGCCCCATCACCCGCTTCACCCGGTGTGGTCTGCCGCCGGATGCTCTCGCGATGGACAGCATCCATGTACTCCCGAACGAACGCCTCGCTGAGCCCCAAATGCCCGGAAAGCCGCAGTTGGCGCTGCATGATGCTCTCCCAACGCTCGGGCTGCATGATGGCCACGTTGTGCTCCCGCTTGTGGTCGCCGATACGCTCGGCGATGTCCATGCGTGCACCCATTTTCTGGGCGATCTCTTCATCCAGCTGGTCGATCAGATCGCGGAGCTCCTCCAACCGATCCTGCATGAGCGGGGTGGGCAAGGCCTGCCGGAAGATCAGGCTGTCCACCACGGAGGCGTAGGCTGCCGGAGTAAGCTGTTGCTGGGCATCGCTAAGGGCAGCGGACGGATCGGTATGCACTTCGATCATGAGCCCGCTGAAACCCAGGTCCAGCGCTTGTTGGGCCACCAGACCGATGTTCTCGCGGTTGCCAGCGATATGACTGGGGTCGCCCACGATCTCCAGTTCCGGGAAAGCCGCCTTCAACCGGATGGGGAACTCCCACATGGGGCTGTTGCGGAAGGGCGTTCGTTCGAACCACGAGAATCCACGGTGTATGGCTGCGAAACGCGTAATGCCTGCCCGTTCCAACCGTTCCAAAGCACCGATCCAGAGCTGGAGGTCCGGGTTGATGGGGTTCTTGACGAAGACCGGGATGTCCACACCACGCAAGGCGTCGGCGATCTCCTGCACGCTGAAGGGGTTGGGCGTGGTGCGCGCCCCTATCCACAGCATGTCCACACCCGCTTTCAGGCTGGCCTCCACGTGCTGGGCGGTAGCCACCTCGGTAAGTGTGAGCAGGCCGGTAGCCTCCTTCACCCTACGCAGCCAAGGCAGGCCCGCATCACCGCTACCCTCGAACGCGCCGGGACGGGTCCGTGGCTTCCACAGACCCGCACGGAACACCTGGACTTGGCCGCTGGCCGCGAGCCCCTGTGCGGTCGCCAGCATCTGCGCTTCGGATTCCGCACTGCACGGACCAGCGATCATCAATGGCCGATCCAGGCCGAGGCCCCAGGTGGAAAAGGGTTTCGGACGCAAGGCGGCAGAAGCGTGCGACATCGGGCACAAAGGTAGCGGTGGCGGTAGCTGGGGGCTCGGCATTCATAGCTTGCCCTGTAGTTGGGCAGGGCAACGAGTACCTTGTTCGCTTCCGTCCTACCCATATTCGTACTCCTGATACACGCATGCTCCGTTGAAGAAGGTCCTCTCCCTGTTCCTGATCCTGTTCGTCATCCTGGTATCCTGCACGAAGGAGAACATCCAGGAGGGGCTTGCCGTGTTGGATGAGGAAGAAGGGGATCGCCTGGAGCTGGACCCGCAATTGTTCCCGTTCAATACCCTTTCCAGCTACCGCTTCTTCAAAGGCCAGCTCGCCTTGCAACGGCCCGTGAAAGGGGTTCTACCCTACACCCCCATCAATGCCTTGTTCAGCGACTACGCCCACAAGCTCCGCTTCGTGTGGATGCCCGCCGGGACAAGCGCTACGTACACCTCGGACCATGATGTGCTGGACTTCCCCGATGGTACCGTACTGATCAAATCGTTCTACTACGACCGTGTACAACCGGCCGATGTTCGCCGCATCTTAGAAACACGGCTGTTGTTCAAACGCAATGGTGCGTGGGAGTTCGCCAACTACGTATGGAACGCGGAACAGACAGAAGCCACGCTGGACATGGGCGGCAGCCATACGCCCATCACGTGGGTGGACGAGAGCGGCCTCACCCGCACAGTTACCTATCGCATCCCTTCCCAGGCGGAGTGTTTCACCTGCCACAAGTTCGATGGTGTTGCCACCCCCATAGGCCCGAAGCCGCAGAACATGAACAGCGACCTCGCCTATTCCAACAGCAGTACTACGGCCCAACGCAGACCGCAGAACCAGTTGCAGCGCTGGGTGCAGGAGGGATACTTACAGCCGGGCTATCCCAAGCGCATCAGCACCGTTGCTCGTTGGGACGACCCCTCAGAGGAGCTTACCGATCGCATCCGCGGCTATGTTGACATCAATTGCGCCCATTGCCACCGAGAAGGCAGCCATTGTGATTACCGGCCCATGCGGTTCGCCTTCAACGAGACCGCGGACCCGGTGAACCTGGGTGTGTGCGTGCCGCCGGACGACCCGCTACTACCGCAGCACACTTTCATAGTAGCGCGTGGCAATACCGCCCGCTCTTTGTTGCACTACCGGGCCGCTTCCGTGGATGAAGCTGAACGCATGCCCTTGCTTGGCCGTACGCTTGTCCACGATGAAGGCCTCGCCTTGATCTCCGACTGGATCAACAGTCTTTCTCCCGCTTGTCCTTGATACCAACCACCTGCACGTGATGAATAGAACCTTACTCCTGCTGCTCTTCCTGGCATTGGCAATGCCCGCCGCAGCCCAGAATTCCTGCGCTACAGCCCTACCCGTGACCGAAGGGCTGCACACCGTTCTGGCTGTTGATGGCGATGCTTTACCCGGGAACAATTGCGCCTATGGGAACGGCGACCATGCCGAGTGGTATTCCTTCACCAGTCCGGTGGATACCGGCGTGGTGATAAGCACCAGCTTCGGTGAAGAACCCACCGATACCCGTATCCAAGTGTACACCGGTGCCTGCGACGCGTTGATCTGTTTGGAAGGTGATGATGATTCCGGCGACGGGTATTCCTCCGAACTGGATTTCACTGCATTGGCGAACGTGACGTATTATTTCAATTTCGATGACACCTGGAGCGCGAACGGATTCCCGTTCAGCATCACTTTGATACCGCCGCCGCCGCCCCCTGTGAACGTGATCGATTTCGCGGGGATCGCCGTGCCCGGCATGAACTACACCCTCGGTGCTGTGGACATGAACAACGATGGATTGGACGACCTCCTGGACCCCACGGAATCCAACGTACACATCGGTTTCCAACAACTTGATGGCACCTTCGAATTCGTGGACATCCCAACATCAGCGGCAGATCACCCCGCTTCGTGGAGCCTCTGTGTTGGTGATCTGGACAAGAATGGCGCGAACGATATGCTATACGGCGCTGGTGATGGCGTAACGCTCATGTTCGCCAATGAGGATGGCACCGCCTTCACCGAAGTTTCGTACGATGAGTACATCTTCTGCCAGCGTACGAACATGGTGGACCTCAACAACGACGGCCATTTGGACGCGTTCTCCTGCCATGACGTGGATGCCAACGTAGGCTTCATCAACGACGGCTCTGGCACACTCCTTTTTCAACAAGGCGGCTATGGCGAGACCTGTGGCAATTACGGATCGGTCTTCACCGACTACAACAATGATGGGCTGATGGACCTCTTCATCGCCAAATGCGGTTGCGATCCCGAGGATCTCCTGATGCCGAACTCCCCAGGTGGGGTTTTCACCGATGTGGCGCCTGACCTCGGCTGGAACGATGAACACCAGAGCTGGAGCAGCGCGTGGGGCGACTACGACAACGATGGCGACATGGACGTGCTCATCGGAAGCAGTTCCAGCGCTCAACACAAACTGATGCGCAACGAGGGAAATGGCGAGTTCACGGACATCTCCAACATTTCCGGCGTCAACTCCAACGATGGGCAATCCAACGAGTGGACCACGCACGACTTCAACAACGATGGTTGGCTGGATATCCTCGGCGGCGATGGCATGCTGATGAACAACGGCAATGGGACCTTCACCTTCGACAACACCGTACCTTACAATGGCCCCATCGGCGATATGGACAACGATGGATACTTGGACATCCTGGGCGGCGGTACCATCTACTACAACCAGAGCACGGGTAACAATTGGTTGCGCATCTGGCCAGTGGGTTCAGTAAGCAACCAGAACGGCATCGGCGCGCGTGTGCATGTGATCACCAATGACATCAGCCAGATCCGCGATGTGAAAAGCGGTGATGGCTTCCGTTACATGAGCAGCCTGCTGGCACACTTCGGCCTGGGCCAAGCCACCACGGCCACCGTAGAAGTCCATTGGCCAAGCGGCATCGTGGACCACCTCGAGAACGTGGAGCCCAACAGCACCATCGTGGTGCACGAGGGCTTGTTCAGTTCGACTGAAGAGATAGCCCTGAACGAACTCGCCTTGTTCCCGGTACCCGCAACGAACCACCTGATGGTGATCGGAGCCGACCTGAACAACCGCATGGCTCGCATCTTCTCCAGCACGGGTCAATTGGTGCAGCATGGCGTGGTAAGCGCCAGCACCATCGACATCGGATCCCTCGCGAGCGGTGTGTACCTGCTCGAAGTGACCACCCCGAAGGGCGCTGTGAAACGGACTTTCGTGAAAGAGTAAGGTCACCGACCGTTGCAATGAGAAAGGCCGTCCCCTGAAGGGACGGCCTTTCTCATTCTGTGTAGGGGGAAAAACAACGCCCCGGCTTGCGGCCGGGGCGTTGCATGATCAGAAAGGCTGCTTAGGCCTTGGTCACGTTCACAGCGTTAGCCCCTTTAGGACTTTGCTCCACTTCGAATTCCACGCGATCGCCCTCGTTGAGGTTATCCCGGGTACCGGTCTTGTGCACGAACACATCCTTGCCACCACCATCCGGGGTGATGAAACCGAAACCTTTCTCCGAGTTGAAGAACTTAACTACTCCACTTGCCATACTGCTTGTATTGTGCGACGACCGCTAAGCCGCCACGTGTGTATCCTTGGTAAATGCACCAAGGCATTGATGGCCGCAAGGTAGGGCCGTTCACCGAAGTTCCGACGATCCTGTTCAAATTAAAGACCAGAAGGCCTCCACCGCTGGCGTACCTTGCGCCCGATGCGGGTACAACGAACGCGTATCGGCGTACGCCATAGTCGTGCGCTACCGGGTCCTGGCACGTGCCAGGCCATGTCGCCCCATCTATCCTCCGCGGGAGCAGCTCCGTTCGCCGCGCCAATTCCGGTCAGTAGACCCTAGTTGCACCATGGGCGTCCCTATCCCACGTTACATCGGCACCGATCCGAAAGCCAAATCCTTCGCTGCCACGGTACGCACACAGGTCCACGCTCATTTCCAACAACGCGGGATCGGCTTGAAGGCGGACAACCGGGTGGCCCTCAAAGTGACCTTGATGCTCGCCTTGTTCTTCGCACCACTTGTCCTGCTGCTGGTCTTCGCACCTTCGGCATGGATGGCCCTGTTGCTCTACTTCGCCATGGGCGTGGGTATGGCGGGTGTAGGCATGGGCGTGATGCACGATGCCTTGCACGGTGCCACCAGCCGCCACCAGTGGGTGAACGACCTGCTGGGCGGAACCATGTATCTGCTCGGCAGTGATGCCCACACTTGGAAACTGCAACATAACGGCGCCCACCATACGCATACCAACGTGGACGAAGTGGATCAGGACATCGACCCGCCGGACCTGCTCCGTTTCAGCGAACATGCACCGCTGTGGCGCGTACACCGGTTGCAGCACATCTATGCCTTCTTCTTCTACGGGTTGCTCACGCTGGTGAAGCTGGTGAACGACTTCTTCTCCCTGGAGAAGGCACGGCGGACCAAGCATACCCGCAAGGAGACCTACAACTACCCGCTGGCTTTCGTTGCCATGGTGTTCGTGAAGGTGGCCCATGTCACCCTCTTCATCGGTCTTCCGCTTTTGCTCACTCCCCTGCTCTGGTGGCAGGTGCTCATCGGTTTCGTGTTGATGCATTTCACCTGTGGTGTGATCCTAGGTACCGTGTTCCAACTGGCGCATGTGGTGGAAGGCACCAAACAACCGCTGCCCGACGCACAAGGCATCATCGCCACGGAATGGGCCGTACACGAAATGCTCACCACCGCCGACTTCGCACCCGGCAACGCGTTCATCACCTGGTTCACCGGCGGGCTCAACTACCAGATCGAGCACCACTTGTTCCCGTACATCTCCCACATCCACTACCCCGCCATCGCTCCAATCGTGGCGCGCGTGGCGGCCGAACATGGGTTGCCCTACAACGTGAAACCGTCCATCGGCAACGCGATCCTTTCGCATGTGCGTCGGTTGCAGGAATTGGGGCGGCCAGCAATGCAGAATGAAACACTGCACGCCCAAGCAGCTTGAATGCTGCCGGATGGAAAGTGAAGCACACGGATCCGTGCGGTATCGCGAACTGATCCCCACCCACTATCCGTCCTGAGCAACCGGTGTATTACACCTCCGCTAGACCACCGGACAGCGCCTTTCCTCTTCGTGCAACGTGCTCTACTCCTAACCCACCTTCGGGCTTCGCTCGGCGAAAAGATCGTAGCTGCGGAAGCCGACTTCGCTTCTACGCTCCATGCGCGTAATAGCGACACCAAGAGCAGCGCTGGCGATAAACATGAGGTGGGCCGCGCCATGGTCCAGCAGGAACTGGATCAGCAGGGAGCACTATTGGCCAAGCTGCGTGCATCGCAACAAGAACTCGCCCGTGTGCCGGTGGATAGGAACTTCGAACACGTGGCATTCGGAGCACTGGTAAGAACAGATCAAGGACTCTTCTTCATCGCCATTGCCTGGGGCATCGTACAGGTGGCGGGTGCCACTTGGGCAGTGGTCTCCTTGGCATCACCCATCGGACAAGCTTTGGCTGGGAAACGAACGGGTGATGCGGTTACCTTGAACGGAAAGACTTTCACCATAGAAGCCATCCAGTGAGCGAAGTCGTGCGGCTGCAGAACGGTTGAACTTTGAACCGTGCCGGGTGTACGGCACCGTGGTGTTCAGGAAGGCCCTGTATCCCATTCAGTAAAATGCACCGAGCTGCTCGTCGCTGAATACCACCTTCAACGCTCATGAAAACAACGATCCTGTTGTTCCTACTCTTCGCAGCGTTCGCCGCTTCGGCCCAGCCTGGCGACATCGAATTGCACTTCACCGACCCATGCGGAATGCCACCGACCGACACCTTGGACCTCTCCGGTGATGGTATCCCGGATCTGATCGTACACGGGCGCTCCGTGGGCACGGAAGATGAACCCAGCAGCTCCGGCTCCTGTATGCGTTCCATCCGAACATTGCCCGGCACTTCGTTGCTGTGCAGCTTGGGTCGGAACGGCCACCGATCACCCCACGCCTTCGCGTTCGGCGACACCCTTCCGGAGTTCGATAAGGGCATCCCGAACGACATGCAGATCCCTCATTTCCTTTTTACCGACGGGTCTATCGATGTGCTGCAATGGGGATATGGCAACCAGGTACGAACAGTCGGATCGACTCCCGGACTTAGTGGACAGGTCTTCGTGCTCCAAACCACTATTCCCCAGAAGCCACGCACCTGGACGATCACTTTGGAACCACTGACCGAGCAGCGCAGTGTCCGGATCAAGGCGATCGAGTTGATACCTACTGTTGGTCCGTGGGTCATTCGATGAACATGAGCATTCGCATTTTAGGTGTCTTCGGCCTTCTATTCGCCGCATCCAGCGCCGCCCAACAGCCTTGCCCACTTGATGCGCCGATCGTTCCCGGCATCACGCCCGATGAACATATCGATGTGACCGGAGATGGCACCCCGGATCTGGTGATCACCAGTGTACTGGACCCCACGCCGGATCCTGAACAAGGCTTATTCGGCTGGTATCGCCGCCATGTGCGCACATTGCCGGGCACATCCCTGCTTTCTTGGAGCACCCACAACAACTACGGGTACTACATCCTCGATGATGGTGCTTCCATCGATACGGCCGCTTTGGCGAAGAACTTCCACTTCAAACAACTGCAATGGACGCCCTCCGAACAGCCACGCGAGTTCCGGTTGTTGCAACAGGCCTACGGACCAGGGATCACCAAGGATATGGCCGGGTGGTATGGCACGGGTGAGTATGCCGACGGCACCATGATCTTGCGCAGTGTGACGAACGGAAAAGCACGCATCGCAGCATTCACCATTTCGTTCGCGGTGTCTTCCGGATGCATCAGCATTACTACGAAGGAAGTCTTGAACGTACACCGCGACTTCGGAAAAGCAGGTGATCCGCCTCCACCGCTGCCACCTGTAGAAGATCCGTTCTCTTTCGGACATGAACCTTCGGAACCACCGATCGTGATACCGCCGGGGATACCGCCGATCGAACGCGTGGACCTCACCTTCGATGAGAACGATGATGTACTGATCATCGGCATTGAACGCACTGGTGTGGATGCCGATGACCTCGGCTACTACGTCCGTGGAGTTTCACCCGCACCTGGAGCTGCGTTCCTGATGAAGCGTGATGCGAGCGGTGAGGGTTGGGACTTTTATCGTTTGCCGCCGGAAGGATCACTGACAGCGGATATCCTGGATCATGGACTTCAAGCTGGCACGTTCGTCTGGGCCACGCCTGAACGAGAAGGCGTTTTCTGCCCGGTGCTTCAACAACGCATCACCTTGAACGATAAGCCGCAAGAGTGGACGTACGTGTACGAAGAGGATAAAGGCGATCCGGTCTTCCGCACCATGCACCATGGCCAGCCCGTGATCGGTGTGGTGGCACTGCGCTGGTCCGTGCCCGGTGGTGAACTTGGCATCGATCCACAGAACTGGGTGGAGGAAGGAAAGGTGTTGCAGGTGCGGTGAGCGGGTCCAAGTGGACCTTTCCCGTATGCGGGTGGTGCTCCTCGCCTTCCTACTTCCATTGCGGCTGGTGGCCCAAGAACCCCAGCATGCGCAAGGGTCAACTCGCAGCGCGACCAGCCCAGCAACATAGCATCTTCGCTGGCGGCGGATATGCCTTGGTGGGGATGATGTACAACCTCGGTGCCTGCATCCGGATCATGCCCTCATCACCGGTGTGTCCGTTCATAACAGGGATGTACGGCTACAACGTGGCGATCATGATCCAAGGCACCGATCGTTACGACGAAATGTACTACGGCACCACCATCGGCGTAGGCCTGGAACTGCACGGTCGGCACAAGCCAGAGCGCTTCTTCAGCATACAAGTGCTCCTTCCACAACGGCCGCAGGCGTATGAGGATGACCTGGAGAACTTGGAACGCAACCCCAACGTGCAGATCCAGCAGAAGCCTTGGGATGTGACCATCGCGATGGGCTACCATTTCGGCCATTGAATGATCGCACCCGGATGCGGCACGTTCTTTGGGCCACCTTCGCGCTCACGAACGCACCTCCGTATGAAACAGCTGCTCACACTTTCACTCGCTCTCCTACTTCTCACCCCGCTTCACGCCCAGATACCCGGCTCGTTGAAAGGGATCGCCGATAAGGTGAAAGGTGGTGGTGCCAGTGGCCTCAGCAACGATGAGGTGATCTCCGGCCTGAAGGAGGCGTTGGGCAAAGGCGCGGAAAGCTCGGTGCTGAAAGGCTCTTCGTTGGATGGCTTCTGGAAGAACGAGTTGATCAGTATCGCCTTCCCACCGGAAGCCGAGAAGATGAAGACCACGTTGGTGAAGATCGGGATGACCAAACAGGTGGAGGAGTTCGAGATGACGATGAACCGTGCGGCGGAAGATGCCGCGAAAGAAGCACTGCCCATCCTGCGCGACGCTGTTACTGGGATGAGCGTGGGCGACGGTTTCGCTATCCTGAAAGGTGGTGATCGTGCCGCCACGGACTACCTCACCAAACAGACCTCCGCAAGCCTGCGGGAGAAATTCGCACCCATCGTGGCGAATAGTACACAGAAGGTGGCGTTGACCAGCTACTGGACACCGTTGGTCAATGGCTACAATAAAGCAGGCATGCTCACCGGTGCCAAAGCCGTGGATCCCGACCTGGATGCTTACATCACCCAGAAAGCGATCGATGGGCTCTTCACCCTCATCGCGCAAGAGGAAGCCAAGATCCGCCAAGACCCCATGGCACGCACTAGTGATCTGTTGAAGAAGGTGTTCGGGAAGTAGTGATGTTCCGTAGTCCTGCTTTTGATGCTATCACATGATAGCATCATGTATGTGTCAGCACATCCAACCAAACGACCGTCGCGTAGATCAGGTAGTGCAGGTCCGTCTGGTCGTAGACCTGCCTTCCGGCAGGCAGGTCTTGTAGTTGCAGATCACTAAATCGAAGCTAACTATGGCCGATCATAGATCGGCAGGAGACATCGGTATAGTCTAGCAAATGGAACCACGGATCGCAGATCCGCGGTAGCGTGGGGATCCTTGTTCGGGGTCTGCCGGGCTACTTCTTGGACAACTTCACTTTCGTGTAGTCGAGCGTTGGGTTGGGGATGCCGTTGAAGTCCTTGTCTATATACCAAAGAATATGGATATGATTCCAAGCGCCAAGTGCTTCAAGTCCGATGCATTCTTCAGGAGCGGCCTTCCTCTCTGAACCATCTGGATAAACAATAACACAGTTCGCAAGATCATCTATGTCCTGCCAGTATTGTGGCTTCATCTTGTCGATGTCGGATTGCAACAACGGGTTCTTTTCTGCGACCTCGAACTTCCCCTTCCCGATTACACCAACATGGATCGGCACCTCAAAAGCAAACGGTAGATGAGCGAGTTTGGGTAGTAAGGGTGGCGCAAGCGGAGTGCTGAAGGCTTTTGCATAAACGCCGAGAATGGGAGCCTTCAGCAGCCGTGCGTAGTACAACTTGCCATCGTGCTTTATGGTGCCGATCGCCCCGCTCCCGCGGATCTACGATCCGTGGTCTATGCTTTCGTGGCTCTTTCCGTTATTGCTCACGAAGCCGAAGTTATCAAAGGCCGAGTACAACGAACCCCGACCAATGGCCGGGGTTCGTTCGCATTCAAAGATCACATCAACCCTACTTCATCAGCACCTTTACCGCTTCTTCCAGTTGTTGGTCGCGGCCTTGGCTAACGGCGCCGGGATCGAGGGTCTGTTTCACATCGGGTTCCAGTTGTTGGTTCTCCAGGTACTGGCCGTTGTTGTCGATCATGCCCACTTGCGGTATGCCGAACCACATGTTGTTCTGCAGGCCCTCCCACCACACGGCGGTGCCGGTGCCTGCAACAGGCATGCCTACCAGCTTGCCGATGCCCATGGCGCGGTAGGTGACGGGGAACATGTGCGCATCGCTGTAGTTGCCTTCGCTCATCACCACCACGCTCGGCTTCTGCCATTTGAACTGTGGCTCGGTGCCCAGCTTCTGTCCGCGCGGCTCCATCTGCATGTAGGTCTTGCCGTTCAGGAAGGTGGCGAGGTCGTCGTGCAACCAGCCGCCGCCGTTGAAGCGTGTATCTACCACGAGGCCTTTCTTGTTGTGGTAGCGGCCCAGCGCTTCTTCATACACCACGCGGAAGCTCTCGTCGTTCATGCCTTGCACGTGGACGTAACCGAGTTGCCCACCGCTGAGGCTATCTACCAAGTGGCGGCAATTCTCCACCCAGCGTTTGTAGAGCATTTCGCTTTGGTCCCACCAGTTGATGGGCTTCACGGTTTCGACATACCGTGTGTTGGTCTTCGGATCAAGCATGCCGAGCAACATCGGTTTGCCGGCCTTCCGGTTGAAGTAGCGCCCAGGATCCACGTTGGCTTCGATCACTTGGCCATCGATCTGTTCGATGACATGGCCGGCTTTGATCTTCGATCCCTTCTTGATCACCGGACTTTTCTCCAATACTTCTGCGATCTTCAATCCGGGGCCTGCATCGTTGGTGTATAGCAAGCCGAGGCAGGCGGTCTCGTCACCGTTCGGCACTTCATCACCGCCATAACCCGCGCCGGTGTGGCTGGCATTGAGCTCACCGAGGAGTTCGCTGCAGAGCTCGGCCATGTCGTGGTTGTTGTTGATGTGCGGCAGGTAACGCTGGTACTCGGCCTTGTACTTGTCCCAATCCACACCTTGCAGATCCACGCGGTAGAACTTCTTCTTCACCTGGCGCCAGATGTGTTCGTAGAGGTACGCGCGTTCCGCTCCTTCGTTCAACAGCATATCGCCGTTGATGCCCACGCTCTTGTTCTCGTTCTTCTCCGTGTCGTAGTAGCTGATGCTACCGTTGGCGATGTAGAAGAGCTTCTTGCCCTCCTTGTCCAGCATGAGGCCACCGGCCCAGCCATCGCCCATCTTGTTGAGGATCTTCGTCTCACGCGTGCGCACTTCGTACTGCCACAGGTCGGTTCCTTTTTCGAACGCAGCGAAGTACCACACCTTCTCACCGTCCTTGCTCAACACCGCACCGCTGAGGAAGCTGGAGTTCGGCGTAAGGCGCAAGCGACGCTCTTGCAGACCTTCCAACTCGATGGTGATCGCTTCGACCTTCTTGTCCTTCTCCTCGGCTTCTTTCTTCTTCTTGTCCTCCTTCTCTTTCTTCTTCTTCTCCTCTTCGGTCAGCTCTTCGTCCTCGCCGTTCTTCTTGTCCTCATCTTCTTTCGCCAATGCGGCTTCTTCCTTGTTCAACTTGAACTTGTCGTAGGCTTCCTGCGTGAGGAAGAACGCGTAGGCATCGCCTTGGCCACCCCAGCTGGCGTGGTTCTTCATGCCGTCACGATCGCTCATGTACACGATGGCCTTACCGTCCATGGCCCAGCGCGGAGCGTAGCCGCCGTAGCCGCTGCGGGTGAGGTCGATGATGGGTTCGGTGCCGGTTGCTTTCACGATGCCCACTTGCCCGATCCACTGTTGCTCGTGCAGGAAGTTCACCACGAACCACTTGCTGTCGGGGCTCCACTCGTACCACTGATCACCATCGCTGTAGCTGTAGTTCTTGTCGCCGGACACCACCGTGCGCGTTTGTTTGCTGGCGATGTTGAGCACCTTCAATGTGGTGCGCTCTTCCAAATACGCCACCTCTTTTCCGTCGGGTGAGTAGTACGGTTGGAACTCTTCGGCTGGTGTATTCAGCAGCGCTTCTTCCTTCAGCACCGTTCCGTTGAAGAAGTATTTCTCCTCTTTGCGCGTGAGGCTGGTGGTGTACAGGTCCCAGCTGCCGTTGCGTTCAGAGGCGTAGAGGATGGTGCGGCCATCGGGGCTGAAGCTGACGTTGCGCTCCTGCTCCGGTGTGTTGGTGATCCGGCGCGTAGTGCCTTCGGCCACGGAGGAGACGAACACTTCACCGCGGTGGATGAAGACCACTTCCTTGCCGTTGCTGCTGACCTCGTACTCGCTGGCGTTGTTCACGCTGATGGTCTTCTCCGGGTTGTAGCGGCCATCGCTGTTGATGCGGATCACGACCTTCTTCGGCTCGCTGCCATCGGTCATGGTGTAGAGCTCGCCACGGTAGCTGAAGCACAGCAGGCCGTTGTCGCTCATGCTGAGGTAACGCACCGGGTGATCGGTCAGGCGGCTGACCTGCGTGTTGGCTCCACCAGCGGCGGGCATCTTGTGTACGTTGTACGATCCGCTCTCCTCGCTGAGGTAGTAGAGCGTGCTTCCATCCTTGCTCCACACAGGGCTGCGGTCTTCACCAGCGAAGGTGGAGAGCTGCTTGTACGTCTTGTTCGCCGTGTCGTAGGTCCAGATGTCGCGCGTTACGCTGCTGGTGTGGTGCTTGCGCAACGGATCCTCGTAGCCTTTGCGGTCCTGGAACGCGAGCACGGTGCCTGCGGGGTTGTACCGCGCGTTCTGCATGGCGATGGTGCTTACCTGCATGGGGCGTCCACCCTTCACCGGAACCGTGTAGAGTTCACCGAAACCACCGACCGGGAATTGCTGGTGCTTCACATCATCTTGCCGTGTGCCGTAGAAGATCACGTTTGCATCGTCGCGCGAGAAATCCGTGGGGATCTCGCCGTTGCTGTGGAACGTGAGCCGCGTGGGAGCGCCGCCCATGGCTCCCATCACGAACACATCAGCACCACCATAGCGTGTGCTGGCGAAGGCGATGGTGCGCCCATCGTGGCTCCACACCGGTGCGTAATCGTAGGCGTCGTTGGTGGTCAAGGGCGTTGCATCGCCACCGGCCGCTGGTACGCGCCAGATATCGCCTTGGTAGGTGAAGGCGATGGTGCTGCCGTCCGGGCTGATGGCCGAACTGCGCAACCAGAGCGGTTCGTTCTGCGCGGAGGCATCGGCGGCGACCAACGCGAGTAATGGAAGGATCCGTTTCAAGTGGTGATTCATGGTGGGGCAAAACTATCCGTCACAGCGGCGTCCTCATCGCGGGACGAACGGTTGGGGTGTTCGAGGCGAAATCAACCACGACAACGCCCCCGGACACCCTGTTGCGGAAGGCGATACCGGGGGCGCGTCACCACGGATGATCAATGCGCGACGACCACCTTCGTCGAACGCAACTCTTCCGGTCCGTGGAAGAAGAGGGAATAGACACCATCAGGCAGGTCGCTGAGGTCGATGTTCCTCAGGTCGGAGGAGGTGAGCGCGATGGAGCGCACGAGCCTTCCGTCCGCACTGTTCACTTGGAGCATCCCAGAGCCTTGGGTGGCGATGGTGACCGGCCCTGACGTGGGATTGGGGAACACCGGAAGGGTGCTCATGCGCAGGGGCTCAGCAATCCCCACCAAAGCGGTTTCGTCCAGGATCTGCCCAGTTCGCGTGATACCTCCTTCGGCGTTGATGAAGGTGGTGAAGTGCAACAATGGATATGGGATACCAGGCGCGTACCAATCCCTGATGATGGTGATGAGCGAATCGGTACCATCGGGCGACGATGCGGCGGCTTTGCGCATGGTGAGCAGTTGTACATCGTGGAACGTGCCGAAAGAAAGTTCCAATGTCCCTGTCGCGACCAAGGAAACAACGGCCGATCCACAGAAGTCGGCCGTACCTCCAGCGTTGGTGGTGGTATAACAGAACGCCGACGAGACTTGTTCTCCCAGCTCCAGCGGGTAAGCATGCGCTAAGGCGCCCGGTTGATAGACCGTGGAGGTCGCTCCACCCATGGACCCGAGGTCCGAACAACCGTTCTCCCGAACATCGTAGAACGTGTATGTGGTAGCCGAGCCATTGTCCGGTACGGTACGTATAGCTCGGTCAGCATCCGGATACGCCGCACTTCCTGCGATGGGCTCCGGCTCCATCACCGTATGCGTCGTGCCGAAAAGGTCGTTCCCCACTACGTTGCTGTAAGGCCAAACCATATCGTGCCCGAGCGTCACTTCGGGCGGCAACATTTGGAGAGCCCGCATGTGCCAGGAGTCTCCCATGAGAGGCAGTACGTCGGCTTGTACCACCCCTTGTGCTCCGGCAGAGATGGGTTGCGCCATGGTCCCGATGAACAAGATGGACAAACCGAAGAGGTTGCGTGGAGTCGTGCGGATCATGTTCGTGGTGCCGCGGAAGTGATGGGTCCTTAGCTGGAGCAAACCTACCGGCATCCTTAGGGGGACGGGCCCTCCGTTGAACACAGGCACAACCTTCGGTCGCCTGCGCAGCACTACTTGTCCCAGCTGAACTGGATGGATGGTTCAACCGATGATCACCAGCGCACAACGAGCTTGCCCATCGTGGTGCCGCCGTCCAGGTCGGCGATCGCGCGTGGCAGGTCATTCGCATCGTACACGGAATGCACGCGCGGTACGAGGTGCCCTTCGGCACATGCGACCACCATGTTGCGCAGGCATTCGGCGATATCCTGCGGACGATCCTCGGCGATACGCAGCATGTTCAATCCCAGGATGGAGCGGCTCTTCATCATCAAGAGGATCGGCACCACAAGCCCCATGCGCCAGACGAAACGCAACGTGCCGAACATTCCGATACCACCACGCTCGGCACCACCAAATAACACGATGCGTCCACCACTGCCCAGCAGCCGCATATCCTTCTTGAACGAGGAGCCACCCACGGCATTGAAGACCACATCGAGCTTTGCACCTTGGAGCATGCGCTGCAGTTGCGTTGCATGATCACCATCCGCACGATCGATGACGTGCTGTACACCCAGTGAACGGAGGTACTCCACTTTGGCGCTTCCGCTTGCAATGGCGAACACTTCGCAACCCGCACGCAGTGCCAGTTGCACCAGCAGATGACCAACGCCACCCGCCGCACTGTGTACGAGAACACGCTGGCCCGTGCGCAACGGGCACAACAGATGTGCGGCATACCAAGCGGTGCAACCTTGTGTGGCCAGTGCTGCGGCTTTGCCGAGTTCAAGATCTTCCGGGATGATGGCCACCGCACGATGATCGGTGACCGCATACTGCGCGTAGCCGCCGAAGCGGGTCATGCCCACCACGCGCTTGCCGAGGAGTGCTTGCGGAACACCAGCACCGGCAGCCTCTATACGCCCGACCACTTCGTAGCCCAGGATGCTCGGCACAGGTGGTGCTTCGCGGTACAGACCCTTGCTCGCCATCACATCGGCATAGTTGAGGCCGAACCCTTCGCAGGCCACAAGGATCTCGTCAGCCTTGGGCACCGGCTTCGTATGGTCGCGCAAGGCGAACACCTTTTGCGGATCGCCATGCGCGGTGAGGGTCCAGGCTTTCACTGGTTGCCGATGAGGCCGACTTCGAAATCCACCACGCATTGGCGCACCGGATCCATGCCGGGCTGATCACCGATGCATTTGAAAAGCGGCTCCAACCCGGGGTACTCGGTGCGGAAACGACCACTGACCGAGCGCGTGTCTCCTTCCTTGAAAACAGCAGGTACAATGGGGCTGCGGATGTCCTTGCTCAGGTAAGAGGCGTAGCCCACCTCGAATTCGGCCAACTCGGCATCTTCCCGTTGCATGTACAAATGCGCGAAGCCGTTCTCGTAGTAGCACACGGTGCCTTCGGTCATCACACGCACAGGAATGGGCCCTTCATCATTGATGCGGAAAAGCACGCCTTTGTACATGAAACCCCAGATGTCCTTGCACTTCACTTTGCGCTTCACGCCGTCCTTTTCGAAGAGCAGTGTCCATTGGCCCATGTTCGGGTAGAGGTCCACGAAATCCCCAACCGGCTCGCCCAACGGCAAGAAGGGGTCCGCGGTCCGATGCTTCAGATAAACATCGGCATCGGCATAGATATAGGCTTGGGCCTTAGCCCCTTCCATTCCCAGCAGCAAACCAAACGCCGGGAGAATGGCCTTTCGGATGAATGCGGTTATCAACAACATATTGTTGACAAAGTAAATGCAGAATACGATAAATCCTACCCTCGTTCGTCAAACAACTTCCGTGCCTTGGGGAGCGGCCTCGTCCTTGCCACCGACCACCACCACGAACTCACCCCGTGGCTCTTTCGCCGTGAAATGCGCTACCAGTTCGGTCAAGGTGCCCCGCACGGATTCCTCGTGCAACTTGCTCAGCTCGCGCGATACGCTTGCCCGGCGCGCACCACCGAAGCTATCGGCCAGATCGGTCAACGTACGTAGCACACGGTGCGGACTTTCGTACAGGACCATGGTGCGCTCTTCGCTTTTCAGTTCTTCCAAACGTGTGCGTCGCCCTTTCTTCACCGGAAGGAAACCTTCGAACACGAAACGGTCGCACGGTAAGCCACTGTTGACCAAGGCGGGCACGAAAGCCGTTGGACCGGGCAGGCACTCCACACTTACGCCCGCGGCGATCGCTGCGCGCACCAGCAGGAAACCCGGATCGCTGATGGCCGGTGTGCCCGCATCGCTCACCAAGGCGAACCGCTCGCCCACTTGCATGCGCCGCACCAGCTGCTCCACCATGCGGTGCTCGTTGTGCGCGTGGAACGGGATCAACGGTTTACTGATGCCCAAATGCTGCAACAACCGACCACTTACACGTGTGTCCTCGGCCACCACGGCATCCACATCGGCGAGGACTTTCTGCGCACGTAGCGTGATATCGTCCAAGTTCCCGATGGGCGTGGGAACAAGGACAAGTGAGGCAGAGAAGGAACTCACTTCAAACCTGAGATGAAGTCCTTCAGCAACGCGTATACCTCGGGGAACTTGGTGAGCGGAAGTTGCTCTTCCCTGTCCTGCACATCGTGGTAGGCTGCGGTGCCGCCCATGGTGTAGAGGAAGAGCGCCGGAATGTTCTTCTGCACGAAAGGGCAATGGTCGCTGTTGCACGCTGGGCCGCGCGGCTTCACCTGTGGCAGGTATTGTTTCGCGGTATTGATGGCCACGAGCTGATCGAAGAACACTTGTTGCGCGGTGGAATTCACCACGGTGATGCCATCATCGCCGGTGCCGAGCATGTCCAGGTTCACCATCAACTTGATCTTCGAGAGATCGATCGGGCGGTCCACGATGAACCATTCCGAACCCACAAGTCCTGCCTCTTCACCAGCGAACGCCACGAAGAGGATGTTGTGTTTCGGTTTGTGTTTACTGAACCATTCGGCTAACGAAAGCATCATGGCCACACCGCTCGCATTGTCGTTGGCTCCGGGGAAAAGCGCATCGGGACCCATGTGCCCGAGGTGATCATAATGCGCGCCGATCACGATCCATTTGCTGCCTTTGCCCTTCACCTTGCCTACCACATTGCGCGCTTCGTGACGTGGGAGCAACTTGTTCTGCACCCGTAGGTCCACGGTGAGCGAACTGTCGGTCATCGTCTCCGGCAACACTTCGATCAACGGGAACGGCCGCGCCTCTTGGGCAACACCCCAGGTCAGTTTGCCTGCTGCCGCTTTCACGACGGGGCAGAAGTGCATGAGCTCGCGCTCCACCTCGTCGTACATCCGCAACGTATCGCTGTTGATGGTCTTGGGGAAGTGAAGACACGCGGCCTTGCCTGTAAGCACACCCATGCTCATGGCCCGGCGCGCAGGATCCAGGAGATCATCCGGCTGAAGATGCACCAGATCGAAACTACCCGAAGCCCTGCCCGACGCGGGATGCACGATGAAGTCCGTTCCAGGGATCAAACGCTTACCATCGATGCTGACCTGCACGCTGTCCGGAAAGCTGTTCACGTTGAACTGGAACGGCTGGAAGTAGTCCGACTTCACCGGCAACAGGCCCATACGCGTGAACTGCTGCGCGATCCAATCCGCGGCCAGGCCGTCGCCATTCTCCACATATCCGCGACCATGCAACGCCGGTGCGGTGAGGTTCTTCACGTACTTGCGCGCGTTGCCGCGGACGACATCGGCTTCTTGGGCGTGGATCACCACCGGGGCGACCATCACGAAGAAAAGGAGCGATCGTAGGCTCATGCGGTTCGGCGTTCCACGAGTTCGTTGAAGGTGGCCAGGGCTTCGGGGTCGGCGGGCTTCTTCAGCTTGGCGATCACCTCGTCCTGGATGTAGGATTGGGCTTCTGCAAGGCTAGCGCTCGCGTTGAGTTTCTCCACAGCCTTTTCGTACGCCATACGGTCACCATTGAAGAGCTCCGCCACGAACCAGAATTTATGGCTGAGCGATATGGCCTTGCCCAGATCGGCAACGGCAGCCTTCTCCAACTTCTCGGCTACCGAGGTCGCTGGCTTGGGCAGGCGTTCACTGGCGGTAGACTTGCTTGCTGTGGAAGGGACAGCATCCTCCTTCATTTCGGTGTGCTCGATGGCATCGATCAGCGAGGTCTGGCGGGAGGAAGGCTCCGGAGCCGGGCGCGTATCCAACCGCACGGAACGCTCTTCGGGCGCGGCCTGTGGCAACGGTTCCCGCACCACGTTCTGCGCTGGTTTCACGGTTTCAGGCTCTTCCGTGGACTGGTTCACCAAGGTCTCTCTGGCTTTGTGACGCAACACCACCAGCCGTTCGTAAAGCTCCCGTGCATCGTCGCAAGCCGTCTCCAGACCATCGGCTCCGAGCGTGCCGTTGCCAAGGCCCTTGTCCGCGGCGGCCAGCGCTGCTACCAGTTCATTGATCCTGCGAAAAGGCTTGTCCGTGCTCATGCTTCTCTGCGTTCGTGTACCCGCATGCCTGCGAAGATCCCTATTTTCGCACACCCCGCCAACGCCCGAAGCTAACAACACCACGGGCCACCCTCGATGTTCCTGGAACACACCGGACCACACAGCCCCCGCAAAGGCTGGATCGAAGTGATCTGTGGCAGCATGTTCTCCGGAAAGACGGAAGAGCTGATCCGCCGGTTGCGCCGTGCGGAATTCGCCAAGCAAAAGGTGGAGATCTTCAAGCCTGGCGTGGATACCCGCTACGATGCCGTGGACGTGGTGAGCCACGAAGGCACCACCATCCGCAGCACGCCGGTACCCAACAGCACCAACCTGCTCCTGCTCACCAGCGACATCCAGGTGGTGGGTATCGACGAGGCCCAGTTCTTCGATGATGGGCTGCCCACCGTGTGCGAACAACTCGCCAACAGCGGCATCCGCGTGATCATCGCCGGGCTCGACATGGATTTCCAAGGACGCCCTTTCGGGCCGATGCCCGCGCTGATGGCGATCGCCGAGTACGTGACGAAGGTCCACGCCATCTGCATGCACTGCGGCGGACTGGCCACCTTCAGCCACCGGAAAACAGCCAGCCAGGAGCTGGTCGTGCTGGGTGAGACCGATAGCTACGAGCCGCTGTGCCGCACCTGTTTCCAAGCGGCACTGAGCGTACAGCACGACACCCCATGAGCGCCTTCCAGCATCCGCTCGCGCGCATCGCCGAAGTGGTCGGTGGCCGCTTGAGCGGTGGTGGTGACACGCTGGTGGATCGCATCATCATCGATTCGCGCCACGCGGAGATCACGCCCACCACCTTGTTCATCGCCTTGCCCGGCCCGCGGCACGATGGCCACCACCATATCGCGGAGCTGGTGAAGCGCGGCCTCCGGATGGCCATCGTACAGCATGATCGAATGGCGGAATTCGAGGGGCTTGCCGTGGTCGGTGTCTTGGATCCGCTCACGGCATTTCAGCAGATCGCCGCTTGGCATCGTAGTCAGTTCTCCATACCAGTGATCGGGATCACCGGCAGCAACGGCAAGACCATCGTGAAGGAATGGTTGTTCCAGATGCTGCACCGCGAAGAGCACATCGTACGCAGCCCGGGCAGCTGGAACAGCCAAGTGGGCGTGCCGCTGAGCGTGTTGCAGATGCGCCCGGAGCACACCCTGGCCATCTTCGAAGCGGGCATCAGCAAGCCGGGCGAGATGGAGAAGTTGGAACCGATGATCCGGCCTACGATCGGTGTGTTCACCCACTTGGGTAGCGCGCACGACGAAGGTTTCAAGGGAATGGGCAGCGATGCGAAGGCGACCGAGAAGTTGAAGTTGTTCCGCCGTGCGGAGGTATGGATCCATCCGAACAACGCGATGGAATTGGACAAGCTGCACTACCGACTTCCAGAGGTGAAGCCGTTGGAATGGTCCATGATCGGGCATGCTGGTGCAGCGGACTTCGTGCAGGTGATCGCGCAAGAGATCGTCGGCGATTCCACCAGCATCACGTTGTTGCACGCGGGAACGGAGCACACGTTCACCATCCCGTTCACCGATGATGCCAGTGCGGAGAACGCGCTTACCTGCATCGCCGTTTGCCTGCACTTGGGCCGCACAGCGGAATGGATCAACGAACGCCTCGCGCACCTGATGCCGGTGGACATGCGCATGCGTACCCTGCAAGGCGTACACGGCACCACGCTGATCGACGATAGCTACAGCCTCGACCTCAGCTCGCTCTCCGTTGCGTTGGACAGTTTGAAACGTACCGCACATGGACGGCCCCTGGTGGCGGTGTTGAGCGATGTGGCCGAGAGCGAACTGGATCCGCAGCGCCTCTACGCGCGGGTGGCACAAGAACTAAAGGAGCGCGGCGTGGAACGGATCATCGGCATCGGTCCCGCGATCGCTGCGCAGCACGCGCTATTCGGCCATTCCGCGCGGTGTTACACCGATGCGGAAAAGATGCTCAGCTGCGAGGATCCGCAAGGCTTCTCGGGATCCGTGGTGCTCATCAAAGGCGCGCGTCGCTTCGGCTTCGAACGGATCGTGGAGCGTTGGCAGCAACAGGTACATGGCACAGAACTGGTGATCGACCTCGAGGCCATCCGGCAGAACCTGAACCATTACCGAGGATGCCTCGCACCAGGAGTGCGGACCATGGCCATGGTGAAAGCCTTCGGCTATGGATCCGGTGCGTTGGAACTGGCACGGCTGTTCGAGCATGAACGTGTGAATTACCTCGGCGTGGCGTATGCCGATGAAGGCATCGAACTGCGCACCCACGGCATCTCCATGCCCATCATGGTGATGAACCCCGAGCCGGTGGACATGGGTACGCTTCACCGTTTCCGGTTGGAAGCCGAGGTCTACGATCAACGCTCGTTACGCGAGGCGATCGCCGCAGCAAAGCGGATGGATGATGCGCCGCCGGTCCACATCAAGCTGGATACCGGCATGCACCGCCTCGGGTTCGTGGAGCAAGAGTTACCGGAGCTGTTGAACGCCTTGCACGAACGCGGACCATTGAAGGTGGCTTCCATCCTTTCGCACCTCGTGGCGAGCGAAGAGCCTGCGCAGGATGACTTCACCCGCATACAGATCGCCACGTTCACGCGCATGGCAACGGCGATCGGGGAAGTGCTCGGCTACACCCCGCTCTGGCACATGGCGAACACAGCCGGCATCGCGCGCTGGCCCGAGGCGCATTTCGATATGGTGCGCGTCGGCATCGGACTGCACGGCATCGGTGCGGATGCCGAAGAGACCGCCAAGCTGATGCCCACCGTGACCTTGCGCACACCCATCGCTCAGTTGAAAAAGCTTACCACCGGAGACACCGTGGGCTACAACCGGCGTGGCGTTATTTCCGGTGACCGCACCATCGCCACATTACCAATTGGGTATGCGGATGGACTCTCGCGCCGCCTCGGCAATGGAGTGGGCCGTGTGTGGATCGCCGGGAAAGCCGCACCCATCATCGGTAACGTGTGTATGGACATGTGCATGGTGGATGTGACCGGCATCACCTGCTCCGTGGGCGATATGGCGTTCGTCTTCGATCGCGAACATCCAGTTGCCGAAGTGGCACGGGACATGGGGACCATCTCGTATGAAGTGCTCACGAGCATCAGTCAGCGGGTGAAGCGGGTGTATACCATGGGTTGATCGCCCTTTGTTGACCCATCGGACCAAGTTCTTGGTGGTGCACCATGTGTGAACTACCTTTCGTTGTGCTCCAATTGAACCACTCACGAGGAACACACAATGTCCTGGTGCAACATTCATGATGAATGGAGCAGACTCGTGGTCTTCAATCTTACACCCTTGTTCCATTTCGCACTAGGCCCTGTTCGTGTGTATCAACATCAGCGAGGTTGCTCCTGGGTACTACATGGTGCGTGTGGTGGAAGGGCCGCACGTCGACAGACCATTAAATGGATACGGACATGAGGAACTTACACGCTCTGCTCAGCTCCCTACTGGCTTTGGCCTCATTCGCCCAGCAATGGTGCGTACCCGGCGCCACGTGGCACTATAGCGACGGCTGGGGCTCGGATCATTACACCAAGTACGTATACACCGGCGACACCTTGATCGAGGGGGTGGTCGGGAACATTATCCGCTTCAATGTTTCGGACGGGCCGTGGATCTACCCGACCTACGTAACGCGTGCTGAAGATGACGTGATCTATCGACTGCAAGACTTCTCGGATATGGGAGGTGGTCCGCAGTGGGATACGATCATCTGGTTCGGGGCCGATCCGGGTGATCACTGGGACCAGCTGCAGTTGGGAGATTTCGGCTGTTCGTGTCCGTTCAATGTGGTGGATACCGGGCATGTGGAGTTCGGTGGGCAATGGCTTCGTTCCATCGATGTGAGCAATCCGTGTTTCAAGGGTGGGTCGCAGTACCGCTACATCGAACGTATAGGCTCGGAATTCGGCCTGTTCTTCGACGATTGCTGGGGGAGTGGATTCTTCTTTGATCCCACCCTCCGCTGCTTTTCCGACGAGGGGATGGACTACACATCGGGACTGACCCCGAGTTGCGACTGGGGGGTGGGTATGAACGCGGAGAGCGACGCAGCACCAATGACCATACACCTGTTGAATGCAGGAACGATCCTGGTCGAAGGGCTTCCTCGAACAGGGAGCATGGAAGTCCAGTTCATCGATGCGGCCGGTAGGATCCTCCTTGCTCCACGCCTTCCGCCGGGTGAGCGGACCATTGCTGTCGGAGGGCTGGCATCCGGCTGTTACATCGTAAGGGTATTGGATGGTCCGAACATCCGCACCATGCGCTGGCTGAAGCCTTGATCCTTCAGCCTTCCAACACCGGCGGCCATTGGCACACACCCAACCGACTGTCCCCGAGGCCCCTTCCCGTACCTTTGGATCATACCGTAACAGTCCGTATGCGCCTTCTATCCGCCTTGGCCTTCGTGGCCCTCTCCGCGTTCCATGGCCTTCGTGCACAAGGCCCCGAGATCGTCCCTGGTGAGATTCTGGTGATGACCACGCCCACCGGGAACATCCGGGAAGTAGCCAAAGACCTTCAACTGATCAATGCAACGCCTACGGGTGTGCGGGTGGGTCGCGAGGTGAGCAAGCCCATGCGCACTTGGAAGCTCGTGTTCGATACCAACAGTATGGAACAAGCCGTGATGCTGCGCGCCGTGCGGAACCACCCCGCCGTACAACTGGCGCAGAACAACCATGTGCTGAAGCCGCGCGAGGTGCCCGACGATACGGAGTACGGCGACCAGTGGCATCACCAGAACATCGACAGCGAAGCCGCATGGGCCATCAGCACCGGTGGCCTCACCGCGGATGGTGATACCATCGTGGTGTGCATTTTCGAGAACTGCGACATGCCGCACGAGGATCTCTGGGCAAACGCTTGGTTCAACCACCAGGAGATCCCGAACAACGATATCGACGACGACAACAACGGCTACGTGGACGACTTCCGGGGCTGGAACGCCAACTCCGGAACGGATGAGGTGTACAGCGGAAGCCATGGTACCCAAGTGGCTGGCATGGTAGGCGCCGTGGGCAACAACGACCTGGGAGTGGTCGGGGCCAATTGGGGTGTGAAAATGATGATCGTGTTCAACAGCGGTGCCAACGACGAAGGGGTGATCGCCAGCCACAGCTACCCGCTCACCATGCGCCGCTTGTACAACCAAACGAACGGCGAACGTGGCGCTTTCGTGGTGGCCACGAACGCAAGCTGGGGTGTGAACGGCGGACAGCCGGAGGATGCGCCGCTCTGGTGCGCGATGTACGATAGCCTCGGCACACATGGGGTGTTGAACGCCGGTGCCACCACCAACAGCAATACCAACGTGGATGAAGAGGGCGACCTCCCCACTGCGTGCCCGAGCGATTTCATGATCAGCGTGACAGCCACGAACCAGGAGGACATGCGCACCTTTTCCGGATTCGGCCTCACGACCATCGATGTGGGCGCTCCGGGGGGCGGTGTGTATACCACCCAGATCAACAACAACTACGGCACGGCCAGCGGCACCAGCTTTGCCAGCCCGCTCACCGCGGGGGTCATCGGTCTGCTGTACAGCGCACCGTGCGCCAGCATGATGAGCTTGGTGAAGAACGACCCCGCCGCCGGTGCGCTCTACGTGCGGCAGATGCTCTTCGATGGCGTGGAGCAAGTGGGCAACCTGCCGGGCAACACCGTTACCGGAGGCCGTATCAACGCGGGCAACAGCATGCAACTGATCATGAACGGTTGCGGCCCTTGTCCTTCGCCGTATGGCATCACCGCACAGGCGGTGGATTTGACCACGGCATTCGTGGCATGGAACACGGTGAACGGAGCAGTGTTCGATCTGCGTTACCGCCAGGTCGGCGCTCCGGAATGGATCACCGTCACCGCCATCGCCGAACCTGGGTTCCAACTACAGGGTATCGTTCCGTGCTCGCCCTACGAGTTGCAGGTGCGTGTGAACTGCGATGAAGGCACCAGCGAATACAGCAACCTTTTCAACTGGAACAGCGACGGCTGCTGTGTTGCACCCGGCGGACTTGCGCAGGGCTTCGTGGGTACCGACATCATCAACGTTTTCTGGAACAGCGTGCTCGCTGCGAACGCTTACGACGTGCGCTATGCTCCACAAGGCACCACGGACTTCACGCTGGTGGAGAACCTGCTCACCACCACGCTGGAACTCACACCCCTTGAAGCCTGCTCGCGCTATGCGGTACAGGTGCGTTCCCATTGCAACGGCACCACCACGGATTGGTCCGCACCGGTCACCATGGCCACCAGCGGTTGCGGTGCTTGCACGGACCTCGCCTATTGCGCGTTGGAAGCGGAGAACTCCAATGGTGAATGGATAGGCCAAGTGTCCATCGGCGACATCGATAACTCCAGTGGGAATGACGACGGGTATGGCGACTACACTACCGTGACGACGGACCTGATGGTGGCTGCCGACCATCCGATCACCTTGGAGCCGGACTTCAGCGGATTCTCGTTCATGGAATGGTTCGGCGTGTGGATAGACCTGGACCAAAGCGGCGACTTCGATGGGAACAACGAACGTGTCTTCATCTCCACCTCCGGAAGCAATGACCCTGTGGACGCCATGGTGAACATTCCCGTGGAGGCCACGCTAGGGCCTACACGGATGCGCGTGGTGATGCGGTATGGTGCAGCGCCAGAAGGGCCTTGCGATGGATACGAGTACGGCGAAGTAGAGGACTATTGCGTGACCCTGGTGGACAACCCACAGGGCGGGATGGGCGAATTCGGCGCCTCGCTCTTGAGCATCTATCCACAGCCTGCGGATGACGTGCTCCACTTCAGCCTCGCTGGTGACTCGCCCCTTGCAACACAGGTGCGCGTGTTCGATGGAACAGGTCGCTTGGCCATGCAACAACAGGTACAGGGCACGTTGGTGGCACTGCGTGTGGCCGATCTGGCCGATGGCATCTACACGTACCAGCTATCCTCCGGTGGCGGACACATGGCCAGCGGGCGCTTCGTGGTGAGCCACGCGCGGTGATCGGTCAACATGCTGGCCGCTAACTTCGGCGTCGCATGACCGGTATTTCCGCAGTGATCATCACCCACAACGAAGCGCACAACATCGCGCGTTGCCTCATCTCGCTCAACATGCTGGTGGATGAGGTGATCGTGGTGGACGCCGAAAGCACCGACGACACACAAAGGATCGCCACGGACCATGGGGCTCGCGTGATCGTGCGCACGTGGACGGACTATTCCGACCAGAAGAACTTCGCGAACGCGCAAGCCACACGACCCTACATCCTTTCCATGGATGCGGACGAAGCCATTTCCGCTGAACTACGTGCGGCACTGATGGCGGTGATCAAGGCAAAACCCTCCGGGGCCTACCGCTTCAACCGCCTCACCAATTACTGCGGATCCTGGGTGCGCCACGGCGGGTGGTACCCCGATGCGAAAGTGCGGTTGTTCCCGAAGGAAGGCACGCGCTGGGAAGGGGAACACGTACACGAGGAATTGCGGCTCGCTCCAGGAACAGTCGTGCATCAACTGCAAGGTGATCTGCTGCACTATTCCTACCCCACGCTGAAGTCGCATGAGGACCGCATTGAACGCTACAGCGACCTGCATGCTCGCAAGATGTTCGCAGCAGGAAAGAAGGGAGGCCTCTTCAAAAGCACCTTCTCACCTGCGGTGAAATTTGTGCAAGGCTATGTCTTACGTGCGGGATTCCTGGATGGCCAAGCCGGCTGGAACATCGCTCGCCTCAGCGCCCGCGCGGTGCAGTTGAAGTATGCCAAACTCGATCGTTTGCACCGTGCCCAAAGCACCTGAGCACATCATCCTGAGCCGCACGGACAGCATCGGAGACGTGATGCTGACCTTGCCACTTGCAGGACTGCTGAAAGAGCGCATGCCCCACGTGCGCATCACCTTCCTGGGCCGCACCTATACCCGACCGGTGTTGGAACGGTGCACGCACATCGATCACATCCTCACCTTGGAAGAACTGCAAGCCGGTGATGCGGTCGCCCTCCTGCGTGAACTGCGCGCCGATGCCTTGGTGCATGTATTCCCGAAAAAGGAAGTGGCACGCTGGGCGAAGCAAGCCGATATCCCCGTACGCATCGGCACCACCAACCGCTTGTGGCACTGGTTCACCTGCACGGACCGCGTGGCCTTCAGCCGGAAGAGAAGCGACCTGCACGAAGCCCAGTTGAACACGAAGTTGTTACGCCCATTGGGGATCGAGGAAATTCCAACGATGGACCGGTTGGCGGCTCTGTACGGCTTCACGACACCTCCGCTCCACGCGCAAAACCCCTCTTGGTCCGTACCGGGGAAACGCACCGTGATCCTGCATCCGGGCTCCAAGGGAAGCGCCGTGGAATGGGGCCTGGCCAACTTCGCAGCGTTGATCCGCTTGTTGAACGATGGGCCGTACACCACGATCGTGACCGGCACACAAGCCGAAGCGGATCATTACCGCACGGTGCTGCCACTCGACCATCCTTCCACCATCGATGCGGGTGGCAAACTTTCGCTACCAGAATTGATCGCCGTGATCGGTGCGAGCGATGCGCTGGTGGCGGCCAGCACAGGACCACTGCACATCGCTGCGGCTTCAGGCATCCGGGCTATCGGTCTATTCTCCTCGCGCAGGCCTATCCATCCTGGCCGCTGGGCACCCATCGGGCGGGATACGCATGCGTTGGTGGATGATCCGGCGTGCCCGACCTGCGTTGGAGGGAAGACCTGCGATTGCATCCAACGGATCAGCCCGCACCGTGTACTGGAGCTGATCCAGCGCCCGTGATCCTCCGGGGCGCAGCGAACACGAACAACGCGTAGTACAAGCCGAAGAACGTAGCCCCTGCTTGCGTCTCGATGGTGTCGTCCGTTAGGCAGGAGATCGCGAAGATGATGGCCCATGCCACGAAATGTGCGTTGTGCCAAGCTCCTGTTCGCCACGCTGGCCAACACCAAGCAACAAGCGACCACAGCAGGCCCACCACGCCGAAGGTGATCCACAGCGTGAGGTATTCGTTGTGTGCACGATGCCGCCATTCCAAGGAGAGCGATGAACCGGAACGTTCGTACTCTTCCAGGAAGGCACGTTGTGTATCGCCCGTGCCCACTCCGATAGACCAATTCTCCTTGGCAATGGCCCAGCCTGCCTTCAGGTATTCCAAGCGCATCGCCACGGAATGTCCTTCGGCACGGCCGTAGGCCCGGTACTGTGCCAACTCGAACAACACCTCGTCCACACGCTCGCGCCATTCGCTGCGTTGCTCTTGCACCACGCTGGGGATCCCTTGTTCAATGGCACGCACATCGGCATCGGTCAGGCTCATCACCCCGATGCTGTCCTTCTTCAACCCCTTCGATGCGAGGTAGCGGATCAGGGTGCTCCACACTTCGTGGCCCTTATCGTCCTTCCCTTGTAATGGACGATTACTGCGCAGCGGCCACGTACGGTCCATCTCCCGCCAGGCCACATAGGTCCACACGTGCGTGCCGTTCTCCATTTGCGGGTTGGTGAGGTCGTATGTGTAGGGCTCGCCGCTGGCGGAAAGCTCCACATGCCTTCCCATTTCTGGATCGGGCAACCGGTACTGCGACCGTACCTCCTGCACCACAGCGAATGCTGCAATGATGGGTAGAACAATGAGGGCAGCGCGCAGCACGTATGACCACTTCTTGGACAACCGATCAGCCCAGCGCCAGGTGAAGAACATGCCGATGACACCAAGCACGAAGAACCCCTGCAGGCTACCCAGCTTATTGATGAAGACCATCGCCCACATCACCGCACCATAGCCTAGTAAGCGGAACCACAACGCGCTAGAACGATCGAGCAGCAGGATGACCACCGCCAAACACAACAACATGCTTAGTCGGATGTGGCTGATGAACACCGACAGCGAACGGTAGTCCATCGCATCGGCCGTGTTCAGTACGAGGCAGGCAATGGTGCTGGTGACCACGCTCCATGCACCGAGGAGCAGGACCGTGTCGTATTCCCTCCGCTCCAGTCGAGGGCTCGCGGCCAGCACCGCACCGAACGAAAGCACCGGCAACAGGATGCGCACCAGGTCCACGCCCCACTTCATGTCCTCGGTCCACAACAGACCGATCACATGCAGGGCGAAGAACGAGATGAACAACAGCGATGGTGCCCACGTGAACGCCCGTCGAAAGCGCTGCACCAGATCCTTGCGCACCACGCCTTCCGCCAGCCAGTTCGCCACCAGCAGCATCTGCGCCATGCTGAGGATGGCCGTGCTCCACGGTAACATGATCGCACACAGCGCCAGTGCACCAACGTGCACGGACCGGAATACATCGTGGCCCCGCAACAGGCCCGATGGCGCCACCGTCATCCGTTCCTATTTGCCGGTCTTGATCGTGGTGAGCACCTCGTTGTAACGCGGCCCGTTCAGGATCTCGATCGCCGACTTCACGCTCGGGTCCGTGGTGAGGCTGGCTTTAGCACGACCGGTCTGGTAGTAGTAGCGGCCCACGATCTCGCTCTTCAACACCTCTTCGATGTCGCTGCGGAAACGCGTGAGTTCCTCGGTGCGGTCCGGCGCGAGTTCAGCGTGCAATGCTTCCAGCTGCGCCTTGGCATGGTCGTAGTAGCGCTCCTTCTTGGCGGCTTCTTCCAACTTCTTGAACGCCTCCAAGCTCTCGGTGTCGTACTCGAACTTCTTGTCCTTCACGTAGTCCACGAACTCCTGGTAGAGCGCATCGCTGATCTTGAATTCTTCCGCCGGTGCGATCTCCGGGTTCGCTAGGCGATACTTGGTGGCGAAGTCGAAGAAGAGATCCTTGCCGTACAGGCCACCCACCACCTTGGCGAGTTCAGGATCCATCACTTCCACATCGGGCAGGATACCGCGACCATCGTACACCGGACGCCCGTTGCGCGTCTTGAACTCCGCGATGGCTTCGTCCTTCACTTCTGCTACCTTCCCTGTGCTGTCGCGGTGCGCGTAATCCAGTTTCTGGATGCAACGGCCGCTGGGGATGTAGTACTTCGCCACCGTCACCTTCAGCTTGCTGTTGTAGTAGAGGTCGCGCGTTTGCTGCACGAGGCCCTTGCCATACGTGCGCTCGCCAACAACGACCCCACGGTCCAGATCCTGCAAGGCACCGCAGACGATCTCGCTGGCGCTGGCGCTTTGGCCATCCACCAGGATCACCAGCGGGATGCCGGCATCGACCGGTTCGCTCAACGTCTTGTAGGTCTTGTCCCACTCGGGGATCTTGCCCTTGGTCTCCACCACCAGTTCGTTCTTCGGCACGAAGAGGTTCACGATGTTCACCGCTTCGCGCAGCAAGCCACCACCATTGCCGCGGAGGTCGAGCACGAGCTTCGTGGCGCCCTGATCCTTCAGCTCCTTCATCCCGTTCCGCACTTCCTGACCGGCGGTCTGCGTGAAGCTGTTCAGCTTGATGTAGCCCACCTTGTTCACCGGATCGATCATGCCTTTGTAGGGAACGTCCGGGATCTTGATCTCTTCGCGCGTGAGCGAGTGCGTGACCGGGTCCATGCCTTGGCGTTGGGTGATCACTTTCACCACGCTACCGGCCTGGCCTTTTAACAGCTTGCTCACCTCATCGGTCTCCATGCCCGCTATCTTCTTGCCGTCCACTTCCATGATCTCATCACCGGCCCAGATGCCCGCTTTCATGGCAGGGTATCCTTCGTAGGGGTCGCTAACGAACACCCTATCGTTGGAGCGTTTGATCAGCGCGCCGATGCCGCCGTACTGGCCGGTGGTCATGAAGCGGTAATCCTCCATGTCGCTCTCCGGGATGTACTGTGTGTAGGGATCCAGCGAGTTGAGCATCGCGTCGATGCCCGTCTTCATCAGCTTGCCGGGCTGTGTGTCATCCACGTAATAGATGTTCAGCTCCTTGTACAGCTCGGTGAAGATCTCCAGGTTCTTGCTGATCTCGAAGTAGCTATCACCGGCGGAAATGGTGAATGCACCACCACCAACGATGGTAGCGCTGATGAGCGCCATTTTCCACTTCGATGTGCGGGAGGGGGTCTGGTTATCCATGTTTCTTCTGGGCTTGTGGGACAGGGTCGTGGCCATGACCGCCCCACGGATGACAAGATAAGATGCGCTTGAGGGTGAGGTAACCGCCGCGGAACGCGCCATGCGTACGCAGTGCTTCCAACCCGTACTCGGAACAGGACGGCGTGTAGCGGCAGGCACCGGGCAATAGCGGGGACAGGGTGTACCGGTACAAGTGTACCAGCCCGATCAACGGTAGTGCCAGGATCCTACGCATGCTTCTCCATCCAACGGTCCAGCGACCGGGTTATTTTCAATTGGGTCTCCGCCAAGGTGAGCGGTTGTTTCCCTTGGTAGACGAAAAGCCATGCACATTGTTTGCCAGCCTCGCGCAACCGTTGGTGGTAGCTGTGTTTGTTGAGGCGGTAGGCTTCGCGCAGCAGGCGCCGCATGCGGTTGCGATGCACGGCCAACTTCATGTACCGCTTGGGGATGGCGAAGGCCACTTGGGCGGATGCTTCGGTAGGCAGTGGCATGATCTTCCCCACGAGCTTCAACGGCTGTTCGTGCAGGGAGCGGCCGGTGGTGACCACTTCCTGGATGCGCAGGCGGCCGGTGAGCCGTTCGTGTTTGCTGAAGGTAAGCCGCTCCATGGGTCAAGGGCGGATGAACAACGATGGACGGTTGGCCCAGTGACGCAAGGTGGTCACTTCTTCTTGGCCTCCCGCTTGATGAAGAGCTCCATGGCTCCGGTCATGCTGGGGGCTTCGGGAAGCGGCGCTTCCAGATCCAGGCGGAAGCCATTGTCGCGCACGGCCTTGGATGTGGTGGGGCCGAAGGCCGCGATGAACACCCCGTTCTGCTTGAACTTGGGGAAGTTCTTCTTCAGGCTCTCGATGCCGCCGGGACTGAAGAACACGAGCATATCGTACTTCAGGTCCTTCAGATCGCTGAGGTCGCTGGCCACCGTGCGGTAGAACACCGCGTTGGTGAAACTCACGTTCGCCTTTTCCAACAAGGTGGGGATCTCCCCTTTCTGGATATCGCTGCCGGGCACCAGGAATTTCTCCTCCTTGTGCTTCTTGATCACGTCCATCAGGTCCCCGAAGGTCTGCTTGCCGATGAAAACCTTGCGCTTGCGGTACACGATGTACTTCTGCACGTAGTACGCCACGCTCTCGCTCACGCAGAAATACTTCATGGTCTCCGGCACGGTGAGGCGCAGTTCCTTGCACATGCGGAAGAAGTGGTCCACAGCGTTGCGGCTGGTGAGCACGATGGCCGTATGGTCCAGGATGTTGATGCGCTCCTGGCGGAAATCCTGCGCAGGCACAGCCTCCACTTTGATGAACGGGCGGAAGTCGATCTTCAGCGCGTACTTCTTCGCCAACTCGTGGTAGGGCGACTTCTCATCCGTGGGGGCGGGCTGCGAAACGAGGATGGTCTTGATCTTCAAGGCCGATCGGCTTAGATATGGGACAGCAAAGAAGGTGTGTTCCGCCACTGTTGGATACCCAGAAGTATGGGGATCAATTCGGCGGCGCAAAAGTAAAGAATAATGTAGCGGAGCGGGATACCCTCCCCAACCCCGATCCATGCACCCCTGAACCAGCGGTAGAGGAGAAGCAATACGATAAGACCCCAGCCCACGAAAAGTGCCCCCGGACGCCAGGCAGCGTGGTAGGCGCCGAAGACCACCACCGGCAGGAGAACCACCCCGGCCAAGATGAAGATGAGGAAGCCCGTGTAGAGGTATTCTTCAACCCCCGGTGAGGTACGCATCAACGCACCAACGATCCGGAGCAACACATAGTGCCCCAGCACCACGCCCAAGACCGCCAAGGTGAGCGCCGGGAAGGCGGAAGGCACGCCGCTGATGGTCATGAACTGCCAGCCGAACAAGGCCAGCACGGTACAGCCCACCAGCAGCAGGCCAAGGAACGCCCGGTCCTGCAGGTCCATCTCTTCGCGCAACGCCTGTTTGCCTAACCGCATCTGGAACATGGAACGCCCCACCAAGCGCCATTTGCGCGGAGAACTCACGTTGATCAGTGCCAAGAGGACGACCACGAACAGCAATACCACCGTGACCCACTCCGCGTTCAGCGGGTCGCTGGCGCGCAGGGTATCGGTGGTCGCTTCGGTGGTCATGGCCTTGGGATCGCGAATGTAACCGACCGCACGAGGCTTGCGCCCCTGCCCCTAACCTACTTTTGCACCGCGAACGCCGGAACATCCTTTTGCGTTCAACACCCTCCCCGCGCACCAGCAGCGCTGGACGACCCATGAGCACGACCACTTCCGCTACGGCCACCAAGAGTTCCGCTGAAAAGCGCAATACCACCGACCTCTACCAGAGCCACGACCACTATTTGGTGGACGAACTGCTCACGGAAGAGCAGAAACTGATCCGTGACACGGCGCGCCAGCACGTGAGCAAGCACCTGAAGCCGATCATCGAAGACCGCTTCGAGAACGCCACCTTCAGCAAGGACATCATCCCCGGCTTGGCCGAGATCGGGGCTTTCGGACCCATGGTGCCCACCCAATACGGCGGCATGGGCCTGGACCAGATCAGCTATGGCCTGATCATGCAAGAGATCGAACGTTGCGACAGTGGCATGCGCAGCTTGTGCAGCGTGCAAGGCTCGTTGGCCATGTACCCCATCTGGAAATACGGCAGCGAAGAGCAGAAGATGAAGTGGCTGCCGGACATGGCCGCCGGCCGGAAGATCGGTTGCTTCGGCCTTACCGAACCGGACCACGGTAGTAACCCCGGCGGCATGGTCACCGTGTTCAAGGACATGGGCGACCACTATCTATTGAACGGGGCCAAGATGTGGATCAGCAACGCGCCCTTCGCCGACCTCGCCATCGTGTGGGCGAAAGCCGAGAACACCGAAGGCCGCATCCACGGCCTCATCGTGGAGCGTGGCATGGAAGGCTTTTCCACGCCTACCACGCACGGGAAGCTCTCGCTGCGTGCCAGCCCCACCGGCGAACTCGTGTTCGACAACGTGAAAGTGCCCAAGGCCAACCTGCTCCCGAACAAGAGCGGCCTGGGCGCACCGCTCGGTTGCTTGGACAGCGCGCGGTTCGGCATCGCCTGGGGTACACTGGGCGTGGCCATGGAGTGCTACGATACCGCACTGCGCTACAGCAAGGAACGCGTCCAGTTCGGTAAGCCCATCGGCCAGTTCCAGCTCACGCAGAAGAAGCTCGCCGAAATGATCACCGAGATCACCAAAGCACAGTTGCTCACCTGGCGTTTGGGTGTGCTGCGCAACGAAGGCCGTGCCACCACCGCACAGATCAGCATGGCCAAACGCAACAACGTACACTTGGCACTGACGGTTGCCCGCGAAGCACGCCAGATCCTCGGCGGCATGGGCATCACCAACGAGTACCCCATCATGCGCCACATGATGAACCTCGAAAGCGTAGTGACTTACGAAGGCACGCACGATATCCACCTGCTGATCACCGGCATGGAGGTGACGGGGTTGGCAGCGTTCAAGTAGGGTTGCGATAGCCGGGACTTCAGCATAACGAACTCGGACTACAGCGCCGTGATGGTTCATCACGGCGTTGTCCGTTCCAACATATCGGTCAACCATCGCCGCGCCTCTTCCTCTTCTTCGAACACGCGCGCCTCGAACGCCTGCGCGTAATAGCGGAAGTAGAATTTCGCCGCTGTGTACACGGCCATGTTCTGGGCCACCACCGCTAGTGCGATGATGCTGCGCGCTTCGCTATCCGCGCGGAAGTGGTCCTGGTTGGTGGAGGGTGTGTGAAGGGCGAGTTCCGGTGGTACGATGATCAATACCACGCACGGCTTTCCGCCGGCGACCTTCCAACGCGCTTTCCTGTTCTGTTCGAATACGCCGGACACGATGCGAGCATCAGTGCGGTAGCGTTGCTCGATGAAGCTCGGTGCCACCAGTTCGATGGTCGCTGTGCTGGTCTCTTGCCGACGCCCGTTGGTGCTCATCGGGCAATAATGTGGCGGACGACGGTGGTCGTTGTGCTGAACATGGTGGTGGCCGATCCGGGGCTTCCACCGGTCAGCAAGGAGAATACGGAGGACAACGGATCGGTTGCCTAGAGGCAACCATTCGCACGCCCTCCGTTAACGCGATCCGTTCACGCTTCTTCGCGGGCGATCTCCACGAGCTGTTCCGTCAACCAACTGCGCGCTTCAGCCTCTCCATCGAACACTTTGGTGCGGAACACGGTGGGGAAGTACGAGAAGAACAACTTGGTCACCATTTCGGCCATGTTATCGTGCACGACCACGGCCAATGCACGCAGCGTGTCATGGCCGCGTTCCGGTGCGAAATGATCAACGCCGGTAACGCTAACATCGAAGTCCATGTCCTTGGGGATGATGCTGAGCATGACGCAGGTCTCGCCATTGGCCAGTGCGAAGCGCGCCTTCTTGTTCTCGGCGAAGCCAGCCAGATCGATACGCTCCCCGGCACGGAAACGCTGCTCGATGAAGCCCGGGCCCACCAAGGACATTGAAGCGATGCGGGTCTCTATTGTTCGGGTGTCGAAACTCATTCTTCCGAAAGTTAGGGCGCGGCGGGGGACCTTGGCCATCAACAACGCAGCATGGAATTCCCTCGCCAGGTTGCTTAGCCACGGCGCTTTACACGGGTAGCTTTGGATCGGTCGGGGTGAAGGCCTTCGTCCACGGAACCCACTGCACGTGGTTGCCGTAGAACGCCCTTCGCGACAGCGCAGCGATGCTTTTCAACTCTATCGATTTCGCGGTATTCCTACCGATCGTATTCCTGCTTTACTGGGCATTGAACGGTAACCTGCGTGGGCAGAACGCGTTCCTGATCCTGGCCGGTTTCGTGTTCTACGGGTGGTGGGACTGGCGCTACCTGGGGCTGCTGATCTTCACATCGGGTACCGATTACCTGGTCGCCCTCGGCCTCGAAAAAGCCACCGAACAACAACGTCGCAAGGGCCTGCTCGCCATCAGCTTGGTAGCGAACCTGGGCCTGCTGGGCTTCTTCAAGTACTACGACTTCTTCATCAACAGCTTCCATTCGGCCTTCACCGTGATGGGGCTCCCCTTCAACCTGGGAACGCTGAACCTCGTGCTACCGGTCGGCATCAGCTTTTATACCTTCCAAAGCCTGAGCTATACCATAGACGTGTATCGCAAGCAGTTGAAGGCCACCAGTGACCCCGTCACCTTCTTCGCCTTCGTGAGCTTCTTCCCGCAGATGCTCGCCGGACCGATCGAACGTGCGCGGCACATGATCCCGCAATTCGAAGGGACACGATCGTTCGATATCGCCATGGCGCGCGATGGGCTTCGCCAGATGCTGTGGGGCTTGTTCAAGAAGATCGTGATCGCCGACAACTGCGCGCAGATCGTGAACCATTTCTACGCCGATCCTTCGGCACATGCTGGCAGCACCATGTTGCTGGCCACCGTGCTCTTCGCGTTCCAGATCTATTGTGACTTCAGCGGCTACAGCGATATCGCCATCGGATGTGCGCGCCTATTCGGCTTCGAGCTGATGCGCAACTTCGCCTTCCCCTACTTCTCGCGCGACATCGCTGAGTTCTGGCGCCGTTGGCACATCTCACTCAGCACTTGGTTCCGCGACTACCTCTACATACCTCTGGGTGGGAGCAAAGGCGGTAAAGCGCTCGTGGTACGCAATACCATGATCATCTTCCTGGTGAGCGGTTTCTGGCATGGTGCCAACTGGACCTTCGTGGCATGGGGCGCCATCAACGCATTGTTCTTCCTGCCGTTGGTGGTGATGGACAAACACCGCAGCATGAGCGGCACCGTGGCACAGGGCCGCGTATTCCCCAGCTTGCGCGAGCTGTTCCAAGTGCTGGTCACTTTCGCCATGGCCTGTTTCGCGTGGATCTTCTTCCGCGCACAGAGCATGGACCAGGCCTACGAAGTGATCGGCCGCATCTTCTCGCGATCGTTGTTCAACAGCCCGGAGGTCAGCAGTGCGCTCACGTTGGGTATCAGCGCCATGGGTATCGGCATCATGCTCCTGCTCGAGTGGATCAATCGCGAGCGACAGTACGGCCTGCAGATGGATGGGCGGGCCACCAGGCCGATACGCTACGCATTGTACTACGGCATCATCGCCATCATCATCGTCTGCGCACCCCTTGGTGGCGGCGAGTTCATCTACTTCCAGTTCTGAACCATGGTGGGCCGCTTCCTTCTCCAGTGCTTCAAGCTTTCGCTACCGATGTTCGCGTTGTTCGCGTTGGTCGCTTGGGTGGATCCCTACTCGCTGTATCACCAAGGGGGCCCCATTTCGCAAGAGCTTAAAGAGAAGAACCTCTACCACAGTGGACGCACCATGTCCTTCAGCAACATGATGTGGAAGCTCGTGGCATTCCGTCGCGAACCACGGGCCAATGTGCTATTGGGCGATAGTCGTCTTTCCTATTTCGACCTCGACAGTCTTGAACGCGCCACCGGCGATCGGTACTTCAACTTCGGCATCCCAGGTGGAAACTATGTGACCATGGACCACCTGTTCCGTTACGCGGACAGCCTGGCCACCTTGCGCAAGGTGTATGTTCAAGTGGCGTTCCGCGGGCTGGATGCTTCGCGTGATTTCGATATCTATCAAGAACCACGTTCCATCCTTGAAAGACCGTATTCCTATACGTACAATCGCAGGGTGATCGAATCCGCTGGACTGAACATCTACAGCTCGTGGTTCCCGGTGACCTATGACAGTCCTACCGAAGAGCAATGGCGGCTGGTCCTGGAAGCGGAAAGCGCCAGTGCCAACGACTTCCGCATCGACACCACGGTGTTCAACAAGCTCCAGTACATGGCCGACCGTTGCAACGCCGAGGGCGCGCAGCTCGTGTTCGTGGAATACCCAACGCACCCCGATCTGCAAGCCATCATGCGCGACGCTGGGCTGGGGCCGAAGCGCGAGGCCTACATCACTCGTTTGAAAACCATGGCACCGGTGATCGACCTTGACCGACCCGGGCTTTTCCCGACCGATCGGAGCTTCTGGCGTGACCCGCTGCATTTGACCGTGGAGGCCCAGCGCCAATTGATCGGCAGGATCTGGACGACACAGCCTTGAGCCGATCGGGCAACGATCACCTCGTATCGCCCCACCCCGTTTTCCGATCCAACCTGTGCACTTCCATGCATCATCGGGTGAACTTCAGCTTCCAACGGGCTAAGGATCGTATTCGTAGAAAGCACTCTTGAACCGACGAACCATTGATCATACGGCGTGAGTCCATGCATAATGGCGATGGACCATCGGAACATGCCGCCAAAGCGGGCTAGAACACACGTCAGACGCGGCTTCCACACTGGACTCATACCTGCTCTGGGGCCTAGTTTTGACCCCATGCTCCAATCCACTTCGTTCCTGTCCTTCTCGCTGGTAGCGGGTCCGCACGCATCGTGTGAACCATTCTCCAGGTGACCATCGCTCAGGTCCGGGTCTCAACCCTCGATCCATGTCCTGAACGATCACACTGCGGTCCGCTCCTTGTAAAACCAGACATCATGCTTCGAATCCTCCTCTTTACGCTTTCGCTTGTCCTTGCCTTGGGCATTTCAGCACAGTCCTCTTCCGAGAAGGCCGCTGTACGCATCACGGCTACCGTGTCCACCGCACCGTCGATCACCCTCAACTGGGCCTCCATCGGTAGCACATCGTCGCTTACAATCTATCGCAAGACCAAGACCAGCACCTCGTGGGGTAGCGCAGTGGCCACACCGTCCGCTTCCGCATTGACCTGGACGGACAACAGTGCCGTGATCGGGACGAACTACGAATACAAGATCGTACGGGTGGCCGGCGGCGTGACCGGCATCGGCTACATCAGTACCGGCATCCAGTTGCCCGTAGTGGACTATCGCGGCAAGATCATCCTGTTGGTGGACAACACGCTCTCCTCTGCGCTGGCCACGGAGCTGACCCAGCTGACGAACGACCTACGCGGCGATGGCTGGGCCGTTCTGCGTAGCGATGTTTCCCGTACAGCAACGGTGACCAGTGTGAAGAGCGTGGTACAAGGCCACTACAACAGCGACCCCACCAATGTGAAGGCGCTTTACATCATCGGGCACGTACCCGTGCCCTACTCCGGCAACGTATACCCCGATGGCCATGATGATGCGCGTGGCGCACGGCCAACGGATGGATACTACGCTGACGTGAACGGAACATGGACGGACAACAGCGTGAACGTGACGGTAGCGAGCCAGCAGCGCACATGGAACGTTCCCGGTGATGGCAAATTCGACCAGAGCGATTTCCCTTCCGCAGTGGAATTGCAAGTGGGCCGCGTGGATATGTACGACATGCCCGCCTTCGGCACCAGCGAAGTGGAACTGATGCGCAGCTACCTGAACCGCTCGCACAACTACAAGGTGAAACAATGGGCCCCGACCACACGTGCGTTGGTGATCGACAAGCTCGAATGGCTCGGTAATCCTGTTGGTGGAAGTGGCTGGCGCGCTTCTGCCATGACCGGCCTCAGCAACCCAGTACCTGCAGCACCAGTGCTCGATTTCAGGGACTACGTGAACGGCCAAAGCTACTTGTGGACCGCCCACTACGGTGGTGGTCAACAAGCGTTGGACGGCTCTGTGGTGACCTACAACGGTACGGATGGTGGTACCACGACGCAGCAACTTGCCAGCAGCGTGACCATGGGCGGTGTGTTCAACATGGCGTTGGGCAGCTTCTTCGTGGATTACGATAACCGCAACAACTTCCTGCGCGCCATCATCGCACGCGGCGATGGCCTCACCAATTGCTGGGCAGGCATTCCGGCGTGGTACTTCCACCACATGGGCATGGGAGAGAACATCGGATATGGTGCACGCGAGACCATGAACAACACGGGCCTCTACCTGCCCATCACCGAAGGATGGCAATCGTCCATCGGCCGCACCCACTTGAACCTGATGGGCGACCCCAGCCTGCGCATGAAGATGGTGAAGCCACCAACGAACCTGGCCGTGACCAACAACAGCGGCAACGCTTCGTTCACGTGGAGCGCCGCTGCGGAGACCGTTTCCGGTTACCATATCTACCGCATTGATGCCTCTTCCGGAGCGATCACCCGGTTGACCACCAACCCGGTGACAGGTACCAGCTATTCCAACGGTGCCATCCCCTTCGCTTCCGGCCAACAATACATGGTACGTGCCGTGGTGTTGGAGACCAGCGCGAGCGGCAGCTACTACAACATGTCCCTCGGCGCATTGGCCACGGCCAGCGGCTCCGTTACCACGACCGATTGCCTTGGTGTGGTCGGTGGCAGCGCTACCGTGGGGTCCGCGTGCAATGACAACAACGCCTGCACCATCAACGATGTGTACAATGCGAGCTGCCAGTGCGCAGGTACCAGCATAACACCGACAGCCAGCATCACCGCCGCTGGTGCTACGGGCTTCTGTAGTGGTGGTAGTGTAGTGCTGAACGCGAGCACAGGATCAGGTTACTCCTACGTGTGGAAGCGCGGTGGGGTATCCATCAGTGGTGCCACCAGCAGCAGCTATACCGCCACACAAGCCGGAGCCTACTCCGTCACCATCACCAACAGCGGATGCTCCACAAGCTCCGCCATCGTCAACGTCACCGTGAACAGCGCGCCAACTGCCACCATTTCTGCTGGCGGTGCCACCACCTTCTGCACAGGTGGTAGTGTGGTACTGAACGGGAACACGGGCACCGGACTCACCTATGTATGGAGGCGCAACGGAACGGCGATCAGTGGCGCTACAAGCAGTAGTTACACCGCAACGGAAGCTGGCAGCTATACCCTCGTCGTGAGCAATGGTGGATGCACCACCACATCGGGGGCCACCAACGTAACGGTGAACACAGCACCCACGGCAACGATCAATGCTGGGGGCACCACAGGGTTCTGTACGGGAGGCAGTGTAGTGTTAAACGCCACTACCGGCACCGGATACACGTATATCTGGAAACGCAGTGGCACCACCATCAGCGGTGCTACGAGCAGCAGTTACACGGCGAACCAAGCGGGCACGTATGTGGTGACGATCACCAGCGGTGGGTGCTCGGTCTCTTCCGCAGGCACGGTGGTCTCCATCAATTCCGCCCCAACAGCGACGATAACGGCCAACGGCTCCACCACCTTCTGCAACGGCGGCAGCGTGACCCTGGGTGCCAACACCGGTAGCGGCTTCACCTACGTGTGGCGCCGAGGTGGAACCACCATTTCCGGTGCCACCGCCAGCAGCTACAGCGCCACACAGGCCGGAAGCTACACCGTGGTGGTGAGCAACGGGGGGTGTTCTACGACATCCAACGCCATTACCGTGACCGTGAACGCAGCACCTACAGCCAGCGTTACTGCGGCCGGCAGCACGAGCTTCTGTTCCGGCGGCAGTGTTGTCCTGAACGCCACTTCCGGTAGTGGGTATACCTACGCCTGGCGGCGGGACGGTAACGTGATCTCCGGAGCTACAACCAGCAGCTACACCGCGAACCTCACCGGTTCGTACACAGCGACCATCACCACAGGTGGCTGTTCCGTGACTTCCAACGCCGTGAGCGTTACGGCAGGCTCCGGCACAGGTGCCACACCAACCATCACCGCACTCGGCCCCACCACATTCTGCTATGGGGGCAACGTTATCCTAGTCACGGCACAAGCCAGCGGGAATAGCTACCAATGGCGGTTGAACGGGGTGGCGATATCGGGTGCGGCCACGAGTTATGCCTACACAGCCTACCAGACCGGTGCCATGACGGTGACCGTGACCAACGGCAGCTGTTCCACCACATCGGCCCCTGTCAACATCACCGTGAGCACTTCGCCTACGGCAACCATCACAGCATCCGGACCCACCACGTTCTGCTCCGGTGGCAGCGTGGTCCTGAGCGGAAATACGGGCACCGGTTTCACTTACAGCTGGAGGCGAAATGGCACCACCATCAGCGGTGCGACCAGCAGCACGTACACGGCAACGCAAGCAGGCAGCTACACACGCACCGTGACCGGCTGCGGTTCTTCTGCCACTTCCAGTGCGATCACGGTAACGGTGAGCGGAACGGGCACCACGCCAACGATCACGGCCAATGGCAACACAGCGCTCTGCACAGGAAGTAGCGTAGTGTTGAGCACCGCCAGCAGTTCCGGTTCAACCTACACATGGAGCAGGAATGGCACGGTGATCAGTGGAGCTACAAGCAACAGCTACACGGCCAACCAAGCCGGTAGTTATACCGTTTCCGTGGCCAGCGGCACTTGTTCCGGCACTTCTGCAGCCACGGTCGTATCCGTGAACGCCCCACCAACCGCGAGTTGCACTTCAAATGCGTCAACGAGCACCGTTAGCGTGACGGCCAGTGGTGGACTTGCTCCCTACACCTATAGCTGGAACACTTCACCCGTGCAGACCACAGCCTCCGCAACGGTGACCGCATCCGGATCATACACGGTCGTGGTGACCGATGCGCGTGGGTGTGTGGCTAGTTGCACTACCACCATCACCCTCGCGGGCAACAGTTGTGCAGGCACACGCACGGAAACACAAGCGGCTTGGGGAGCGACTTCCGGAACTGCGGCATCCTACTTGACCAGCAACTTCGCTGCGGCTTTCCCGTCGCCTGGCTTCCTCACCATCGGTTGTGGCGGCAGGTTCTTACGCTTGACCAGCGCGTCGGCTGTGATCGCGTTCCTACCCTCCACCGGCAGCAGCGCCAGACTGCCGAGCGGTACCATGCAGAACCCCACCACCTACAGCAACGCGCTTGCGGGTGAATTGGTAGCCCTGAAATTGAGCGTCCGTTTCGATGAGTTGAACACCGCCTTCAGCCCATCTACAACCTTGCTCAAGAACATGGTGATCACCAGTGGAACGTTCTCCGGTTGGACCGTGCAGGAATTGATCGATGAAGCGGACTCCAAGATCGGGAACTGCGGAGGCCTCTACAGCCGTACCACGCTTGCCGCTGCGCTTGCAGCCATAAACACGGGTTATGCCGGTGGCACCACGAACAATGGTTATCTGCAATGCCCTGGTGGCATCTCGGGGTTGGTGGTGGAGAACACCAACACGCCTTCCATCGTAACGGCAGAGGAAACACTGCTGAAGGTGGCCGTGTTCCCCAACCCGGCGAACGCGATCGCGAACCTGCAACTGGAAGGAACCTCGAACGACCAACCGACGACCTTCGAGATCCACTCGCTCAACGGCACATTGGTGGAGCAGCGCCACTTGGGCATCTTGGCAGAAGGGCTGCCGCACAGGATCGAATGGAACGTCACCGGGATGAGCCAGGGTGTGTTCCTCTATCGGATCGTGAGCGGTGATCGGATCGCCACGGGTCGCATCATCGTGGAGTGATATCCAGGATCACGAGCAGAAGCCCTCATCCTTGAACGGGTGGGGGCTTTTGCTTGCCCACCAGTGTCGTATCACCTGCACCGGACCATTCTTCTTCTCGAATAGCACCTACAGGTGTTGAAGCACGCGGCACGGATCACGGAAGGGGGTATCGCGCAAGGCACGCGTTCCCAACGCACAGGTCACGCACGGATCCACATCACGGGACGATACCTCGGCTGTACTTAGCGCGCCTTGTCCCAACCCCAGCCCATGTGTAGGCCGATCTCGATCAACGAAGCGCTCAACGTCGGGTCACGGGAAGTGAGCTCCACACCAGAAGCGCCGATCGTGTAGTTCACAGCTGCGAAAATATCGGCGTAGAAACGCTCCAGACCTCCGCGCACACCACAACGCATACCGATGGGCACCAAGGTGGAGTTCCCGTTCCGTGTCTCATAGCTCATCACAGCAACCTGTGGGCCGATGTAGAAAGAGGCCTCATCGTTGTCGGCGAGGTGATAGGCACTCCGGTAACTCACCGACCATTTCGCCTCGTTCGACAGCAAGATGCGTCCCTGGATACCAAGGGATAGTCGATCGTTCAGGTCCTGGTCATATCCCAGGCCCAGACCATTGGCCCAGTTGTTCGGTCCCAAACTCATGTAATCCCAAAAGATCGCACGCACACCGCCTTGGGCCAGAACCTTCGATGCGGAGAACAACGAGACGACAAGGAACAAAAGAGGGAGTGCGCTGCGCATGGATCTGACGCAAGATGCAAATTCATAATGGATACAGAAGGGTGGCGCGTTCCGTTCCCTGATCGGTCGTACGGATGGTGCACAGCCCCGAACCCATGCTGCACGTGATGGATGGGGCATATCGTGATGACCGTTCTCGCTGGCATGCGCTAGACGCGATGAACTTCACCACCTTCGTAATGTTCGTTCCAAGCCCGTCCCAATACCATGCTCAACCCTGCACAAACCCGCGCGGCAATATCCCAGGACCTTCCCGGTCGCGCAACACCGGAAACCCCCACGCGCAGCATCAGCATGTGGGTGCTTTCCTTCGCCACGCTCCTCTTCTGCACCGATACCTACGGTCAACAAGCCGTGAAGCGACAACCACTACTGCCGGTCCTAACAGCAGCGCAACCTACCACCGCACCGGCGGACATCGACCTCTTCGACTTCATCTTCGACCAAAAGACCTGTGCCTTGTATGTCGCGGTCCGGTCAGCTGCTTTCCAAACACCACTGGCCTTCGGACGTGATATCGACGACTCCATGGTGCGTTGGAACAAATGCCCCGGTGGTGAAATGGTGGCGTGTAAAGTGACACCGCAGCCGAACGGGGGCGTCATCGTCACGGGCATTCCTTGGCGGCATTGATGGGTGGGAATACCAGTAACCCCACCACATACTTTCGCAGGAGATGCCATATCCCTTGCCCATCAGCATCGACCTCCTGGATCTCGTGATCGAGAAAGCCGCCGTGGAAGACCGATACCTTGGTTGACCTGACCCTTCTTCGACCGGGTCAATGCGACCTTCAGTGATATGGAACCGATCAACGCGATGGGCGAGTGCAACATCCATCTCGTCCACGAGAAGGCCGGCAACGAGGAAGTGATGGATTGGATGCGTACCCACTTCGATGACATCTTCGTGAACGAACTGAACGACTGGTACACGGACGAAAGCCGCCAGCCGCAGAAACGGACGTACGACTTGTTCGCCAGTTGGTTCGATGTGGAAACGAACTCCACGGTGCTGGACCTGGAGGAAGACCCGGTGACCAAAGAGTGATCATCGCCGCGTGTGCCTGTGGCTATGCCCATGCTACCGGGCACGAGGCAGCCACACAGGCACCCATGTTCCGTCTCTCGTGGAGCGAAACCTCTGGCGACGCCGATATAGCGGATGCCCTTTGCCGCGCATTCACCGTGCACCCACCATTGCAAATTCCTACATTCATCGCATGCCGGTCACTATTGCCCATTACACCCTGCTCGTGGTGAAGGCCGCCCTGGAACTTCGCTACCCTGGTGGCTTGATACAAGCCAAAGCCGATCTCGACTTCGACCCCATCCGATGGGCCGACCAGGAAGATGCCGAACTGCTCCGCCTCGCCTCCGATGACCGTGGACCGTTGACCGAGCGCCTCCACGCCTTGCACACGCTAGGCCTTCGCTACGACCACCACACACCGGCCGAGAACGACCTGGTGATCATCGCTCGATATGGCGGCCCCAACGAGCAACCATCGTGGTTGCGCTACAACGCGATCTACGCCTGGCACCGCGATTGCGCCGAACCCGCGCGCAGCATCGCCGAACGCATCAAAACCCTTACCGTGGATGAGTTCGTCCAATTGCGTGAGGCGGGTGAGATCCCGGTGGGGGCATTCGGATGACCCTCCAACGCACGTGGAGGCTTGGTACCGCCTCGGCGCGAAGCCATACCTCTGGCAGGCAAACCTGCGGCTACGCGCAGCATCGTAGGCTCTCCATAGCCTGTGGCAACGCACCAGGCTAGCGGGCGCAAGGGTAAACACAGGCCTGCCTGCCGTAAGGATGGCTACCATGTTCCAGTTCTCGTTGAGTGTAGCCGCCGGTTAGGCTTAGATAGCGGCCACGCTACGCGCTGATAGGGAGTAGCCTTAGGCAACGCTCAGAAGCCGTCCGCACTGCGTGTAGTTGATGTAGGATCTGCAGTGGTCTACCTTATGGATACTACCTTGTCCGTTCCATGAACCTGCCTCATCGACCCATAGACTTGCGTGTTTGCTGCATGGTCGTTCCCCTGATACTAGGTTGGCTCGTGTTGCCCGCACAGAACTTGGTAGTAAACCCATCCTTCGAGGATACTTCGTGCTGTCCTCTTTCGTATCACAACACCCACTGCAGTAGCAGTTGGACGACCAACATGAATTCCTGGGATTTCTTTCACGCCTGCTCTACAGGGGAAGTTTCCGTTCCAACGAATTTTGCCGGAGAACAAATGCCAGCCAGTGGGAGCGGGTATAGCGGCTTTATTGCCTGGGGTCCGAACCCTCTCGATACCCCGCCCTATTTCCCTGTCGAGATCGTGGGTGGTACGCTGTCCCAACCTTTGATCACAGGAGCGGAGTATTTCATTTCCTTCAAAGTGAGCTTGGCTGATCGTGGCCTCCGTAGTTGCTACACGGATAAACTAGGTATTCTGTTCGTGGATACCGACCATGGTACCGTCAACTATCCAGCAGTGGGAAGGCCTCCGGTGGTACAGGACTTTGCGCACGTCTTCGCTGATGAAGCGATAGTGGACAGTTCGGGCTGGTATACCATCCAAGGCTCATTCACTGCCGACGGCAGCTATTCGCACTTCCTGATCGGCCGGTTCTTCACGGACACTCCAAGCTACGAACCCTGTTGGGCAGAGTTCTCGAACCCGAATCGTCATGCCTATTACTATCTCGACGACGTTTGTGTCTCGGACCGCTCTGGTGATTGTATCGTTGCCGAAACTGGTATTGACGTATCCGTAACGGATAGAGAAATCGTGATCCGGCGAACAAGCCCCTCAACAATTGAGATCGCTCTCGGAACGGAACTCAATAGTTCAAGCGTTGATCTCTTTGACGCCTTGGGGAGATCAACTGCTCTGGTGAGGAACGCTTCGGGATCGGTGAACATTGACATCGCGCACTTGGCGGTAGGTGTTCATACCATCGTGATCAGGTCCAAGGAAGGACGCTCCATTTCTCGGCCTTTTATCATCCAATGACTAAGCACTGGGTCCCCGATGATCCAATACCGCGCTATGGTTCGAAGCAGGGCTTCGTAGAGTAACGCACGTTGTTCTCGACCCCCTACCGATCACCCATACCAATGGCATGAAACGCTGGCTCCTCCTCTCCATTTTGCTCCTCGCATTCCCCGCCTTCGCGGGACCGAGCACACTGCACCTACGACCGCATTTCCAACACGCACTCGGCGAAACGGTGTACGTGACAAAGACCGGCGAGAAGTACCACCGCAATAGCTGCAGCTACCTGAGCCATAGCAAACGCGCTGTCGAACTATCCGAGGCAAAGGAGGCTGGGTATACGCCGTGCAGCCGATGCAAGCCGCCGAGGTAGCGAAGGCTATCGTCCTGACTTTGGATGCAGTAGCCTCTTGAGCGACCCTGCGCAGGTTTAAATTCGCTTACACTAGCTGAAAACCCATGATCCCGAAATCGTCGACTCAACCTTGGCTCATCCTAATCTGTCTCGCCCTCATCGCTTGCTCGGAGAAGAAAAGCGATTCACTTAGGGAAGAAATCAATGCACGGCAGACGAAGCGGGAAGAAATGCTCGATCATCTCCGCGGCCGCTTTCCCGGCATTAATGAGTTTGAGTCTTCGGATGATCCATTCACGATCGTTCTTCAAGATAAAATGAGGCACAATCCGTTGTTCCTATTCACGGGATTTGAGTTGTTTGATGTGAGTCGTAGAGATTCGATGTGGGTAGTCGAGCTAAAGAACAGATTCTGGACGAATCACATTCTTGAGCTTACCTGTGATAGTCTTATGGCGCAACATGCAATGAATGCTTCAAAACCCGAGGATGAGGTGACCATCAGCCGTAGGGAGCTAATGCGTGGCCCGTCAGCAGTTGTGGCTCGTCTGAAATCCGTCAACCGGATCAAGCTCTACATCACTTCCAAGGGCGAGCAGGAAGGCGATGAGGTCCACTCTCGAATCGAATTAGACACCGACCTTCCGCTGCGCATTACTGGAGAACTAATTGATGTCCAGTGAACGCTGGCGAGTTAATGCCCTAAAGCTAGGGTAGCCCCTGACTACCATGCTACAGTCCTCGTCAGGCGTAGCCGCAGGCTACACTCCGAGTGCGCCATGGTACGCGCAGTTGGATACCTTCGGACATGCTTCGGATCGCCTTCCCTGCTTTGTTCATGGTTCTACTCGCTGGATGTTCACACACACACGAGATGCTGTGGTGGGACATGATGGAGAGCCATCAAGAGTTCTCTAGAGTAACCGCGCTTGTGAAGAAGGAACAGGCCGAACAAAGCGTCATTTCGGATTCTGTGATCGTGCTCACCGATTCGGCTGTCGCATACATCGAGCGTCTCGAGGCCGTGTTGTTCGCCGCCGCTGACCAAGAAGATAGACGTGATGAAAGGAGCCATGAACCCGATGCGGATGCCTACTACGACTATCGATCCAGCACCGAGCTACTCATAGGAGAAGAACCTGCAGCACCAAGGCAAGGCGTGAACTCCGCGCACGCGTTGCGCATGCATTTGGAAAACCACAAACGCCTAATGGAACAGGTAGCTACCATGCGGAAGGGCGAATTGGACATCTATCTATCCACCGACAACGCTGTGACGGACTATTCCGGCACCCTGGTTCCGTGGGAAACCGGAGCCTTCTACCATGTGCCTCTCGCCACAGTGATCGAAAGGCTAACGCGAATGAAGATCGCAGTGCGGCAGATGGAACATGCGGCATTGTTGCGGAGACGTGCAGACAATTTGCTCTTGAATGGTACTGTCGGCTCAGAAGTGATGGAGTAGCCACAGGCTACCGTGTTCCAGTTCTCGTCGAGCGTAGCCGCAGGCTACGTCAGATAGCGGCCATGCTACGCGCAGCTTTAATTCCACATCTTTACCAGTACATCCCATCATTCCATGGCAATCCCGAAGAAAGTCGCTGAGCGCTTGATCGCTGGTCTCAAAAGGTATCAACCCATCCTCGCGGCTGCCAAGTTGCGCGACGTCGGGGAGACCGATACCGTGACCATCATCAAGGATATGCTCGCGGATGTGTTCGGGTACGACAAGTACTTCGAGGTGACCAGCGAGTACGCCATCCGTGGAACCTATTGCGACCTGGCGATCAAGCTGGATGGAAAGCTCACCACGCTGATCGAGGTGAAAGCCGTTGGCATTGAACTGAAGGACCAACACGTCAAACAAGCGGTGGACTACGCCGCCAACCAAGGGGTGGATTGGGTGTTGCTCACGACGGGTCTGCGCTGGTGTGTGTACCACGTGCATTTCACCAAACCCATCCAGCACGAGTTGGTGGTGGACCTCGACTTCACCAAGATCGATGTGCGCTCCGAAAGTGATCTTGACCATCTCTACCTCTGGTGCAAAGAAGGCTGGCAACGTTCTGCCTTGGGCGACTACCATGCACAGAAACAAGCGCTCAGCCGGTTCTACCTCAGCGCGGTGGTGCTGAGCGATGCCTGTTTGGAGACCATCCGCCGCGAGTTGCGCCGTGTATCACCAGACATCAAGATCACGACGGAACAGATCAAGACCTCGTTGACCAACGAAGTGTTGAAGCGCGATGTGGTAGAAGGGGAAAAGGCCGAGGAGGCTCGCAAGGTGATCGCCAAGGCGGCGAATAAGCCACTACGGGCAACAGCGAGTAAGGAGGTGGCTGATGGTGAGCCGCAAGGGTAGCCACAGGCTACCGAGCTACGATTCTCGTCGAGCGTAGGCGAAGGCTCCGCTCAGACGGCGCTTCAGATCGGCTGGAGCACGGTCGGCCCAAAGGCCGGGGACCGCACGTGAAATCGCCTGAAGTAGACCAGAAAAAGCATCGCTCCGACAAGAGGTAAGATCATGTACCACCAACCCAGGCCATCGAGTATAGTTCTGACCTCCACAGTATAGGTCCGCCGCAGCACCCAAGCCGCGTTACTGATCGAATGCAAGAGCACAACCTGAAGAACTGATCCTGTCACATAGTAAACCCCAGTTACAACTGTGCTGAACAGGATATGATCGAGCGTGGTCGCCCAAGACAATCGATGAATAGCGGAGAAGAGTAGCGCCACGATCACCATCGAGAGAAATGGCGAATAGCGTTGTACGAGGCCCCGAAAAAGAAGACCTCTGAAGAACATTTCTTCTGCCAAGGGTCCGAAGAGGCACAGGGTAAGCACTGTGGGCAAGGCTACTTCAAGCGATGTTGGGGCAGGAGAGCTAGTCCTATAAAAGAACTCAAGGTGACTGAACGGGTTAGCGGCGAGTATGATGCCCAGGGCTGCGACCCATAGCCAAGGGAGACTGTTGCTATTCTTAGTACCTAAGAACCAAGCAGAAAAACTGACCCGTGATCCAAGAGTTACGAAAAGTAGCCCTACCGTAAGCACCACGCTATAGCAAAGCAGTTGCCATTCCATATCCAACTCATTCGGGAATACATACATCATTGTAGCCGTGAATGCGGCTTGAAAGGCAGCATAGACTAGTAAGAAGGCTATTGCTCGAACGATGCTCATTCAAGTACGAGTATAATCCTTTCCGAATTTGGTCCGGATCACAGATCCGATCCACCGATAAAGATTCGCGGTAGCCGGGTGGATGGTCGGGGCCGAACCAGCGTTAGAGGCTCGCGGTAGCTGGATTCCTCTTTGAGAGACCTTGCGCAGGTCTAGAATTGTGCTCGTGTCATGTTGACTACAAAACACTCCTAGTCTTTCAATCTTTGTTAATCACCACGATTCAGAGCCGCTTGCGGCAGCAAGGCTACTATTCAAGCGGCAGATCGGAATAACGTGGCGGCGGCAATGAGTTCCGTGTGTCGGGTGGGATCGTTTTATCAGAAGTGAAGATCAAAAAATGCTCATCGGTCCAATGTCCTTGTTCAACAAGCATTTGTCCCAGCCATTGCCTGAAGAGCTTGATGGAACCACCTCGCTCCCAACTACCAGCCTTCACAAGATGGCTCCAACCGACTTGAGATTCACTGTATGGAAGCTTCTCGTTAGCGAAGTTTGTTAGATCACTCAAGAGTCGTTCCAAGCGGGCGTCATTTGCACCCGCCCGATATCCGGTTAGGAATGTGGACAGATCCATTGCGTCCTGCACGCTGTACATAGCCGGCCACGTGGATACGTGCATTAGTATGTGGAAATAGCGCGATTGGTCCATACTGGCAAGGTAACAAGCATGAGCCACGGTTCAAAAGAAAGAACCAGCGCGGGAAACTTTCGGTAGAGAGTGGTCAAAGATCCGCACCAGTTGGGGAGTTACGCTGACGGTTTCGAATTGTGAGCAGCTTTCGACACAATCCTATTAGCTGAAATACCGGATCTGCGCTTAGCCTGCAGCTACGCACCATGCCCGTGGGCGCAAGGGTAGCCACAGGCTACCATGTTCCGGTTCTTGGTGAGCGTAGCCTGCGGCTACACTCAGACATCGTCCACACTACGCGCAGACGGGGCTTAGACCAAGGCTCACATACCAAAGCAGCTACTAATAGTGGTTGACGCCGAGGTTCTTATCCTCTAGCTTATAGAAAGGACTTAGGTCGGCGATGAACCTTCTCGATTGACTGCTAAAGTTTCCAAAGATGAATTGCCGAGACAGTGCGCGAATTATGCTCTCAACCAGTGCTTTCAATTCCTTGTTAATCGTTCGATAGGCCTCTTCCCTGGTTTTCGGATTTGTGATTTGGTCCAGAATCTTCCTGCCATGAATCGTTAATGCGAGATTGCCGGTTAGTCGATCATACTCGTGCATCGGGTCAGTGTTAGTTCCCGCGATCAACACTTCATCCAAGTTGAAGTAACGCGAACCCTTTCCATAGGCGGAGAGCAGTTCGAAAAGGTCATCAACACGTTTGTCATGGGCGATCAAGTTGTAGTCTCCAATTGCAGGTCCTGGCAAGGTTGTGCAGAACTTCACAACCGTCCCCTTCAGCACCATTAGATCATGTCCCTTTGCGCCGAGTGGCCAAGGCTTGTCCGATCTCGTAGGGTACGACCCAGTCAGTTCCTTGTGATGCATGCAAATCATGCACTTCAGGATGCGTTCGATACCCAGGGCGAGAAACTGAACAGGCGGGTGGTAGAAATCGTTACCCGGAAGGATTCGATCGATTTCATGTAGTCCCTGCCTCACGAACCGAAACCCAATCCTTATTTCTTCAATTAACCCCAACTCTCGTCTGAGGTCAGTATTGCTCTTTGGTAGTTTCATAATAAGTCGAAGTAAAAAGAGCGGCCCTCTCGAGCCGCTCTTCCTTGTTTCATTGATGGGGTCAACTCCTACCCCGAGCACATCTCACACCCCTCCGGATCATCCAGCGAGCAGGTGATCTGCGCTTGCGCTTCTTCTTCGGCGGTCATGGCTTTGGGGGCGGGTCCGCTCATCACCACTTCGCGTACGGGTTGCACTTCGCGCATCCCCTTCGCTACGCTCGGGGTGACCGGCTCCGCTTGGGGTTGTGTGAGTTTCGCTTTGTCCACGGTGAACTTGATGGCGTCGGTGGCGGCTTTGGTGCGCAGGTAGTACATGCCGGTCTTCAGGCCTGCCTTCCAGCTGTAGAAGTGCATGCTGGTGAGTTTGCCGAAGTTGGCGTTCTCCATGAAGATGTTGAGGCTCTGGCTCTGGCAGATGAAAGCGCCACGGTCCGCGGCCATGTCGATGATCACCTTCTGGCTGATCTCCCACGCGGTCTTGTACAGGTCCTTCAGGTTCTGCGGGATCTCGGGGATGTTGGCCACGCTGCCGTTGGCGGCGATGATCTTGTTCTTGAGGTCTTCTCCCCAGAGGCTCAACTTCACCAGGTCGCGCAGCAGGTACTTGTTCACCACCACGAACTCGCCGCTGAGCACACGGCGGGTGTAGATGTTGCTGGTGTACGGCTCGAAGCACTCGTTGTTGCCGAGGATCTGTGCGGTGCTGGCGGTGGGCATCGGAGCGAGCAACAAGCTGTTGCGCACGCCGTGCTTCTTGATCTCTTCACGCAGTGCATCCCACTCCCAACGATCCGATGGTTTGACATTCCACATGTCGAACTGCAGGATGCCTTTGCTCACGGGGCTGCCTTCGTAGGTCTCGTAAGCGCCTTCTTCGATCGCGAGGTCTTTGCTGGCGGTGAGGGCCGCGTAGTAGATGGTCTCGAACACTTCGCGGTTCAGCACCTTCGCTTCCACGCTATCGAACGGATAACGCATCAGGATGAAGGCATCCGCCAGGCCTTGCACGCCGATGCCGATGGGGCGGTGGCGCATGTTGCTGCGACGGGCTTCGGGGATCGGGTAGTAGTTCTGGTCGATGACGCGGTTGAGGTTCTTCGCCAGCTCGTAGGTGACGGTGAACAGCTTGTCGTGATCGAACTTGCCCTTCTCCACGAACTTGGGCAGCGCGATGGAGCCGAGGTTGCACACGGCCACCTCATCGGGGCTGGTGTACTCGATGATCTCCGTGCAGAGGTTGCTGCTCTTGATGGTGCCCAGGTTCTGCTGGTTGCTCTTGCCGTTGGCCGCGTCCTTGAAGAGGATGTACGGCGTACCGGTCTCGATCTGGCTTTCCAGGATCTTGAACCAGAGGTCTTGCGCCTTGATGGTGCTGCGGCCTTTGCCTGCGGCCTCGTAGCCTTCGTACAGCTCTTCGAACTTGGCACCCCAGGTGTCGGCCAGGCCAGGGCACTCGTTGGGGCACATCAGCGTCCACTCGCCGCCCATCTCCACACGCTTCATGAAGAGATCGGGGATCCACATGGCGTAGAACAGGTCGCGGGCGCGCATCTCTTCCTTGCCGTGGTTCTTCTTCAGCTCCAGGAAGTCGAACACGTCGGCGTGCCACGGCTCCAGGTACATGGCAAAGCTGCCTTTGCGCTTTCCGCCGCCTTGGTCCACGTAGCGGGCGGTATCGTTGAAGACGCGCAGCATGGGCACGATGCCGTTGCTGGTGCCGTTGGTGCCTTTGATGTAGCTGCCCTTCGCGCGCAGGTTGTGTACGCTTAGGCCGATGCCACCGGCGCTCTGGCTGATCTGTGCACACTGCTTCAGCGTGTCGTAGATGCCGTTGATGCTGTCGTCCTTCAGTTGCAGCAGGAAGCAGCTGCTCATCTGCGGCTTCGGTGTGCCGGCGTTGAAGAGCGTAGGTGTGGCGTGCGTGTACCAGCCTTCGCTCAACGAGTTGTAGGTGGAGATGGCGCTCTCGATGTCGCTCTTGTGGATGCCTACGGACACACGCATCAGCATGTGCTGCGGACGTTCCACCACTTGGCCGTGCAGGCGAAGGAGGTAGCTGCGCTCGAGGGTCTTGAAGCCGAAGAAGTCGTAGTTGAAGTCACGATCGTAGATGATCGCGCTGTCCAACACATCGGCGTTCTTCTGGATGATGTCGTGTACGTCGTCCGCGATCAGTGCGGCTTTCGCACCGGTCTTCGGATCCATATAGGTGTAGAGGTCCTTCATGGTCTCGCTGAAGGACTTCTTGGTGTTCTTGTGCAGGTTGCTCACGGCGATGCGGCTGGCGAGCAGCGCATAGTCCGGGTGCTTCACCGTCATGGTGGCGGCCACCTCGGCGGTGAGGTTGTCCAACTGCGAAGTGGTGACACCGTCGAAGATGCCGTCGATCACTTTCAGGGTGACCTGGGTGGCATCCACGATGGGATCGAGCTCGTAGCAGAGCTTCTTCACACGGGCGGTGATCTTGTCGAACTTGACCGCCTCCCGGCGTCCGTCGCGCTTAATTACATACATGCTTCTTCTTCCTTGTTTTTGTGGATGGTCGGGCTCCCGCCGTGCATCCGTGTTGGTTTTTCCGTCAACTATCGGACCGTTAAGATGCGCTCCTCAACAGCCCTCCCCGAAGTGCTTCCGTGATCGATCGTCAACGCGGCGATGTTGATCGGAAGCAGGTCTCCAAGCGAGCCCGGCAGCGTGTGTTCTCAGGTCCAGCGTCTTAGCCATGGGAGAACGGCTGTGGGATCGCGACAGGATCAGAAGTCAGCGTCCAACGTGAACTTGCTCTGCTCCTTATCGTTGTTCAGCACGCCCGCTTTCTGGTATTCGCCCACGCGCTTCTCGAAGAAGTTGGTCTTGCCTTGCAGCGAGATCATCTCCATGAAGTCGAACGGGTTGGTGGCGTTGTAGATCTTCTCGTTGCCCAGCTCCACCAAGAGGCGGTCTGCCACGAATTCGATGTACTGCTGCATCAACTTGGCGTTCATGCCGATCAGGTTCACGGGCAACGCATCGGTCACGAATTCCTTTTCGATCTCCACGGCATCGCGGATGATGGATTCCACCGTCTTCTTGTTCACCTTGTTCAGCAGGTGCTTGGTGTAGAGCAGGCAGGCGAAATCGCAGTGCAGGCCTTCGTCACGGCTGATGAGCTCGTTGCTGAAGGTGAGGCCTGGCATCAGGCCGCGCTTCTTCAGCCAGAAGATGCTGCAGAAGCTACCGCTGAAGAAGATGCCTTCCACCGCTGCGAAGGCGATGAGGCGTTCGGCGAAGCTGCCTTTGTCGATCCAACGCAAAGCCCAATCGGCTTTCCGCTTCACACAGTCCAAGGTGTCCACCGCGTGGAACAGCTTGTCCTTCTCCATCGGATCCTTGATCAGCGTGTCGATCAGGAGGCTGTAGGTCTCGCTGTGGATGTTCTCCATGGCGATCTGGAAGCCGTAGAAGAAACGCGCCTCGGTGTATTGCACTTCGTGGAGGAAGTTCTCCGCGAGGTTCTCGTTCACGATGCCATCGCTGGCAGCGAAGAAGGCGAGCACGTGTTTGATGAAGTAACGCTCGTCGTCGTTCAGCTTCGTATCCCAGTCCACGAGGTCGGCACCCAGGTCGATCTCTTCGGCGGTCCAGAAGCTGGCTTCGTGTTTCTTGTAGTAGCTCCAGATATCGGCATGCTGGATGGGGAAGATCACGAACCGGTCCTTGTTCTCTTTCAGGAGCGGTTCGTTGGCGGCTTCCACTTCGCGTGTGAGCGCACTGTCCATGCTCAATTGGGACGCGTCGTTCTTTTTCTCGGTGCTCATGGCAGGTTCAGTTGGAGAGACGATCTTTCCGTAGGAGGAAGGCCTCCTTTCCCGGAATTCTCGGACTTGCTTGTTGGTTCCCGCCGGCAGCGTGACAGCGCCATCGTCGGGATACAAAAGTGGATCGGCGAGGGGCCTTTGACAAGCGCCGATCGGGTGAACTTCCCGGAGGTTTTCAACACGGCCAAGTTCCCTAGTGCTGACGCGGCAGGGATCGAAACCGATACGCTCCAAGTCTTTTCTTTTCACGATCCGTTAACAACGGCTGCACCGCGCGGTTCTAGGGGGATAACGCAGGTCGTAGGTGCTGAAGTGCGCGGCGGCGGTGAGCTATCCGGGTGTCGGTTCGCGAGGATGCTTGCTGGCAGTGCGGAATACGGATGAGTGGTCACGCAGAGGCGCGGAGGACGCGGAGAAATGAACCTCGTGAACTGCTCTTCTCGTTGCTACTGTGCTCTGCGCGAGCGGGGAGGAACCTCACCCCCGGCCCCTCTCCCAAGGAGAGGGGAGGAATACCGAGCACGCGATGCAATACGTGTCCTTACTTCTTCTTCGCTTTCGGCATCTCCTGCCAAGCGGTATACACGTCCTCCAGTTCGGTGTACCACTCCGCGCCGTACTTGCGCGTCAGCGAATCCTTCAGGAAACGGAACACGGGAACATCCAACTTGGCCCCGCAGGTACAGGCTGGTTTGCAGATGGGCCACTTGTGGTAGTTCAGTCCGTCGTGCTCGGCGAGCTTCACCACGCGGATGGGATAGAGGTGGCAGCTGATCGGTTTACGGAACGGGATCGCACCCGCCTTCCATGCTTTTTCCACGCCGCAGAGCGCGATGCCGTTGTCATCGAACACGGTGAACGCACATTCGCCGCGCCCTTCCACCAAGGTGGTCACCAGGTCGCCGTCGTCATCGATCTCGCTTACGCCGTGCGCATCAATTGCGCGTTGGCCCTTCTCCGGGATGTACGGCTTGATCTTGGGCCACAGCTCCTTCAGCATCGCTTCTTCATCCTTCTCCAACGGCGCCCCGCTCTCGCCCGCTACGCAGCACGCGCCTTTGCACGCGTTGAGGTCGCACACGAAACGTTTCTCGAAGAGGTCTTCGCTGATAAGGGTGCCGCGGTGTTCGATCATTGGCGCGAAGCTACACCTCGCTACCGGAGGTAATGCTCTACCGCATCACGCACGATATCCTTCACTTCTGACCACGTCCGACCTTTCAGGCAAACAGGTGTTTCGCTGTTCTCTGCATCCACGAAGTAGATCAACGCGTTCGGCGTGCTGATCGCATACCTCTGGTCCGGGAACTTCTTCTCGTGGTTCGCGATGATCGTCGACAACGGATGGTGTTGCAACAGTTCGGCGAGATCCCAGAAATCCTTCTTCTTGCCTCGGCTCAAGATCGCTTGGATCTTCATGGCGCCAATGTCATCATCACTGTACATACGGATCCCATCCACGACCTCTAGATCGGAGATCCTGGAAGTCGGGTACCTAACGATATCCAGCTTCACATCATCGATGAAACCGAAGATGCCGATACTCTTGCCAGGCGGTGGCTCATAGATGAACGACTTGCCGAACTCGCGCTTTAGAGCATCAACAATGATGTCCTGTTCAAGATCATGTCCGAACAAGTCGATATCCACCGAGATCCTATGACCATGCCGAAGAGCCAACGCGGTACCACCCACCAGATCGAACTGATCCAGCGACGCCATACGCATGAGGCGCTCTAATACGGGGAGAGTCCCGGAAACAAGCGCCTCTGTGTGTAGCATCTGAATCGCTCTATAGGTTCGCGGATGACCGCGCTTGCAAGATGCATGCGATGCTCCGGAAGGAACGGTGCGTTGAGAAGTACGACACGTATCTGCTCGTCCCCATAGTACCGCCTGCATTGCCGGATGTCCTCCACATCGCCCCGCTCGAATACGCGCTCAATGATGAAGCTCGCTTTGGCATCATAGTCCAGCTTGTCGAAGTCCACATCCCAGAAAATGCGGCGGGCAAGGAGGGGGTGGGGCTTTGCGGACATGGTAGTGCGAGTCGTTTGGGTAAAGGTAGCCGATGGGCAAGGTTCGTGTTCCGCCCTCGGTCTTTCCCTTGATAGAACCTGTGTGCACACTCAATGACGTGATCCGTTCCAATGCTTCCATTGGCACACGTTGCGGAATCCCGTACTCGCATTGGCTGCTCTGGAGGGAAACACTCCATCAAGAAGGATGGTGTCCAAAGGGTCGGTCCAGCCACCGCCAAGGACCAAAGTGCTGTCCGAAGAAAGCTCCCCGACATTCCCTCGGATGTGCCATATCAGTTCCTCGTGACAGCGATAACAAGAAGTGGCCGCGATCGGGTCGACAGTAGAGCCGCCCCCTCGTTCAAGGGAGTTGATCACGAACCCACTATGTTCGATAACCTGCGCGCATGCCCGGAACTTGGTACTTGGCCCTTTTGGCGTCCCGTATTTCTTGCATCGCCGAAAGTTCGCCTTGGCAAGGCTGTCAGAAACCAATACCGCGCACAGCCATTCCGAATAGGTTGGAAGTGCATAGTGTGGATAAGGCACATGGTGATAGGCCTTGAGGCTGTCCGTCGCATAGAAACGCTCCACGCTGAAATGGTCCGTAGCGGTTTGATCTTCTCGAAAGGGAATGACACCCGCCTTGATCAGGTGAAATTCCATCACACGGTCGCTTCTCCAGTTGCTGTAGGCCGAGGCCTGTGCATGCGTGACTCCCACCACAGGAAAGTCTCTATAGGCCGGGTGCTGTGCATAACTGCTTCTGTACGGTTCGCCGAAGCTCACATGTTCACCCCAGGCACTCGTATCCCGTAGGACCTCAATGTGCTCGGTCGATCCTTCGCCAAACGTTCTCTTGATCCAGAACTCATACTCCATCCAGTTGAAGTTCGAAATCTCCGTTCGGTCATAGTAGAGCGAGTCATTCAACGCGATCGTTCCCGCCGGAGCGCTCCTTCCGAAGGCCGCCAAGCCCCGTGCCTGCTGCTTCGCGATCCGATGCGAAGCACAACCGACCAGTAGTCCCCAAAGCACGGCAGCGATCACTGAACGCATTCGGGCTAAAGTACATGGCATCGCACTACTCCCCATCTTTGCCCCCGCGACACCAAAGCTTTCCAAGGTGCTCGCACACATCATGAGCAACCAGGAAGACCGCCTCAAGACCCTTATCGGCCATGCGAAAGAGTATGGCTTCGTGTTCCAGAGCAGCGAGATCTACGACGGCCTGAGCGCCACGTATGACTACGGCCCGTACGGCGCCGAGCTGAAGAACAACATCCGCCGGTACTGGTGGGATGCCATGACGAAGCTCAACGAGAACATCGTGGGCATCGATGCGGCCATCTTCATGCACCCCACCGTGTGGAAGGCCAGCGGCCACGTGGATGCGTTCAACGATCCACTGATCGACAACAAGGACAGCAAGAAACGTTACCGCGCCGATGTGTTGCTGGAAGAGCACATGGCCAAGTACGCGGACAAGATCGAGAAGGAAACCGAGAAGGCGAAGAAGAAGTTCGGCGATGACTTCAACGAAGAGCAGTTCCGTGCGACGAACCCGAACGTGTTGCGCGCACAGGAGCGGATCAATGGTGTGGAGGGGAGGATGAAGACGGCGCTGGAAGCGAACGACCTGGAAGCGGTGCGCCAGTTGATCATCGACGAGGAGATCAAGTGCCCCATCAGCGGCACGGCGAACTGGACGGAAGTGCGCCAGTTCAATTTGATGTTCGCCACGGAACTCGGTAGCGTGAGCGGCGAGAGCAGCACGATCTACCTGCGCCCCGAAACAGCGCAAGGCATCTTCGTGAACTTCCTGAACGTGCAGAAGAGCGCTCGAATGAAGATCCCGTTCGGCATCGCGCAAACAGGCAAGGCGTTCCGGAACGAGATCGTGGCGCGGCAGTTCATCTTCCGTATGCGCGAGTTCGAGCAGATGGAGATGCAGTTCTTCATCAAACCCGGCACGCAACAGGAGTGGTACGACACGTGGAAGGAGAAACGCATCGCATGGCATCGCGCGCTGGGACTGCCTGCGGAGAACTACCGCTTCCACGATCACATCAAACTGGCGCACTACGCCGACGCGGCCTGCGACATCGAGTTCAAGTTCCCCATGGGCTTCAAGGAGCTTGAAGGGATCCACAGTCGCACCGACTTCGACCTGAAACAACACGAGGAGTTCAGCGGCAAGAAGCTGCGCTACTTCGATACCGAAAGCAACGAGAGCTACATCCCGTACGTGCTGGAAACCTCGATCGGCTTGGACCGTATGTTCCTCGCCGTGTTGAGCGCTGCGTACGTGGAAGAGAAGTTGGACAACGGAGAAGAACGCGTTGTCCTTCGCATTCCAGCGCCATTGGCACCGGTGAAGATCGCCGTGCTACCGCTGATCAAGAAGGACGGCCTGCCGGAGAAGGCGCGCGAGATCATTGATCAACTGAAACTCTCGCACAACTGCCAGTACGACGATAAGGACAGCATCGGCAAGCGCTACCGTCGCCAGGATGCGATCGGCACACCGTATTGCATCACCATCGATCACGACACGCTCACCGACAACAAGGTGACGATCCGCGACCGCGATACGATGTTGCAGGAACGCGTGGCGATCGGGGAGCTGGACCGGATCGTGGGCGAGAAGGTGGATCTGCGGGGGTTGCTGAAACTGCTGTAAGGAAAAGTGCCGCCTACCTTGCGGTATGGCGGTCACGCTCCTGCTCATCGGCTATGCGCTTCTGCCCGTGGCATGGTGGCTGCATCGCCAACAGCGATGGAAAGGCTCCATATTGCTGCTGGTCGCATGTGGATTCCTGCTGCGCTTCGGCACTTCGCTGGACCCGACACTGCATCCTTGGGATGAGCGGTACCACGCGTTGGTGGCCAAGCGACTTTCGGATACGCCGCTAACACCTCGGCTCATTCCAGCCCCGGAGTTGCCTCATGATCCTCGGAACTGGACCAACACCCGGATCTGGTTGCACAAACCGCCTATGGCATTGTGGTGCATTGCTGCATCGATCAAGGTTTTCGGCACGGAGCCATGGGCTGTTCGGCTGCCATCTACACTTCTTGCGGCATTGGCGGTCTGGCTGCTGGCGTTGCTAGCCAGAAGTCTGTTCTCCGCTCCAGTGGGCTTCTGGGCTGCATTCCTCTTCGCGATCAATGGACATTTGATCGAACTGGCTTCGGGACGCACTTCCACCGACCATGTGGATGCTATCTTGGTGGTGTTCGTTCTAGCCGCGTTGTTCGCCGCGTGGAACATGGTGGTGCACCGCTCCTTTCCTTGGGCCATTCTCGCAGGCATCGTTGCCGGGTGCGCGTTCCTCACGAAGTCCTGGCCAGCGCTTTTGACCCTGCCTGTAGCCGCAAGCATGGCCTGGTCGAGGCAGCTACCACTGAACGGGAAGAGTTTAAATCTGTTCGCCACCATGCTGCTCACGAGCATTGCTCTCGTAGCACCTTGGATGTTCCATGTGCATTCTCATTTCCCTGTCGAATTCGCGGCCGAGCGAACAGCCCAGCTCGCGCATTTCACGGAAGGCATCGAAGAACATGCTCGGCCTTGGTATTACTACCTCGAACAACTGACCATGATGCAAGGTGAATTCGTGCTTCTGGCCATCGTGTGGGCGGTCGTGCTGGCGTTGCGCAAAAAGGATCGAGTTAACACCATGTTGCTCGTCTGGGTAGCCATTCCGTACGTGGTGTATTCTATCGCAATGTCCAAGATGCCCGCTTACACGGCCATCGCTGCACCGGCCATCCACATCATCACCGCTATGGCTTATGTCAAATGGAGGGCCCACGAGCGCCCGCATGGAGCTGCGCGCGTTGTACTGTCCATTGTCGCCATAGGATTGATCGCTTTGCCGTTACGCTTCTCCTTGGATCGCACAGCCCCATGGCAGCAGGTCACCGCGCGCTACACCATTCCCGAAGTCTGGTCCACGGCCCCAACGAACACCGTGGTCACGGACTGCCCGATACCCATCGAACTGATGTTCCACACACCCATTGCTGCTGCCTATGAGCACAGCTTCCCGGCAAATGAAGTGGCACGGCTCACCGCGCTAGGGTATAGGGTCCGTTCATTCGGCGAGTAGCTCTGGATAGGCAACAGTGTAACTTCATTTGGAGCGATCCGTCCTAGAACCGATCGCTTCCTTTGTGTCCATGCGTCCACTCGCGCTGCTCCTCCCCTTCGCTTTGTGCCTGCAGGCGTTCGCCCAACAAGGCATCATCGTCAACCTCGACCTGCGCCATCAGGCCGATGACCAGCTGGAGGTGGAACTCGTAGTGCCCTACTTGGGTGATGCCCCGCTCGTGTTCGCACTGCCACGCATCGTGCCGGGGATATACGGGGTTATGGACCATGGAAGGCTTGCTGGCCGCATCGAAGCGTTCAACAGGCATGGTGATCCAGTCCCCATCCAACGTCTCGATCTGGGGAGATGGACCATCCCGGTTCCACAGGACCTGCACCGCATCACGTACACCGTGGATGATGGATGGGAGGAGTTCGATGTGCGCTTCTCCATGGGCAATTACCGCTCTTCGGAAGGAACGGTGAAGCCCGAAGCCAGCGTGATCAACCACAATAGTGTGATCGGTTATTTCGAAGGATATGAAGACCTACCCTACACGCTTTACCTGAAGAAACCTCCCACGCACTACGCCGCGACCAGTTTGCCACGGATCACCGAAGGCACCGAAGCCATCACCTTCGTCGCTAAAAGCTACCGCCACTTGGTGGACAACCCCATGCTGGTGGCGCCTGCGGATACCGCGCACATCCGCTTGGGCGACATCGATGTCCTCGTTGCCTGCCACAGCACCACCGGGCAGTCCATCGCCGGCCCCATCGCACAACAGATACGCCCATTGCTCGCCGATCAACGCGCCTACCTCGGTGGCACACTCCCGGTGAAGAACTACACCTTCCTCATCTACCACCACCCCATCGAAGCGAAAGGGAACATGATGGGCGATGGTCTGGAACATTCGGCCTCCACGCTGATCTTGCTGTGCATGGACCTGGATCCGCAGATGATCGCGCAAAGCGTGTACGGCATCGCCAGCCACGAGTTCTTCCACACGATCCTTCCGTTGAGCGTGCATAGCGAAGAGATCGAACACTACGACTTCCACACGCCGAAGATGAGCCGGCACCTCTGGCTCTATGAAGGCATGACGGAATACTTCGCCATACACATGCCGGTGAAGCAGGGCCGCCAGACCGTGGACGAATTCCTCGGCGTGGTCAATGGGAAGGTCGGTATGATGCGGAAGTTCCCCGATGCTATCGCCCTGACCACCTTGAGCCAGCAGGCCATGGAGAAGCAGGACCAGTACTACAATTTCTACCTGAAGGGCACGTTGTTCTGCCTCGGTCTCGACATCGCCCTGCGCGAACGGTCCAAAGGGTCTTATGGCGTTCAGGAACTCGTGCGCGACCTCCAGCAGGAATACGGTGTGGGAAAACCGTTCAAGGATGAGGAACTCTTCGCGACCATCGAACGGCTCACCGGACCGGATATCGGGGCTCTGCTTCAGCGCCACCTGGACGAACCCAGCACATTGCCATTGGCAGAATGGCTCGCCAAGGCCGGGATGGAAATGGATGAAAAAGGCCAATTCAACGTATCGCCGAAGCCGACCAAAAAGCAGCGCCAATTGCGCAAGGCATGGCTGGGCCGGTGATGTTCCGCAACGGACTTGCAGATTACCTTAGCCTACACACCTACACCAAAGCCATGCGCCTACCGAGCCTGATCCTGCTTCCTGCATTCGCCACCATCGGCATCCAGGCGCAAGTGCTTGATGCGAGCAATGTGCCCGTGGTGGGCGATGAATGGACCTACGTGAACTGCGGCACACTTTCGCTGGACGGCACCGGTACCGACCAGACATGGGATGCGAGCACTGCGACATCCAACGGGCCGTTGCAAGGTGTGCAATGCATGGATCCGGAGAACACCACCGTTGGCGCCGAGTTCCCCGAAGCCGAACTGGCCCTGGTGTACCCAGGAACCACCGTCTACCTGCGGGTTGAGGATGATGGCATGTACGTGGTCGGATCCTACAACGGTAGCTTTCCCATAACCAGCTTCTACACCGACCCACTGAAGCAGTTCGTGTTCCCAGCTGAGCTTGGGGATAGCTGGACCGATGCCTATGAGGGAGGCTACACTTTCGATGGTGATGCGTTCGACCAGAACGGCCAGATCACCGCCACCCTCAGCGGCGTAGGTGACCTGATCCTTCCTTGGGGTACGGTGGAGAACGTGTTGCGGATGGACATTGCCGAGACCTACACCGAAGAAGGCTCTGGCAACACCTTCGTGATGGACCGCACGATCACCGAATTCTACCGGCCCGGAGTGCGCACCTACCTGGCGCGCCTGTACTCCACCACCACCGAATTGAACGGAACACCCGGTGCCAGCGGTCAAGGTTTCCTCTACGTGGAGGAGGATGTGTTCGCCGGAATGGCCGGTCACACAAAGCAAGCGATCGGAATGGACGTTCTCCCCAACCCGGCCACCACACAAGCCACGGTCCTGTTCGTGGCAAAAGACCCCGTCCAACTCACCTTGGTCGATGCCTCTGGACGGGTGGTCCACCAACGGAATATTCCAGGTCCTGGTGGGCTTTGCACGGAAACGTTGGATCTGGAGAACCTGAACGCGGGGGTGTACACGGTGCGCGTCATGGACAGCAAAGGCGGAAGCGGAACCTCACGCCTGGTGGTGACCGAGTGATCCGGGTGGACCGAACACGCTCACGAACCGTCCGCTCTTATTACCTTCGCACCCCCAATACCTACCCAGGTGGCGGACCTGCCTGCCGAAGGCAGGATCGGTAGACCTGCCTCCGGCAGGCAGGCGCGCTTAAAGGTCAGTAGCGACCCATCAATGAGGACATGCTTTGTCTATGTTCTTGCGAGCCTCACGCACAACTATATTTACGTTGGACTGACATTCAACCCTACCGTACGTATCGAAGAACATCAACGGGGTAAAGAGCGCACGACCAAGCCGTATAGACCTTTCGAATTGCTCCTTTTGGAGGCTTTTCCAGATCGACCTTCAGCCCGAACACGAGAAAAGTATCTCAAGTCTGGTGCTGGAAAGGAATTTCTGAAGGATCTTCGCACCGCAAAACATTCTGAGACCTAATACCCAGGTGGCGGAATCGGTAGACGCGCTGGTCTCAAACACCAGTGATGCAAGTCGTGCGGGTTCGAGTCCCGCCCTGGGTACCTCTACGGCCGCGATCTGCGGCCGTAGTACTTTCAGCCCCCTATGTCCACCGCACAGGACGCCCTCGTACACGCCGAACCGGCCAAGCAGGAACGCTACGACCGTGCCTACATGAAAATGGCACTGGAGTGGGCGAAACTCAGCCACTGCACCCGCAAGAAAGTAGGCGCCCTCATCGTTCGCGAAGGCATGATCATCAGCGATGGGTACAACGGCACACCATCGGGCTTTCCCAACGATTGCGAAGACGCCGAAGGACTTACCCACTGGTATGTGCTCCACGCCGAGGCCAACGCCATCTTGAAAGTGGCCCGAAGCACGAACAACGCACGAGGCGCAACGTTGTACCTCACACACTCCCCGTGCAAGGAGTGCAGCAAGCTGATCCTGCAAGCCGGCATCAAGCGCTTGGTCTACCAGGACGCTTACAAGGATCCCGCGGGGGTGGAATTGCTCGTGGCAGGCGGTTTGTTGGTGACGCAACTGGATAACGCCTAACATGCAGGAACCACGCAAAGGCCTTTCGCCGTTCTATCCGCTGCTCCTGGCGGTCACCCTGGTGGCCGGCTTGTTCATTGGCCGCGACATGGGGTCTTCGGGTAGTGGACCGCTTTCGGTGTTCAACCTGCGATCGCCTTCCGCCTCGGACAAGATCGGCCAGGTGATCGACCTGATAGACGCCCAGTACGTGGATTCCGTGCAGAAGAACGCACTGGTGGATGAGGTGCTCCAAGACCTGCTCCAACGTTTGGATCCGCACAGCTACTACATCAGCGCCGCCGAACTACGTGCAGCACAAGAACCCTTGGAAGGCAGCTTTGACGGCATCGGCGTGGAATTCGCCATCCAATACGATACCGTGGTGGTGATCTCGCCCGTGGAAGGAGGACCCAGCGCAGCACTTGGGATCCGCCCGGGCGATCGCATCATCAAAGCCAATGACGAGAACATCGCCGGGGTGGGCATCACCAACGATGCGGTGATGAAACACCTGCGCGGACCGAAAGGCAGCGAAGTGGTCGTCGCGATCCTTCGGCATGGCAGGCCCAAACCGTTCGATGTGACCATCGAGCGTGGCAAGATCCCCATCCACAGCGTGGCCGCCACGTTGCTGGATGATGATGGCACGGGCTACATCAAACTCGTGCGCTTCGCCAAGAACACGCATGAAGAGTTCGTAGAGGCCGCGGACAAACTGCGCGCGCTGGGGATGAAACGCATGGTGCTGGATCTGCGCGGCAACGGCGGTGGTTTCTTGAACGCCGCCATCGACATCGCCGACGAGTTCCTGCCTTCTGGCCGCGCGATCGTATACACCGAAGGGTTGCACTCCCCGCGCCAAGATGCCGATGCCACACGTTCAGGCGGCTACGAGGACATCCCCTTGGCCATCTTGATCGATGAAGGATCAGCCAGTGCGAGCGAGATCGTTGCGGGAGCCATCCAGGACAACGATCGTGGTCTGTTGGTTGGCCGTCGCACCTTCGGTAAAGGACTTGTGCAAGAACATGTTCCACTGCCCGATAGCAGCGCCGTGCGTATCACCACCGCGCGTTACTACACCCCGAGCGGCCGTTCCATCCAGCGCCCTTACGGTGAAGGCATCAACTACATGGACGACTTCGAAGCGCGCGCCAGCCATGGCGAATTGTTGAGCAGCGACAGCATCCAGGCCGATACCACCAAGGCATACACCACTTTGAAAGGACGCACCGTCTACGGCGGCGGCGGCGTTACCCCGGACCTCTTCGTTCCCACGGACACCGTGGAGTCCAGTGCCTACCTCACCGACCTGTTCTTCAGCGGGACCCTCACCCAGTTCGCCTTCGATGTGGCGGATCGCGAACGGCAAAAACTACTGGCACGCTACAGCTCCAGCGAAGAGTTCGCGAAGAGTTTCCAAGTGGGTGCCGATCTGCTCGCGGAGCTTGACCGGTACGCCCAGAAAGAAGGCATCGCCAAACGCCCGGCCGATGCAGCGCGCTCACGAGAACTCATCGCCATGCGTATCAAAGCCGGCATCGCCCGCAATGTGTGGGGTGATGATAGCTACTACCGCATCCTCCTGGGCAAAGACCCCGCCTACCGCCGCGCTCGCGCCGAGCTGGAGATGTCCCGCACCTGAGCGGACCAGCGAAGTGGAAATGCAAAAGGGGCCTTGCGGCCCCTTTCACGATCCGAAAGCTTCAGCTTAGTGAGCAGCAGCTTCTTTAGCAGCGTCGATAGCTGTTTCAGCAGCTGCAGAAGCCGTGTCAACAGCAGCTTCAGCAGCCTTTGCAGCCTCAGCGGCAGCAGCTTCAGCTTCAGCAGCAGCTTTGTCCAACAATTCTTGACCGGAGTTTGCGGCCTCATCAGCCTTGTTCTCCATGTTCTCCGTGGTGCTGCTTCCGCAAGCAACGAAGAGGGCTGCCACAGTGGCGAGCAGTGCGAACTTCTTGATCATTCCCGTATACTTTTTTGGTGAAAGTGGGCGCAAATGTAGCGTTATGTTCCATTCCCACAAGTGGTTAGCTCTATTGGGGTGTATCTTCGGGCGCACATTCGACAGAAACCCGCCAGAAACCGACCAAAATGGCTTTTACCCTACCAGCACTCCCCTACGCGCACGACGCTCTGGAGCCCCATATCGACAAACTGACCATGGAGATCCACCATGGGAAACACCACAACGCCTACGTCACCAACCTGAACAAGGCACTGGAAGGTTCGCCTGATGCGGACAAGTCCATCGAGGACCTGCAGAAGGGTATGGACATGAACAACATGGCCGTGCGCAACAACGGTGGTGGCCACTACAACCACAGCTTGTTCTGGACCATCATGGGCCCGAATGCCGGTGGCAAACCCAGCGGCGATCTGGCCACTGCCATCGACAGCGCCTTCGGATCCTTCGATGCCTTCAAAGAGAAGTTCGCAGCGGCCGGTGCCACCCGCTTCGGCAGTGGCTGGGCGTGGCTTTGTGTACACAAGGGCGGAAAGCTCGAGGTGTGCAGCACGCCCAACCAAGACAACCCGTTGATGCCGAACACCGGCTGTGGCGGAACCCCGATCCTGGGCATGGACGTGTGGGAACACGCCTATTACCTGCACTACCAGAACCGTCGCCCCGACTATATCGCTGCGTTCTGGAACGTGGTGAACTGGGCCGAGGTGGCCAAGCGCTACGCCGCAGGCAAGTAATTCAACCCCTTTCTGTAACGGGCACCACGCCTTCCGCTGGTGCCCGTTCTACTTTTGGGTCCATGGCCCACCTGATCCGATCTTCCTTGAAACCCGTGTTGGTCGCGCTGGGGCTCCTCCTGAGCTTGGCCGGCCGTGCCGGTGGACCGTTCCAACCGGTGGGACAGGTGGCCTTCGCTGATTCGGTGGAGATCTCCGTTGAGGACGAGCGCTTGGTGAGCAGCTCGCTCGCCCTGCTGCTCGGCCCCTTCGCGGCACACAGGATCTACCTCGGCACCACGCCAAAAGTGGCCATCATCTACGGGCTTACGTTCGGCGGGTTCGGTGTGCTGGCCCTGATAGACCTCGGGCACTTGCTCTTCAGCAAAGACCTGGAAGCCTACCGCAACAACGATAAGGTGATCATGTGGGGCAAACCCCAAGAGCGGCTCACTCCACAGTGACGCTCTTCGCCAAGTTGCGTGGCTGATCCACGTTGCAGCCACGCATCACCGCGATGTGATAGCTGATCAACTGCATGGGAACCACGCTCAACAGCGGCACCAAGGCATCCGGTGTTTCGGGGATCTCGATCACGTGGTCGGCAAGGCCTTTCACCACGGTATCGCCTTCGGTGACGATGGCGATGATCTTGCCTTTGCGCGCCTTCACCTCCTGGATGTTGCTCACCACCTTCTCGTAGCTCGCACCTTTCGTGGCGATCACGAACACCGGCATGGCATCGTCGATCAGCGCGATAGGGCCGTGCTTCATCTCGGCAGCGGGATAACCCTCCGCGTGGATGTAGCTGATCTCCTTCAGCTTGAGCGCACCTTCCAACGCCACGGGGAACGTGTAGCCGCGCCCGAGGTAGAGGGCGTTGCTCGCATCCTTGTAGATATCGGCGATGTACTTGATCTGCGCTTCCGTTTGCAACACCTTCTGCACCTTGTCCGGGATGGCGTCCAGCTCGTTCAGCAAACGGTAGAAATTGCTGCCGCTGAGCATGCCCTTCTTCTGGCCGATCATCAATGCCATCAAGGTGAGCACGGTGACCTGTGCGGTGAACGCCTTGGTGCTGGCCACGCCGATCTCCGGTCCCGCGTGGGTGTACGATCCCGCATGGGTGACACGCGCGATACTGCTGCCCACCACGTTGCAGATGCCGATGATGGTAGCACCACGACCCTTGGCCAACTCGATAGCGGCCAATGTATCGGCCGTTTCGCCGCTCTGGCTGATGGCGATGACGATATCGTCCTCGTTCACGATCGGATTCCGGTAGCGGAACTCGCTGGCGTACTCCACTTCCACGGGGATGCGGGCGAACTCTTCGAAGAGGTACTCGCCCACCATGCCCGCATGCCAACTCGTGCCGCACCCAACGATGAGGATGCGCTTCGCGTTGACGAACTTCTGCTCGTAGTCCTTGATGCCGCCCAGCATCACCTCACCCTTCGCCAAGTTCAAGCGACCACGCAGACAGTCGCGGATGCTGCGCGATTGTTCGTGGATCTCCTTCAGCATGAAGTGATCGTAACCGCCTTTTTCCAAGGTCTCCAAGTGCATCTCCAGCTCTTGGATGAACGGTGTCTTGTCCTGGTTCTTGACGTTGCGGATCTTCAGTCCCTTCTTTCGATCAATCACTGCGATCTCACCATCTTCCATGTACACCACGTTCTTGGTGTGCTCCACGATGGGTGTGGCATCACTGGCGCAGAAGAACTCGCCTTCGCCGATGCCGATGACCAAAGGTGAACTCTTGCGCGCCGCTACCATCACATCAGGATCCTTGCGGTCCACGACCACGATGGCATAAGCACCTACGACGCTTGCCAGCGCCAACCGAACAGCCTCGGCGAGATCGACCTTCTCCGTCCGTTGGATATCATCGATCAGGTGTACGAGCACCTCGGTATCGGTATCGCTGCGGAAGGTGTGGCCCCGGTGCTTCAGCTCTTCCTTGATGGGGGCGTAGTTCTCGATGATGCCGTTATGGATCAACGCGAGGTCCCCGCTGGTGCTCTGGTGCGGGTGTGCGTTCACATTGTTGGGCGGACCGTGTGTGGCCCAACGCGTGTGGCCGATGCCGACACTCGCTTTGGTGGAGCGCCCGTTGATATGCGCCTCCAGGTCGCTCACCTTGCCTTGGCACTTGTAAACGGTCAACTCCCCGTCCTGCAGCAATGCCACACCGGCGCTGTCGTACCCCCGGTATTCCAAGCGGCGTAGACCGTTGATCAGGATCGGGTAGGCCTCTTTGTCTCCGAGGTAGGCAACTATACCGCACATGGTAGTGACGCCGAAGCGTGGTTTAAGAACCTAGGCGTTGTTGTAGCATCGCCTAAGTTCGATATCAGTAAGTGGTAAATGTAAGGAGCAGCCGCATTGGCGTATCCGGATGGTCCGGACCGCACAGAATGGCCCTGTTGGCGCTCACACCGGAGCTTCCGGCCACCAACACGACACCGTCATCGGCGAGTGTACCGTTCATCACCTGTTGCAGGTAACGCGTGACATTGAACCGGTAGACCTGGTCAGCTGTATCAAAGTCGCCACCGATACCCGTGATCCCGTTCTGTTGATCGGGTAGGAACGCATCGTTCCCGTCGTCATCCTTGCGGAACAGGAACAGCAATGCCGGGGGGGCATAGTACGGGTAATACGTCCCTTGTAGCGGCACCACGAGTTCGGCTTTCGCCAAGGCTTTACCACGGACCACATGTTCCATGATACCCGGGAAGGTGATGGATGCGCGTGACCCGCCCAAGGTCTGTAGATAAACCGTGGGGTTCGGCGCGGCGGGGTCGGCCAAGGCATCTACCAATCCGGTGTTGAGCGCTTGTGACCGATCGCGCTGGATGCTGCTGTACCGCACGCTGCTGCTATTGATCACCATCTCCAACTTCCGTGGTGTCTCAGGCAACTCGGAATCGTGGTAGTAGAGCGCAAGTTTGGATGTGGAGTTGGAGGTGTTGATGTGCAGGATACCGCCTTCGTAAGGCGCTTGGAAGCCATTATCCACCGTTACGAACAAACCCTTGAAGTACGCCAGGAACGCCGCGTTATCCGCAAGGTTGGGGGAACCGAACTGCTGCAGGAAACGCAACGCCAGATCATCGCGCAACCGGAGCCGCAGGTGAGGGCCGATGGTATCATCCAACAACTCGACGTTGGCGTAAGGGTTCGGGGTGATCATGCCGCGGTGCGGATAGACCAGGTCCTCAATTGCCACCATGGGCACATCATTGCTGCGGTAGGTGGTATCGATGGACAACGCTTCGGTGACCTCGTGTACCCGGAACTGCTGGGTGGTAAGGTTCCCGTAGTGCGTGTTCGGGATCTCGTACATCAACACGAGCACGATGCTGTCCGGTACCAAGGTGGAGTTGTCTTGCCCCTGGCCGATATTGGCCGTGGTAAGGCGCACTTGGGAAACCAAGCCCGCTTTCACCAGACCGAAATCCGGATCCACGTAGGAACCCACCAAATGGCGTGTAAGGCCGCTTGTTTGCACCGAAGAATCCGCGAAGGTGAACACGTTCAAAGCTGCCGTATCAAGCTCCGCTCCCAAGGGATCACCGGGCAGGAGGTCTAGGCCCAGGTCCTCTTCCGGTTTCCGGCAACCGCCTAAGAATACCGCACAGGCGAGCAGCACTGCACCCCATGCCGGGATGCACGCCACGGTGTTCCGTAAGTTCCAGATCACCGGTTCAGACGAGGGCTTCCTCCAGTACGCTGCTGTAGAACTCGGCGTGGGCTTTCACCTGGTCCGCCTCTGCCGCGAAGGGCATCACAGGCTTGTCGAAAGCCTTCACGGCCGTCTCCATGCCCTTGCTCAACTTCGGTGTGCCACGCACCACGGCATCGGATAGACCCATGGCGAACTTCACCAGATCATCCGTGGTGGGCTTGGTCAATCCTTTCAGGAGTTCCTTATCGAACCCTTCCATGGCCAGCTTCTTCGCCAGGTCCTTGTCCAATGGCTCGGCCTTCTGGTCATGGACGCTGAACACGATCTTGGTGTTCTCGAAGTGCGGGTCATCAGCGAAGTGGTGACGCACGTACAAGGGAACGAAGGCGGTCATCCAGCCGTGGCAGTGGATGATGTCCGGCACCCAGCCCAGCTTGCGCACGGTCTCCAATACGCCGCGGCCGAAGAACAGGGCGCGTTCGTCGTTGTCCGGGTAGAAGTTCCCTTCGGCGTCGTGTGTATCGGCCTTGCGTTTGAAGTACTCTTCGTTGTCGATGAAGTACACCTGCATACGGGCGCTGGGCACGCTGGCCACCTTGATCAGCAGGGCATGATCGGTGTCGTTGATGATCAGGTTCATCCCGCTGAGTCGGATGACCTCGTGCAACTGGTGCCGGCGCTCGTTGATGCAGCCGAACTTCGGCATGAACACCCGGATCTCGTTTCCGCACTCCAGGATGCCTTGCGGCAACTGGCGCGCGACCTTCGCCATCTCCTCGGGGCCGTCCATGAATGGTTGGATCGACTGGGAAATGGTGAGGACCTTCGCGTTCTTCAAGCTCATGATGTTTGTGGGGGGAGGAATTGCGGGTACAAAAATATAGACTTTTCGGCGGAACTTCAACGCGGAACCCTAGTTTCGTCCCCCTTCGCCCCTCCGGAACCCGCGCCTATCGTGGACTTCGTAACGCAGCCACCCGATATCGCCGAATGGACGGCAAATGCCCGGCGGAACGGGGGCACCACGGGCTTCGTTCCCACCATGGGAGCCCTGCACGAAGGGCACTTGGACCTGATCCGCCGCGCCAAGGCCTTTCACCCCGCCGTGGCGTGCAGCATCTTCGTTAACCCCCTGCAATTCAACAACCCGGAAGACCTGAAGCACTATCCCCGGCAGCTGGAACAGGACCGCGAACTGCTGAAAGCCGCCGGGTGTGATGTGCTCTTCGCCCCGGAAAAGGAGGCCATTTTCGCCGACTTCACCCCGACCAAGTACGATCTGGGCGGGTTGGACGCCCATTGGGAAGGCCCTTCCCGGCCCGGCCATTTCCAAGGGGTGGTGAACGTGGTGGAGCGCCTTTTCCACTTCGTACGGCCCGATGAAGCTTTCTTCGGTGAAAAGGACCGCCAACAATTGACCCTCTTGCGGCACATCGCGCGCACGGTGCGTTGGCCCGAACGGGTGACGGGGTGCCCCACCGTAAGGGCCGAAGATGGCTTGGCCTTGAGTTCCCGCAATGCCCGTTTGAACACCGAGGAACGTTCCCGCGCAACGGTGCTTTACCGTGCGCTCAGAGCCGTTGCCGCTGTCGCATACAAGAGTAGTGTTGACGATTCGCTCCGCGCCGGGCAGGTGGAAATGGCCTCTGAGCCGACCATCAGTGTTGACTATTTCGGCATTGCTGACCACGACACGTTGGAGCCGTTGAGCGAATGGGGCGAGCGTGACAAAGCCGTTGCACTGATCGCCGCACAGGTTGGTCCGGTACGCCTGATCGATAACATCACCCTGCTGCGCTGATCGCAGCTTGGCCCGTGACGCTACTTTCGTGGCCCATTCCCCACCACCAGATGACCATCGAGGTCGTTCGTACCAAGATCCACCGTGTCAAGGTCACCGAGGCTAACTTGGACTACATCGGTAGCATCACCATTGACGAAGACCTGATCGATGCAGTTGGGCTTGTTGAAGGCGAGAAGGTCCAGGTGTTGAACGTGAACAACGGCGAGCGGCTGGAGACCTACGTGATCAAAGGTGATCGCGGTTCCGGGGTGATCTGCCTGAACGGTCCTGCGGCGCACAAAGCGGAGGTAGGGCACATCGTCATCATCGTCTCCTACGCGCACATGGGCTTGGAAGAGGCGCGCGCTTTCCGGCCGCGCATCATTTTCCCGGACGAGACCACGAACCGGTTGCGGCCATGAAGAAGGTCCTCTTCGGTTTGCTGAAGGTGGCACTTCCCATCGCGTTGGGTGTTTGGCTCGTGTTCTATTTCTACGACCAGCTCGATGAGAAGCAGCGCGGAGAGCTCTTCACCGCATTCGGACAAGCGAACTGGTGGTGGTTGCTCGGCTGCGTGTCCTTGGGCTGGCTAAGCCACATGAGCCGTGCATGGCGTTGGCGGTACCTGCTGGAACCGATGGGCCATCGCGTCCATTTCTGGAACAGCTACCACGCGGTGATGACGGGTTACTTCATGAACATGCTGCTGCCCAGGGCAGGAGAGGCCAGCCGCGCCGTGACGCTTTACCGCAGCGAGGGTGTTCCCTTCGAACGTGGGTTCGGCACCATCCTCGCCGAACGTGCAGTGGATATGGTGATGCTGCTCTCCATCGCGGGCGTGACGTTGGCACTTCAGCTGGACAAGCTGGACCTTCTCCAAGAACGGATCGCCCAATTCCGCGCGGGCCAAACGCAAGGCGCGGACCAGGAACCCTCTTTCTGGCTTCCGGTGATCCTTGGAGCCGTCCTCTTGGGCCTGATCGCAGCGGCCTACTTCGTCTGGACCAAGCCCGCCCTTCGCGCCCGGTCCATGGAAGCTGTTCGAGGCTTCATCGCTGGTGTGCGTTCCGTTCTCCAGACCAAGAGCAAAGGCGCTTTCATCGTACACACCGTGCTCATCTGGTCGCTCTATGTGGCCATGTTCTGGGTGGGCATCTATGCGCTCCCCAGCACGAGCACCTTGCCTCCAGCGGGTATCCTGGCGGGCTTCCTGGCCGGCTCCGTGGGTATCGTGCTGGTGCAAGGAGGCATCGGGGTGTTCCCGGGGTTCGTAGCGCTGATCGTGGGTATGTACATGGCGCCGCCCGAAGGTGGTGGCCTCATCAGACCCGATGCCCTCGCCATGGGCTGGCTGCTCTGGGTGGCCCAAACGCTGATGATCATCGTGCTCGGTGGCCTATCGCTACTTTTGGTCTCCCGTAGCCGGAAAAACAGCGCAGCATGAACGCCGAAGTCGCACACGCCACCACCGACAAACGCATCATGGACGTGATATACATACAGCGCGCGGTGAACGTGTGGCGCATGAAGGGCGACCGCATCGTGTTCACCAACGGCTGCTTCGACATCCTCCACCGCGGCCATGTGGAATACCTGCAAGAGGCTGCCGCGTTGGGCGATCGGCTCATCATCGGCCTCAACAGCGACAGCAGTGTACGCCGTTTGGGCAAGGCTGACGACCGTCCGTTGAACGATCAGGACAGCCGCGCGAAGGTGCTCGCTGCGCTGCGCCTCGTGGATGCCGTGGTGATCTTCGACCAGGACACGCCCTTGGAACTGATAACCGCGATAGGGCCCGATGTGCTAGTGAAGGGCGGCGATTGGAAAGCCGACCAGATCGTAGGTGCCAACGTGGTCATCGCGCGCGGTGGCGAGGTGCGCTCCCTGAAACTGGTGGATGGTTTCTCCACCACGGCGCTGGTCGAGAGGATCCGCCATGGCAGCTAAGCTGCGTTCCAAATTCGTTTGCCAGAATTGCGGCAGCAACTATGCCCAATGGCTAGGGCAATGCGGCCAGTGCAAGGAATGGAACACTTTGGTGGAAGAGGTGGTGGACCGGGTGGAAGCCAAGAGCGGCGCACCGGTGAGCGTGAAGAGCCGCAACCCGAAGCCCATCGCCATCGATGAGATCCCCGCACAAGATGGACCGCGCATACCGCTGAGCGATCGCGAATTATCCCGGGTGTTAGGTGGCGGCTTGGTGCCGGGAAGCATCACGCTGCTCGGTGGTGAACCGGGGATCGGGAAAAGCACCTTGCTGTTGCAGACGGCCTTGCGCAACCCGCATTTGAAGACGCTCTACGTGTCCGGGGAAGAGAGCGAGCACCAGGTGAAGATGCGGGCCGAACGGCTTGAAGCGGCGAACCGCGGATCGCAAGCGGCAAGTGTGGGGACCAATTGTTATGTGCTCACGGAAACGAACACGCAGAACATCTTCAAACACATCGAAGCGCTGGAGCCGGGACTGGTGGTGATCGACAGTGTGCAGACGTTACACACGGCCGTATTGGACGCCAGCCCGGGGAGTGTCGGGCAGGTGCGCGAATGCACGGCGGAACTGATGCGCTTCGCGAAGACGACCGGAGTGCCCATGGTGCTGATCGGTCACATCACGAAAGATGGTTTCATCGCTGGGCCGAAAGTGTTGGAGCATATGGTGGATTGTGTACTGCAGTTCGAAGGAGATCGCGATCACGCCTACCGTTTGTTGCGACCGTTGAAGAACCGTTTCGGCAGCACCAACGAGCTGGGCATCTACGAGATGCAGGGCAGCGGCCTTGCCGAAGTGGAAGACCCCAGCCAAGTGTTGCTCGGCCGCCGCGAAGAACGGCCTAGTGGTGTGGTGGTCGCGGCTACCATGGAAGGCATGCGACCGCTGTTGATCGAGGTGCAGGCCTTGGTGAGCAGTGCCGTGTATGGAACACCCCAACGCAGTTCCACCGGCTTCGATCTACGCCGCTTGAACATGTTGCTCGCCGTGATGGAGAAACGTTGCGGATTCCGTTTGGGGCAGAAAGATGTGTTCCTCAACCTCGCTGGTGGTTTCCGGGTGGAGGAACCCGCCATCGATCTGGCCGTGGTGTGCGCGGTGCTCAGCAGCAATGCCGACATCGCTGTGCCGATGGATGTTTGTTTCGCCGGTGAAGTCGGATTGACAGGCGAGATCAGGCCGGTGACACGCACCGAACAACGGATCGCCGAAGCGGCCAAGCTGGGCTTCGCCCGCATTTTCGTTCCGAAAGGGACCAAGGGCATCAGCCCCGTGAAAGGGATCGACGTTGTACAAGTCGGGCAGGTGAGCGACGTGCTCTCACACTTGTTCGGGTAGGCCGAACCTCGCCCGAATCCGCTGCGCGGCCCAATGCCCCGTGCTGAAGGCGCCTTGCAGCAGGAACCCGCCTGTGGGCGCATCCCATTCCACCATCTCACCCGCAACGAACAGGTGCGGATGCGCTTTCAACGAGAGGTCTTCGTTCACTTCGTCCATCACGATGCCGCCCACCGTACTGATGGCCTCTTCGATCGGTCGTAGCGCTTGAACGGGTATACGCACATGCTTGAGGTCGTGCGCGAACGTACGGCCATCGAGGAACCGCTGCACCGGGGTGTAAGCTTTCAACAGCGCAACTGAAGGACGATCCAGTCGCAACGCGGCCATACGTTCCTTCCAGGCGGCATCGCGCAATTTCTCGTTGATCCGTTCTTCGGATAGATCCGGCTTCAGGTCGATGATGATCTCCGCATCACCCATGGCAGCGAGTTGCGCACGCACCTCGGGAATGACCGGGTAGATAGCATTGCCTTCAACACCGTGGTCCGTGATCGTTAATTCGCCGCGCACCGTCTTCGCACCACAGGTGACCGTGATGTTCTTCAACGGCTTGCCCGCATGTGGGTGCAGCGGCCTGGGCAGTTCCGCCACGACCCCGCAGTTGCTTGCTTGGAACTCTTCCACACGAACACCGATGGCCCTGAACGCATGCGACCACTCACCTGTGGAGCCGGTCTTGGGCCAAGAGGCACCACCCAGCGCGAACAGAAATGCATCCGCTTGTGGAGCGAAGCGTTCTTCGTTACGCTCCATCGTCGGTCGCGCGTGCTCATCAAAACCAACGAAGCGGCAACCGGTATATATGGATACGCCTTTCGCCATCAACCGATCCACGATCGCTTTAAGCACCTCGGCCGGTTTGATGCCTCGTTGCGGGAAAACACGTCCGCTCGTTCCCTCGAACGTGGGCACACCAAGCCCTTCAAGCCAAGCGCGCAGTTGTAGAGGTCCGAAGTCGGTCAACATGGGAGCGAGGAGTTCAGCAGGAGCATAGTGCGCCATCAACGCTTCGCCCTCCACACTGTTGGTGATGTTGAGGCCTCCATCGCCTGCCACCAGGAATTTGCGGCCGAGATTGCGTCCTTGCTCGTAGAGATCCACGTGTACATGATCAGCAAGGACCGCCGCCGCGATCATCCCGGCAGGGCCACCACCGATGATGGCCACAGTGCGATCAGGGTGCTTCTTCACTTGTTGAAGTTCTTCGCCACACCTCGAAAAACACCGGGCCAGCCCACGCCGCCATACTTCTTGCCGAGCCGTACGATCACCAGGTCGCGGGTCGGATCCACGTAGACGAACTGACCGAGGATACCTTGCGCCATGAAGTCGCCTTCCGCAGACGGCAGCCACCACTGGTACTGATAATGTCGTGCACTGCCATTGCTCGTATCCACAGAGGTGCTGCGCTCCACCCAGGCCTCCGGGACCAATTGCTTGCCCCGCCATTCGCCTTTGTGCAGGTACAACGAACCGAGCTTCGCGAAATCGCGCGCAGGTGCATTGATGCAGCAGAACGTCTTCTCGATCCCGCCTTCTTTGCGATCGATGCTCCACGACGAAGGGTGCTCCATGCCAAGCGGCGACCAGAGCTTGTCGTTGAGGTAGGCGGTGACCGTGCGCTGATCGCCCTTTGCACGCAAGGCACGCTCCAGGATGAGCCCGAGCAATTGCGAATTGCCGCTCACGTACTCGAACTTCTCCCCCGCTGCTCGCTTCAACTTGAAGCGTTCCATGTTCTTGTAAAGCCTGCGCCCATAGTAGAATCTGGCCGCTGAGCCGAACGGGTTCACGTAACTCTCCTCGAAGTCCAATCCGCTGGTCATCTGCAGCACATGTTCCAAGGTGACCTTGTCGAAACCGCGATCCCCTAGTTCGGGAACGAAGTCGCCCACCGGTTGCTCCACGCTGGTGATGAAGCCGTCAGCGATCGCACAGCCGATCAACATGCTGACCACGCTCTTCGCCATGGAGAACGAAGTGTGTATCCGCGCTGGATCGTAGCCTTTGAAGTAGCGCTCGTACTTGATCGTATCGCGGTGGATGATGAGGAACGCCACCGTGGCGTGGTCTTCCAAGAACTTGTCGAAGGGTACTTCGCGATCGCCAACGGTCACGCTGCGTGGCCCACGTTGCACCGCCGCTTCGGCATACTGGAACGGTTCTGCGGATGGAGGAAGCGGCCTAGATGGGAACTTCTCGTGATCCCTCGTATCGGCGAAGTTGTAGACGAAGAAGCGGCCGACCGTGCATCCGCTGGAAAGCAGCGCGGTGGCGATGATCGCGAGTTGGGCCAAGCGCATGCGGCCAAGGTAGGAAGGCCACACGGCACCGGTCAGGAACGCGTTGGCATCCCAAGAAGCTTGCGTTAAAACTTGCTAGATCAAGCGGTTATGTCATCGACCCCGATAGTATGCACGCATACTAAGCGTACCTTCGCGCCATGAAAATGGTACTTCCTCGACTGATCGAGACCCGGTCTGCGACGTTGGAGCTGGTCTCCGAAGCGCTGATCGAGCTGCGGTTCAAGCCGGATGTGAGGTTGGATGTGGAGGGGATGAGCGAGATCGTGCGTGCCAAACACACGCTGATCGCCGGCAAGAACATGGACGTGTTGGCGGTGCTGCCCGCCGAATTGGACTTCGAGCTGAACGTGCTGGGCATGGATCTCAACGCCCTGAACGGCGGGTGTGGCGGTGCTCAACGGCTTGCTTTGGCAGCCCAGAGCACCTTCAATGAGCGCATCACGGAGATCTACTTCAAGTACCATCCCAGGGCACACGCCACGGGGATCTTCCTGACCGAGGAAGACGCGCGGAAATGGCTGGACACGAAGTTGCCAGAGCCTTCGGCATCCTAGCCGACTACTCTTTCACGAGTTTGTAGAGCTCGTTCAGGTCGGGGATCAGCACCACTTCGATGCGGCGGTTCTTTGCCTTATCGTTGGGGTCGATGGGCACGTATTCGCCACGGCCAGCTGCTGTGATGCGGACAGGATCGGCCTTGCTGCTCTCCTGCATGATGCGGACCACGCTGGTAGCGCGCGCCACACTGAGGTCCCAATTGTCCTTGTAAGTACTACCCGCACTGATCTTGTCCGTATCGGTGTGGCCTTCCACGAGGATGCTGAGCTCCTTCTCGTTCTCGATGGCTTTGGCCAGTTGGCTGATGGCTTCACGGCCCTTCGTATCAACTGCGGCACTACCACTGGGGAAGAGCAACTTGTTGTCCATGCTCACGTAGATGCGGCCATTGCGATGTTCTACGGTGAGGCCTTTGCCTTCGAAGCCGGAAAGCGCCTGGCTCACACGGTTCTTCAGGTCCTTCATGGCAGCGTCCTTGGCATCGATCTCCGCCTGTAGTGCGGCCAGTGCGGCCTGCTTCTCGCCCACACGCTTCGCCAGCGCGTTCACGCTATCCTCCTTGTTCTGAAGATCCAGGCGCATGGCCTCCAGGTCGGTGAGAAGTTTGCGGTTCTCGCTGCTGTTGCCGGCCAGCAGCGCGTTGTATTTGCTCAATAGCTCATCGTTAAGGCCATTGATCTTGTCGTACTGCACGGTCATCTTCCGCAGCGAGGTGCCCAGCACCGTGGTATCGCGTTCCAGCTCGGTGTTGCGCTTGGTGAACTCGGCCAATTTCGCGCTCATCTCATCCTTGCTGGTCTGCGCGTCGAGCGCTTTCTGGTTGGCGGCATCGGCTTCGGCCTGCATGGCTTTGGCCCGCTGATCGGCCTCTTCGTATTTCCGGGCTGGCACACAGGCCACGAAGAAGAGACTGAAGAGGATGGTGGCGGAGGTCCAGGTAGGAAGGCGATGCATCGGCGTGGCGTTTGCTTGTTGACTCCAAAGGTGGGTGCGGTCACTCCGCGAACCGGCCAAAAGCAACATTATTTTTGAACAAGCCGTTCCACTACTAGCTATGAGCACTTCCAGCACCTCCGGCCTCCCACGCGACTGGGCCTATTCCCCATCAATCGATCTGGAGCTGAAGCAGTACACCCTGCTCGGCTATTTGCAGCGTGTGAAGCGCCGTTTCGCGGAACGCAAGCTCTACCCGCATCTGGAACTGATCCACCAGTACGTGCACGACCTGCTGATGCTGCAACGCACAAAGGAGGATCTCGCGCGAAGCCTAGCCGGTCCATTGGTCGGTTTCGAAACCAGCACGGGCAATGCTATACACGCAAGGCCTGATGAGCCGGAGATGTTGAAGGTGATCGACGAGGTGATCGGGTTCGCTGTCCCCGGTTTTCAGCATATCCAGGAAGAGGGCGTCGGTCTTCGCGACGAGATCCAGCGGCATCTGCACTTCGCTCCTATCGGACTTCAACCCCTGCACATTTCCGAGGGATGGCTCTTCCTACGGCGGGGTCGCGAAGCTCGTGTCTACACCTACTCCATTCCGTTCGTGCTGGAGCAGACGGCGGAGCTGAGCCACAAGAACGTGTTCACCCGGTATGTGACCACCTACACACTTAGCCTTAGCACCACGCTGGACAACGTGAAGTCGGCCCTCATCGCCATGCACCCGGCCATGCCTAACCCGGCCACGTTCGCGGTAGGTACGGACCTTGAGCTACCCTGCATCGAGACCTTCATGCCCCTCGCAAAACGCTTGGTGCACGCCCATGTGATGGGCCACGGTTAATCGGCTTCGCGCGCGCTTGGATCGAACCAGACCCCACGCAGATCACGGTACTCCATGCCGTTGATCGGCAGGTCGCGAACCCAGGACTGTAGCAGGCGAATAGAGCGCTCGTGGTACAATGGCAAGACCGCCATGTCGTCCATCATCTGCTTTTCTGCGCCCGCGAGCAAGGTCATGCGCTTCGCGGTATCGCTTGTGCGCAAGGCTTCGGTGAAGAGCGAATCGAACCGGGCGTTCTTGTAGCGCGTACTGTTGAGGTACGATGGTTCGGCGGTATCGGCAGGTACGTTCTTACCATGGAAGAGCGCAAGGAAGTTCTCGGGGTCCGGGTGATCAACGATCCAGCCTTCGCGCCAGAACTGGGCCTTTCCCATCTCCACTCGTTCGTAATGTTGATCAGCGGGCAGTACCGATGTGACCACGGGGATGCCAAGATGCTGTTCCAACATGGCCTGCACACGTTCGGCCACGCGCACATAGCCGAAACCATCGTTGTTCACTTGGATATGCACCGTGGGCAAGCCCTTTCCCCCCGGATACCCGGCTTCCGCCAATAGCGCTTTCGCGCCTTCCGGGTCGAACACCGTTGCGGGGACCTGGTCATACGGGTAGTTCTCGAAACCGGGAGCCACCACACCGCGAGTCGCCGGCACGGCCAAGCCGTTCAGAACGCTATCCACCAACGTTTGCCGGTCTATGGCCATGGAGAACGCCCGCCGAACGCGCACATCCGTGAAGGGCGCCATGTGCCTATTGAACCCGTAGAACTGGATCGTAAGGCCCGGCGTGGCCTGCACTTGGAACTTCGATGCCGACTTCAGGATCTCGGTACGATCCACCGGCAGTTCATAGATCACGCTCAAGTGTCCATTCTCGAACTCTTCCAGTTCACGCACTTTCTCCTTCACGAAAGTGAAGCGCACAGCATCCAGGAACGGATAGCTGTTACCTTCTTCATCCTTCCCCCAATAATCCGTGTTCCGCTCCAGCACAAGCACTTCGTTCTTCGTATGTGTCTTCATCCGGAACGGCCCCGTACCCACCATGTGCCATTGTGCTTCGGGACCATAGAATTCTATCAGTTCTTCCGGGAAGATCCATGTGCCTTGGTGCGCGAGGATCTGGAGAAAGCTCGGCCACGGTGTGGTAAGCGTGATCCGCACGGTGAGCTTATCAACGGCCTCCAAACCCTTCACACCGGGTTCCGGTTCTCCTGCCAGCGTGGCTGCGTATTGCGCATTGGCACCAACCACCTTGTCCTGGAACAACCAGAACATCTGGTTCTGCGGATCATGGCTGCACAGTGCGGTGAAGCTTTCCACCACATCTTGGGAAGTGAATTCCCGGCCAACCCCTTCGTTGAAGCAGGTATCGTCGTGGAACTTCACGCCCGGATGTAACTGGAAGGTGTACACCGTCCCCGTCCCGTCCACCGTCCACGAATCGGCCAAGGCGGGCTCTATGGAAAGGTCCTTCTGATCGAACCGAACCAGCCCCTCGTATACCTGCGCAGCGATGCGGTGCGAGGCGGCCTGGACCAGGCCCAGCGGGAAGAGCCCGCGTAATTCCTCGGATTCGTTGGCGTTGAAGACCCCGCCGCAGTACTTGCCGCCCTTTCCCTCCCGCTCGCGTGTCGTTTCCGGCGTAGAGCAGGCGACAAGTATCGTTGTAATGCTGAGGAACGCGAGAAAACGCATCTAGGAGTAGGCCCGTGTGGTGCGGACCGGTCAAATGTATCCGGCACCTTCCGGGATGCACCGCTTACACACCATCCGGCATCAACGATCCGTTGGTGATAGGCCCAGCCGCCTCGCTTGGGATACTTTTCGGACGAAGTCGCCGCATGCACCGGATCACCCATGGCCCACCTACCGCCTTCTACCGGAGCACTCTCCGCGCGTTGGTCATCGGGCTTGCCGTGGCCCTGCTAATACTTGTCACCGGCCAAAGCAGTGCCCAGACCGGTCTCAACTCCAACCTGCGCGACCGCTGGATACCCGCCACCAGCGATACCGCGAAGCTCGATACGCTGAGCATCGTTCCGGGAAGCCTCACCGTGTTCGCCGACGGGATTCCCGTGGGTTCCTGGCAATATGAACTTGACCCATTCACGGCCCTTCTGCTTTGGAAAGAACGGCCACCTGTGGATTCCGTACGGGTCCGTTTCAGGGTCATGCCCATCGCTTTCACCGAAGTGAGGCGACACAAGGACCCGGACAGGTTGTTAACGGCTGGTGCTGACCGCGTGGATCCCTTCCGCTACGAACCTCCAAAGCAAGTTGGCGACCTGCTCGGCGTACAAGGCCTTAACAAAAGCGGGAGCATATCTCGCGGAGTGCTCTTCGGCAACAACCAGGACCTCTCGGTGAACAGCACGTTGAACCTGGAGCTGAGCGGACGATTGACGGACCGTATCCAGGTGCTCGCCAGCATAACGGACAACAACATCCCCATCCAAGCGGGCGGGAACACGCTCGAGCTGCAAGACTTCGATCAGGTATTCATCAAACTCTTCGAGGACGACGAACAGAAGGGGTGGTCCTTGATCGCGGGGGACTTCGTGTTGCAACGGCCGAAGAGCCACTTCCTCACCTACCTGAAGAAGACCAAGGGCTTGAGCTTCGAGACGCCGGTGCCCTATGGCGAACACACGAAAGGGCGCGTAGGTGCCAGCGTGGCCATCAGCAAAGGCAAGTTCGCACGCAACGTGATCCAAGGGATCGAAGGGGTACAAGGGCCTTACCGCCTCCGCGGGAACGATACCGGTTCCATCATCATCGTGCTCTCCGGAACGGAACGTGTGTTCGTGGATGGACAACTGCTCGTGCGTGGGCAAGAGAACGATTACGTGATCGATTACAACACGGCGGAGGTCACCTTCACCGCGCGCCGCATGATCACCAAGGATCGCCGTATCGTGGTGGAATTCCAGTACTCGGACAAGAACTACGCGCGGTCGTTGGTGCGCTTGGACCATGCGCTGGAATGGAAGAAAAGCACGTTGCGCTTCAACCTGTACAGCGAACAGGACCACCGCAACCAACCACTCCAACAGCAACTCACCGAACAAGAACGCGCGGTGCTCACCGATGCGGGAGATGATCCGCTGGCCGCCACCGTGCCCGGCATCGACAGCACCGGTTACGTGGATGATCAGGTGCTCTACTGGCAACGCGATTCGCTCGGGTACTCGCCGGTCTTCGTCTATACCACGAACACCGACAGCGCTTTGTGGCGCATCACCTTCACGCAAGTGGGAACAGGCTTCGGTGATTACCAGCAACAGGACTTCACCCCCAACGGCCGTGTGTTCCGGTGGGTGGCCCCCGATACCGTGGACGGTACGGTCGTGCGCCGAGGCGATCATGCGCCGGTGCGCGTGCTGGTAGCACCGAAGAACCAGCAGATGCTCACCGTGGGCTTCGATCACCAGCCGAGCCCGCGCACCAAAGCCACCGTGGAACTCGCTTATACCAACGAAGACCGCAACACCTTCAGTGCCTTGGACCGCGCGGACGACCAAGGCTATGGACTGATGACACGCGGTGAACACGCCATACCGATCAGCGCGAAAGACACTACGCTGCACCTTGTCCTGGGCGCGGAGGCCGAGGCCATTTCCCGCAACTTCCGTTTCGTGGAACGCTACCGTGCCGTGGAGTTCGACCGCAACTGGAACATCCTTGGCCTGGGATTGCTCGGCGATCAATTGCTCGCGGGTGGCAAGGTGGGTTTGCGCGGGAAGAAGTTGGGCAGCTTCAGCTATGGCCTGGGCACGTTCCAAGTGACGGATGCTTACCGGGGCTGGAAACAGGAACTGCTAAGCGATGTGCATGTGGGCCGAACCGACGTGGTGGGCACCGCCAGCTGGTTGACGACGGCCAACGTGCGCCGCACGGATTTCCTGCGCCACAAAGCTCTGGTGCAACAACGGTTCAAGCCGCTCACCATCGGTTTCAAGGACGAGCATGAGCGCAACTTGTTCCGCACCGATACCAGCGATGCACTGATCACCGGCAGCTACGAGTTCCACGAATGGGAGACCTTCATCCAAAGCCCGGACAGCTTCAAGAACAAATGGCGCATCGCGGGTGGCCAACGCTGGGACCGTGCCCTACGCGATGGGCTGCTGACCGAAAGCGCACGCGCCACCAGCTACAGCATGGGACTGGACCTCGCACGCGATCCGCGCAAACGGCTGAACACCACTTTCACCTACCGCAGGCTGGACATACCGGATACCCTTTTGACCACACAACGGCCGGAGAACACCTACCTGGCACGTATCGACCATGACCTCACGTTGTTCAAGGGCGCGGCGATCTTCGACCTGTTCTACGAATTCGGATCCGGCTTGGAACAACGGCGTGAATACATCTACGTGAATGTTCCTTCGGGCCAAGGCCTGTACGTATGGATCGATTACAACAGCGACGGGGTCAAGGACCTCAACGAATTCGAGCTTGCCAACTTCGGCTATGAGGCAGACTACTTGCGCGTGTTCGTGCCGAGCAACCAGTATGTGCGCACCTTCAGCAACCAGTTCAGCACCTCGCTGGACCTGCGGCCTGCGGTGTTGTGGGCCGATGCAAAAGGTTTCAAACGGTGGCTGGGCAAATTCTCCGACCTCGCCTCACTGCGCGTGGACCGCAAGACCGGCGCCAGCGAAGTGGTGGACGCACTGAACCCGTTCCATTTCAACGAGCAGGATAGCAGCCTTACCGCGTACTCCTCATCCGCACGCAACACCTTCTTCTACGATCGCACCAGCCGCAAATGGAGCGTGGACCACACGTGGCAGAACGACCGCAACCAGAGCTTGCTCTTGAACGGATTCGAATCCCGTTCGCGCCTCTTCAACACGGTGCGCATCCGGTGGAACACCACGCGCCAATGGACCGCCGATGTGGAAGCTGAGCGCGGGCGAGTGGGCAACCGATCCGATCTGCTCACTGGCCGCACCTACAGCGTGGATCAACAAGGGCTGAAGCCGCGTGTCACCTGGCAACCCAACACCTCTTTCCGCGCGATACTCTCTTTCAAATACACGGACAAGTTGAACAACGAGGAATACGGCGGCGAGCAAGCGCGTATCGAGGACTTCGGTGCCGAACTGCGGTACAACACCGCGGGCAAAGGCAGTATCCTGGTAACCGCGAACCGGGTGGCGATCACCTACACCGGCGAGACCAATTCACCCTTGGGTAACGAACTGCTCGCTGGGCTGAAACCGGGTACCAACATGACGTGGAGCCTGAGCCTGCAGCGCAACCTGAGCAACAACCTACAGGTGGACATCACCTACAACGGCCGCCAGTCGCAAGGTGTACCCATGGTGCATGTGGGCGGGGCACAAGTGCGTGCGTTCTTCTGAAGATCGTTCTACTGGAAATGAGAAACCCCCGGCACTGGCCGAGGGCTTCTCGAAGGAATGCGGTCCTTACTTCAGTTCGAACTTGGACTCGGAAACTTTGGCTCCCGATTCGTAGATCTCCACGATGTATTGGCCCGTACGCATTTCGCCGGTGCCGTTCCAGAAGATGCAGGCATCGACCGGTTGGTTCTGGTAGTTCACCTCGCGCTTGGCGCTGAACTCCCCCTCCACACCATTGAATTGGAAGCGGTTGTTGGGGTCGCTCGCCGGAAGCACCGTGCCATCCGGGCTGATCACGCGCATGTAAAGCGTCTTATCGCCGGAATCGGTCACGCTGTTCTGGCCCAAGGTGAAGCAGCACTTCACCATCTCGGCTTTCTTGGCGCGGTCGGTATCCACTTGTTTGCCGTTGTTGCGCATGAAGAGCGCACCCGCCGACATGGTGGTGGTGTGCAGTATGGCGCCCTTCGCGATCTTCCCTTCCAGCTGCGCCTTTTCCGTGGAGAGCGCATCCTTCTGCCCTTTCACCTCTCCCAGTTCCTGCGTCAGGCCAACATTCTGTGCCGTGAGCGCCGCATTGGCCTGGTTCAAGGAATCAATGGTGACCACGTAGCCTTTCATGATCTTCCGTAAGGTCTCGGCCTCTTTCTTCGCTTTGGAAAGGTCGTAGTTGCCACGCTTCACTTGGTCCAAGAGCCCTTCGATACGCTCGCGTTGGGCCTCCATCTCCACCGTCAGCTGGTCGTTGTCGGTCTTCAAGGTGTCGTAGGAGGCCAGCATGTTCTCCAGCATCATCGTCACGTTATCCTTCTCACTGCTCACGGCGGCGATCTTCTGTTCGCCTTGTTCCACTTCCTTGTTGCGCTGCATCAACATCCACAACATGACGACGTTGCTGACGAGCAGGAGCACGACGAGCAGGAGCAGGCCGGTGCTGGAACGATTCTTCTGGGGGGGAGTGCTGGTGTTCTGGTCCATGTGTGGATCTTCGGATCGGTGGGCTAAATTACAGCCGTGTCCAAGGCTCTTCAGTCCCGAACGGAACGCTTATCAACAAAGTATTGAACCCGCAGAACACCAAGCTCTACCGCTGGGGCCATGACCTCGCCGGTCTTTTCATCCCGCGCCGCTGCGGGGGGTGCGACAAGGGTCTTATGCATTTCGAGCACTGCCTGTGCATGGCCTGTGAGCACGACCTGCCGCGAACACGCTTCCACGAAGACCCGGATAACCGGGTGGAACAGCTCTTCCGGGGCAAAGTGCAGCTTACCGCCGCGAGCGCTTTCCTGCTCTTCACCCCCACCGGCATGGTGCAACAGATGCTTCACCGCCTGAAGTACCACCACGACCGCCAACTGGGCCTGCACATGGGCAGGTTGATGGGTGAGGACCTCGCCAACAGCCTGCGGTTCTCCTCTGTGGACGCTCTGCTGCCGGTGCCCCTGCACCCGCGCAAAGAGCACATGCGGGGCTACAACCAGAGCCAGGTGCTGGTGGATGGTATGCGCCAACGCTGGCCGGTGGAGAGCATCGGGAAAGGTTTGGTCCGCGTGATCCGTACACCCTCCCAGACCCGCCGATCGCGCCTGGAGCGCTGGCTGAACGTGAAGGAAGCCTTCCACCTGCCACGACCCGAGGACCTGCGCGGCCGCCATGTGCTGATCGTGGATGACGTGGTGACCACCGGAGCCACCTTGGAAGGTTGTGTAAAAGCCCTTTCCGCCGTTCCGGAGATCCGCATCAGCGTGTTCACCGCCGCTTGCGCCTAGCGCGAATACCTTTGCCGCCCGCTATGCAAGACCCCATCATCCTGCCCGAGACCAAGGACCGTGTGACCCTCTTCACCGCGCTGATGCCCCAGATCCGCGAACTGCTGCACGAGGAACACGACCCCGTGGCCGCCATGGCGAACGTGACCGCTGCGCTGCGCCAGACCTTCGACTGGCATTGGATCGGCTTCTACCGCGTGATGGGTGCCGAACTGGTGCTTGGCCCGTTCCAAGGCCCCGTTGCTTGCACGCGGATCGGCTTCGGCAAGGGTGTTTGTGGAGCTGCGTGGAAGGAAGAGAAGACCATCATCGTACCCGACGTGGAGAAGTTCCCGGGCCACATCGCTTGCAGCGCGCTCTCGAAGTCGGAGATCGTGATCCCGATCCGCGATAGCGATGGACATATCGCCGCTGTGCTCGACATCGACAGTACCGTACTGAACGATTTCAGCATCGTGGACGCACACGCGCTGGAGCAACTGTGCGAACTGCTTCAACCCCTGTTCTGATGGTCAGGAGCGCGCTGCTCCTTGGCGCCATCACCCTGGCCTGCTCCTGTGCCCAGGTGAAACCCATCACCGGTGGAGAGAAGGACATACTGGCACCCGCGTTGGTGGGCGCCGTACCGCAGAACGGCAGTGTCAACTTCAACGCACAGGCGATCCATCTGGAGTTCGATGAGCGGATACAACTGGACCGTGTGCGCGAACGGATGCTCGTTTCCCCGCCTTTGGATGAGCCCCCTACGGTGCGCATCGTGGGTTCGCGCGGGGTGGAGATCCGCCTCAACGCTCCGTTGAGAACGAATACCACCTACACGTTCAATCTGGGCGAGTGCGTGAAGGACCTTACTGAAAGCAATGCCGCACCCGGCCTCAACTACGTGGTCTCCACCGGACCTGTCCTGGATAGTCTTGCAATGAGCGGTGTGGTGTTGAACGCGTTCAGCGGAGAGAGTGAAAAGGACATGTTCGTGATGCTCTACAGCACAGCGGATACCAACACATTCCGCACATCGCGACCAACGTACATGACCAAATGCGATGCGCTCGGCCTGTTCAGTATCGGCCACCTCGCCGCAGGGGCCTACCATGTATATGCGCTGCGCGACAAGAACAGCAACTACCGCTACGACCTACCGAACGAAGAGATCGCCTTCTTGGACACCGTGATCACGCTAGCCGCAACGGATACCGCAGTGCCCGTGATCACATTACGATCATTCCTGCCCAGCAGTGCCCGTCAGCAAGTGCGCAATTACAAAGTCGTTCCGGACGGGGCGCTGCAACTCGTTCTGGCACGTACTGCGGACACCATCACCGTGCGCGATATCGCCCGCTCCGGGGGCGCCTTACGGTGGAAGCCTCGCTGGAACGTCACACGCGACACTGTATCGCTTTGGCCTTCGGACACCACCCTGCTTTCCACTGGACACTACGAGATCAGCGATGCGAACGGCGTGTTGGATACGCTGCGGTACAAACCGGTCCAGCGAATGCCCTTCCAAACGGGACTTTCTGCAGACTTGGTGGAAGGGCCTGAAGGCGCTTGGATACGGGTCCGTTCTACACGGCCCATCGCTTTCATCGACAGTGCGCGCTTCACGTTGATGCGGGATACCCTGGTGTTGCCGGTCCGCATTGGAAGGACAGAGGATGAACAGGTGATCGCCGTCCACGCCGAGATGGTGCCGGGCACCAGCACGAAACTCAGCGTGGAACCAAAGGCGGTGCGTGATATCTATGGTGGTGTGAACGACACCCTACGCATCGCGTTCGGTCGGGCCGCCGATCAAGGGACCGNNACATTGCGCATCGAACTGAAGCACCTTCCGGAAGGGACGCCGTATCTGCTTCAACTTCTCGACGCGCAACAACGGATCGGACAGGAAAGCAGGATCACCGGCCCCACCGCGAGCGTGAAATGGGAGCGGCTCGCGCCGGGTGTGCGCACCTTACGCGTGATCGCTGACAGCAACGGGAATGGGCGATGGGACACCGGCGAGTGGTCCACAGCGCTCCAACCGGAGCGCACCTACTACCACACCGAGACGGTGAACGTCCGCGCCGCCTGGGACGTGGTGGTGGACTGGGACCTGGACTGAATTCGTCGACGGGGAACCTTAGTTCGTCGCTCGGCGTAGAACGGCCGCTACCCGTATGCTCTTTTGGTGGCCTTACATGAACCGTAGCTCCCTATTCAAACCCAGCTTCGCGCGTTGGTGCAGCGGCCTACTGCTGCTGCTTTCCATCAACGGTTCTCTCCCCGCACAGTCCCCTACTCAACTTCCCACCCGTGGCACGCGCTTCTGGACCGGCTTCATGCAGAACGGTTTCGGTGCGCAAAGCCTGAAGGTGCATATCATGAGCGCCTCCGCCACCAGCGGAACGGTGAGCCTGCCCCTGAACGGGTGGAGCACCAGCTTCTCTGTGGCAGCCAACAGCGTGGCGGTGATCGATGTGCCCACCAGTGCGGAGAACTCCGGTTCGGGCAACGTGCAACCGAAAGGCCTCTTGATCCAGAGCACCGATAGTGTGAACGTGTTCGTGAGCAGCTTCCAGAATTTCACCCACGACCTTACACAGGTCCTACCCGAATCTTCGCTCGGCAATACGTACAGGGTGGATGCCTACCAGGGCCTGCCCAACTTCAACAACCTGCATAAGAGCGAACTGCTCGTGGTGGCCACCCAGGATGGAACGCAGGTGCGGATCACGCCTTCGGTGAACGCCTTGAGCGGACAAGCTGCGGGAGTCCCCTTCACCGTGAACCTGAACGCCGGACAGAGCTATCAACTACAAGCAGCAACTGACAATACGGACCTGACCAACACCTTGGTCGAGGCCACCGCACAAAGTGGAACATGCCGCCCGTTCGTGGTGATCGGCGGGTCCATGTGCGCGACCGTACCGGGTGCATGCCAAGCTTGCGATGCCATCTTCGAACAACTCGTTCCCACCACGGCGTGGGGAACACGTTACTATACCGCTCCCATCCACGGTGTGAACACGAGCACGTACCGGATCATGGCGAACACCAATGGCACTTCGGTGACCATCAACGGCGGCGCGCCGATCCTGCTGAACGCGGGTCAACGCCACGAGGTGAACGGCACCACCGCCCCGGTCTGCATCCAAGCCAGCCAACCCGTTAGCGTAGTACAGCTGCTTGAGGGGTATAGTTGTGCGGGTAGCGGTGATCCATCGTTGACGCTTGTTTCGCCCGCCGAAAGGCTTTCAACCCAAGCCACGTGGAACACATCCGTTTCCTCGCAGGTGACGCAGCATAGCGTGAGCATAGTAGCACCGCTTGCAGCGATAGGCCAACTGACGCTGGATGGCGTGGTCGTAAACCCATCCTTGTTCCAGGCATACCCTGGATGCAACGATCGCAAACACGCCAAGATCCCTGTTGCAGCAGGACGCCACAGGCTGCAAGCGAACGCCGGATTCCAAGCCTACATGTTCGGTACCGGCTATGGTGAAAGCTATGCTGCATCCGTTCATGATATCCGTGCGATCCCCGTACCACAAGACTCCATCGTATGCGGCAGCGGACAGATGACGTTGAACGCACCGGAGCCCATGAGCAACATCCAATGGACGCGGGATGATGCCCCCAACACCGTGCTTGGAACCTCAAGCAGCTACACGTTCACCCCAACGCAAAGTGCCAGCTACACGATCACGGGCACGCTGCCTTTGAGCGGGTGCCAGCGCAGCTTCACCTACCACGTTGGCCTGCCGCTGACCATCCCTACCTGGCTCACAGCGAACGACGAGCCCGAGATCACCATCTGCCAATATGAATCCGTGCAACTGGCGTTGGTGCCAGCACCGGATCCCGCCTGGTTCGACATCCAATGGACACCAGCGTTCTACCTCGACAACGACACCATCGCCGCACCAACAGCAACACCGATGCAGTCCGCGTGGTTCCGTGCACGTGTGAGCAGCCCGAGCGGTTGCGGGAGCTTGGACGACAGTATCCGCGTGAACGTGATACCGGCCAACATCCTGGAACTCCATACCACGGCACAACCGGAAGCCATTTGCTTGGGTAGCACCGTTCAACTCGGGAGCCGCGCATTGCGAGTGCTCTCTTCCGACCTGTTCGATGGCCAACCCGGCAGCACATGGACCGCGATACAAGGTGGTGTTACAAGCATCGCTTGTGGAAGCTTCAGCGGCTCGGCGTTGTACTTCAATGGGAATGGCCAACGCTACGCGCAAACCGTTGGCTTCAATACCACCGGTGGAGGAAGAATGAGCTTCCGGTTGAAAATAGCCCAAGGGAACAGCCCATGTGATGATGCGGAACCCGGAGACGATATCGTATTGGAATACTCCACGAACAATGGCCTCAACTGGACCTTGATCGAAACCTATGGCGAGAACGCCTTCCCAGGGTTCGAGCCGGTGGAAGTGACCATCCCTCCCAGCGCCCAATCCGCGAACACGATGTTCCGTTTGCGCCAACTCGCCAACAACGGGGCAGGACACGACAACTGGGCCCTCGATGACTACCTCATCGCACGGTACGACGATGGCTACCTCGGCTACGCCTGGAGCCAGCCTAGTACTTTGAACAACTCCACATCAGCCAACCCGATCGCCACACCAACAGCCACGGGCTGGTACGTCCTGAACGCGACAGACCCCACGGCAAGCTGTGTTTACCGAGACTCCGTGCACGTGCAAGTGGCCCCGGTCTTCAACATCTCTGTCACACCGAACACAACGCTTTGCGCCGTGGCAGGTATTCCGATCACCGCAACGCCTTCCTCTGGCAATAACATCTCCTACGCATGGTCGCCCAACAACGGTACCATCAGCAACGCCAACGTGCAAACGCCCACGGTGACACCTACGAGCACGACAACGTACAGTGTGACCGCAACAACGGACATCGGCTGCACGGCAACAGGACAGGTCACCATCACCGTTGGGCAATTGCTCAGTGTGAACGTGAACGCGTCGAATGACACTTTGTGCCAAGGCCAATCAACACAACTTACCGCAACGGCTGCTGGTGGAAGTGGGCTGACCTATTCGTGGACCGGCGCCGGATTGAGCAATACGACCATTGCCAACCCCGTGGCATCGCCTACACAGACCACCTCATACACGTGTACGGTCACCCACACGGCCAGCGGCTGTTCACTCAGCAAGACGGTGATCGTAGTGGTGACAACGGGCTACACTGCCAACGTAGGGCCGGACCTCACGCTCTGTTCAACGCTAGGCCACCAGATCATTCTGACCCACAACGTACCGAACCCGCAATACCAATGGACTCCTGCTGCGAACCTGAACGCGGCGAACATCCAATCGCCCACGATCCTCACAGATGCTACGGCAACCTACGCGGTAACCATCACAGACCTCAACGGATGCGGCGTGAGCGACCAGGTCGTGATCACACGTGCGTTCAGCGGAGTGCCTGCACAAGCCACAGCGAGTGCATGCATCAACACGCCACCCACCATAACCGCACCCACCACAGGTGTTAGCTACGCGTGGAGCAATGGACAAACTACACCGAGCATCGTTGCGAATACTCCCGGTACACACACCGTTACAGTGACCAATGCGCAAGGTTGTGAAGCATCCACCACGTTCAATGTGACGCTGCATGCCCTGCCGGTCGTGAACCTGGGGCCGAACCTTAACCTCTGCGGTGTGAACAGTCAAGTGCTGAACGCAGGCAACGGGGGCAGTTCCTTCCTCTGGAGCAACGGTTCCACAAGCCAACAGATCACCGTGACCAGCTCTGGCAACTATTCCGTGACGGTTACCAATGCCAACAATTGTAGTGCATCGGATGCGGTACAGGTGAACTTGAACAGCTTGCCCATCGATGCCCTGACCGATGTGACCACCTGTGCCACGACCAGTGTTACGCTCGATGCCGGCAACAGCGGCAGCACCTACCTCTGGAGCAATGGGCTAACCTCGAGAACCATCCAACCAACCTCGAGCGGCACCTATAGCGTGACGGTGACGACAGCACAGAACTGTTCCTCCACCTTCGATGCTGTCGTTGCGCTTGTCCCCACTGTCTCTGTTTCGCTTGGCGCGGACACCACGCTCTGTACAGGCAATTCAGTCATCCTGGACGCGGGCAACCCCGGCCTATCCTACGCCTGGAGCAATGGCGCTACCACGCGAACGATCACCGTGGACCAAGCAGGGCTTTATTCGGTGACCGTAAGCAACGGCTCGTGCAACGCCACCGATGCNNCCCGATGCCATCACCATTGCTGTGCAAGCAGCACCCACCGATCCATTGCAAGACGAGACGCGCTGTGTCGGCATTCCGATCACCCTCGACGCCGTGAACCCTGGTTGCAGCTACGCTTGGAGCACGGGATCCACAGCACAGACCATCACGGTCACCACTGCGGCCAGCTATACTGTCACAGTCACCAACGCCATCGGTTGCAGCAACACCTTCGATGCGGTGGTCCAATTCGTTCAGCCGCCAGTGGTCCAACTAGGGCCGGACACCACACTCTGCCAAGGTCGCGCACTACTGCTTGATGCAGGAAACCCAGGAACGAACTACACGTGGAGCAATGGCTCAACGGCACGGACCATCTCGGTGACCCAACCCGGAACCTACTCCGTGCAGGTGGACAACGGCCACTGCCAGCGCATGGATGCCGTTGTCGTCAACTTCAACCCATCGCCAGCGCAAATGGCGGCGCGCCAATTCCACACTTGCCTTGGCGAGGATGAGCAATTCGTGCGGATCGATGCCGGTAACCCCGGTTCCGATTTCGAGTGGAACACCGGTGAACATTCCCAAGTGATCCTAGCAGGCGCCTATGGCTGGTATGTGGTGGATGTGATCAACCAGTTCGATTGTGCTGCGCGCGATTCCGCCCAAGTGATCGAGTACTGCCCGTCGGCCATCTTCATCCCGAACACGTTCACCCCGAACAGTGACGGCACCAACGACATCTTCATTCCAGTAGGAAAGAATATCGTGAAGATGCACCTGTGGGTCTTCGACCGATGGGGTAACCAGCTCTTCGAAAGTGATAACCCCACGATGGGCTGGGACGGCACTTACGGCGGCGAGGTCGTGAAGAACGACATGTACGTCTGGCGTTTGGCTTACCAATTTGAGGAAAAAGACGGCACCATCGGCATGGAACAGGAACAGATGGGGCACATCCAAGTGCTCCGCTAACGGGCGCTCAGTGTTTCAATTCGAAGTCGTCCGCTTCCATCGCCACCGGGAACTTCGCGCGGAAGTCTTCCAAGCCGTTCCAGTCAAGCACTACGGTCGTATGACCTTCTTGTGATGGCTCCACTTGGCCGATCACCGCACCGCGCGGATCGATCACGACTGAATCTCCGGTGTAGTGGATGCCTTTGCCATCCATCCCTACCCGGTTCACACCTGCCACATAACACTGGTTCTCGATCGCCCGTGCGATCAGCAACTGGCTCCACGGATAGCGCCTTGCTTCCGGCCAGTTGGCCACATAGAGGATCGCATCGTAATCACCGCGGTTCCGTGCGAAGACCGGGAAACGCAGGTCGAAGCAGACTTGCAATAGCACACGCCAACCACGCCATTCTACCACTACACGCTCCTTGCCGGCGCGATAGTGATCGGTCTCGTTGGCGAAACGGAAGAGATGTCGTTTGTCGTAGATGGTCACCTCACCATCCGGCTTCACGAAAAGTCCACGGTTGAAGTACTTACCTCCTTCGGTGATGATCGCGCTGCCATAGATGGCTGCATCGATCCTCGTGGCTTGATCGCGCATCCACTGCACCGTGGCGCCGTTCACGTCCTCCGCCAACTCGGGGCTCCGCATGCTGAAGCCTGTTGTGAACATCTCAGGCAGCACGACAAGATCCGTTGTTCCCTTCAATGCCGCTAACTTCTCACCGAACATCGTGCGGTTCGCGTTCGCATCCTCCCAGTGGAGCATGCTTTGTACGATGGTCACTCTCAGATCCTGCATAGCTTCTCGATCGCGGCATCCAAGGTAGCGTCCTGTTTGGCGAAGCAGAAACGCAGGAGCCGTTGATCCGTCGGTGGCTCTTTGTAGAAGGGCGACAGCGGGATCGCCGCAACGCCGAATTCACGCGTCACGCGCTGCGCGAAGTCCAGATCGGTCTCGCTGCTGATCGCACTGTAGTCCGCCGTCTGGAAATAGGAACCTTCACACGGCAACAGCTTGAAGCGCGATCGCGCCATGCCGGTGGCGAAACGATCACGCTTGGCTTGGTAGAAAGATGGAACGGCCTCATAGTTCGCTGGCTCCATCATGTAGGTCGCCAACGCGTGTTGTATCGGCGTGTTCACGCTGAACACATTGAACTGATGAACCTTGCGGAACTCGGTCATCAGCTCTTTCGGAGCAAGTGCATACCCCATCTTCCAGCCCGTGGTGTGGAAGACCTTGCCGAAGCTGAAGATCACGAAGGCACGCTCGCGCAAATCGGGATAGTTGATGGCCGAAGCATGCGGCTCGCCATCGAAGACCAAGTGTTCGTAGACCTCGTCGCTCAGCAGGATGATGTCGGTGTCGCGCAGCATGTCTGCGATGCGCCGCATGTCCGCATCGCGCAGGATCGTGCCCGCCGGATTGTGCGGCGTGTTGATCATCAGCATGCGCGTCCTCGGGGTGATCGCCGCCTTCACCGCATCCGCGTCGAACTTCATGTCGCTGCCCAAGCGCACATGCACCGGCCTGCCACCGAACAACTCCACCGTAGGCGAATAACAGTCGTACGCCGGATCAACGATGATCACTTCATCACCGGGTTGCACTGCCGCACCGATCGCGGTGAAGATGGCCTGCGTGCCACCGGATGTTACCGTGACTTCCGTATCGGGCTCGTAGCGGTACCCATAGAGCCGATCCACCTTGCTGGCGATCCCCTCGCGCAGGGAGGGCAGGCCGGGCATCGGAGCATATTGGTTGTGACCGTTGCGCATAGCGGCGTTCACCAGATCGCTCAGCTTCTCATCGATCGGGAAATCCGGGAAGCCCTGACTCAGGTTGATCGCACCGCATTCGGCGGCGAGCTTGCTCATCACCGTGAAGATGGTGGTGCCGACGTGGGGGAGCTTGCTGGTCATTCGCACGGCCCGAAGCTACACTTCCGACCTCGTATGTACGGCTGCAGGCCGCGTATGTATATTTGATCTGCAATGAAGACCAAGGTCACACTCAGCCTCAACAAGAAGACCGTGGCTATGCTTCGGAAGGCAGGCGCACGCAAGGCCAAGCCGATGAGCGCCATCGTGGACGAGCTGGTAGAAGAGCTCGATCGGAAGGACGCGGCCAGGCCTGAAGTTCCCGATTGGCTCAGCGAAATGGGCACTTGGCTATCGGGCAAGATCACCGAAAAGGATCTTGAAGAGGATCCACGACTGGCCTATGCCTACGGCTATAAGCCCAGGAAGAAGAAGGGTACGAAGAAGAACACATGAGGTTCTTCACTGACACCAATGTGCTCTTCGACCTCTATCAAGTGGAACGATCGTCCCACAAGGATTCCCTTTTGCTATTCGCACATTGCACGGCCGGTCGGATCGAGATCGTCATCACACCGGTCTCTGTGATGACAGTTCTGTATTCGCTCCGTAAGTATGGCCTGCGCATGAGGGACGTGGTCCAACGCCTCAACCTCCTACTCCCCCACCTTCACTATGCCCAGATCGCACAGGCCGAGCTTCTCGCGGGCATCAACAGTGGCTGGAACGACCTGGATGATGCCGTTCAATTCCAAGCTGCGTTGAAGGCCGGGGGCATCGATGCCATCGTGAGCAACGACAAGGATTTCAAGCAGCAGGATATGATCCCGGTGCTGACGCCTGCGCAAGCGCTCAAACGGTTGAAGTGATCAGACTTGGCTGAGATAGATGGCGCCGCAATCAGCGGCGAGTTTGTTCATCACCGTGAAGATGGTGGCGCCAACATGGTGGCGGGGTGGGTCGCTGGCCTGAACGTCACCATCTCAGGTACTCAATAGATCCTTCCACCTTTTTGATTCCGTCGGCCCTGGCGTACGACCGCTTCACTTCCGGTTCAACTGTTGGCTTTGCCCAATAAGCAATCTCGTAGGTCATACTGCTTCCATCGAAGAAAATCCTTAGTGCTTCGATGTGCCGATCGAGCTCTGGGTGTATCCCAACGAACAGATCCGCGTGCGATGTATAGGCGAAAAGTCTATGTGACAAATCTGTTGATCGGATATGCTTCACGAGATCAAGCATCTCATGTCCCCATCCAGCTTCTGCTGCAAGACGTGCATAGAACGACTCGATACGTTCCCATGATTGCGCAGGAATCCTACTCCTGCTCGTTCGATCCATGGGGAGCTTCATTTGGCTCACTCCTTCGTCACCGTCGCCACCAAGTAGTCGCGGTGCAGGCGTGCGATGTGCTCCAAGCTGATCCCTTTCGGGCATTCCACTTCGCACGCACCAGTGTTGCTGCAGTTGCCAAAGCCCTCCTTGTCCATTTGCTCCACCATGGCAAGCGCACGACGCTTGCTCTCAGGCTTGCCTTGTGGCAACAGTGACAGCTGCGAGACCTTCGCTGCGGTGAACAGCATCGCGCTTCCGTTCGGGCAGGTGGCCACACAAGCTCCGCAACCGATGCAGGTGGCCGCGTCGAAGGCCTTGTCGGCATCGTCCTTCGGGATGGGCACCGCGTTGCCGTCAACGAGGTTGCCACTGGTATTCACGCTCACGAAACCGCCAGCTGCTTGGATGCGATCGAACGCGCCACGGTTCGTAGCAAGATCCTTGATGACCGGGAACGCTGCGCTGCGCCAAGGCTCCACGTAGATCGTATCACCATCCTTGAACCGACGCATGTGCAGCTGGCACGTGGTGATGCCGCGCGTAGGGCCGTGTGCTTCGCCGTTGATGAAGAGGCTGCAGGATCCGCAGATGCCCTCGCGGCAATCGTGATCGAACGCGATGGGGTCATCACCCTTGCGGACGAGGTCGTCGTTCAACACATCGAGCATCTCCAGGAACGACATGTCCTCCGACACATCATTCACCGGATAATCCTTCAACTGCCCAGCGGCGTTGGGACCGTCCTGGCGCCAGATCTTCAGGTTCAATTTCATGTTGCCCATCGTCCTTGCTATTCGTGCAGGTCGACCCAGTGGGTCGACGCTACGGGATCATTTGTATGAACGTTGCGTCAATTTCACTTCGTCGAACACCAGCGGCTCTTTGTGCAGGTTGGCCTTTCCGGCTTCGCCCAGCCACTCCCATGCTGCTACGTAGGCGTAGTTCTCGTCGTCGCGTTTGGCTTCGCCTTTCTGCGGGCCGTCGGTCTCGGCGTACTCCTCACGGAAGTGGCCACCACAACTCTCGTTGCGGTTCAGCGCATCCATGCACATCAGTTCGCCCAGCTCGATGAAATCGGCCACACGACCGGCTTTCTCCAACTCTTGGTTGAAGGCATCGGCCTTGCCGGGCACACGCACGTTCTTCCAGAAATCCTCGCGGATGGCGCGGATCTCCTGGATCGCCTCTTGCAAGCCTTGCGCATTGCGGGCCATGCCGCACTTGTCCCACATCACCTTGCCCAGCGCGCGGTGGAAATCGTCCACTGGCTTGGTGCCTTTGTTGTTGATGAAGTGATTGATGCGGTCCTTCACATCCTTCTCGGCCGCATCGAACTCCGGCGTGTTGGTCTTGATCGGGCCGGTGCGGATATCATCAGCCAAGTAATCACCGACCGTGTACGGGATCACGAAGTAGCCATCGGCCAAGCCTTGCATCAGTGCTGAAGCACCGAGGCGGTTCGCGCCGTGATCGCTGAAGTTCGCTTCGCCCAAGGCGAAGAGACCGGGCACTGTTGTTTGCAGGTTGTAATCCACCCAGAGGCCGCCCATGGTGTAGTGTACGGCGGGGTAGATCTTCATCGCGTGATCGTAGGGGTTCTCGCCGACGATGTTCTCGTACATGTCGAAGAGGTTGCCGTACTTCTCGCTCACCACGGCACGGCCGAGCTCAATGATCTTTTCCTTGCTCGGGTTGTCGATCTTCTTCACATTCGCTTCGAGCTTACCGTAGCGTTCGAACGCTGCGCTGAAATCGAGGTAGACGGCTTCACCGGTCTTGTTCACCCCGAAGCCCGCATCGCAACGCTCCTTCGCAGCGCGGCTGGCCACGTCGCGCGGCACCAGGTTACCGAAGGCCGGATAGCGGCGTTCCAGGTAATAATCGCGGTCCGCTTCCGGGATGTCGCTGCCTTTCTTCTTGCCCTCGCGGATCGCTTTGGCGTCCTCGAGTTTCGCAGGAACCCAGATGCGGCCGTCGTTGCGG